>JASFYY010000012.1:0-13751 GCA_045046875.1 Verrucomicrobiota bacterium | reverse complement strand
CCAATCGCATAAGTGATCGTCAAGTAGATCACATTGGCCTGCAGCAAAATCTGCCAACCGCCAAACAACTGCGCCAAAATATCATTGCCCCCGGTATCCGTTCCCATGAAATGCCTGTCCTTCAAGGTAGGCCGCAAGGGAGGATACAAAGTCACCGAAATAGGACTTACGTCAGCCCCCTTGATCGCTTCCAAGCCTTTAGCGTCTTTCACCCCCTCTTCAACGAGCTCACCCTTTTCCCACTGCCCGCGTTGAACCACCTCTCCATCCTGGTTCCAAAGCGTCATCGTTCCATCCATTTGTCCCTGACGAAAACGCCATTCCGTATGTTTCAATTCCTCACCCCCTTTATCACCAGGATAATAAGCCGATGCGATTCCCGAATACACGTCGCGGCGTCCCTCCAGCCGATACAAACC
This sequence comes from Verrucomicrobiota bacterium, assembly GCA_045046875.1. Lineage (GTDB taxonomy): Bacteria > Verrucomicrobiota > Verrucomicrobiia > Verrucomicrobiales > DEV007 > JAADHD01. The sequence continues at coordinate 13,332 of JASFYY010000012.1, read as the reverse complement.
ATCCTTACCCTTTTCCAGAACCGCTCGCTTCTCCCCATCGGAATCAAGCGTGGCCCCCCAAGGCACCAACGGCAAGCACACCCAGTTGCCCTGCCCTTCACTGGCAAAACGCTTTTTCAAATCCCTGTAATTTGTCTCATTCTCCTCTTCCCCACCAAAAGTAGTCGCTGGATAAGCATCCCGGAACACAGGAAAATACATCCCCCCCTCATAACGCACCACTAAAGCCCGTTTCCCCACCAGCAAGTTATCCATCATCGCAAACAAAACCAGCAATCCAAGCAAACACAGGGAAACATACCCCCGTCGAATCGAAACAAACCGCTGCATCTGGCGCTGGGTCTCCGGACTAAAAGTCACATTACCCGGCGCAAACCAAGCCATCAAAGCCCCACCCAGAATCAACACAGAGCTCATCGCCCAACCTGCCGCCTCTCGCCACGAAAAGAACCACTTCAAAGACGGAAAACGAATGTCCGCAAGATGAAACCCCGCAGCCAAAACGCCAAGCACAATCAAAATGTATCCCAACTTCCTAAACATCACCTATTCCTAATTCTTATTCTTATTCTTATTCGTGTTCATTCGTGTCCATTAGTGGTTCCCTATCTCACTTAAAACTCACCCGCGGATCCACCATCGCCACCAACACATCGGAAATAATGTTCCCCAACAACATCAACAAAGCCGCGATCGACAAAGTCCCCATGATCACCGGCGTATCCCGCTCCAATACCGCGCTGTAGCTCAACAGCCCAAAACCATCGATATCAAAAATCTTCTCGATCAACATCGAACCGGATACAAACAAAGTGACATTCTGACCAAAGGTCGTCGCAATCGGAATGATCGAGTTACGCAAAGCATGGCGAAACACCGCCGTTCGAAAAGGCACCCCCTTGGCCGCCGCCGTGCGCACATAATCCGCCGCCAGATTATCCATCAGGCTGTTTTTCATCAGCATCGTCAGAAAAGCAAAAGCTCCCACCATATAACAAACCAAGGGCAACACACTGTGATGGATGAGATCCCCCACTTTGCCAAAAAAGCTCAGCTCACTAAAGTTCTCACTGACAAAGTCCATGATGGGGAACCAACCCAGACGCGCTCCCAGATACACCATCAACAAAGCGCCCAGCACATATCCGGGAATCGCATAACCCACAAAAACCAAAATAGAAGTCACATTATCAATAGGGGTGCGGTGTTTGATCGCTTTCACAATTCCCAAGGGGATACACACCACGTAAGTCAAAATCATCGTGATCACGCCATAATAGATAGAAATAGGAAAACGGCTCATCATCATGCTCCACACAGATTCATTATAACTGCTCGATTCTCCCAAATAACCTTGCAGCACCCCATTCAACCTCGCTTGGTAAACCGCCGCTTTCCAAGCAAAAACACGCTCCCCCTTTTCCTCGCCTGGATTCACCCGTCGCCATTTTTTCTCCACTTCCCGCGGAGACTCAATACGCAATTTCCAAGCACTCAGATCAATATCTTGCGCAGCTTTCATTTCACCCTCATTGCCCTCCCCCCGTGTCACCGCCACTTTCACCACCCCACCAGGCAAGGTCAGCTCCACTTCTTTTTTACCTTCCTCAAAATCCGCTTCCACCTTTTTCATCTCCCTCGGCACCACGCCCAGCCACGTGAAATAGGCTTTCAAAAAAGGCTGGTCATAACCATACTGAGCCGCCAAGGCGGCTTTGGCCGTATCCCCCATCACACTTCCGCCCGCACTCTCCTTGCCCCCCTTGACCGCTTCGCCGCTTGCCGACATCGTTGCTTTCATCAAAGCCGCTTCCATCGGTCCACCCGGCGCGATCCGGGTGATCAGAAAGACCAACAAGGTCACTCCGAACAAAGTGATCGGCACCAGTAACAAACGGCGTATAAAATAGTCTCTCATTAATCGGGGGAATCGCAGCAAAGGTTTCCGCGCAAAGGATGCGTTCCTTTAGCTCCAACATCAACCTTTTTATGATTGCCTCCGGGCAGAAGATGATCGACTATGAAAAATCTATGCCCGTAACAGGACAGCCTGCCCAACTCCCCATCCTCCGAATACTGCTACTGGTGCTGGCAAGCCTGCTCGCCGCCTGCGACGCGTCCTCGCCGATCGAAAAAGCCACCGCTGATAAAATCCTCCTGCTCGGTAATACCTCCGAGCCCCAGGGGCTCGATCCGCATCTGGTTTCCGGGGTGCTCGAATCCAACATCATCCGTGCCTTGTTCGAAGGACTTTGCGTCGAACACCCTTCCCAGAACGGCGTCCCCCTGCCCGGCGTCGCTCAAAGTTGGCAGCACAATGCCGACTTCACCGAATGGACCTTTCACCTGCGCAAAGACGCGCAATGGTCGGACGGCCATGCGCTCACCGCCGAGGATTTCCTCTTTTCCTTCCAACGCATCCTCAACCCACGCCTCGCCTCGGAATACGCCTTCATGCTCTATTACATTCAGGGAGCCGAAGATTTTCATAAAAACCGACGCTGCAAAACCCTGTTCAGTCAAAATGACCAGCTGCCTTTTGACTGGGCGACGGTGAAAAAAAACCTCAACTTCTCCGGCAACAAAAAAGAAGGCACTTCCGATTTTGATAAAAAAGGCATCGACAACTTGTCAGCCAACGACTTGCAGCAACTCAAACAAAACCTCTCCCTATTCAACTGGCCCACAGAACTCAATCAAAAAGACCAAAGCTGGATCATCGATCAACTGCTCGCTTTCGAAAAAACCGGCGACTCCCTGTGGGATCGCATCAACATCGGCGCTACCGCCCCCGATCCCCACACCTTACGCATCCAACTGCGCGCGCCCATCCCCTATCTCACCGAACTGACCAAACACTACACCTGGTATCCCGTGCCCAAGCACATCATCCTCAAATACGGCAGCGCCGATGATCGTTTTTCAAAATGGACCCAGCCCGGCAACCTGGTCTCCAACGGCCCCTTCACCCTGAAATCCTGGAGAATCAACGATCACATATTTGTGAAGAAAAACCCCCTTTACTGGGATGCCCAACAAGTCCAACTCGAAGGCATTCGCTATTTCCCCATCGGCAATGTTTACACCGAAGCGCGTATGTTTTACAACGAACAACTGCACGTCACCTACACCCTCGGCTCGGAGCTGATCGAATATTCAAAAAATAAATACCCCGATAAAGTCCGCAACGAACTCTACCTCGGCACCTTTTTTGTGCGCTGCAATACCACCCGCCCACCGCTCGACAACCCGAAAGTGCGCCGCGCCCTCTCCCTCGCTCTCGACCGGGAATCGCTGATCGAAAACGTACTGCAAGGCGGTCAAAAACCCGCCCGCGGCCTGGTTCCCCCCTCCAACGAATACCAGTCCCCCGACCTCATTCGCTACGACCCCGAACAAGCCCGCCGCCTGCTCGCCGAAGCGGGCTACCCCGATGGCAAAGGTTTTCCCGACATCCGCCTGCTCACCACCGACCGCGAATCCGCCAAACGCATGGCCGAAGCCTTCCAAGGCATGTGGAAACAAAACCTCAACATCTCCATTGGCATCGACCAACGTGAATGGACGACCTACCTCTCCACCATGTTTAAAAAAGAATACGACCTCGCCGGAGGCGGCTGGATCGGAGACTACCTCGATCCCACCACCTTCCTCGACCTATGGATGAAAGACGGCGGCAACAACCGCACCGGTTGGTCCAACCCCGCCTACGAAAAAATCCTCGCCGAAGCCGAACAACAAGCCGATCAGCAAAAACGCACCCAACTGCTGCAAAAAGCGGAAAGCCTCTTCCTCAACGAACGCCCCATCCTGCCCGTTTACTGGTACACCCGCAACTACCTCATCCACCCCCACGTCAAAAACTGGCACCCCCTCCTGCTAGACAACCACCCCTACAAGTTCATAAAACTAGAAGCAAAAACTCCTGAATTCTGACTCCTACCTCCTCTATTCTAACTCCTTCCCCAAAATGTTCCGCTACATCACCAGTCGATTGCTACAAGGACTACTCGTCCTCTTCGCACTCTACACCATCACCTTCTTCCTGGTGAAGGCGATGCCGGGTGACGCCTTCACCGGCGAGAAAAACATCCCTGAAGATATCAAACATCAGATGCGCGAGCAATCTGGTCTCAATGACCCACTCTTCATTCAATATCTGAATTACCCCAAAAACATCCTCTTGCACGGCGACTTCAATTACTCTATCAAAAAACGCCGTCCAGTCGCCGACCTTATAGCCCAGTCTTTTCCCGCCTCGCTGATCCTCGGCCTGGTTGCCCTTGTTTTTGCCATCGCGGTTGCCATCCCCATCGGCGTGATCTCTGCCGTGCGCAAAAACACCTGGGTCGATTATTCCGGCATGGCCATCGCCATGATCGGCATCTGCATCCCCGCTTTTGTCGTCGGCCCACTATTACAAATAGGAATCGCCACCCGCATCCCCTCCCTCAAAATCGCTGGCTGGGATTCACCCGTCGATGTCCTGCTGCCCGCCATCACCCTGGGTCTCGCCACCGCCGCCTATCTCGCCCGACTCACCCGTGGCGGCATGTTGGAGATCCTCTCACAAGACTACATCCGCACCGCCCACGCCAAAGGCGTGCCGCTGCCGCGACTGATCATCGTGCACACCCTGCGCGGCGGACTCATCCCCTCGGTCGCCTTCATCGGCCCCGCTTTTGCCGCGCTGATTTCCGGCTCCTTCATCGTTGAATCGATTTTTCAAATCCCCGGCATGGGACAACACTTCGTCACCGCCATCTTCGACCGCGACGAATTCCTCATCATCGGCCTGGCCCTCTTTTACGGCTTCCTTGTTGTCGTCATGAACCTCGCATCCGACCTGATGGTCGGTTTGCTCAACCCGAGAGTCCGCATCGCCGAGCAATCATGAGCGACGAGCAAAACACAACTATCGAAGAAGTTGTCAAAGGCACCTCGCTGGGACGCGACGCCTGGTTGCGCCTGCGCAAAAACTCCATCGCCATGATCAGTTCGTTTTTCCTGATCCTGATCATGTTCCTGTGTTTCGTTTTTGCCTGGTTCTGCGAAAACCCCAACACCATAAATTTAACCAACAAATTCGCCTCGCCCTCCGCTCAACATTGGTTCGGCACCGACCAACTTGGCCGCGACCTTTTCTCACGTATTCTCTATGGTGGACAAATCTCACTCTTGGTTGGTTTTGTCGCCACCGCCGTCTCGCTCATCATCGGCATCAGCTATGGCGCCGCTTCCGGATATGCCGGCCCCAAGACCGACGCCCTGATGATGCGCATCGTCGACATTCTCTACGCCATCCCTTTTCTGGTTTTAGTCATCATCCTGAAAGTCGTGATCGCCAACCCCATCGACATCGCCGCCGGTTGGACCGTCGAAAACTTTGGCTGGAATAAAGAACTCGTGATGCGCAGCGCCAACATCCTACCTCTCTTCATCGCCATTGGCGCACTGGGCTGGCTCACCCTCGCCCGCATCACCCGCGCCCAGGTCATCTCGATCAAAAACCAGGAATACATCGAAGCCGCCGTTTCCCTCGGCCTGACCCGCCGCCGCATCCTCTTTCGCCACATCATCCCCAATACCATCGGCCCCGCCATCGTTTACGCCTCGCTGACCATCCCCGGTTTCATCCTCTACGAAGCATCCCTCTCCTACCTCGGCATGGGCGTCGAAGCCCCCAACTCCTCCTGGGGTATCCTGATCAAAGAAGGCGCCAATTTCCTCGAAACCCAACCCTCCCTGCTGATCATCCCCGGGCTGGTCTTTTCGCTCACCCTCTTCGCCCTCAACTTCCTCGGCGACGGCCTGCGCGACGCCTTCGACGTCAGAACCTCCAAAGATTAAAATCTGCAATGAGCCTGCTCACCGTCAACGACCTACGCTGCTACTTCCATACCCGGGAAGGCGTGGCGCGTGCCGTGGACGGCGTATCCTTCAAGCTCGAGCGCGGCGAGACCATCGGCATCGTCGGCGAATCCGGCTCGGGAAAATCGGTCACCTGTTACTCCATCATGGGCCTGATCCCCAAACCTCCCGGCAAAATAGAATCCGGCAGCGCGCTCTTCGACGGCACCGACCTGCTCACTTGCGGTGAAAAAAAATTGCGCAGCATCCGTGGTAGCCGCATTGGCATGATCTTCCAGGATCCCATGACCTCGTTGAACCCCTTCCTGCGCATCAGCCAGCAACTGATCGAACCCCTGCTGCTACACACCGACACCAATAAAAGCGACGCCCTCAAAGCCGCCACCCACGCGCTCGGCGAAGTCGGCATCCCCGACCCGGAATCCCGCATCCAGTCCTACCCGCATGAATTTTCCGGCGGCATGAGGCAACGAGTCATGATCGCCATGGCGCTGATCGCCAAACCCGAGGTGCTCATCGCCGACGAACCCACCACCGCCCTCGACGTCACCGTGCAAGCCGAAATCCTCGAGCTGATCAAAGAACACCAGCAGAAACTCGGCATGGCCGTCATCTTCATCACCCACGATCTGGCTGTCATCTCCCAAGTCTGTGACAGCATCAAAGTCATGTATGCCGGCCGCATCGTCGAAGCCGCCCCCACCGCCGAACTCTTTCGCAAGCCCCTGCACGCCTATACCCGCGCTCTGCTCAAAAGCATCCCCGCCATCCACGACAAAAACAGTGAGCTCTACACCATCCCCGGCCTGCCCCCCAATCCCACCGACCTCGGCCCCGGCTGCGCCTTCCACCCCCGCAACACCCTCGGCGACCCATCCCTCTGCCTACTCGACCACGCTCCCCCCTTCGAAGAAATCCACCCTCATCACTACGCCCAAAACTGCCCCGGCTGCCTAGCCCAATAAATCCATTTCTCATTTCTTAATTTCAAACATTCCCCTTGCCCCTCACCTCATTCCCCATCAATTTACTCGGGAATGAGATTCTCTAAAAAATCCGAATACGCCCTGCGCGCCGTGCTGATCCTGGCCGATCGCCCGCCCAATCAAACCCTGCAGATCCAAGAACTGTCGGAGATCAGCGGTGTATCGGTCAAATTCCTCGAACAAATCCTGCTGGCGATGAAAAAAGACGGCATCCTGCGCAGCAAACGAGGCGTCGGCGGAGGGTACCAACTCGACCGGCCTCCGCGCTCGATCACTCTGGGCGAGATCATCCTGGTCATGGACGGCGACCTCTGTGACCTCAACAGCAGCACCAAAGCCCACGGCACCCCCGAATACCCCGGTTCATCCGGACTGCAAACCTGCTTCGCAGAAATCGACGAGCAGATCAATCAATTACTCAACAACAGAACCATCGAAGAAATCCTGTCCATGGATCGTCCCAAGGACATGCTCGTTTTTGACATTTAAACCGCCCCGCTGCTGTGGAAGAACTATTCGATGACAACCTGGATGAAGAAAAATCTGCCGACAGCGTCGACAGCAACGCCCCTCCTTCCCCCCGCATGCCACTGGCCGCCCGGATGCGCCCCCGGGTCTTGGACGAGTATTTCGGCCAGCAGCACATCCTCGGACATGGCAAACTGCTACGCCGTGCCGTCGAGGCGGACCGCTTCACCTCTCTCATCTTCTACGGCCCGCCCGGAGTCGGCAAAACCAGCCTCGCCGAACTGATCTGCCAACGCACCGACTCCCGCTTCATCAACCTCAGTGGTGTCGAGAGCAACGTCGCCGAAATCCGTCAGGCCGCCGAAACCGCACTGCAGTTCCAGCGCACTCGCAAGCAGATGACCACTCTCTTTGTCGACGAGATTCACCGTTTCAACAAATCCCAACAAGACGTATTGTTACCTCACATCGAACGCGGCACCATGCGCTTCATCGGAGCCACCACCCACAACCCCTACTTCTACGTCAACAGCCCGCTGGTTTCCCGCTCCCAGGTTTTCCAACTCGAACCGCTGGACGAAAACGACCTGCGCGCCATCCTCGACGCCACCCTCAAGGACCGCGAACGCGGCCTTGGCCGACTCGATATCAAATTGCACCCCGACGCCGCTACCCACTTAGCTGTGATGTGCGACGGTGACGCCCGCAAACTGCTCACCGCGCTCGAGTTAGCCATTCTCACCACCGAACCCGACGAACAAGGCACTTACCTGATCGATCTGACCGTGGTCGAAGAATCCATCCAGCGCAAAACCGTCGTTTACGACGGTGATGGCGACGCCCACTACGATACCATCAGCGCCTTTATCAAAAGCATGCGAGGCAGTGACCCCGACGCCACCATCTACTGGCTGGCAAAAATGCTCTACGCCGGAGAAGACATCCGCTTCATCGCCCGCCGTATCGTCATCGCCGCCAGTGAAGACGTCGGCATGGCCGACTCCAACGCGCTGCAAGTCGCCGTAGCCGCGCAACAAGCCGTCGAATTCATCGGCATGCCCGAAGCCCGCATTCCCCTCGCCCACGCCGCCATTTACATCGCCACCGCACCCAAAAGCAACCGCGCCTACGCCGCCATCAACGCAGCCACCCACGACATCGGCAAAGGCCGCACCCTCGCCGTGCCCGTTCATCTGCGCACCAAAACCCGCAAAAAACTCGCCACCGAAGGCGGAGCCGCCAAAAAAAGCGAGGCCAATTACGCCTACGCCCACGATTTCGAAGACGGTTTTGTGCCACAAGCCTACCTGCCCGAAGGGCGGGTGTATTATGAACCCACCACCCACGGTTTGGAGAAACGCATCGGCGAACGGCTCAACTACTGGCGCGAGCAATTCGAACAACAACGCAATACCAGCTAATCACAAACAGAGCAGGAAAGCCACCAGATCTTCCTTTTCCTGCTTGCTGAGTTTCAATTCGAGAACCGTGTTGAAAAACTCCACTGCATCGTGCAGCGTCGGGCATCGACCGTCATGCAAATAAGGCGGTGAATCTTTAATACCTCGCAAAGCAAAAGTCTTGATCGGCCCCTCCGGACGGCCAGTATAAAAACGCTCCACCTGCAAGTCATGCATATAGTCGTCGGTGAAAGCTGGCCCATAGTGACACTGGACGCAACTAGCCTTGCCGTGAAACAACTTTTCCCCGCGCAACTCCTGCTCGGTCGCCTTCTCGGCAAAAAGCTTACCCAGCGGCCCCAGCTTTGGTGCCGGCGGAAAATCGAGGATGGCATTAAAATCCCCCATCCGGTTGGACACCGACCGCTGCACCCCACGGGGACCAATGTGCTGCATCATGCCCGGATCACCGTCGAAGTATTCCTCGATCTCTGAAAAGTGATCCATGCTGCGGATAGAACGCTTCGACGACAGTTGCATCATATTGTAGTTGCCGCGCATGCTCGGCGTATCCACCCGTAGACGAGACTGGTTGGGACGCGTATCGGGTGCCAGTTCAAAAGCACCGTTGCTATGCCCGTTCACATGACAATCCATACAACTCACCCCCACACTGGGTGCCAGAGTCACGCGGTGGGGAGTCTGATTGAACCAGGTCGTGGGTGTCGGACGCAGCAGTTCCTTCAACCCTTCCATCTGCTCAGGCGTCAACAAACCTTCGAATATATCCCAGTAATTACCCAGAGTGATCTCCTTGCCTCCGGACACATCTCCCATTTCCTTGTGAGTGGTGAGAAACATCGGCGGAGGGAATTCCGGCAAATAAACATCCGGAAAATCGTGATCCACATCGAAGCGTTCATGCTCCGGGTGCGCCTTGACCCACATATCGGGAAAAACCATGTGAGCCGTGGTCTGGAGAGGATGCGCCAGAGGTTTGTAGGCAAAAAAATCAGCCTTACGGATTTCTTCCGCCGACATGACATTGAGCGCCTCAAAACTCTCAAGCCCCTCCGGCAAGCGGGCAACCGGCCCCGCCATGACCGCTTTGCGACCACCAGACATCATTTTACCGGGAATCGCCGTGCCATCGAGTTGATAACGCGACTGCATGTATTCACTGACCGCCTTCATTAATTCCGGCTTCTGTTTTTTGTGAAAAGCCAGCCAATCCTGCCACGGCATCGGCAGCACCGGTGTAGCAAAGGACGAGCCGGCCTTGCCTCCATATCGCCACAAATCAAAAGGAGTCCTCACCCCGGCTCCACCGGCAGGATAAGGAAGCAGCTTATCGATATAACTGTCCCCCAGACCATAATCACTTGGCTCGAAACCCTCCACCACCACACCCGCGCTTTGCTTGAGATAAAGACCCGCAGGCCTCTTCTCCGATTTTTTCCAATCAGCCTTTTCGTTTTTGATCGCCGTTTTTGCCCCATCACTGGCGTCCTGCGCAAAAAGCACGGTGACAGTGCACACCCATACCCACAAAACGGATAAATTTTTCATAATAAATAATCCAGTCAGACCGGGTCTTGCACAGCCCCAACGACTGCTCTTATCAAATAAACCCACTCCTGCCAGCTTACCCGTTTTCCCAACATTGAGAAGCCCGGCCTGCGATCCCTGACCGATCAGAACAACTTGCGAACGAATCCACTTCAATATATGCGCAGCCTGCCCCTGCCTGCCCGCAGAAGTCTCCTGGTTTTTCTCTCACCAGCTGCAAATTCCCCTTGTTTTTTAAGCCTCAAGACACAGGTTGAGCAAAGTCATGGCAAGCGAACAATGGCAGGATCAAATCTCGGATGAAATCACCGCCGCATTGGAAAACGGGTCGGTGCAGGAGATTATTGCGGTTAGCCAAAAAGGGCACCCCGCCGACATCGCCACCGGGCTCGAACTGCTGGACGACGAACGCCGCGACCTGATCCTCACCTCGCTGCCCGCCGATACCCTCAGCCGCCTGATCGAGTTCCTGCCCGCCTCCGATGTCGAGCAAGCGCTGGACCAGCGGGATCCGGCCGATCAGCGCCAGGTTCTCGAAGCCCTGCCCGATGACGAACTCGCTGACTTGATTCAGGAAGTCTCCAGCGAAGAAGGCCACAAATTCATCAACCTGTTATCGAGCGACAAAAAAGCCGCGCTCGAAAAACTACTGGAGTATCCCGAAAACACCGCCGGTGGCCGCATGACCACCGCCTTTGCCAAACTGAGGAAAAACCTCACCGTAGGCCAGGCCATCCAGCAACTCGAAAGCCAGAAAGAATCCACCGAAGTGCTGTCGCGCATCTACGTCGTTGATGCCAAGGGGCACATCGTCGGCAAACTGCGCCTGCGCGACCTCGCCTTCAATTCCCATGACTGCCCGATCAAAGACGTGATGATCACTGATCCCATCACCGTCACCGCCGACACCGACCAGGAAGAAGCGGCCCAGATGATGCAGAAATACGACTTTGTCGCCCTGCCCGTGGTCAACAAAAAAGACCACCTGCTCGGTGTCATCACCCACGATGACGCGATGGACATTCTCGAAGAAGAAACCACCGAAGACATCGAAAAATCTTCCGGTATCGGAGGCGAACGCGGCGACGTCGCCTACCTGCAGATCCCCGTGCTCACCCACTTCAAACGCCGCTTCCTGTGGGTGCTCGGCCTCGCCCTGACCGCCCTCGCCTCAGGCTGGATCCTGCACTCCTACGAAAACCAACTGAACTCCGCCTTCATCCTCACCCTCTACCTGCCGATGATCGTCGCCGCCGGCGGCAATACCGGAGCCCAGTCCGCCACCATGATCATTCGCTCCATGGCTCTAGGCGAACTCTCCTCCAGCCAGTTTTCCCGCGCCGTGTGGAAAGAAATGCGTGTCGGCATGTTGTTGGGACTGGTACTGGGCATCTGCATCGCTGCCCAGATTCATTTTTTTCCCATCAGACAAGTCGACCAGGGACTCTCCGCCCTCGCTTTTGCCGCGGTGGTCGGGTTTTCCCTCACTATCCAAATCCTCTCCTCCACCCTCATCGGCGCCGCGCTGCCCCTGCTAGCCACCATCGCCCGCCTCGACCCCGCCGTCGTTGCCTCCCCCGCCATCACCACCCTGGTGGACATCACCGGCATGATCATTTATTTTGCCATCGCCAGCGCCCTGCTCGCGATTTGACCCGCCCCTCCCTTTATCTACAATGACTCGCGTGATGAAAAATAAAACCATCCTCTGCGCCATCCTTACAACCGCTTCACTTAGCCTACTGAGCTCCTGCACGCCGCCCAAAGCCGAAAATGCGGACCCGGAAAACATCGCATCCCCAAAAACCGAGCATCTGAAACATGCCGCTGAGTATCCCAAAACCAAACCAAGCGCCCCAACCGGCCCAACCGGCCCAAGCACCGAAACCCAAGCTACAAAAACCGTAGCGAGTTCAGCTTTCGATAAAACCCTCGAACTGCACGGCATCAGCTTTCGCATCCAGTGTCCCAATAACAGTTCCCTCAACCAAGTCACCATCACCCCAAAAGGACTTGAGGGGAGCAATGAAGTCATCAGCGAAGAAGCCGACGGCACGATCACCGGAGCAGAAATCGCCGACCTCAATGGCGACGGATCCCCCGAGATCTATATTTTTATCAACTCGGCCGGCAGTGGCGCTTACGCCTCGCTGATCGCCTACTCGGCCAACCAGCTCAAATCACTCAGCGCCATCTACCTGCCTGAACTGGTCGCTGACAAAAAACTCTCCGCCGGCTACATGGGACACGATGAGTTTGCGATCGTCGAAAACGTGCTCGCCCGTCGTTTCCCGCTCTACCAAGAAGGCGACAGCAACGCCCAACCCACTGGCAAAATGCGCCAAATCCAATACCAGCTCAAAGCCGGCGAGGCCAGTTGGCAGTTAATCGCGGGCAAAGTAAGCGAATTTTAAGCTCAAACGCATCCCGTAACACAAATTTCCATATTTGTTTCCTTCAATTCAAGCGCCCGGAAACAGACAGAGTTCACAAGATCGATCGGGTTCGAAAGAATAAACAATCTCAGATCTCAAATTTCACCCCTCATCTGCTTTTCCTTCAACCAGCCAATATACCAAACATATAATTCCACCTAATTTTTCAAAAAAACACTTATCACCTCTCATCGCTGTGCCTAGACCAGAACTTACCGTTCTTTTGTTCAGATCTTGTTTCTCCCATTACGAATGATGCCTCCGCTACTTACAACACTTCTCAAAATATGGTAAAACACCTTTCACCCCCCTTAACTCTTGCAGTTGGGATGAAACATTGTTTTTGAACTCGACATTTTTCCGTTGTTGATTAATGCTTGATTAACATGACAAACTTATCTCCCTCCAGCCTGATTACTCAACGTCAGCCTGCCAACCCTCAAATACCATACTCGCAGAATTATATGGAATTCCGTCATATCAGACAATTACGGAATTCCCTCTAATATACTGTTAGATTCCCATCTTAACAGTTAGTCTTACAGTCGATATGAATGGTGCATTTTTTGACTTATAAAAGGCCCATAATCGCACTGAGGGTCC
>JASFYY010000011.1:0-62757 GCA_045046875.1 Verrucomicrobiota bacterium | reverse complement strand
CCAGCATGCCCATTATGAAGAGTCCACAGAACACGGAAAAAAGAGTATATGAAACCACAAGGCCGACATCGTATATTTTCATTTTATTCTGCACAACGTAGAGGCTAGCCAGCCGCTGGGTGCAAGCGTAGCTTCTGTGTTTGATGGTTAAAATTAAGGCGAGTCATAACTGAAGGCGGGTGGCGGCTTGGTCTACGCCGTTTTGTTCGGCATTGCGGTTGGGCAGGAAGAGATTTAGTGGTGTTATGATTTTGAAATTGGCGGCGGATTGGTGAGCACTTGACCTGCAAGTGCCGCTTTGGATTCGGGTTTATTGAGATAGACAAAGACGTAAACTCCCAGTGCCGTGCCAATTGGAAACTGCAACAGCACGAGCGGGGAACAAATCCACCAAATATATTTTCCAGCTTTGTTCTGCCGATAAAGAAGAAATGCTGCAATCCAGAGGAGAAGCCCCAAACCAAGGAAGCAGCCACCGAACACCTTGCCAAACGTATCTGGCGTGTGGTCTGACATTCCAACTATGAGGGAGATCATAAGAACGTAGAGAAATCCAATGGCGATAAGGCAATTGGCTGCAGATTTGAGGCTCAGTGGAGTGTTCATGTATATTTAGAAAAAATGAAGCCGAACGTGGAGGCTAGCCAGCCGCTGAGAGTGAGCGTGGCTTCCTCGGTTGATGGTTAAAATTAAAGTGAGTCATAACTGCGGATGGGTGGCGGCTTGGTCTACGCCGTTTTGTTCTGCCCGGTTGTTAAAGTCGCGTTCGTCACGAATGGTTATCCCCCGATCTCTAGAGTTAATTGGGCAATCGTGCTCGGAAAGTGCATGACAATCAATCATTAGTTCTCCATCTTCAAAGAAGAGAACGAAACCAATATCGTTGCCGTCGATTTCATAGCTGATTCTCGGTGCAGAAAGAACAAGCCTCTCATTTGGAATCTTCGGATGCGAGACGGTCACAAAATAGCCAACCACAGTGTACTCGTAGTTCAAAAACTTAGAAGTGTCTATTTCCTCTAAATAGGGTTTCAATTTGATCAAATCGTCGACAGCTAGCCACTCTTCCTCTGGGTTGGGCCGGTCAATCATCCTTCGGATAAGTTCTATTTCATAGTCTCGGAGTGCGTCCATATCTATAGGCAGAACTTGTTGTTTATCTTACAAAGGAAAATACAGGTTAATTCCTTTATATCCAACCATAGGATAATACAGCGGCAAAAATTTTCCATTGGAAAATACAGCGGATTTGTTTTAGCTCAGAATCTCAGCCGAACATGTGCTTATCATAAGCATACAAAGGCCTCAAAGAGCTTTCACGTGCCCCTCGCGCTCAGATTCGCGCACGACAAATATGGAAAACGGTCCTACCATTCTTCATCACTATGAGCCAAAACCCAACATTTATCCTCGGATCGGGATCGCCGCGACGGCGGGATTTACTCAACGAAGCCTGCTACCGATTCACCATCGAGCCTTCGACGGCGGAAGAGCTGCACGACTCCCGTATGGATGTGCAGGATCTGACTCAAACCAACGCGCGGCTCAAAGCCGAAGAAGTCGCTGCTCGTTTTCCCGATGCGGTGGTGCTGGGAGCGGACACCCTGGTCACCATCGACGGCCAGGCGCTGGGCAAACCTGCTGATCGCAAACAAGCTTTGGAAATGATCCAACAGCTCAACGGCCACACCCACCAGGTCATGACCGGAGTCTGCCTGATGCACAAAAACAATGGCCGCTGCCTGAGCCACTGCGAAGTCACCGACGTCAGCTTCAAGACCCTGTCCAAGCAGGAACTGCAGGACTATCACGACTTGATCAACCCGCTCGACAAAGCCGGCGCCTACGCCGCCCAGGAGCATGGCGAAGTGATCATCCAACAAACCGCTGGTTCATGGACCAATGTGGTTGGTTTGCCGATGGAAGTCACCCAAAAGATGCTGGCAGGGTTTTCAATCTTTCCAGCCTGAACAGTCTCGGTAAAATATTGTGAGAAATGCGGGCTAGGTATTGACCTGAGCAGTGGAATCCTTTATTCTCCATCAACACGACAACTTTGTTTCCTTAACCAAACACAGCCACGCTGCCACACTATCACTCGGATTTCCCTTTCGGAACATTTCCCTTTCGAAGCCTTACCAGATTGACTTTCTCCGCTCAATCCTGCCCGGACCATCCGCCTCAGCCCTTCCATCATTCCAGCTTTCAACACTCTGATCGTATCGAATCCCATCTGTCGGAAATTTTTCACCAAGTATGTCAAAAGGTCAAAACATCGTCATCATCGGAGCCGGGGAAATAGGACGGCACATCGCTTTGAGTCTCGCTGAAGAGGATAAATTCATCACGGTTATCGAATCGAATGAAGAAGTGGCCAACGAACTGGAGCGCCTGATCGACGGCCGGGTGATCAATGGGGACGGCACCGCCATTGGAAACTTGCTTGATGCCGATGTGGCGGAAGCGGATTATTTCATGGCACTGACCGCCGACAACAACATCAACCAGGTGGCCTCCTCGATGGCAAAAAAACTGGGCGCAAAAAACGTCTTCTGCCGGGTGCATCCAGATCTCGAGCGCAATCTATGGTTATTTGACCCCCGCGAGCATTTTGGCATCGACTACATGTTCAGCTCTGAGCGACTGGCAGCCGCCGAGCTGTCCAAACCGATCCGCAACCCTGACTCGCTGATTGTCGAAGAACTGGCCGGAGGCAATGTCGAGCTGCAACAGGTGCGGGTTTCTCCAAAAAGTGAAGCTCGGGGGAAATCCCTGCGGGAACTGGACTTCCCCGACCGGGTTCGCATCGGCGGGATCATGCGGGGAGTGACATCCGTCGAAGTAACGCCGGATGAGGTTTTGATGAGCAACGATATCGTTACCATCTTTGGCGAACCCAAGCGCCTGCATGATGTGATCGTGCGCTTGAACCACGGCAACCGTAAAGAAACCCCGCCGAATGTTGCTATTTTTGGCGGTGGGGAATATGGCTTCTCCCTTGCCAAGACCCTCGAAGGCTGGAATGCCCGGGTGCGTATTTTTGAAACCAATGAAAAACTGTGCGCCGAGCTGCAGGAAAATCTGGAAAAAACCACCGTCCTGAATATCGACGCTACTTTTGTCGCCGATCTGAAAGAAGAAAACATCGAAGACATCGATTTTTTTGTCGCTACTACGGAAATGGATCAAGATAATGTGATGACTTGCCTGCAGGCTCGCAGCCTTGGGGCGGACAAAGCCCTCACCCTCATCCATCGCGCGGATTATGCGGATGCGATCACTGGCTACCGGGAGCGTATGGGCATCATGGAAGCCATCAGCCCGCGCGAAGCGACGCTCAACGACCTGCGGCGAGAAATGACATCGACCGGTGCCTACCATCTGGTCAGCGACTTCAAAATCGGCAAGTTGATTTCCGCAACCGTCAGTGCCGGCTCGCTCGCCGACGGCAAGAAGATAAAAGATGTCAAATGGCCCCCGGGCTGTATTCTGGTGGCGCTGGGGAACAGCATCCGCACCGCCACCCCGGCCGCCGATGATGACATCTCTGCGGGCAACCAGCTTTTTGCCCTGGTGCCTGGCAAGCGGATCAAAAAATTTCTCAAGCTGATCAAATAAGCGCTCTCTGTTAATACTTTCCTTATGGATTTTCGTGTCATCGCCAAAGTGCTTGGTTTTTTGCTAGAACTAGTGGCAATCGCCATGCTGGTCTGTCTGGGCTTTGCTTATGCCGAAGAATGGTGGGGCATGGACAGCCCGGCGATCAAAGCCTTGAAAATCTCAGCAGCCATTACGGCTGGGGGCGGGGCGCTGCTTTACATCATATCAAAATTAAAGATCAAAGGAAAAAAAGCCCGCAAAGAGATCCTCCGCCGCGAAGCGATTGCCATCGTCGGACTGACTTGGATCCTGGCAGCCGCTTTCGGCAGCCTGCCCTATATCTTCTGCGATCCCGGCCTGTCAATTCCGCAGGCCTATTTTGAATCGATGTCAGGATTCACCACCACCGGATCAACCACCATCATTGATCTTGCCCTCTACCCTGACAGCATCCTGCTATGGCGATCCCTCACCCAGTGGCTGGGTGGTCTCGGCATCGTGGTGATGTTTGTCGCCGTGTTGGGCTTCCTCGGAGTCGGCAGTCGCTCCCTGATGCAGCACGAATCCAGTGTCAACATCAACGAGGGCGCCCGAGTCCGCATCCACGATGTCGCCTTGAGTTTATTCAAGGTTTACATCGGCCTGACCGTCATTTGTGGGCTGGGTCTTTATTTGCTCTTTGGCATGCCTTGGTTTGATGCACTCAACCATGCTCTCACCACTATCTCGACCGGAGGTTTCAGCACCAAAAATGCCAGCGTCGGGCACTACAACAGCCTGGCCATCGAAAGCTGGCTGGCTTTGTTCATGTTGTTATCAGGGCTCAGCTTCATGCTTTACGTCTCGATCATCAACGGTAATTGGAAGCGCATCAAAAAGGAGGAAGAAGCGCGTAATTATATCATCGCCCTGTTCGTCATCACCTTGCTCATCAGCCTCAATCTATGGATGTCCGGCCAGGTCGACAGCTTCGAGGCCGGGTTACGCAACACCTTTTTCACCGTCATCTCCATCAGCACCACCACCGGATTCGGCACCGAGGACTACGACCAATGGCCGACCTTCTCAAAATGGCTCATCCTGGTGCTGATGTTCATCGGAGGCTGCGCCGGATCCACTGCCGGTGGAGTCAAAGTCAACCGGGTGATCCTGTTTTTTAAAATTTCCGCCCAGGAACTGGTCAAAACCTTTCGTCCCAAACAGGTCTTCACCCTCAAGATCAATGGCCTGAAAATGGAACCCGGCATCCGCGCACAAACCATGTTTTTCCTGATTCTGGCGGTATTCATCTGGGGCGTCGGCACGGTGAGCATCTCACTGATCGAACCCAACATGGATCTGCAAACCAGCCTCGGTGCCGGAGCCGCCACCATGTTCAACATCGGCCCAGGTCTCGGCGACCTGGGTCCCACCAGGAACTTTGCCCAGCTGCACCCCGTATCGCTTTTTATGCTCAGTCTCTTGATGACCCTCGGCCGTTTGGAAATATTCGCCGTTCTGGTGCTTTTCATGCCTTCTCTGTGGCGTAAATACTGAGATGTGTTACAGCTTTTTCTGTTATCAAAAAATGAATCACCAACCTCACACCGTATGAGAATTTTAGTCACAGGCGGAGCCGGCTTCATCGGCTCGAATTTGATCCACTACCTGCTCGGAGAAGCCAGCGCCGAACTCGGAGTCAAGATTGAAAAAGTGGTCAACTTGGACAAACTCACCTACGCAGGCAATCCCCAGAACCTCGCGGCAATCGAAAACGACCCGCGCTATCAATTTGTCCACGGCGACATCGGCGATGCCGAACTGGTCCAAAACACCTTGCAAGAAAATGACATCACCGCAGTGATGCACCTCGCCGCTGAATCCCACGTCGATCGCTCGATCGAAGCGCCGGAAGAATTTATCATGACCAATTTTGTTGGCACCTTCCAGATGCTGCACGCGGCCAATGCCCATCACCAACAGCGCGTGGAACAAGGCAAAGGCGACGACTTCCGATTCCTCCACGTCTCCACCGACGAAGTTTACGGTTCCTTGAGCATGACGGATCCGGCTTTTTGCGAGACCACTCCCTACGCGCCCAACAGCCCCTACAGCGCCTCCAAAGCCGGCAGCGACCATTTGGTGCGCTCCTACTTCCACACCTTCAAGCTGCCGGTGATCACCACCAATTGCTCCAACAACTACGGCCCTTTCCAATTCCCTGAAAAGCTCATCCCGCTGATGATCTCCAAAGCTCGGCGCGGAGAAAAACTTCCGGTCTATGGGGATGGTTCCAACGTGCGCGACTGGCTTTTTGTCAAAGACCACTGCCGGGGTTTGGCTTTGTCACTGGTGAAGGGGCGACTCGGAGAAGTTTACAACATCGGTGGCAAATGTGAGATGAAAAATATCGACGTGGTGCGCGCCATCATCTCCGCAGTCAACGAGCTGCAAAGTGACAGTGAAGACATCGACGTCGACGCGATGATCGAATTTGTCACCGACCGCCCCGGTCACGACCACCGCTACGCCATCAACTGCACCAAAATCGAAAACGAACTCGGCTGGCAACCCAGGGAAAACTTCACCAGCGGCCTGCTCGAAACCGTGAAATGGTATTTTGATAATGACCCGTGGAGCGAAGCCGTCGAAAAAGGAACCTACCAAGGCCAAAGATTGGGGATTTAGGGGAAAGGATTCAAAATTCAAAATTCAGAAATCGAACCGCAACCAGAGCGAAGCGAATAACAGTATTCCCCTCTTTATTATTAGTGTTTATTAGTGTCCATTTGCCTCCGGCTGTCTTGACTTTGTCTCGGCTGTGGTTCTCTTTCTCCTACAGTCTAACTACCTAAACAGCTACAGCCTTCCCATATTATGAAACGCAAAGGAATCATTCTCGCTGGCGGTGCCGGCACCCGGCTCTATCCCTTGACCGAGGTCGCCTGCAAACAACTATTACCGGTTTACGACAAGCCGATGATCTACTACCCGCTATCCACTCTGATGTTGGGCGGCATCCAGGACGTGCTGATCATCTCCACCCCAAAAGACATCCCGGCTTTTGAAAAGCTGCTCGGTGACGGATCGCGCATCGGCATGAACATCGAATATGCCGTGCAGCCCGAACCCAAGGGTATCGCCCAGGCCTTCCTGATCGGCGAAGATTTCATCGGCGATGATGGCGTCACCCTGATCCTCGGGGACAACATCTTCTACGGTCGACTGAACTTTTTCCGCCGCGCGCTCGAACGCGAAGAAGGGGCCTGCGTTTTTGCCTACCCCGTCCGCGACCCCGAACGTTTCGGCGTGGTGGAGTTTGATAAAAATCAAAAAGTTTTGAGCCTCGAAGAAAAACCCGCCGAACCCAAGAGTAATTTTGCCGTACCCGGACTCTACGTTTACGACGACAAAATCGTCGAATACACCAAAGGGCTGCAACCCTCGGCCCGAGGAGAGCTAGAGATCACCGATCTCAACAAAGAATATCTGAAACGCGGTGAATTGAATGTCGAACCGTTGGGACGTGGCATCGCCTGGCTCGACAGCGGCACCCCCAACAGCCTGCTCGAAGCCAGTCAATACATCGCGACGATCGAACATCAGCAGAGCTACAAAGTTGCCTGCATCGAAGAAGTGGCTTTTAACCAAGGTTTCATCGACGTCGACGGCTTTACCAAAGTCATCGCCGACACCCGCAGCCCCGACTACCGGGCTTATCTGGAAATGGTGCTCGCTGAACACCACGATCAGTAAAGTTCAAACACTGTAGTCCTCTGCCATTTCCGACAGGGCTTCGGGGCCGATGTGACGAATATCCGTCGCACTGCCGACAAACACCGACTCTTCTCCAATGTTCACCGCATGATCCCCGATGCGCTCCAGACAACGCGCCACAAAGATGAGGTGCAAATAGACCTTCAGATTACCCGGATCACGTTCCATCGCCTTGGTCAGCTCCTTGATCGTCTTGCGATAGGCTGTGTCCAGTTTGCCGTCCTGTTTGTGCAAAGCCAGTCCCAAATCCACATCCGATTCCGCATAAGCCCGAATCCCGTCTCGCAATAAAACGACGGCCCTCTCATACAAAGGTTCGATCATCCTGGTTTCGGCTACTTCCGGATGTTTACCTATCTTCCTTGCTCGTCTCGCGATACTACCGGCTTCATCCGATATGCGCTCCAGATTATTAGCGATCTTCATCGCTGCCAGAACCTGACGCAAATCGGTTGCTACCGGACTGAAGCGCATCAGGATTTTCAAACCCTCGCCATCAATGGTTTTTTCAAAAGCATTGACCTCATCGTCATCGGCAATCGCCTCATTGCAAAGCTCAGCATTGCGACTCAACAGACCGGTGATCGCATGATCCAAATTCTGTTGAGCCACACTGGCCATACGCAAAACCGCGTTTCGAGACTCCTGCAGAGCTTCTTCAAAAGAAGCCAGAGTGTGTTCTTTACCGGATGAATTCATAATATTTAAAAATACTTACACTACACAATAACAAAAAATATAACCACTGATGTTCACTTGGAAATATTTCACTTCAACCAAAACGCCCCGAAATATAATCTTCGGTTTCTTTCTGTGAAGGATTGGAAAATAACTGGGTGGTATCATCCATCTCAATCAATTTACCCATGAAAAAGTAAGCCGCCCGATCCGACACCCGGGTCGCCTGCTGCATATTGTGAGTGACAATCACCACGGTGAAACTCTGTTTTAATTCCGTGATCAACTCCTCGATCTTGGCAGTCGCGATCGGATCAAGAGCCGAGCAAGGTTCGTCCATCAACAAAATCTCCGGCCGGTTGGCAATCGCCCGGGCAATGCACAAACGTTGCATCTGCCCACCCGACAAACCCAAGGCACTGTCATGCAGGCGGTCTTTGGTTTCTTCCCACAAAGCTGCGCTTTTCAAACTTCTCTCCACCACCTCGTTGAGCAGTTCTTTATTTTTTTGCCCCGCCACACGCAAACTGTAGACCACATTTTCATAAATCGTTTTTGGGAAAGGGTTCGATTTCTGAAACACCATGCCAATGCGTTTGCGCAGGGAGATCACTTCCAGATTACGATCATGAATGTCCTGATCGTTGACATAGATATGCCCCTCGTGACTGACCCCGTCGATCAGATCGTTCATGCGGTTAAAATTACGCAACAACGTCGTTTTACCACAACCCGACGGCCCGATAAAAGCCGTCACCTGCTTTTCGGGGATCTCCATAGTGATGTTATGCAAAACCCGCACCGCCGGCACGTAGTTGAAGCTGAAATCGCTCACCTTGATGTAATCCGGCCGCCCGGCAAGCGCCGGCTCCTCTGCAGCGACCACCTCGACCGGACGATCCGTCGGGCCTGTTTTTTGAACTGACGATTGTATATTTTCCTTGTGCATGGCAATCGGTGACAAACTAGCTGAATTCATGGGTTTTGCCTTCTTTAAAATGCCCCGCTCGAATACTTCTTGCGCAGCTTCTCGCGAATCATGATCGCCGCAGCATTCAATACCACCACCAACACGATCAATAACAAGGTGGTCGCAAAAACCATCGGTTTGGCTGCTTCCGAATCCGGTGACTGGAATCCCAAATCGTAAATATGAAAACCGAGATGCATGAACTTGCGTTCCAAATGCACAAAGGGAGCCACCGTGTCCAACGGCAGAGTCGGCGCTAACTTCACCACCCCGACCAACATCAGCGGAGCCACCTCCCCCGCTCCGCGAGCCATGGCCAGAATCATGCCAGTGATAATACCCGGCAATCCGCCCGGAATCACGATGTGCTGAATCGTCTGCCACTTCGAGGCTCCCGCTGCGAGCGACGCCTCACGCATCCCACGCGTCACCGAAGCCAGCGCTTCTTCCGTCGAGACAATCACCACAGGAACCGTCATCAAGGCCATCGTCAGGGAAGCCCACAGCAATCCTCCGGTGCCAAAAGTAGGTGTCGGCAGGCGTTCGGGGTAAAACAAACTGTCAATGGATCCGCCCAGTATATAAACAAAAAATCCCAGCCCAAACACCCCGTAAACAATCGATGGCACTCCGGCCAGATTATTAACAGCTATTCTAACTATTCGAACCACCAGACCTTGTTTGGCATACTCCTGAAGGTAAATCGCCGCCACCACCCCAAACGGCACCACCAGGATGCACATGATCAAAGTCATCACGAAGGTGCCAAACAAAGCTGGAAATACCCCTCCCTCGGTATTCGCCTCGCGCGGCTCATCCACCAGAAATCCCCAGCCACGGTTGAAAAAATGACTTACCTTTCCAGCTAGGGACAACTGATTAGGATAATAAAACGAAACCAAATCCCCCACTACTTGTGAACGTTGCTCACCCGTCACCAAACGATAAAAGAAAATATCTTCATTTTGCTGCTTCCTCAACACCGCCGCTTGCGCGGCCAGCTTCTCGTATTCCTGCTGCAAAACTTGCTGCTTCTGCCCCGCCTCCAACTTGACTTTTTCAACATCCTCCGTGTTCAACTCCGCTTTTTTGAGTTTCATTTTAAGCCGCTCCATCTCCCTGTTCACCCCACCAATCTCTCCTCTTTCAATAAACGATATTTTATCCCTACGCAGATTGACCCGCTCAACCGCCGCCTGCAGCTCCTCATCGAAACCCTGCTCTCCCGCTAAAATCTCCTTCCCTCCTACAAGTTGTAATTTGACCGGGTAGGCGATCATGTCACCGTATTCCATCCGCTCCACCATCAGGATATCCTGCGGGTAAGTGCGCCGACTGATATCGCTGTCGTCAATGAACTTAAAACCAAAACCGTAAACATCGCGGTTACCCACAAAAAGTTGAATCTCGGGAATCGCTTCGCCCGCCTCGTTGGCCACTCGACGTTGCTGGGTCTTGCGCAGCTCCCCGGCAAAATATTTCGACTGCTTCCACCCCGCCTTACTGGTTTCGGTCAACTCCACCTGCACCACATCCTTGGGCCAAAAAACGCTCAGTCCATTGACCAGAATCACCGACAACAGAAAAATAATCATCAGGATACCGATCGCCAGCCACATGCCGGAAAACCACACCATCGGTTCACCTGGTGCCGCTCGCTCCGCTTTGCTAGCTCCGATTTTCTGACTGAATTCGCTCATCAAATTGTTCGCTCAATTATTCCAAATAACTCACACCGTTTTGTAACGATCCCGCAGATGTTGCCGCAATAGCTCGGCAACCGTATTCACTAAAAAAGTCAGCAAAAACAAAACAAAAGCACCAAGAAAAAGCGTTCGATACAAGGTGCTGTGCTGCGGCGCTTCAGGCAATTCCACTGCAATGTTGGCGGACAGGGTCCGCATACCAGAAAACACATTCCACTCCATGATCGGCGTATTGCCCGTAGCCATCACCACGATCATTGTCTCGCCCACCGCACGCCCCAAGCCCACCATCAGCCCGGAGAAAATTCCCGCCGAAGCCGTCGGCAATACAATACGCCAAGCCGTCTGCCAACGACTGGCCCCCATCGCCAATGACCCGGTTCGCAAAGCACCCGGCACATTGGACAAAGCATCTTCTGCGATCGTGAACACAATCGGAATCACCGTGAACCCCATCATAAAACCCACCACCAGCGAATTGCGCTGCTGGAAAGAAGTCCCCGTCACCTGCGGCCACCACTGGGAAAAATCGCCCACCGTCTTACCCGTTTGCGGATCCGTCACGGTGAACACCATCTGCTCCAAATGCGGCCCCAAAATCCATCCTACCCAGCCGAGCCCCATCAATACCGGCATGAAATACAAAAACTCCAAACCCTGGGGAATCCACTTGCGCACATACATCGGCTGCGATCCCCACCACCAACCGAGCAAAAAAGCCCCGCTCGGCACCAAAGCCACCACCAATAACAAAGACGGCACCCGTCCCTCAATCAACGGAGCCAGCCACAACGCCGCCATGAACCCCAATACCACCGATGGCAGCGAAGCCATGATCTCCATCACCGGCTTGATAAAAATCTTATGCCTCGGATGCAAAAACTCAGACGTATACAACGCGCCAAACAAAGCGATCGGCACCGCAAACAGCATCGCATACATCGTTCCTTTAAAAGATCCGAAAATCAACGGCACCAGGGAAAACTTTGGCTCAAAGTCATCGCTGCCCCCAGTGGACTGCCACTCATACTTGGGCTCCGACGCGCCCTCATACCACACCTTGCCAAAAAAGGCCTTCAAGCCGGCTTCCGGATGAGGGTCGTCGAGACGGTATTTATGAATTTGTCCTGCTTGATCCAAAAATAACAAAGCATCGTATTTGCCACTGATCACTCCAAGCCGGACTGGCCAAGGCAGTTCATCACTCCAGCGAATAGTTTCAGAAGTCGAAAAACGCAACGAAGCGTGACTGCCCGCTCCCAACAAAAACGCCTTGTTGCGAGACGAGGTGGCATAATAATCCGCCGCCGCCCCCAAAGAAGCCAGAGTCTTGGTGTGATGAAATTTTCGCACCGGATCCGCATCGGAGCGCAGCAGACTGAACACCTCGTTGCTGCCGTCATCAGCAGCAAAAACCAGTGACACATCACCTAACAAAAAACCTGTGCTGACAATCTTACTGCCCGGCCTGTTTTCAAAAGGTGCAAACTGTTGCCTCAACTCGAATTCATCATCCTCACGAAAAAAATAACTCACCCGCCCGCTATGCTCCACCACGATCAAAGCATCACCACGATTGCTCATCAGGATTTTCTGGATGTCCACCTCGGCCGGCAATTTGACGCTCAAATCCTGCTGGGCACTCTCTTTCCATTTACCCACCCCCATCAAGCTGCGTTTGCGCTTGAGCGTTTGCACCGCCAGGCTCTGCTGCGCGCCATCCCCCGCCACCGTTGCAATCACCCGCACACTTTCCGACTGCCCCAGGGCAATCAATTTGATCGCTTGCCCGCCCGCTACTTCTCCTTGGTATTCTTGCTTCAAGGATTCCTTGATCGTACGCACGTCTTCGGCAAATTCCGCCTGGTATTCATACTTCAACAAATGGAAACGACCACTCCGGGTTCCTACCGAAATCACTTGGGCTCCATGATCAACCTCGATCGCCGAGGCTTTGCCACCCTCCAACCACATCGGAGATTTTTCTATAATTCCCCGCCCGCCTTTGAGATCGATAAAATAAACCCCGCCGTCTTTTGCCACCACCAGCGGCAACTCCGCCCACTCATCACTCGCCAACGCCACATACTGGCCTTCAGGCAAAGCCGGCACATTCAGCCCAGTCACCTGCTCCACCCGCGCCCCTTGAAACAGCGGCAGCACTTGTGACAAAATAAAGAAAAATATCCCCACCACCGTCAGGATCACTCCGACTCCCCCCAGACGGATGAAGTAGGTCATGAACCAATCCACCGCCAAAACCCGTCGCGACGCAGTGAAACGTTTAGGATCATCTTCGATATTTTTCACTGAGTCAGAATTGTTACTCATAAACGACTGCTGCTATAAAACACTTGTTACAAAAAATCCACCCTGAATAGAAAGCGCCATGACCGCACAACTCGAAAATTGTGCCACCATGCCTGTGTTATTTGATTTTTTATTTCAACACGGAATTTGCTTCCTGTGCGATTTCATTCGGCATCGGGTAATATCCATCCTTGATCACGATCTGCTGCCCCTCTTTGGCCAATACCAGCTTAAGAAACTCAAGAGTGAGTTTGTCCAAAGGTTTGCCCGGTTTTTTGTTCACGTAGATATACAAAAACCGCGCCATCGGGTAATCCCCGCTCAGGCAATTTTCAAAGGACGGCTCAAACATCTGGTCTTCTGATTCACCCAGGGCAATCGCGTTGACACCCGAAGTTTTATAACCAATGCCCGAATAACCTATGCCAGCTAAATCACTGGCCACCCCTTGCACCACAGCCGACGAACCCGGCTGCTCTTTCACTGAAGTGGCGTAGTCGCCCTTTTTCAAAGCCACTTTCTTGAAATAACCATAAGTGCCCGAAGCGCTGTTGCGGCCATAAGACGAAACCGCCTTGTTGGCCCACTCGTTTTCCATCCCGGCTTGCCCCCATTTTTTGATGGCTTCCCCACCCCGCTTATAAGTGGATGAAAAAATCGAATCCACCTGCTTGAGCGTGAGCCCCTTCAAAGGGTTGTCTTTGTGGGTATAAACCGCCAGCGCATCAATCGCCACTTTGATTTGAGTCGGTTTGTAGCCAAATTTCTTCTCGAACGCATCCAATTCCTCGGACTTCATCGCACGGCTCATAGGCCCCAGTTGCGAAGTGCCTTCGATCAAAGCTGGAGGTGCGGTGGACGAACCCTTGCCCTCGATCTGGATATTCACATTGGGATACTTGGCTTTAAAAGCCTCCGCCCAATAAGTCATCAGGTTATTCAGAGTATCCGAACCGATCGAATTCAGATTACCAGTGATGCCACTGACCTTTTCATAGTCGGGCAATTCTTGATCAACCTTGGTCTGGGCATTTGCCCCGGATACAGTCAGGACGAATATTGCACTTGCAACAGATGTGAACGATTTGATGGATAATTTCATCATTTTTTAGTTGGTTGTTTGTTTTTCTAAACCGCCTCATTCGAGACGTTCCGAACATCAACCCTTGCCCCCCCTGTAAACAAATGGATACTCGTGCCGATTCCGTCACATTCCCACCTCCCCCCAGCGTGGCACGGATTGCTTGCCTCGACGTAGCCCCACGGGCGAAGGCCGGGCAAATCCGTGTATCCCCGAATCTTCCAGCCAAGCATTTTCAAGCCCAGGCAGCAAAGGGAAGGGTTGCATCATGGCCCGCTACAGGCTCTAATGTTCCCTATGCATCGCTGGTTCATCATCATTCTAGTCCTGGTTCCCGCCCTCTTGAGCATTGGAGCCGGAAAAAAAGCAAAACCCATCGTCCTATCCTTCCACATCGAAGCAGCGCAGGAGGACGGAGTTAAATTTGCCATTCCGGTCAAACTCGGCAGTCAGGGGCGGCAATATTTCTTCACCCGGGCTCCCGTATTCACCGAAAAAGACATCGCCTACTACTACCCTTTCATGTCCAAAAACGGCACCACTTTTGGAGTGGGCTTCAAACTCAAGGCTCGGGCCGCCGAGGAGCTCAAAGGCATCGCGCTCAACCACCAAGGCAAACTACTTGGTATCCGTGTCGCCCCCACCCACTACTCGGCTGTGATGATAGACCGCCCCGACACCCCTGGAGTGATCACCATCTGGGAAGGCCTGACTCAGGAACACATCAAAACCCTGGACAAAGTCATCCCACATGCAGAAAAAGTCATTCGCCCCGGCGGACCCGTCCGCTAGTATTAAAGTTAGTTGACAGTGATAAAATTCCAGCC
The DNA here is from genome assembly GCA_045046875.1 of Verrucomicrobiota bacterium. Lineage (GTDB taxonomy): Bacteria > Verrucomicrobiota > Verrucomicrobiia > Verrucomicrobiales > DEV007 > JAADHD01. The sequence continues at coordinate 47,829 of JASFYY010000011.1, read as the reverse complement.
GCCCTTGCCTCCTTCGCTCAAGATGAAATTCACCTGTTGGTTACTAGTCCTCTGCTGCGTTTGTCCTGTGGCCAATGCCCAGCTCGGAGAAAAACAACATCTCTTCAAACTGGGGCTGCCCACTGCCAATACCGCTATATTCTCCCGTGACCCCTCCAAATTCTACATGTACACCTACCGTAGTTTCGAAGGAGTCAGCTCCCATCCGTGGACGGCAGGCCGCTACGGCTTCGTCCGCAACCAACGGCGCACCGACCATGGCATCATTTTTACCAAATTCCACGAAGGCATTGATATCCGCCCGATCCTCCGGGACAAAAATAATCAACCGCTCGACGAAGTGCGCTCACTGACCGACGGCGTGGTCGCTTACGCCAATAAAGTCAGTGGACGTTCCAACTACGGCAACTACGTAGTAGTCAGACACGACTGGGGGGACGGCCCTTTTTATTCACTTTACGCCCACCTGCGCAGCGTCGCGGTAAACTCTGGAGACCGGGTCAAAGGTGGCACGGTTCTAGGCCAGCTGGGTTATACCGGGGCCGGCATTAATCGCGAACGTTCCCACGTCCATCTCGAGTTTGCCATGATGCTCAGCGAACGTTTTGAGACTTGGTATAAAAAATACTTCCGCTCGCCAAATCACCATAACATCCACAGTGGACTCAATTTTTCCGGCATGGACATTGCCGGTTTATTTCATAGTCACAAGGGTAACCCGCAGTTAACTCTGCCCGAATTTATCCGCATGGCCGGCGCTTATTATAAAGTCGCGGTTCCCGCCAAACACCTTCAATCCCTGCCCATCAGCAAACGTTACCCCTGGCTGGAACGTGGCCGCGAACCAGGCAAGTTCCCACCTGCCTGGGAGATCACCCTGAGCAGCTCCGGCCTGCCGATGGAGGTCCGCCCCTACCCGAAAAAAATCACTCGCAACACCCTTACCTGGGTCAAAGACTCACCAGTCAGCCACTCCTACAACACCCTTTCCCGACTGAGCGGCATTGGTTCCAAAGCGAAACTCACCAACAGTGGTCTGCTCTATATCCAACTGCTCAGCGATACCTTTTAAAACGGCCTCCCTCATGAAAGAATCCCCCTCTCTCCTTCTTCGCCAAGGCGCGAGTTCCGCTGTTGTGTTTTTTGTGATAACACTGATCACCTCTCCTTTGAATCTCCTCAGCCAAAATCCTCCCGTGAAAGGTTTCCCTCCTCAAGTTCAAAAAATCACCTACCCCAGCTCTGCTGATCAAAGCCAACAACCCGCCCTTTTTTTCCAGGCATCAAAGGATCCAAAACAAAAACGCCCACTGCTGGTGGCGCTGCACACCTGGTCGGGCGACTACTCACAAGGCGGAGGAAAAACCTATGCCCGTTGGTGCATCGATCAAGGCTGGTCCTTCATTCACCCCAATTTTCGCGGCCCCAACTGGACACCCGAAGCGATGGGCTCAGACCTGGCTGTCGCCGATATCATCAGCGCGGTCGAATACGCCAAAAAAAATGCCGCGATTGATGAAAACCGCATCTACCTCATCGGAGTATCCGGAGGAGGCCATGCCTCGCTGCTGATGGCGGGGCGGGCGCCTGACATCTGGGCAGGCGTCTCTGCCTGGTGCGGCATTTCCGACATCGCCCAATGGCATAACGAAACCAAACAGGCCAAACGAGGATACTGGAAACATATAGAAAAATCACTGGGCGGCGATCCCAACTCGGATACTAAAATCAAAAAACAAGCCGACCACCGCTCCCCACTGCACTGGCTCGACCGGGCGCAAAAGGTCAACCTCGACATCAACCACGGCATCACCGATGGCCGCAGCGGTTCGGTTCCCTTTTCCCATTCGCTGCACGCCTTCAACCAAGTCCTGCCCACCCCATCCGCCGACCGCATTACCGATGAAAACATCCTCGCAGCCTGGACGACGGGCAAGGCCACTCCCTTACCACAATCCTTGCCGCTAAACGATCCCCTCTACGGCACCCGCCCTCCCGTGTACCGCAAGACTTCCGGCAATACCCGCATCACCCTCTTCCAAGGCGGCCACGAAATCATCCACCTCGCCGCGCTCAACTGGCTCGCCAATCAACGCAAAGGACAAAACGCCATCTGGGACATCAAAAAAGTCGCCGACCTAAAAACCTCTGCCAAAGAAACCCAATCGGGCAAGTAAAGAATAAGCCAACCAATTTCATCCCCCTCTTTTCCTTTCGTGGTTCCAAATTCTTCCCCTAACACGAAGTAGGTTTGTTCATGCACAACTTCACGGTGTGATCAATCGCCCCTTCGACAAAACTCAGACACTCCACCGCACCCGTCGGTTTACCGGGCAAGGCAACCACCAGTGATTTATCCACCACTGCGGCCAGATTGCGTGACAAAATCGCATTGGGAGTGATCGCCAACGATTGCATCCGCATCGCTTCGCCAAAACCCGGAATCTCCACCCGCATGATACCTCGAATCGCCTCCGGCGTCACATCGCGCTCAGTAATCCCGGTTCCACCGGTGGTCAAAATCAAACCACAGCCCTGTGCACTGAACGAACGAATGCTCGTCTGAATGCGTTCCAAATCATCGGGAATCACCGCCTCCGCCACCACTTCCCAGCCACGCTCGGCACAAGCCGCTTTCAAGGCTGGCCCGCCCTCGTCTTCATATTCCCCTGCCGATGCGCGATCCGAAACTGTAATGATTCCTACTTTCATAATAATAAACATACTTGTGTCGCAGTTCCTGCCCGACGCAAGGTTTTTACTGGCAACCGATCGAATTTTACCAAAATTTGATAAGCACCTATCACTCGAAACTTTCGACCTTAACCGCTCCGCCACTGCGCTTGGCGATGCCCGCCAGAGCCGTGCTCGGCTTTCCCCCCACACTTTGCACGTAAAATTTCACCGGCCGCCGCTCGCTGGCAAACTGGGTTCCCAGCAAATGCGAAAGACGCTTCAACCCGGACGGGCTCTGTGAATCCATCAAATCTGAGAACCAGAAAATCGCATCCACCTTGCCACCTGCAATCAATACCTCGACCGCTTCGACCACCGAGTCAGCGTTTTTCACCAAGCGCATCCCCCTCGCTTGTTTCAAATCAAAACGAGGGTCGTCCTTCAACCAGTCAAGTGAACAACCCACCACTTCAACAATACTGGCATTCGAGAAATTTTTACGGATCTCCTGGCGCACTGCCCGGATTTGCCGATCCATGCTTCCCGAAACATCAAGCACCACTCCCAGCCGCCGAGCTTTTATTTTCATCCCACCAATATTCCCGCCCCGTCCTTCATCTCCACTGCCACCTCCACCCACACCATCACCAAAACCCAAATCCGTACCCAAAGCCAAACTCGCTCCGGGTAAATAATCAGTTCCCGATAATTCGAACTCCGGCATGACCACCGGAGACAAAGCCGAAGAGGATATCGCAAGTGTCGTGCTGACCAGTGCCGCCGCAGCTTTGCTTTTGCTCTTTTTTTCGATTCGTTTCGCCTGCACCCCTTGAACCTTATCCTCACTCATGCTCACCACTACAATCTGGGGAGGCTGCTGAGCTGGCACCTTCATCGCGATGGCGGTCAGCAAAAATATTAATAGAATATGGATCAAAAGAGCCACGGTCAAAGCTGACACCTTGCGCCCGGCATCCGCTGCACGAGCTTGTGAAACCGAGCCCTCGATGTGCTCCATCACCAGGCCGTTGTTATCCGCTTCGTTGGATAACGATTTTACCGGCAAAGTTTGTGGCGCTACCGCCGCGTGGGTCGACAGATGCCCCTGCCCCTGCGGCTCCAGCGACGGCCTCCCCGCCGGATCCTCCTTTTCACCCGTCGTAGCCGTCTCACCCGTTCCCTCCACCTCACCAGCCCCGTGCGTCATCAAGCGGTGCAAATGCTGTTGAATAACCGGCGGAGCCGCCCCCGCCTCATCCGGCGAATCCCTGAGTAAAATCTTGGCGTCCCGCAAGCGGCCAAGCCCCACATAAGCTTGAACCAGATCCAAACGCCGCTGCCAGTCCAAGGGCCACTGAGCCAAATCTTGTTCTAACTGGTTCAATTCTTGCCCGGACATCTTGACAACAAGCGCCAAGCATCATTCTTCGTCAACCTCGGCTTCAAGGTCATTCATCTCACGCTTGCCGCCAGCGGCACCACTTCGATCTCCGCCCGTTCCGTGACTTCCTTGCCATTCACAGACAAACCCGAGTGATTGTTTGCATTTAAAGTGACCACCACCTCATGTTTGCCAGGGTCCAACCTTGGAATGTGGTACCACAAACCATACAAACGAGCCACCTTGCGCCCGTCGATATAAAGATGAGCATGCCCCTCTCCATCAACCGGATCAAAACCTGCCGCCTGGGGAGCAAATTTAAAGTTTTCAGTGGTCAATTCCAAATTCCAACCCGCTACCGGATCTTTATGGATGGCCATCGCCAAACCCGGAGCCTGTGACAAATCATCGATCTCGATCAACTTCCTTTGGTGCGCTTTATTCACCTTGAAATTGGCTTCCAGATTACTCAACCGTGCGCCAAAATAATACGGGAACATAAAGGTGCTAAGGATAACAGCAAAAGCCAACACCGCTGCCGGAACTCTCCATTTCACACTAGGTATCCAGTGCAAAGGAGGTATCGCCCTGCCTGCACCGGCGATCAAAAACACAATCAAAACCGCATGGATCAAGGTATGCCCCACCACTTCCGCCCGACCAAAAACCAGGGTAGTGAGCACAAATACCAGCGAGATCGTAACCGCCAGCAATCGCTGCTGCAGGCACACCATGATCATGAAACCCAGACTGATTTCAATGAACGCCGCCGCCACCACAAAAAAATCGTGATTCAAACCCAGAGCCAACACCGGGTGCTCATCGAGCAACAATTTGGCCCACGAAGGGTAAATCAATTTTTCAATCCCCAGCCAAATCAAACAAAACCCAACCGTTGCATAAAGCGCAGGCAAAGCCGTCCGCCGCAGCACCGCGCCTTTTGCATTTCCCGCAATAAAATAATAACCCACCCCGGGAAAGAGCAGATAGTCCAACATATGAAAAAAGCCAAATTGCCCGATGGCCAACAAATACAGAACAATGATGCCGACACCCGCCAGCGGCACGGTTTTCCTGAAAGCCAGCAACAGGGCGGCCAAAAATTGCAACCACACTATCCACTCATGTTCGCATTTTAATTCCGGAGCCAACAGATTGCCCGTCTGCCACGCCCACACCAAAGTGACCCCGGCCCCCACTCGCATCACCCCCATGGCATTATCTTTTTTACTTGCCAACCACTGGTCAAAGCGCTGGATCCAGGGATATTTCCCCAACTGCTCTTCAAATAAAATCAAAGCAGCAATCACCACCACCGAGAGCAAGGCCATCATCCAAAATACGGGGGTGATCACTTCGCCGATCTCGAGCGGGCTGTCTGCGTAACTGAAGTCACTGAACCACTTCACGTGGGCACTGACGTCCATAGGACACAACAAAAACCCAATCATCAAAAATGCTCCAGCCCAATGAATTTTCTTCCCTGATTTCATAAATTTGTAATATATAATTTTTTGGCTTTGAGCGCTTAAAGTCAATGCCATAAAATACGCATATATTGTGCTTGCTGCTAGTCGGCCTACGCAAATAGGCCAATTGACCTCCCTTGCCCCATGTATCAGAATCTGCTCATGAATCCTGCTCGACTACTCACTCCGACATCCTCATCCGTCAGGAAGAACTTTGCCTGCTCCCTGTTGCTCATCCTGCTGTTTACCTGGGTGCTACCTCTCTCTGCGGCAAAATCCAAGCGCCCCAACATCGTCCTGATCATGGCCGACGACCTCGGTTTTTCTGATCTTGGTTGTTACGGCTCTGAGATCAAAACCCCTAATCTGGATGCCATCGCCGGCCAAGGCTTGCGTTTCACCCAATTTTACAACACGGCCAAATGCCACTCCTCGCGAGTATCGTTGCTTACCGGCCTGTATTGCGATCAAGCCGGAGGTGCCAAGTTAAACCGCGGCGCCACCATCGCCGAAGTTTTGTCAAAATCAGGTTACTCCACCGCCATGACCGGCAAATGGCACCTCGATCAACAGCCCACCGATTTTGGATTCCAGCGTTACTGGGGACATCTATCCGGAGCCACCAACTTCTTCATCGGAGACGATACCTTCAGGCTCAATGGCGAAAAATGGGAAGTGCCGAAGACCCACAAAGGACGTCCTTTTTACACCACCCATGCGATCACCGATTTTGCCCTCGACTTTCTCGAAGCCCGCAACAAAAAACAACCCTTCCTGCTCTACACCGCCTACAACGCGCCTCATTACCCGTTGCAAGCTCCGCAAAACGAGGTCGAAAAATATGACGGCGTTTACGACGCCGGCTGGGATCAATTGCGTATCGAAAGGCACCAACGCCAATTGAAATCCGGCCTATTACCCGCCAAATACAAACTCAGCCCACGTCCGGAGCACATCCCCACCTGGGACAGTTTGAGCAAAAAAGAACAACAATGGGAAGCTGACCGGATGGAGGTTTTTGCCGCCATGGTCGATGTACTGGATCAAAATATCGGCCGCCTGGTTGATTACCTGAAAAAGAATGGGCTTTTCGACAATACCCTCTTCCTCTTCTGCTCCGACAATGGAGCCTGCCCCTTCGAACGCACCCGTGGGCGCTACCTCAAACCCTGGGATCCCAACTCCTATTGGACCTATGATGCCGCTTGGGCCAATGTCGGCAATACGCCTTTCCGACTCTACAAACAAAACCAACATGAAGGGGGCATCTCCTCACCGCTCATCGTGCATTGGCCTGATGGATTAAAAACCCAAGCGGGATCCTTCACCACTCAACCCGCGCATTTGGTTGATTTCATGGCCACCTTCATCGATCTCGCCGGCGCCGGCTACCCCAAACAAATCGGTGACCGCCAGATCGATCCCCTGCAGGGAAAATCCTTGTTACCGATTTTCAAAGGTGAAACCCGCAGCCCACATGAATCGCTCTACTTCCACTTCAGCACTGATCGCGCCCTGCGCCAGGGACCGTGGAAAATCGTCTCTGCCAAACGCGGACGCTGGGAACTCTATAACATCGACGAAGACCGCAGCGAACTCAACGACCTGGCCGCCCAACAACCCGAGCGCGTGGCCGCCATGGCAAAAGAATGGTTCCGCATCGCAAAAGACCAAGAGAGGCTGAACAAAAAAAACCTCGCTCCCGCAGGCAAAGAACTCAAAAAGCTGAAATTTCGTAAAGACACCAGCTCGGGGTCGGCAAAAAAATAGCTCAAACAAGCACGACAACTGCAGCGCAGACAATCGCAACCACTTCACCCTGTATCCAAAAGCGGTGAAGCTTGACGGAAGCTGTGATCAAGGCTTAGTCATGGAATGAAAAGAAATTCCCCGTTTCTGAACCGTGCATGGAAATCAGCTGGCTTTAACAACTGGCTCATCCTTATCTGGGTTCACCTCGTTGTTTTGAGTCTAGAAGCAGCACCTGTAGATCAAGCACAGAACCCGGGTTTTGAGAAGTGGGAGGAAAACAAAAACCTTCAAAAAGCCAAAACCCAAACCTGGTTTTTAGTGAACGGGAAAAAGCCCGCGCTATGGAATCTGTCTTCGGCTTATCCCGGTGATCTGGAAATGGTAGAAATGGAAGCTGCTGAAGGGCGCTATTTCCTGAAGTTGGCGGCTCGACCAGAAAGGGCTGCTCATCTGACTCAGGCAACTCCCTATTTACGCCGCAGTTTGCCTTACCAGCTATCAGTCTCCTATCGTGGTGGACCGGTTGAGCTGCGCATGTACGAATACGATGAAAACGGCAAGTTGATCGCCGAGCGTGCTTTTGCCAGAGGCGAAGCCTTGAAAACAGATAACAATACATGGAAAAAACTGACTGGAATTTATCAACTGCCTAGAAATATAGCCCGGGTGACCTTGGCTCTGGTGGTGCCAGAGGGTGCTCAAGCTGATCTGGATGAAGTGAAAGTGGACGCATTTGAGCGTTCCAGTGAAAGTGTCAATGTGCGGGATTTTGGAGCCAGCGGTTCAGAGTATGAAACTCTGGCAGATACCCGGGCCGGTTCTCCGGTGATCACGGTAGCGGATGCGGGTGACTTTGTCCCGGGGCAGGAGGTGATGGTATTCAACTGCCATCCTCATGTGACCGAAGGATACATATGGGACGAAAAAAAAGGGAAAAGGTCGGATGATTTTGAGCAACAGGTCGAAGTGCGTGGTTATGATGGCACACTTGGAGCACGAACGGGGTATTTGCTGGATTTCAGCGGGACCCGTCCGGCGACTTTTCGCTGGAGCGACGATCTGGGACAAACGTGGAAAAAGGATCAAACCGTCACCGGTGACTGGGTGCCGTTGAGCGGAGGAGTTGAGGTGAGACTAGCCAACAAGGAATTCTGGACTCAGCCAAGACTGGTTACCTTTTTAGGAAAGAATCAATTATTGGCAACGGAGGTCAAGGTTGAGGGGGGGAAGTTGACGCTGTCTGAATCGCCTTCGCAAACAGTAAAAAAATGTGTGGTGCAACACAGTGATAGCACCGCTTTGCAAAAAGCTTTTGATCGAGCTGTAGGAGAAGGACGTAATATTTTTATTCCATCGGGGCATTACCGACTAAGTCGAGGTTTACAGTTAAAATCAGCAGACGGGATACAACTGGAAGGTGAGAATGAGGAAAATACGGTCTTGGATATTGGCACAGGGCAAGGGGCTTGCCTTGCTATCATCGGAGGCACTTCCGTGACGGTTCGCAATTTACGATTTCTTGGTTTCAGTGGTTTTTCAGAAATCAAACAAATGGGATATTTGCCTGCCAAGGGTTATCCTCACATGTGGGGATTTTTCATCAAAAAATGCAACGCCATTGCTATCCGCAGCCCCGAACGTGTTTTGATCGAGAACTGCCATGCTTCAGGCATGTCGGCGGAGTGTTTTTATTCTGGCAGCTCAAGTCGCAAAGGCAATGACGACCCGCCTCGATATACCAAGTCCATTGTTTACCGACATTGCACCGTCACGGATTGTGCGAGGAACGCCTTTAACAATAATGATTTTGCTGAAAACACCTCGGTTTTGTATTGTCGGATTCAGGATGTGGGAGGTTGCGCCTGGGAAGGTGCCTCACGTTTTGTGAAGTTTATCGGCAACTATGTTCGTAATGCGGGAACCGTGGCAATGGGTAATATCCGCTCGCGTGATCAGGCCTTTGACATTCTTCCATCGGGTCAGCACATCGTCGCTCACAATACTTTTGAAGAACGCGCCAGTTATGGCGGCGCGGCGATCAGGTCATCAGCAGGATCCACCCCGGTGATTATCACTAACAATCTGTTTGTGAATTTTAACTCCTCGGCGATCGAAGCGAGCGGTTACAGCAATGAACGCAACCTGCCTGCGGCTAATACAATCATCAGTGGCAATGCTATCGATCTGAGCTGTGTGCGGGGTGAAGCTTTGCCACGCTTTGGCATCAAAGTGTCGGCGGATGATGCGATCGTCAGCGATAATCAGATTTACCTGCGCAATGACAGTGGCGCGGAGGCTGAGGGGATTGTCTTGATCGAACCTGCCCGCAATGTCGTGGTGCACGACAATATCATTCGTGGTCTCGAACTTGGATTATCCGGCTTGAAAGCTACCGGCAGCATTGCCGCAGTGATCGATGCAAAAAGCTTCAAAGCCAAAGGGCGTTTGCCCTGGCCGCGTCGTGGAGCTTACCGCTACCAGGCATATCGTTTGGCTTGGGTCTCTGCTGAAACACCGGAGTTATTTGTTAAAGGGGCCGTGATCAAGAGCTTCGATGCCGATGCCGGACTGTTCCGTTTGCAGCAGGACAGTGAGCTGAAAGTGAATGCCCGGTTTGCTTTATATTCTCCACAGGGTTTTTCATGGAATATCCATCACAATGTATTGAGCGACTGTTCCCAGTTGGTTAAGCTGAATGTGTTTGGCGGACCAACAACGAGCTTTTCCAACAATCAACTCAGCCGCGGGGATGACCGTGACACCAAGATCGCAGTGGCTTTGCGGGGAGCCGTGTCAGTGGAGAGCAATCAGTTTTCCGGTTTTGATAAAAATGACTCTATAGTCCTGTTATTGCAAAGTGATCCTCTGGGGCGTTCAGCGCGATTTGTGCTTCGTGATAACAGCTTTCACGATTGCCAGGTTCCGCTAGCCGAACAGAAAAAGGGCTTGTGGCTGGGGAATACGGGAGATAGAAACCTGTATTCCAACGAGCAAGAAGGTAATTTAAAAGCTCTACTGAAACCTGAGCTCTACACTCCTTGAACCATATCACCCAAGGTCGATTATGAAAATCCTTACGATGAAAAATGTAGCATTCATTGAGGGCAGCGAAAATCTGCAGTTTTTTGGACATAGCCAATAGAACGATGCCAATCACCTAAACCACGAGGACAGAGTATCTCCCTGATAACTCTTGGCCACTGCTGATGCAGCTACTTCTTCTGCCCCTTCCCCTGCTTGATAAAAGCAACCAGCAACTCCACTTCTTCCGCCGACAGGATAGCTTTGAAACTAGGCATGGGAACCAACGCGTAGCCATCAACAATATCGTGCTGCGGATCGATCACGGAGCGTTTGATGTATTCGGCATCCACGACCAGCTCATGACTTTGCCCTTTTACCAGCACCTTTTCGGTTTTTCCCCAAAGCCCTTTGAAGCTTGGCCCGATCATCTTCAAGCCGTTGAGCGAATGACAAGCACTGCAATACTGCGTATATAACAATTCCCCCGTTACTTTTCGCTTTTTGCTTTTTGCTTTTTCATCATCAGCCCCTTGCGACCAGTCAAATCCAAAGTCACGCGAAAGGACCGCTTGCCCACTGGAAGCGTTAACGCGGAATCATCAGCCAACCACGTCACCCCTTCCCCAGGAGTCACCGCCTCCTTGGTAAAACCCGCCGTCGAAAAATAGACTCCCTTTCTGCGATCTTCTGCCAACTCGTATTCGATCGTAACTTGATTCTTCGCCTCGCTCCATAGACGCATAGCGACTTGATGCCCGTCAATCTCGGCTTGAAGTACCGGAGCCTCTCGCCCCTTCCTGCGGTAGCCAGTGAAAACCGTATCCTCGGGCTCTCGGCTAGCATCGCCAAAACGTAAAGGCGAGCGCAAAAGGTTCAGCTCAATTCTAGCCCCTCGAATGGAGCAAGGGTTTCCCCCGCGCCCTTTCAATTCACCGTCTAGATTCAAAAATCCGCCAGTCCAGATATACAAAGGCGTCAAGGAAACGCTATCCAACACATAGTTAAATTGGTTAGGGTAGCCAACCGCAATACCCCGAGACGGGGTTTCTTGCAATGCAACTCGATACACCAAAGGCCGGTCGTCCACATTCAAATCCACCGCACTCGCTGCTTGAGCCAGCAACAAAAAAACAACTCCGCTCATCATGTTTCTAATCATTTATTTTCCTCCTTCACCAGTTGGTTCAAAGTGTAACAACAAGTCCTGTTCACTAGCTTTTTCCCATCCTCCGCGACCACATCCACCAACTCAATCGCGTATAAAAAACCTGCCCTCAGTGGCAGCGACAAATGGATCGTCTGGCGATCCTCTGACAGACGAATACTGTCTGGTTCTATGATAGTTTTATCAATGCGCTCGGAGCCGTACAACTTCCAATAATTATAACGAAACGAACTCATTAAGACCTGGCTGGGTTTCAGCTTGGCTCCAGGCGCTAAAGGCAAGGTCATGCGGATATCAAAACCCTTAGTAATCAGAGTGACCGATTTCATCTCGAAAGGCATGGTTTTGCCATCCCAACTTAACTTGTGCAGCCCCGTCTTTCCATTCCCCCACCCCCGCGACAACTGCCCCACGTATAGCTCACCATCTGGAGAAAATCGCAACCGAAAGCCGCCACTGGGCAAAGGTCGTAAAAAGGGAAATACCGTCCCCTGATAAGCTCCCTCGACACGCTGCAACTGCACCCGGAGGATCGATTGCTTGGTGAGTTCCGCGATGAATATCTGCCCTTCAAAAGGGCCAAACTTGCTCGTTTCACAAAACTCGGGATTGCCTGGAGAATTGGAGTATTCCTCATGCGGCAACCATACCGTTGGAGGAAGCCGCAGCGGACGAAAATCGGACTCCTTTATTTCCGGCACCTTTTTAGGAATATCATATACCGCCTTGCTGTTCAAGGTTTCGCCACCTCCGTATTTGGGAGTATCTAACAGCGAAGCTGGATGACCATGAAAACCACCCGGGCGGACATGAATCAAATATGACGACGGCACCCAGTCTCCCTGATTGTCCGTTATAAAAAGCTCGTCCTTTTTATTGATACCGATCCCTACTGGTGAACGAAATCCAGGTGCGTAAGGACTCAGCTTGCCATTGGCAGAGCGCTTCATCACAAACCCCCGGAAGCCCAAAGGCGTGAGCATCTGAATGCCCTCACTCTTCGAAATCTTGTGCCCCACCCCAGCAGAGAGGTTCAGGGAAAAATAGGCATTGCCCTGCGAATCAAAACGAGGTCCATAGGCAAACTCATGGTAACTGCCGGCAAAACGAAAATTGGAGGATACCGTTTCGTATCGCTCAGCAACTCCATCGCCATCTTCATCTACCAAGCGGGTTAACTCTGGCTTCTGCATGACATAGATCCCGTCCTTCCGGACACGAAGCCCCAGCGCATCATACAGACCATCGGCAAACTGCTTCCAAACGCCCTTTTTATAAGTCCACACTCCTGCCGTCCGGGTCGAAACATACAAGGTGCCATCAGCGTCAAAATCCAAACCAGCAGGTTCGAACAAATAACCTTTGGGTAATTTTGGCAATGTTATCGGCTCAAGCGTGTAACCCGCTGGAAAATGATCTCCGCCCTCTTGGAAATACATCGTGATCTGATAATCCGTCTGCCCCAGATGGATATACTGCACGTGGCCTCGTCCTCTTTTTTGACCGCTGGTTTCTACCAGACGATACGAGCTCTGCCGCATCCGGTAATTCATGTTAAAAGCCTGCTTTGGATGGACCAAACTAAAAGACAAAACCACGCGTTGCTGATTGATCGAGATGCGCTCACTGATCTCGACCCTGCCGTCCTTGCCCGACATCGCATAACGGAAAACCACCTCATCCCCTACCAACTCAGCGCCCAGCCATTCACCCTCCAAGCTGCGCAAATTCTGTTGCTACGGATTTAGACTGGATTGCCAGATTTCGCGCGTGCTCAGGTCGCTGCTCAGCACCGCCCTGCCACATGCTCTCGACATGAAACTTTTTTGTATTGTAGACAAATGAGTAGCCATTCGGCAAAGCCACATAAATCTTGCCTTCTTTTTCATTTTTGACCATCGCCGCAGGTTCCGCCCTCGCAGGGTGCAACAACACTGTCACCGTCCATGCCCAAAAGAGATGTCGCCCTAAAATTTCGGCTACCTGAAATCTAAACTCTGTTTTCATAATCATTCATTGCCAAATCACCTGACACTTCAAAGCTTCGCCGTTTTCTGTTCAACGCTAAAAGCCAATCAGCTATTCTAACAATAGCAGGCCTTGCATTCACTCCACCTAGCATCAATGAATATTACTCCATCCCAGTTGCAAATATTACTCCATCTAGTGCATTTTTTTTAAAATAATCATTCATCCTACACTAAACGCGCCGCCCCAGGGGAATCTCCCATTTTACCCATCAACCACGTATCGCAGCAAACGCTACAAAGCCATGCCCTTTCGACCCCATTCAAGCGCGGCAACCAACATTGATTTACACCGTGACCTAGCTAAATCACTCTTCCCTCGGCTCCAGCTTTCTCACCCGGATGCTCTGGTAGCTCACCGTGGTTCCCCATTCAGGGCGCACAAAACCCCCAAGCGCCATTCGGGTATTATCCCCGCTGTTATGGGTGCCTACTTCTATATCCTTGGCATTCAGTTTGCGGCCATCCGCACTCACCGTCCAAAATTTTCCCTGACACTTTAAATTCAGCAATACCGATTCTTGATCTTTGATCTTGGCCGACCAATCCGGAGTATAACGCCAGCGCCCCACTTCCACCGAAAGTTGTTTATTACCAGCTCGTCGCATTTTCAGTCCCTCCCAATGCGTGCCGTTCCAGGGGCGTTTACTCATCCATATACCAAAACCCGGTGTACCCCATACCCCCGCAGCCGGCCCCACCTTGGCCTCGATTTCATAATTCATCCCCAGAGTCAAAGGGTGATCCACCACATAGCGGTAAGCATCCGATTGAAACTTCAAATACCCATTGGCATCCGCCAGCCGTTTGCCTTCCACCACCCGCCACAAGTCGGGGTCGGGAGAGCTGACCGGCCACAAGGTCACCCACTGCCCTGCCTGCCACTGTTTTTTCAACTTCAATAAAGCGATGCGTTTACGCAAAGCCTGCTGTTGGGGCTCTGCCGGCTTTGACTGGGAAAGAATAGCTTCATACTCCGCAATCGCTTCATCAAACAAATCCTGATCCATGTAATTCTCCGCATTGTGCAGATGTTGATCCTGTTGCCCCAAGATCGATCTGAACTCCAAATCCTCGCGATCCACTTTCCATGTAGCCAACGCCCGTTGATGAAACTTACCCTGCAATTTTTCCCACAATTCCGGCAACTTTTCGTCATGACCCGCCCGGCGGGAAATCACTACCTGATAAGTCCAATAAGCGCGTTTTCTGTTGATACTTTCAGCGCTCGTATCTTTGTCCGCATCTGCCAGGTAGCCCTCCAACATCTGCATCAATTTATCATACACCTCTTCGTCCTGATAATACTGCTCCTTATCCGAGCTTTCTCCCGCCATGTGCTGCATGACGATCATTTGCATCCACGGCAGATAGGTGTCATACCGTTTTGAATCCATACAACGATCAGCAAACTCAAACATCATGTCATGGCTGCCGTGCCAACGTGGATAGATACCAAAATTGTAGTTAGTGATCGCCGTCCAATTGCCCACATGAGCATCATTCGAGCGATCCAACCACATCCGCATTTCCTTCAACGAATTTTCACTACTCCCCATACTCACCCTTATCATCAAAGCTGAGGCAAAAGGATATTGTGGAGCCAGTTCCCACGATTTCACCAGCTCCTTTCGCGCCAGATCCGAATGATCCTGGAAGCCCTTCCTACCCACTGCGGTGGTTTTGCTAGAAGATCCCGATCCGCGGACTTTCCATGCCTCGCGCAGTTCTCCATAGCCCCGCATCCAATGCACCATCCATTCAGGCATGCCTGACTTCTCAAACACTTCGGCAATTTCAAAAGCATGGCGTTTGGTGAATTTTTTTCCATCATACATCGCCAACAAATGGTCCAGTAACCACACCTGCTCCCCATCGAAACAGCCCGCTTCACAAGCCCTCTTCAACCTACGCAAAACTTCCGCATCCGTCGGTCGCCGATCTTCCTCATCGTCGCCATACTCCACCTTCTGCGCTACATCCAAATACGCCATCAAAGCCCAAAGTGGATTTAATTCCTCAGAGACGGTGATTTCTTTTGCCGCATTCCTCAAAATATTAAACTGATTCAAGCCCATGTCGCAGGATCTTGATACCAAATAGAGCAGCAGGGGGTCGTCGCATTTTTTACGCACCAAACCCGCCCCGATGGTCTGCCACTCCAGTTTGCTCAACTGCCCCCAGTCATTCACCCACGCGGAAGGAAACGCTTTCACCGCCTGCAAACCCTCTTTTTCCCAGGCCTTGCCTGCCAGTCGGGTTTTCATCGGCTGTTCCAGGTTTTGTATAAACCATCGTCGCCAGAGCTTTTTATTATCACGGTCTGTTCGCGAACCTTGCTTGATCACCAGAGGCTCAACCGGCGGCAACTGATGCTCGATGCCATCGTCCGTCAGTTCAAACTTTCGCTGCGCGCTGTGAAACAATCCCGTCACCCCCACCACCAAAACCGCCACTAGCGTCACCGTACCGGAAATCATTGCCACCACCGCCGAAGAACGACTGTGAGCTTGAACCGAAACCACCACCACAAAACCCATCACCAGGGCGATCAAGGCCGCAAACATTGCCAAACCTCCCATCACCAAGGCTGCCGCCGACATCGTCGCGTCCTCTTGGAACAATAAAAACACCGATGCCGCCACCGCAAACACCGACGCCCCTCCACTGCAAGCCGCCAACATGCCCAATACTCCGCCGGAAGACGGGGTTTGTTCATTTTGCGACTCCTGTGAACCAGGCAATGGAGGGATGGAGGGAGCAGTCATTATCTTTCGCTATTAAACTATTGTTTGGTCAGGGTATTGGAAAAAAACTGTGCGGTATCCTTAATTTCAAAGTTGATCCGCCAGTGTTTTTGGCAATTGTTTTTCATTCACCACCATGATTGCAGTAGCGCCTTTCACCTCTTTACCTAATGCATACTTTTGCAATAGCTTGCCCTCGGCATCAAGCTTGACCACCTCTCCCCCCGCCGCTACCAAATAGGCATTCAATGCGGGGTCATAACAAATCTCCGAAGCCGATGAGATGCCGACGCTTTTTAAATCAAAAAACAGCTTGGCGAACTTTCCACTTGAAGCCGAGAACTCGGATATGGTCGATTTCTGAGTATTAGTGATTAGAATATTATCGTCGGGACCGATCGTTATGCCTGAAGACCGCTTGAGACTTTTTTCGGCTTCTGAACTCAGCCACTGCGCTTTGGCGTTTTTTTGATCCAAAGTGAACTTAACCAGCTTCAATCCAAAAACCTCCACTGCATACAAGTCATTTCCCCGCACATCCAAACCCAGCACTGAACTCATCCCCTTGACCGCCATAGGTCGCCCCTCCCTGCCGCTCTGGGTTTGGTAACGATAAATCATGCCCATCGAATCACCGGCAATAAACAATTCGTCCGCTGCCCGCATTCTCAATTTCCCCGGACCATAACGACCAAATTGTCCGGTGAAAGCTTCTACCTGAAACCCCCGCTCTCCTTTTTTGGGAATCAACTTCAAGACGTTCTTCCCTCCGTAGCGCACGCTCACATAAAGGTTACCCGATGAATCCATAGCAATCCCCTTCGGCCCCTGCTTATCCGAAAAATGATGCAGGACCTTCACCTCACCCGAATCCAAATCCAGCGCCGCTATCACCTCGGACGGCATCGAAGCCAGCAAAACAAAATGCCGCGCACTGGATCCCCCCTTCTTCTTCGTCTCGCCATCTGCCGCCCACAGCGCATTCGGCACAGAGACCAAAACAAACGCCGCCGCCAAAACGTAAAAAAACCTGATTGTCAGTTTCATGGCTCGAAGCTACAAATTCCCAGGTCCAAGGTCAAGCCTGTCAAAAGGTGGTTTGCCCTCACCAGTTCAACTAATAAGCGATTATAAAATCCGAACGATTTTGCAATCGCCACTGTCTAATCCCTAAAGCATTGTAATATCATGAAAACTATCAATTCCCTCATCATCGGCGCCCTGGGTGTCTTTTCCGCCATTTTCCTACTCAACCCCGGATTTGGACTCCTTTTTGAGATTCCCGACAACTTTCCGGTGATCGGCAACCTTGATGAAGCCGCCGCCGCCGCTCTACTGATCAGCTGTCTGGCCTATTTTGGTTTTGACATCACCAAACTGTTTAAAAAAGCAGAAACAAACAACAAAAACAAAGAGCAACAAAATGCCAAGGGCAAAGCCGCCGACAAAGTGATCGACGTCTGAATCCACTGATTTCGTCAGATCCTGAACGCGGCGCTTACGCCTGAATCCCATTCTCCTCGAGAAAGGGGATCAGCTCATCCACCCCGAAATCGGCGAGCATCAAACCGTCGTCCATCACCAGCGTGGGTGCCTTGGTCTGACCGGACAGCTCCTTCATTTCGTCAAAAGCCGCGCGGTCAGCTAATACATTGACCTCTTCAAATTCGTAACCATTGCTCTGCAACCAACGAGTGGCTTCAACACACCATGGACAACCCGGTTTAATAAATACTTTCATCCTTCTATCTCTTGAATTCTATATTCTAACTCCTGAATTCTCCCCCTAATACGCCTTAGCAAAAATCACCCGCCCCTCGGCCGGCTTCCCTGTGATCACACACACTCCGCTCTCCCCACGCAATTTCGCATCTAATGGGATACAACGGATCGTCACCTTGCTTTCCTTCTGCAAAGCCTCTTCCTCCTCGGCAGTGCCGCCCCAATGTCCCAGGGCAAAACCTCCGTGGATCTCTGGTTGCCCGGTATTTTCAACAGTAAAAAAGGCGTGGAACTCTTCGGCAGAGTGAACCTCCTTGGTATGCTCTTCACGAAAGGCCAAAGCCCGTGCCAACAAATTTTCCTGAATCGAAAGCAGCGTATCCTCCATCTGCCCGACCGCCTCATCAGACGGAATAAAAGCCTTGTCGCGATGCCCCCCGTCCCGCCGCGTCACCGCCACCGAACCTTTTTCCAAATCTCGTGGTCCAATCTCGATCCGCACCGGCACCCCCTTTTTGATCCACTCCCAGTTTTTCACTCCACCACCAAGATCCCGCTCGTCCACTTCCACCCGAAGCGGATCGCCCCACGCCTTTTGCTCCTGAAGTTTCTCCGCCAGCTGATGACAAGCAGCCAGCACTTCGTCACGTACATTGTCTTTGGGGATAATCGGCAAAATCACCACCTGGGTAGGAGCCACACGTGGAGGAAGGATCAACCCGTCATCATCACCATGCGCCATGATCAAAGTTCCGATCAAACGGGTGCTAACCCCCCAACTGGTCGTCCATGCGTGTTCACGTTTGCCTTCCCTGCCTTCAAAATCAATCCCCGCCGCTTTGGAAAAGTTCTGCCCGAGAAAGTGAGACGTTCCCGCCTGGATCGCTTTACGATCCTGCACCATCGCCTCGATAGTAAAAGTATTCAAAGCCCCGGGAAACCGTTCCCCCTCGGTTTTTTCACCGGGAATCACCGGTATAGCCAGATGTTCACGCAGAAACTGCTCGTAAACTCCGTGCATCTTACAGGTTTCCTCCATCGCTTCTTCAGCCGTTTCATGCGCCGTGTGCCCCTCCTGCCAGAGAAATTCCGCGGTGCGCAAAAACAAACGCGGACGCATCTCCCAGCGCATCACATTGGCCCACTGATTGATCAATAAAGGCAAGTCGCGATAGCTCTGCACCCAACGGGCAAAGGCCGCGCCAATGATCGTCTCCGAGGTCGGGCGGATCACATAAGGTTCGGCTAGCTTACCTGCCGGCACCATCTTGCCGTCCTGCAGTTCCAATCGGTGATGAGTCACCACCGCACACTCAGTCGCAAAACCTTCCACATGGGTGGCTTCTTTTTCCAAATAACTAACCGGGATCAATAGCGGAAAATAGGCATTTTTATGACCGGTCCGCTTGAATATCACATCCAATTGACTCTGTATCTGTTCCCACAAACCATAACCCCATGGCTTGATCACCATGCAGCCTCGCACTTCCGAGTTCTCCGCCATATCAGAAGCTCGCACCACTTGCTGATACCATTCGGGAAAGTTCTTTTCCCGGGCCGGACTGATCGCGTTTTGCTGTTGTTTTGCCATAATGATTTAAACCTTTTAAAGGGGCGCCATTCTAGCCCCTCTTTGACAAAATACCAGCGGCGAAAACAACGCTTTTGAGCAATGGCTTGCCTACCCACACTCACCAGCACCCTTCAGTGCAGGCTTTCCATGATTTTTTTATAAAAATCCACGCCTGCTTCCAAGGCCGTCACCTCGATCCATTCGTCCTTGGTATGCGCCTGGGCAATCGACCCGGGCCCCAAAGCGACCGCCGGGATCCCACCCGAGGCCAACCAGGCCGCATCACAAAACCACGGCGCCCCGATACTTTTACTGCCCAGCTCTTGCAACTGTTTCACAAAGCAGTTCTCCAAATCAGTGTTCAACGCCGAACACTCCACCAGTGGCTCAATGCTAACTGCAGGCAAACCGTGCTCCTTCTGCTGCAGGGACAAATAACGCGTCAACAGATCCACCACTCCGCCCGCTGCCGCTAACTCCGGCGTCACGCGGAAATCCAGGGTCGCCTCACAAAAATCCGGCACAATGTTGGTTTTAGAGCCCCCTTGCACCGTGCCGATATTCACCGTCGGACTGCCCAGCAAAGAGTTGCGGTATTTTTCCGCCTGCAAATCCGCGCGAAACCGGGTGTCGATTTTTTGCAAAACCGCCAACATCGCAGTGATGGCGTTTTCACCTCGCTCCGGGGTCGAACCATGAACCGCCTTGCCACTGGTCCTCAACTGAACCCAAGTGCAACCCTTATGCTGGCACACCGCATCCAACCCGGTGGGCTCTCCGACAATGGCAAAATCCCACTCTGCGCCATGCTTCCGGGCAAAATGACGTGAACCAGGTTGGCCAATCTCTTCCCCCATCAAGCCCACAAAACCCACTTCAATATCAAGTTCGGCAATTTTTTCCCTCAATTGATAAAAAGCCCACAACATCGCCGCCATCGTTCCCTTGGTATCGCTGGCTCCTCGCCCCCATATTTTCCCCTCCCGCAATTCACCCCCAAAAGCATCGATCGTCATTCCCGCCACGCTGACCGTATCCGTATGCGGCGCAAACAATACCCGTGGCTTGTTTTGCCCATCACGCACTGTAGAAGCAAAACGCGCCACCACATTAGGACGCCCCTTTTCAACTTCCTCGAAAACCACCTCCGCTCCGCAACGAATCAAAAAATCACCCACCATCCGGGCGCATTTCTCTTCCCCCAGGTGAGAAGTGCCTGGATCACCGCTTCCCTCGGGGTTCACGCTGGGAATCGCAATCAAGGCCTGCAACAGTTCAACCACGTTTTGCACATTTTTCATGAAATATCTGTTCCCCGCTTTGTCCGGACTGTAAAGCCCAAGTCCAAATCCATCGTCACCCGCCCCCTTAAAAAAGTTTAAATTGATGAGAATTGAAAGTCAAAAGGTCAAAAACCGAGCAAATAGAACAAAATTCTCAATCTTATGCGTCATTTATTAGATTATGGTATTGACATTTGGTCTGTTTTCCGGCCTAAATACAGGTTCTAACTTTTTTTTCGCCTATTAAAAATGAGTGATTCATTACCTACACCACCGGACCCGCAAAAACCGTCTAAAAAGACGTCGACGGTTCCGTTGAAAAAAGAAACCGTTCGCATCACCCTTCGCGCCCGCCCGGAAGACACCGGTCCTATTGTGCCACAGGGAGTTACGCAACCGATTCGCCCTGTTGTATCACCCACAGATGGGGGTGCCGTTCAGCCAGGAGCAGGTTCGATCCCGCCGATTGGCAGCACCATGCCAGTTCCAGCGCAGCAGAATCCTACCGGAAGCGTTCCTCCGATTGGAAGTACCATGCCGGTGCCAGGACAGGATCCCACTGGTGGGGTTCCCCCTATTGGCAGCACCATGCCGGTTCCTGGACAGCAAAGTCCTACCGGAAGCGTTCCTCCAATCGGCAGCACCATGCCAGTGCCAGGGCAACAAAATCCTACCGGAAGCGTTCCACCCATCGGCAGCACCATGCCGGTGCCAGGGCAAGATTCTACCGGGAGTGTTCCACCGATCGGTAGCACGATGCCGGTACCAGGAGCCGCACCAACTGCGACAGCACCTACTTCGCCGCCAACACCTACTATTGCCCCTGTCGGCCCGCGCGCCAACTCTCCAACTGCAGCTCCCGCGCCACCTCCGGCGCCGGCAACACCTGCACCTGGCCAACCGCCACTGGCACCACCACCAGCTCCGATTGCCCCGCCTCCAGTCGGTGGTGGAGCAAAAACGGTGACCCTCGGTGCCCCTCCTGCAGCTCCTCAAGGGGCGGCAACGGTTCCTCTTTCCCGAGGCGTTGCTCCCGCACCGGCACCTGCAGCACCCGCTCCTGCGCCAGCAGCAGCGGCACCCAGTGCCCCGCCGATTGGCGCTAAAACCATACCTCTGGCCAAAGCCCCAGCATCACCGGCAGGCCCGGCCATTGGCAAACAAACCACACCTCTTGCCGCACCAGGAAGCGCCAAACCGCTACCAAAGGCAACCGTCAAACTACAGCAAACCCAATCCATGGGCAATGCAGGTGGCGGGATCAGTGCAGCTCCAGACATCCAATCAACCGCAGCCGACGAAGCCGAAGAAGAATGGGAAGAAGATTTCGAAGAATCGGGCCTGATGCCCTTTGCTGTTATCGTCATCATCCTGTCCATCGCTTTGATTCTAATCGAATTCATGGCCTACCAAGTAGGCCAGGGCTAATGGCAGATATAAGCTTGCCAAGTAATTGGAATAAAATTTAAATACGGATCCTATGTTATTACCCATCATTATCCTCGCCCTATCAATCGGCGTATTGGTGCTTGAGTTCCTGACCCGATCAGTGGGCGGTTAACTCTCCTGTGCCTAGCAGCCCTCTGATTTTCTATCAGAGGCAGATTTACGCGCTCCATCGGCAACTCCACGCCAGTAGGATAAATACATCACAAGCTATTCAGCTTGGATAAGCCGAATAGCTTGTTTTCGCTAATTTGTTGTCAGCGAAACGGCTATCGTGATCGTAGCCGTCATAGCCCGCAAATCTTGAGGGTTTCATTTTCGATGAAAGAACGACATCACGGCAATAATTACAAGGCGACCAATCGTCGCGCAGCCCAGCAGTCCAAAAGGCCTGCTCTATGACAGCTCGGAGCGGAAAATCCTAAATTTTTGCATCTCTTACCCGCCAAGCCCAAAGAGGTGTCCCTAAAACCAGGTTTTTAAACCTGTACCCACCCAATCCCAGCAACTAAGAAAGGTTTGACATTATTTCCTCCTCAATACATAATATGGTTTATCTGAATATTTATTGAAATTACATAAATTATGAAAAAGACACTTTTAAGCCTTTCTCTATTTGCCTTGATCTCAAGCGCAGCTATCGCGCAAGAATCCCCTACCTTGACCCATAGTTACTTTGACCTCGGTTACGAAAGAGTGTTCTACAGTGGTGCGCTTGGAGCAGCTTTGGAAGACGCTAACGGCTTCAACCTCGAACTTTCCGCCGCCCCCACCGAGCATTTTTTCCTCTTGGGAGAATACCACTTTGCCAGTCCCGATACCGTAATCGGCAACGATTCCGTAAACACCCAGGACCTACGTCTAGGACTCGGACTCAACACCCTGCTTGGCGGAGTCGCTGACATTTATTTTCAAACGGGGACTCGCTACCTTGAGTTGCCCGCAGCAAGTGATTGGAATCGACTCGATGAATGGGGTTTCTACTTTGAACCCGGAGTCAGAGTGGCCATCATCCCCTCATGGGAAGTTTACGTCTCCGGAGATTACACCCGCATCGATGAACGCAATTTGTGGGGCATGGAAATCGGCACGGTGTTTAAATTCACCGACCTACTGGGAGTCGAGCTTTCCAGTCGTTTTGAAGATGATCGCAGCACCCTTGGAATTGGAGGGCGTTTACAGTGGTAAGCACTTAGGCAGGTTTCCATTTAACGAGCTGATCCTTCCCGGGCTCAGCTTTTTTTATGCAAAAAAACACCATTCTACCAATCAAAATCCCCCGTTCCTGAAATCGTCAAAGGCCATCCCCCATTCAGAACCTATATCACTCGCAGTCAAGCTCTCCACAGACTCACGCCCTTCACTGATCCACCCCTCGGCATTACGTCCGATCAGCCAACTGCCCAGACAAGCGGCTTCGTAAAGCGATGCTCCTTGTGCCGCCAATCCGGCACACAAGCCTGTCAGCACATCTCCCACACCGCCGGTCGCCATTCCCGGATGACCGGTCGAATTGATTGCCAGGGGCTGCCCCGGTGCCGCTATCAAAGTGCGTGCGCCCTTATACAACAGCACCCCTTGATATGACTTCTCTTGAATAAATCGATCCACCACCGCAAATCTATCCTCACAGGACGCAGCAGCAGGAAAAAGACGTTCCATCTCACCTGGGTGCGGGGTCAACAAACGAGGCTGGCCATTCTCAACCAAACGCACCATAGCATCGGGTGACCGCGCTAGTAAGTTCAAAGCATCCGCATCAACCACCATCGGACGAGGATCATTCAATATCAGATCCAATAATGCCGGGTCAGGCTCACTGCCCAAACCCGGACCCACCGCCAACACATCCGCTGAATCCCCCGCTATGTCTTTAATTGAGTCAATCGGCTTGACCATCACTTCCGACGCTGCAGCGACTGCCAGAATCCCATAAATCGATTTCTCCGCATACAAAGTCACCAAGCCCGCTCCAGCATGCAGGGCTGCTGTCGATGCCAAAATTGCCGCGCCGGTCAAACCCCGCGATCCTGCCAATATGCCAACCCGCCCTGCCCTGCCTTTGTGAAAATCAAAATCCCTACGCGGCAAAATACCAGCCAGATTCTGCGGTGATAATACCACCGAATCCCCACTCGCCTCAGTAATCACTATTTCCGGCAAAGCTATCTGGACAATTCGCCCGACATGGTTGATCGCTGCATCCTGCACCACTCCTGCCTTGACCGCCGCAATCGAAAGAGTGAAATCGGCCACCACCGCTCCCGGATAAGGTGTTCCCAAATCCCCATCAACACCCGACGGGATATCCACCGCAAAACAGCTGGCGTTGGTCTCGATGCGCTGCTGGTTGAGTTGCGCCGCCCGCTCACCGATCACTCCGCGCAGCGGCCCGCTAGCTCCTATACCCAACAAACCATCCACCACAATGCAAGCTCCAAGCCTCCCCAAATCCGCCCCTCCGGCCTCTGATGTCGCATTAAATTCAGCCAGCTTTTTGGCCGCCAAATCAGTCATTTCCACTACTTCCCCGGACAACAACACCTCCACCTTCCACCCCCGTTTACGCAATTCCCTTCCCACCACCAGAGCGTCTCCTCCGTTATTGCCTTTACCCACATACAAAGTCGCCTGTCCGCCCCATTGAAAAAACTGCCGCACAGCCCGGGCACAGGCTTGCCCCGCTTTTTCCATCAAATCCTCGGCCACCACGCCAGTCGCAAACAAACGGTCTTCCGCCTGCTTCATTTGTTCACATGTAACAATCATCACAAAAGCTCAATCCAATGTCACCGTAAGACAAATTTCCATATTTGTCTGCTCCCCATGCTCAACCACCCATCAAAAAAACAGACCAACGCCCTGAGTCCAAACTTCTCCACCGATCAGCGTTTTTTACGGAATTCCAAAATCCCCCGGGCAATACTATCGGCCACCACTTGACGGTATCTAGGATCAAGCATCGAAGATCGTTCGCCTTTATTACTGACAAAACCACCTTCCACCAAAACTGCAGGATGACGGGTTTTTCTCAGTACCGAAAAGTTAGCGGTTTTAACCCCGCGGTTGGTGCAGCCTATTTTACGAATAAGCTGGCGTTGAATGTAATCGGCCAGATTACGTGAAGACGAACTGCGATAAAAAGTCTCCACCCCCGTCACCTTACTCTTCCAGCTCCAGTTGAAATGAATGCTCACAAAAATAGCATTGCGGTATTTGTTCGCCTTAGCCGAGCGTGTACTAAGCGGAATAAAATCATCAGTGCTACGAGTCAACACCGTCCGGAAGCCACTCTCCCGCAGCGTTCGCTCCAGACGCCGTGCCACATCGAGATTAAGATGTTTTTCATAAATCAATGAGCGGCTCGCTCCCAAATCATGGCCGCCATGCCCCGCATCAATAATAACTGTGTTGAAAGCCGCTTCACTTTTTCCCGTGCCCAGCAAAAAAAACAAGGCGCAAAAACCCAACAGCAAAAAACTTTTCTCCCAACCAGATTTTGGCCATGAGCTGCGCAACGAGGGTATCATCTTTTTTTCAGCCTGTTTCTTTGGGGTGCCATGGATCTCTGTCTACCACTTTATCATCTGTTAACGCTGACGCTTGCATCTTTTTAACAAATAACTACGATCGCGTAACATTCACCAATACACAGTTATGATCAAAATAGTCAAGGAAACTTAATAAAACCCCCTGTTTTTCCTAGACTCTTGCCACCATTGAACAAACCCTCAATTGATAGGCATACCCGGAGGCAGTTCTGAAAGCTTGTGAAATTCATTTTTTTCATACACCGCATCCTGCATATCCTCAGGAATTCCACCCTCGACCACAATAGCCCCGCTACCCACCCGAACCAATTTTGGCCGGTTTTCCCCTTTGGCAAAATAATATTTCTGCGGCTCGGCCTTGCCCTCTACATCGATAATCGTATGCGCATACGCCTGGGGAGCCCCCATGTGAAGAATATGGAGACGGTTTTGCGAATCAATCCCCACACTGGGATCGGTCACCATCAACAGTTTTCCAAGAGAATAGGTCGTGATCACTGCACCCGAATCAGAACGGCTAAGACGGAAATAAATTTCTTTTTGATTGCGATAATCAAACCTCAACACAGCAAATTTCCGAAAAGTACCCGCTTCCTTGTAACCCGGCGGGACTCCAACCACCTGCGACCAAAACTCACTACCCTCCGTGATCTGCAGAGATTGGATTTTGGTTTGAAAATAACGTTTTAAAGGAGGAAAATAAACACTCGCCCGAATCCGG
This sequence comes from Verrucomicrobiota bacterium, assembly GCA_045046875.1. Lineage (GTDB taxonomy): Bacteria > Verrucomicrobiota > Verrucomicrobiia > Verrucomicrobiales > DEV007 > JAADHD01. The sequence continues at coordinate 21,292 of JASFYY010000011.1, read as the reverse complement.
TAAACCCCCTTTTGCCCCATCGGATAACGCCGGTTCACATACACTTGTTTTTTAAAAGTCCCTCCCGAGCGAATGATCACAGACTCCAACCCCCGTCGCCCCGGCACCGGGCTGAGCAGGTTGCCGCGAGAGTCCGTCACTTGGAAATCCAACCAGCTCATGTTGCTATTACGCCCCTCGATAATCAGATCACGTCCAGAGCGATTCACGATATACAACTGACCCGCCACCGCTTCGTGCGCCATATAAACTTTCTTATTCAGCTTGAAGTTAACTTGAATTTGCGCTTGCGCCTGATCCAAGTTTCCCGCCAGCAATAGTAAGGCCAGCAAACTACTCAACAGCAAAATACGTTTTTTCATCATGCGATTCATTGGGGAATCAAAGCCAGACATTTTATAGGAAAATCCGTTTAGGACAATTTCATTTCAGCCTCACACGCTAAATCGTTTTATTCCCAATGTCCAGCCCCTCAAATCATCCCATCACAGCCGCCCGGCTTGCTCATTCCGTCGCCGGCGGCGGAATACTTCTCACCGTTCTGAACCCGGTATTCAAAGCGCTATCATCCGGACTATTAGCCGGGCGCCGACTTGTCAGTTCAAAACCTTCTTCAGTCTGGAACGAACTGCCCCGACGGATGGGGACTTGTTTATCAGGATCATCCGGATCAGTGTCCCAGGAATCTGTCCACTCACTGACATTGCCCGCCAACCCCTTAACCACATAAGGACTGACATCTCCTGTGAGGGCATCCACCGGAGCCCAATAGCGAAAAGTATCACCATCCTTCTGCGAAGCCCCCGAATTAAAACGGGAAAGATCCAGTTCGTTCCCCCAGGGATAAAGATTGCCATCCGTTCCGCGAGCTGCTTTCTCCCACTCCTGTTCAGTCGGCAAACGTCCCCCCTTCCATTTTGCGTAAGCATAAGCATCCCACCAATCCACCCCCATCACCGGGCAGTTCAAATCAATCAAAGTGCCTCCATATTCCTTCCCCTTCAACGCTGCTTTATAATATTTATCCCAATTGGGCGGCCGGTAGCTAAGCTTGGATTCCGGTTGCTCATCATGTGCCCAGGTGCTGGCCATTTTAGGGTCAGCTTCGGCACTTTCAATGAACTTGGCGTATTGAGCGATCGTCACCTCATATTCATCGATCCAAAATTGTTTCAACTCGACTTTTTCATCCGTTTGATAAATAAACGCCCCCGGAGGGATCTGAACCATGTAGTCAAAATCCTTGGCTTTGCTATGCCCACCCATCATCATCGCTACCACAATACCTCCGGCCACCACCAAAGCCCCTATGACACTACCCACGATAATAGTCATCCGCTGGGACGACTGCTCTATTTCAATCGAAGCTCCACCGAGTTTCTCACCCATATAGTCCAAAGCCACCTTCAGTTGGTCCAGAGTCACAATCGCCTGACCCACTTTGGAATCCCCCTGCCCATGCATCCTCACCATCAGAGCATGCAGGGCCAGCTCACCGCCATAACGCCCTTTGGTCAATAGAGGAAATACCGCATCAGCCAATAACCCAATCTGCTCCGCTTCATCAAAATCCAACTCCCCTGAGATCACCGAGTTGATGATTTTAGGATGCCCTTCTTTACTAATACTAATCAAATCAGCCGTAATCGGACGGAAATTCATCTGGTTTTCCACCAAATAAATCACCGCATCGGTCACCTCACTCAAAAACTGGATCACCGCCGCATCACTGAATTTCTCCCCTCCAGCCGCCAACTCAGTCAAACTCGGGTCATCGACCCGCTCCCGGGCATAAAAGTTCACTCCGTTTTCCTGATTGGCTTCATACACCAAAGCGATCGCCGGATGGTTCACGATTGCCCGGCATCGCGCCTCTTTAAGCAAAGCTTCCACTTTCGCCGGATCCCGTCGATGATAACGATGCAGCGCCTTAAGATTAACCGTGCGATTAATCCCTGTTTGCTCGGCATCATACAAGGCCCAATCCGAATTGGATTCGATCAAGCGCTTCAACTCATAATCCCCAAGCCGCGCCCCTTCCGGCATCGGCCCTTCACCTTCAGGAAAAGCCAGCTCCGGCTCCGCTTCACTTACCTCAACCTCCGGTGTTGCCACCGACGCTTCCGCAACGGCTTCTGCAGCTACAGAAATAACAGCGATCGGATCTTCGGCACTTGGCAGCCCCTCAACCGAAAGCGGGGCAGCCTCACCACTTGGCTCTGACTCTTCGGCCACCGGCAAGGACTCTATCGATCCGTCAAAAGCAGCTGGCACGGGCGGCAAATCCATTGCCTGTGCGGCAGAGGGCTCCAACATTTCAGCCACTGGCAAGACCGCTTCACTCTCCGCCACCGGCAAAACCACCTCAGCAGCAGCCAGAGCCTCCCCTCTCTCCTTACGCACACTATGCAACCAGGCCACAAAAGCATCATCCCCCAAAGGCTGGAAAAACAACTGCTCGCCATGAATCCAATCATAATAAGCATTCATGTCCGCATCGCTATAAAAAGCACCCGGCAACACCCCGAAACGCTGTACGATCTGATCTCGAAGAGCAAAAACCAAATCGCCATTCTGCTCAGGAATCGAGGAAATCAGCATATCCAACTGATCAAGCTGGGAGGCCTTCAGCCAGGCTTCCGCAGGATCCGAACTGAAGCTGATCTCTGCTCCCTGAACCTCCTGAGCCAACAACGCCACCATCGCCTCAAGGCGGCTGGTGGAATCATCCACAACCAACACACAAAAACGCCCCCCTAAAGTAAGGCTTGCATCATTATTACTTGTCATCATTGGGGAAATAAACTGCTATCAGGACCATTCCTCGGGCCTTTATTTGCAGGAGGCGCACTGGGATTCAGTCCCATAAGCTTACGTGGGGCCGCCACAACATCCTGTAACTCATTTTGATAATATAATTCTACAATATAACCGTAATAAACTCTTTCCCCCAGATCCCGTTTTTGTTCCTTGGTGAACACCGGCTGATAATAACTCACTTCAATTTGTTCGCTTTCACCATTCCTCCAGTCATACGGTGCAGATATATACGATTCTGAAGTGTCCGCCGTCGAGGGTAAAAATCGTTTTCCATCCACTAAATCATAAAAATAGACCAATAATGCCAAATCCGCCCCCACCGGCTGGCTTCCCGGCTTGGCTTTGATCTTGACCCGCAAAGTGATACGCTCTCCAGCGGTAACCTCTTTGTCACGTATTTCGGCAATATCCCCAATCGACAGCATCGAGTCCTTGTTGGGTGTCGGTTCAAGTTGCTTGCCCTTCAAAACCATGTCAGCCATGTCAAAATAGGCTCCCGCACGTTGCTCTCCAAGACGGTAGATTTTCTCCCAATACACCGCAGCTTTGTCCTCCAGACCAAGCTGCGAATAAACACCGGCAATGTCACTGAGAATACGCGGATGATCTGCCTGCTTGGCCTCTGCAGCCTGTAAAGTTCGCAAAGCCGCCTGCATATTACCACTGGCACGCAATTCGCTCGCGGTATTCAATAAACGCTCCACCTCTGGATCGGTGATCAGATGAGCCGAATAAGCCTGGGCTGAAATCGGTGGGATCCCCCCACCCACCCCTTGCAAAGGAGGAGTTGGCAATACCGAAGCACTCTGTGACATCTCTTTTCTGAAAATTTCCGGCATCGGTGGCAAAATCCCTTTACCAGGCTCTACCCCCGTCGCCGCAAGGGACGTGTCCCCGACTTGTGATCCTTCCAGCTTTGCTTTTGATAATGCTGACGCCGCAGGCTGATGCCTCATCAGCACCCAGCCCATCGCCAAAAATTGCCCGCCCGCGATGAAACCAATCACCCACATCGCCACCGTGAAGGTGCGATTGCTATGACTATTCGTATTATACAATTCTTCTGCCATGTTTCACTTCGACAACAGGAAAACAAAAAAACACAGAGAGTATGAATCTTGCCGCTCAGTGTCAATGCCGATAACCGCTTTCTTGTTCGACCATCATCACCGCCTCTCGTTCGATTTGATTCCCCTTGAACGAGCCGCTACACTCAAAATCCAATGAATCCCTCTTCCTGCCAGCTCAAAGCCAACGCCGTCGATCTCGATTATCGTCCGGTTGAGCTCGCTCGTGGGCTGATCCACCACCCCGGCTTTGTTTTTCTCGACTCTGCCTCGACGGACTCCCCTCATCAGGATTGTGCCCCCAGAGGGATCTCCATTCTTGCCACCCATCCGGAAAAAATCATTCAAGGCCGCTGGCAGCCCACCCACCCGCATCCCGCAGACTCCGATCCCGGCATAAAAGAATTAAAACAAGCACTGGCACAAGGGCAATCCCGCTGTTCCTCATTCGATTGCGGCTTTCCTACCGGCGGCGCCATCGGCAGCTTTGATTACGATGGCAGCTACCACTTCGGCATCTACCCCCACATGCTGGTTTACGATCACCAGCACTGCCAATGGTTCGAAATCGGCGAGCAACAAAATAAGGTCGACTGGAACCAGCTTCACAGCACTCCGCCTGCCGCTTCCGCTCCTTCTCCTCGCGAAGCATTCTCATCTTCCATGACCAGTGCTGATTTTTGCCAGAAAGTGGAACAAGCCCAGGCCTACATCGCTGCCGGCGACATCTACCAGGTCAATCTCTCCCATCAGTTTTCCGCCCCCTGGCCAAGCTCAGCGCAGAAAAACCCCAGCGCAGCTTTTGCCCTCTACGAACACTTGCGTGACAAATCCCCCGCCCCCTTTGCCGCTTTTCTCAAACTTGAGCAACGACAGATCTTATCCTCCTCCCCCGAGCTTTTCCTCAAAATCAGCGGCCGCGAGATCATCACCCGCCCGATCAAAGGCACCCGCCCGCGATTTCGCGACCCGTCAGCGGACGAACGCTCCGCCTACGAGTTGATCACTTCACCCAAGGAGATCGCCGAGCTGATCATGATCACCGATCTCGAGCGCAACGACCTCGGCAAAATCTGTGAAGCCGGATCCGTCGAAGTCAGTGAACTGCTCAAACTCGAACGCTTCGAGCAAGTTTTTCACTTAGTCTCCACCGTCAGTGGTCAGCTTCAAGACCAGCTACACCCGGTGGATGCCCTGCTAGCCTGTTTTCCCGGCGGCTCGATCACCGGAGCTCCCAAGATCCGCGCCATGCAGATCATCGACGAACTGGAAACAACCGCCCGTGGACTCTACACCGGAGCCATCGGCATCTTTGGTTTCAATCACGAATCGATATTCAACATCGCCATCCGCACCGCCATCATCGAAAAACAAACCCTGCGTTTCAACGTCGGCGCCGGCATCGTCGCCGATTCCATTCCGCAAAAAGAATACGAAGAAACCCTGCACAAAGCCCGCGGCATATTCCAAGCCTGCGGCCTTGGATCGTGACAGGGCAGCGCCCCTAAAACCCACCCAAGTCTGATCGTTCTTTTTGTGTAGCCACCTGAGCTTTGGTGATTTCACCAATGATTTTCAAAAGGAAAAGCAGAAGAGGAATGGCGATAACAGCTGTAACCCCATCAAGTATCAAGCCGGTTCCTTCCTGACCTGAAAAAGCGAGTTTGAATGAAAACCTATCCAATACTCCCGTCAGGATCCAAAGTGCCCACCACAAACCAATTACCGACAAAGACCTCCCCCCGCCTGATGACGCCTCCCATATTTGCTTCATCGCTTGATAAGGCTTCCATAACATCAAAATAGGGATAAAATAATATCCAACCGCCCAGCCCGGGGTAATAGGATTGTTTACACCTTCCATGCCCCCAAGAGCGTAGGCATTGCTGCAAGCTCTGTGCTTCCACATGCAGAAAAAAACAATTCCCGCGATCCAAATAGGGATATAACCGAGAAGTAACAAAGCTTGAATTCCATCCGCTATATTAAAATCTTCTGACTCCATGCCCGTGGTGAAAAAACCGCTAACCGCCATTGCAATTGATAATAAGGTTCCCCCGACCAACAACCATTTCGTGATATTCGCCCGCGCAGTCGGGTCAACATAAACATAGCCCTCTGAGGAAATGGGAAAAGCGCCGGTAGCGGTGCCCCCCTCCCTGAGATGTTGCACAAAATTCTGCTTCTGAGCAGGATCAATCTTCTGCTCACCGTATGCGAGCATTTGTGACACGGGCATGCGCTTCCCACTCACCGCACAGCTCGCCGTCTCCGGGACGGATTCTAGTAACTCACTCACCTTGAACACAGGCTGCCAATCATCCATTCCTTCTGTCCATACCAAACTGTCTCTGGCAAGAATTCCTTGCACCAACAAATCCCTCAACTCCACCCCGGTTACAGGTCCACATTTTTGTTTTTCTTTAGCGTAATACCAGTCTGACATGACCAGTATTCTGGCAAGCTAATATCCAGATAGCAAACTCTATTTCTTTATTTAAAAAACTAACAGAAGAAGTGAATCGCACAGCCAGCAGTTCCACCTTCCCCCATTCACTTCATGCTGGATAGCTCACCTCATAAAAAAAGCCGCTGGCAGAAAACTGCCAACGGCTTTGGGTTAGTTTTTAACAACTAAGGTTCTTACAGGGAGCCCTTCAATGCGGCGGAAGGCTTGAATCCCACAGACTTGGAAGCTTTGATTTGCATCGCTTCTCCAGTCTTTGGGTTGCGTCCCATACGGGCCGCACGCTCTCTCACTACGAAGGTTCCGAAACCGATCAACTGAACGGTTCCATCTGCTCTAACGCCATCAGCGATAGCGCCGAGAACAGCTGCTACAGCCTCTTCGGCATCCTTCTTTGATGCGCTTTCACCGAGTGCGCCCTGTACTGCTTCTACAATTTGTCCCTTGTTCATTGCCTTTTCATTAGGGTTTTCGCTCGCGTTAGTAAAGAGCTTTGCGCAAAAAAATGCATTTTTCCTCAAAATAAGCCCCTTTTTCAGGTATTTTGCCCATTTCTTCCTATATTGAAGTCTTTTTCCACCCTTTTCCACAAAATCACAAATGTCCGTCTGCACCCACCTATCCACCCCTCCCCAGCTCCATCCCACATCCTTCGTAGCTCCCGACGCCCGGATCATTGGTGCCGTCAGTCTGGCCGAGCACGCTTCCGTCTGGTACCAATGTGTGCTGCGAGCTGATATCCAAAGCATCACCATTGGCCCGTCTTCAAATATTCAAGACGGCACCGTCATCCACTTGTCCAGCGACTTAGGAACAACGGTAGGGCAGTTTGTCACCTGCGGACACAAAGCCATGTTGCATGCCTGTAGCGTTGACGATGAAGTATTGATTGGCATGGGATCCATTCTGATGGACGGCGTACAGGTCGGTGCACGCAGCATTATCGGTGCAGGTTCTCTCGTCACCCAGGGCACCATCATCCCGCCCGGATCACTTGTGATGGGTAGCCCTGCCAAAGTCGTAAGCAAACTGGATCTGCAAAAACAACAATCCATCCGTCAATGGGCGGAAAAATATGTAGCGGTATCCAAAGAACACGCACAATTTTTGACAGACTGTTAGACTTTCCGTTTGCCTTATCCCCTTCTTTTCTTCACATTCTAATAACGGGCGGCCAGCCGCTCGTAATAAAAACAATACCATGGGAAAAGACGTCATCGAAATCGAAGTCCGCGCAGTGTTACCTACCAGCGGAGGGTGCGCCGTTTTTCTCGGCAACGAACACAAGGTTTTTGTGGTTTATGTCGACCAGGCGGTGGGAGCGGCGATCACCATGTTCATGCACCACACGCCCAAACCCCGTCCACAAACCCACGACCTCTTTGCCGACCTGCTGACCTCCCTCGGTGCCAAGGTCAACCGGGTGGTCATCATCAGTTTTGCCGACAGCGTTTATTACGCCCGTCTCATCATCACTGTCTCCAACGAACTCGAAGAGAAAAAAATCATCGAGCTCGATGCCCGCCCCAGCGATGCCGTGGCGCTGGCGATTCAACAGGAGGCCCCCATTTACATCGCCCAAACCGTTTGGGACGAAGTCGAGGACATGTCCGAAGTGCTCAACAAAATGGAAGCCAGCGGCTTTCAAGCCCCCGACGAAGGCAGCGCCTGATTCCCCAATCTCCCCACAGGAGGTCGGGTTTTCCTACCCGACCTACCTTGATTTAGCTTATTCCCCCAAAGCCGGCAAACTGGCCGCTGCGATCGATTGACCGTGGCGTTTCTCTTTTTCCCCCGGAGTGCGCAAGGCAATCTTTTCACTCAGCTCCGGAAATTCATCCGCCAGCACCGCTTCGGCATTCGAGATAATGCGCTCACCGCCTTCTCCGGAAGTCACCCGACCCAGCACCAAAACATTCTCGATATCGTAAAAATCCGCGTAGTGGGCAATCGAATAACCAAAACAAGTGCCAATCGTATCATAAATGTCCGCCGCCCGCTGATCCCCGGCTTTCATCAGATTCTGAACTTCGATCAAACGCTCGGGAAATCCCATTTCGTCCGGATACTCCAGCCCCGCCAACGGCGCCAGTCTCGCCACCGCCTGCTGACAAAAATACTGCGCGCCACAGCCGTGATCCCCACTCCACTCATCGACCGGAGCCTGGTCACGATAATCCACCGGAGCAAAAGCCAACTCGTTCAACCAGGGAGTGATGTGCCCCTCGGGATTGACATAACCCACCGCTTCACTGGTGCCCATCGCCACCCCCAGCACGCCGTTGGCACCCGATGACATCGCACCCGCCAGTGCGGTCACTTCACCATCATTCACCACGTCAAAAGGCACGTCGTTCCATTCTTTTTTTAGATCAAAAAACATTCGCCTCACCCGCTTTTCAAAATTCTCCTCACTGACGCCGCGAAACAGAGAAGCAATGCGCACCTCATTATCCACATACACCCCGGCCGCACTGCCACCGATCGCATCCACCCGTGGCAAATGCGCCGCCGCACGCTTCAAACTGTCGTTGATTCCCTGATAATGATATTCAGGGTCATTTTCAAAATAAGGATCCCATTCGATTTCCTCGGAAAACACCACTTCCCCATCAATCACCGCTGCGCTTTTACGGTCACTGCCGCCGAGATCAAAACCAATGCGGCAACCATCCAAATGACGCCCCAGGGCAATCGTCGTCTCTTTAGAGGCCGGCACCTCATCCAACGCCACTAACTGAAAATCCAAGGGCTGCCGGTATACCGACTTGCCAATGAAATCAAAATCAAACTCACGCTCCGCTCCCATTTGATAAAAAGAAGCCACCTTTTCCGCCACCGCACGATTGCCTCCTAAATAAATGTTCGCCCCGCCACGCTGCCACAGCAAAAATTTCAAAATCCGCTCAATATAACGCACCGATTGCTGCCAAGCCTCGCCCTCTGTATCGCTGAACACCTGCGTATCAAATCGCGAAACCGATCCGCCCGGACGCTGCAAGGCAATCGCAAAAGCTTCACCACCGCCACTTTGCTGGACGCGGTTTTGATAATCCCGGTTCCAAAGCACGGCTGGGACAAATGTAGGGTCGAGTGTAGGCTGATTTTTCATAAGACGCTGTCACCCATCACAAAAAATCAGCGTCTTTCAAGGACGAAGTTCACCGCAGCCCTGATCCGCTCATTTTTCAACGCCCCCAAACAAACTCAGCCCCTAAGGTTCTTGAGCCCCATCCACGACATCCGCACTTACCGCTTCCTTCCCTCCAGCCTCAGCTTCACACAAACACCGCGCAATCCGCTCTTTGGCCTCCTCGGGCAAAGCTTCATCTTTTTCAAAATCCCCGCACTCCGGCAGATCCCCACAAGCACGGCTGAGAAATTTGAGCTGCTTGCCATAACGCCGGCACCAGCCACACATCACACAATGCATCCACAACGAGCAGCGGGTCAGCCACGGCAACTTCTCGTCCAAGGTCTTGGATTGCAGCTTTTGAGTTTCCCGACAACTGGGGATCACCAAAAACATCAAACGTTCTATCAATTTCATCTTAGTTCCTTATTTATCATGCTGCCCCACCCAATTGCTCTCCATGCAGGATCGCAAACCCTTGCGGGCACGGTGTAGGATCACCCAAAAATTATTTTTCCCAATCCCCTTCAATTCACAAATCTCCTCCGTTGACAATCCATCCACCTCGCGCAAACGAAACACCTCACCAGTGTCCTTGGGCAGATGATCGATGCACTGCTGCAAAATCCTCCAAAAATCCCCACGCTGCGCCATGTCATCCGGTCGCAAGGGCCATTGTTTGGAACCAAACTCTGCATTGATATGTCCTGTCTCACTGAACTCCCCGTCTATCCTTCCATCCAAATCTTCGTCGCTGAATACGAGTTTCTGGCGCGCCGCCTTACGCACAAAATCGACAATCTTATTATGCAGGATGGTCGTCAGCCAGGTTTTGATCGAACTGCGCCCTTCAAATTTCCCATAAGCCTTCCAAGCCGCCAACAGAGTTTCCTGCACCATGTCCTCCGCCATGTGTTTGTCGCGCAATCGATACATGGCGTAGCCATAGAGGTGATCTCCATGATCATTCAACCACAATCCCGGATCGGCTTCTGGACTCTTGCTATCGGTCATTTAAACAAAACTTTTTCAAAAAGGTGGTATTATTCTCGTATCATCGACGTATTTGCGGCAATCATCCTTACACAATTGTAAGGATAAACCCATTCCATCGTCTTGAGAGCGAAATTTCAGCTGACCCAGTCAACATGCCCACTCTGTTACAACTCAACCCTTTTGATCAAGCCCTCGCTGACAGCGCTAGCCCGCTGCAGCGAATCCGCCCCGAGATCCTGCAGCTCAACATTGGCAAACTCTGCAATCTGACCTGCGCCCACTGTCATGTGAACGCCGGCCCCAAGCGCAAAGAGATCATGGACGGTCAGACCGTCGATCGCATCCTGCAGTGGTTTGAGAAAACCGACATCAACACCCTCGACCTCACCGGAGGCACCCCCGAAATGATCACCGACTACCGCCGCCTGGTGGAGACCGTGCGCCATTTTGATCAACCCCGCCGGGTAATGACCCGCCTCAACGCCACTATCATCAACGAACCTGGCTATGAGTGGGTTCCACAATTCCTGCGCGACCAGCAAGTGGAAATCATCGCCTCCATGCCCTGTTACCAGCCTGATAACGTCAACGAACAACGCGGTGACGGCGTTTTTGATTCCAGCATCCTCGCTTTTCAAAAACTCAACCAACTCGGTTACGGCACTGACTCCGAACTGCGCTTGAACTTTGTTTACAATCCCAACGGAGCCTTCCTACCACCTTGCCAGATCGAGTTGAAAGCCGATTACAAAAAAGCCATGAAACAGCATTTTGATATCGTATTCAACGATCTCTACTGCATCGCCAACATGCCCATCGCGCGTTTTGCCTCCCATCTCAAAAATACCGGCCAATACGAATCTTACAATCAATTACTGCGCGAATCCTTCAACCCCGCCACCGTCGCCGGCCTGATGTGCCGCAATACCATCAACGTCTCGTGGCTCGGCGAAGTTTTTGACTGCGACTTCAATCAAATGATGAAACTGCCGCTTGAATCCCTATCAGCCGGAGCCTATGGCCCGCTTTACCTCTGGGACATCGATCCTGACACTTTTGCCAACATCCCCATCCGCACCGGCGCCCACTGCTTTGGCTGCACCGCCGGCAGCGGCTCATCCTGTGGTGGCGCGTTGACCTGACCTTGATATGACGTAGTATTTGGATATTTTTTTGTAAGGAAATTCCAATCTGCCAGTCTATCAATAAAACCAACAGTTAATCCTTCTACATCCCAACATGAAGACCGAATCCATAGTAAAAAAACGTTACGCCGATGGCGCCAATGCCCAGGAAGCCGCACTTTGTTGCCCGGTGGAATATGACCCACAATACCTCAAGGTGATTCCTGCCGAAGTGATCGAACGCGACTACGGTTGCGGTGATCCAAGCCAATACCTCAAAGCCGGCGAAACCGTGCTTGATCTGGGATCCGGCACCGGGAAAATCTGCTTCATCGCTTCTCAAGTAGTCGGACCCGAAGGCAAGGTCATCGGAGTCGACATGACCGACGACATGCTCGACGTCGCCCGCCGCAACGCCCCGCTGGTAGCTGAAAAAATCGGTTACGCCAACGTCGAATTTTGCAAAGGCCGCATCCAGGATCTCGCTCTCGATTTGGAAGAACTCGACCGCGAACTGCAAGCACAACCCATCGACAACGCCAACCGCTTCCTCGAAGCCGAAGAACTGGCTGAAGAGATTCGGGTCAAAAAAACCATGATCCCCAACGACAGCGTCGATGTGGTGGTTTCCAACTGTGTTCTCAATCTGGTCTCGATGAACCACCGCCTGCAGCTCTTCGAAGAAATTTTCAGGGTGCTCAAAGTCGGCGGTCGTGCCGTCATCTCTGACATCGTCTCCGACGAAACCGTCAACGAAGACATGATGAAGGACCCCGACCTGTGGAGCGGTTGCATCTCCGGCGCTTTCCGCGAAGACGAATTCCTGCAAGCTTTTGAAGAAGCGGGGTTTTATGGAGTGCAAATCCTGAAGCTGGATAAAGAACCTTGGCAAACTGTGCAAGGCATCGAGTTCCGCAGCATGACCATCGAAGCCTTCAAGGGCAAACAAGGTGCCTGCCTCGATCACAAACAAGCGGTGATCTACAAAGGACCATTCAAAATGGTGCTCGACGATGACGATCATCCAATGGAGCGCGGACAACGCTACGCCGTCTGCGACAAAACCTTTCAACTCTACCGCAAAGCACCCTACGCTGAATTTTTTGAGTTCATCGAGCCGCGGGAAGAAGTCCCCGCCGATCAAGCCGAGGCTTTCGACTGCAACGAAATGTATCTGCGTCACCCACGCGAAACCAAGGGAGAGAACTACGACGCCAGCACCGACGCCTCGGAATGCTGCGGCTCTGGCTCCGATTGCTGCTAATTCAAATCACTTCACCCCCAAGAATAAACCGCCAGCAAGGCTAACAATAATACTAACTAAACAACAAGCTATGAAAACCATCTTATTTTTGTTTTGCGCCCTCAGTGCCCTCAGTTTCGCCCCGTCCGTTCTAGCCTTCGACCACAGTCACGCGGACTTCGATGGAGTGCTTAAAAAATACGTCGATGACAAAGGCATGGTCAACTACAGCGGGCTCAAAAAGAACCGCAGCGCACTGGACGCCTATCTGAAAGAAACCGGATCCATCAGTGAGTCTGAGTTCAAAGCATGGACCCACGATCAGCGCCTCGCTTTTCTGATCAACGTTTACAACGCCGAAACCCTGCAACTGATCATCGACAACTACCCTGTTAAAAGCATCAAAAAAATCGGCGGACTCTTTTTTGGTCAACCCTGGGACGTAAAATCCGTCACCTTGTTCGGAAAAAAAACCACCCTCAACCACATCGAACATGACATCCTGCGTCCCAAATACAAAGAACCCCGGGTTCATTTTGTCATCGTCTGTGCCGCCATGGGCTGCCCGCCCCTGCTCAATCAAGTATTTCTCCCGGAGACCCTCGACCAACAACTCAACGATCGAGGACGCTACTTCATGGCGCAAAAAAATAAAAACAAACTCGATGGCAATACCCTCTACCTCTCCCCCATTTTCAGCTGGTTCGCCGAAGACTTCACCACCGACGGCAGCATCCAGGATTTTGTCACCCCCTTTTTCCCCAGCGACATCAAAGGCAAAAAACTCAAAGTCAAATACACCTCCTACGACTGGAGCCTCAACAAACAGTAGAAATTTGAGCCAAAGCGTAGCGTGGCAGCCGGAGTATACCACCCAAAAGCAACTTCAAAAGCCCTGCCCTATTAATTCCCCTCTCCTCATTCGTGTCCATTAGTGGTTCCTCTTCCTCTTTCCCATGTCCACCCCATCCAAACCCAAGTCCTTCCCCTGGACCAAATTAACCGTTCTCGCGGCCTTCATAGCCGCCACGGTTTTTCTCTATCTGAACTTCGGAGACGCCCTCAACCTAAGTGAACTCGCAAAAAAGGAAGTCCAACTCAGAGACTGGCAACAACAAGCCCCTTGGATCGTCTTCGGCGCGGCTTTTCTCATCTACGTCACCGCCACCGGGTTCTCTATTCCCGGAGCCACCGTATTAACCTTACTCTTCGGCTGGTATTTTGGTTTTGCACGGGGGCTCATCCTCGTCAGCTTCGCCTCCACCATGGGAGCTACCCTCGCTTTCATCATCAGTCGCTTTCTGCTACGCGACTCCATCCAAAGCCGCTTCGGTGACCGCTTGAGCAAATTTAATGCCGCACTAGAAAAAGAAGGCGCGTTTTATCTATTCTCCCTTCGTCTCATCCCTGTCGTTCCCTTTTTTGTGATCAATCTCGTGATGGGACTCACCCCCATCTCCACCCGCACCTACTGGTGGGTTAGCCAACTCGGCATGTTACCTGGCACCATGGCTTTCGTCTATGCAGGCGCCAGTGTACCCGATCTGAAAACCCTCGACGAAAAAGGTCTCTCCGGCATCATCAGCCCGCAACTGATCATCGCTTTTATCATCCTCGGCCTCTTGCCCATCACCCTGAAAAAAATCATCAGCAAATTCAAATCCTGAATTTTCCCACCCAACAAACATGCACTTCATTTGTCCGGCCGGACAAATGAAGTGCACATTGCGATCTTCTCCCCATAAAGAAAATCGCCCAAAACCCTCTTGCACAGTATTCCATACAAACCCATTCAACCCATGAATACCGATCCCATCGAAATCCCCCCCATGGACGAGCACAACAGTCAGCTCATCTCCAACGTCCACCCACCCGACTGGGTCAACCCCACTCCCGAAGGTCGTTACAATCTGGTGGTCATCGGAGCCGGCACCGCAGGCCTGGTGACCGCTGCCGGAGCCGCCGGGCTCGGCGCCAAAGTCGCCCTGATCGAACGTCACCTGATGGGCGGTGATTGCCTCAACGTGGGTTGCGTGCCATCCAAAGGCATCATCGCTGCTGCCAAGGCCGCCCATGCAGCCAAAAACGGTGGCGCGGAATTTGGTATCCACGTCGATCCGGATGCCGTGAAAATTGACTTCGCCGCCGCCATGGAACGCATGCGCAAGCTGCGCGCCGGAATCAGCAAACACGACTCGGTCAAACGTTTCGCCGATCTCGGCATCGACGTATTTCTCGGTCAGGCCAGCTTTGTCGATTCACAAACCGTTGCCGTCGGAGATCAACGCCTGACTTTCAAAAATGCCGTCATCTGCTCCGGCGCCCGCGCCGACGCTCCCCCGATTCCCGGACTCGACCAGGTTGACTACCTGACCAACGAAAATCTCTTCAATCTCACCGAACTGCCCAAACGCATCGGCATCATCGGCGCCGGCCCCATCGGCTGCGAAATGGCTCAGGCTTTTGCCCGCCTCGGCTCGGAAGTACTGCTCGTCGAAGCCACCCACGGCATCCTGCCACGCGAAGATCCCGACGCCTCCAAGATCGTGCGTGAATCCCTCGCCGCCGATGGGGTGCAACTGCTCTGCTGTGGCAAAGAACTCAAACTTGCCAAAACCGACAGCGGCAAAGGCGCCCGCCTGACCGTCGAATCCCACGGAAAATCCTACGACGAACAAGTGGATCACTTACTCGTTTCGGTAGGCCGCACCCCCAATATCGAAGGACTGGAACTCGAAAAAGTCGGTGTTGAATACGAAAAATGGGGAGTCAAAGTCAACGACCACTTGCAGACCACCAATGCCAAAATCTACGCCGGCGGCGACATCTGCATGCAGTGGAAATTCACTCACGCCGCTGACTTCGCCGCCCGCATCGTCATCCAAAACACCCTCTTTTCCATCGCCGGGCTAGGTAAGAAAAAGCTCAGCTCGCTGACCATGCCCTGGTGCACCTACACCGAACCCGAAATCGCCCACGTCGGCCTCTACGAAAAAGAAGCCCAGGAACAAGGCATCGAAACCACCACCTACACCCAGTCCATGGACGGCGTGGATCGCGCCATCCTCGAAGGCAAAACGGAAGGTTTTGTCAAAATCATGGTCAAAAAAGGCAGTGACCAAATTCTCGGAGCCACCATCGTTGCAGAAAATGCAGGTGACCTGATCAGCGAAATCACCACCGCCATGAACTCCAAAATGGGGCTCGGCAGTCTCGCCAGCGTCATCCACCCCTACCCCACCCAAGCCGAAGCCATCCGCAAAGTCGGCGACCAATACAACAAAACCCGCCTCACGGAACGGGTCAAAAAAATCTTCAACTGGTGGCTGGCTAAACAACGCTGATCGCCACATCCCCCCATCAATTGTAGGGCAACCGCTTCGGTTGGTCGAACATCTGCTCCACCCCCTCGCCATTACAAAATTTCCTCATTCTTACAATGGCGTATAGCCACAACCCTGCCTATACTTCCCCATCATGAATGATGAATCCATTATCTGGAAAAGCTCCCCCTCACAATTATTGAATCTAGGCACCTTCACCATGTGCCTGCTGCTCTTGATCGGCATCGGCGTCGGCGGCACCTTCTTCCCGCCGGCTTATGCCGCCATGATCATCCCCCTGCTGTGGGCCGGATGGAAATGGCTGGTCGTCAAATGCCGGGTTTATGAACTCACCAGCCAGCGATTGCGCCTTTACGATGGCGTGCTCAACCGCAAGATCGATGAAATCGAGCTCTACCGTGTCAAAGACACCAACATCGAGCAACCCTTTTTTCTCCGGATGTTTGGCCTTGGCATCCTCAACCTCGAAACATCAGACCGCAGTCATCCCAAAGTCGCCCTCGAAGCCATCAGCGATGTCGCCAAGGTTCGTGAACACGTGCGCAAACACGTCGAACTCCTACGTGACCAGAAACGGGTGCGCGAAGTCGATTTTGAAGGCGGCGGCGACAGCGACTTCGACAGCGATTTTGACCTGAGCTAGCCCTTACCCTATTCCTTCTTCTTTAAAAAAGGCAAACCGGTTCGCTCGTTTTCGATGATCAGATAACCTTCCGGCAAGTCATCGAGAGCTTCGCCAGGGCGCACATCGCCAGCGAAATAATAGAGTTTGGTGATTCCCCCGTTTTTCCGGGGCTGTTCACGCAAATGCAGATAATAAGTTTTGCCAGACTTTTTGCTGGGAACGCTGTAAGCCATGATTCAGGGAGCCTTTCATATTGTCAGTTCATCTAATCCCGCCGATCATTTCAGCCAGCCCTTCGACTGCCCTCTATTTGATCGCGGATAAAATTCCGACGCTGAAAGCCTCGCCCCATCCACAATGGATCACGGCGTTGGATTCAAAACAAGCAGCTTATTTGATCAAGCCAGCCTTCTTCAAGGTGACGTAAGCGCCGTTTTTATCAATCGTCTTCAAAGCCCGTGCGGTTACTTTGACACGGATAAAACGGTTCAGCTCCGGCACCCAGATCCGCTTCACACGGAGGTTCGGAGAAAAAGTCCGTTTAACGGTTTTAGTCACGTGGCGACCCACACCACCCTTTTTCTTGGCGAGACCACTGCGGTGGATTTTTCTACCTTTAGTAACACGGGCACCTGTAATACTGCAAACTCTGGACATGATCCTGTTTTCTTAAATAAATTATCCTCTGATAAAAGCACCGGAATGCTTTCGGGGCTATCCCTCTGCTTTCGACGGAAAACGCCCTCTGGTCAAGCAATTTTGTGCCTTATCCACAAAGTCCCTGCCCATTTTCATCTTCTACGCTTCTTAGCCGCCTCGCGCAAGCGCTCAATCACAGCCTGATTGGCTCTGGGATCAAAGCCCGCAATCGCCGCATGTTGCAATTTTGCGATCTCCAATACCCCTTTTTTGCTCAATTCCAACATCCGCAGCATCTGCTGCTCGGTGAAAGTCGCCTCCTCACCGCTGCCCTGCATCTCGATCATATCGAGCTGCTCGGTGATCACAAAATTAAAATCGACCGACGCGTCCTTGTCCTCGTGATAATTCAAATCCAACACACATTCGTCCTCCCAAACCCCCGCACTCACTGCTACCGCCATTTTCTGCATCGGCGAACTCTCCATCAATCCTGCCTCGATCATGCGCAAAAAAGCCATCTGCACCGCCACACAGGCCCCGGTGATCGATGCCGTGCGGGTACCGCCGTCCGCTTGCAACACGTCACAATCGATCCATAAAGTTCGCTGTCCCAGACGTTTCAGATCCACCACCGCCCGTAGCGAGCGGCCGATCAATCGCTGAATTTCCGTGCTGCGACCATCCACCTTGCCGCGCGACGAATCCCGCGACTTGCGGTCCAGTGTCGAATACGGCAGCATGCTGTATTCCGCCGTCAACCAACCACCCTTCACCCCCTGGTTCATCATCCAACGCGGAACGCCCTCTTGGATCGTCGCTCCGCAAATCACCCGCGTATCCCCAAATGATACCAATACCGAACCGTGCGCATTCGCTGCGATGTCCGCTTGAAAAGTAATTGGCCTCAATTCATCCACCGCCCGTTGATCTATTCTTTCAGTCATGGGGCGAAACTCTGCGATATAGGATTGATTGCAAGGTTTTTACCATTACTTTGACGAAAAAAAGCGCGACGCGCGCCCGACTTTCCCTACAGTCTGCTGACCCGTGAAACAGACTGCGGCTCGCACTCAAGCAGGCTGATCGAGCCAAACTATGAAAGAACATCTGGAACCGCTGGAACAATTTGCCATCGACGTCATCATGGACCGTCGCAAAGGCAAACGCGCCACCGTCCTGCGCTGGGTGCTCAGCGCCTTTTCCAGACTCTACGCGGTGGTCGTTGCCGCCCGGCTCTCCCTCTACCGCAACCGCATCTTTCGTGAGCGCAACCTCGGTTGCCTCGTCGTCAGCATCGGCAATCTCACCGTCGGCGGCACTGGCAAAACCCCGGTGGTGGAGAAATTCGCCCGCGCCCTACAGGACGGCGGCCGCAAAGTAGCCATCCTCAGCCGCGGTTATAAAAGTGTCAAAATCCCCCTGTGGAAACGCCTGATCGGCAAACTACGAGGCAAAAACGAAATCAATCCGCCGCGGGTGGTCTCCGATGGCAAATCGCTGCTGCTCGACTCCAAAACCGCTGGTGACGAACCCTACATGCTCGCTGCCAACCTCAAGGATGTTGTAGTGGTGGTCGACAAAGACCGGGTCAAAGGCGGACGCCACGCCATCGAAAAATACGACGCCGACACCCTGCTGCTCGATGACGGCCTGCAATACCTGAAACTGCGCCACCGGCTCGACATCGTGCTCATCGACCGCTACCACCCCTTCGGCACCGAAAAACTGCTGCCCCGTGGCACCCTGCGCGAACCACCCAAGAACCTCAAACGCGCCAGCTACATTTTCATCACCAAATGCAACGGCGATCCCAATACCAAACTGATCACCCGCATCCGCCAATACAACCTAACGGCGGAGATCATCGAGTGTGAACATCGGCCACAATACCTGCAACACATCGAAACCCGTGAGACGCTACCACTCTCCCACCTGAAAGGGAAAAAAATCGCCGCCATCAGCGGCATCGCCGTACCCGAAAGCTTCGAATACGGAGTCGAGAAGTTTGGTGCAGAGATCATCCACCGCAAACGTTTCACCGATCACCATCGTTACAACGAGCAGGAAATCCTCAGCTTCATCAACGAGTCCGTCGAAGCCGGCGTGGACATGATCATCACCACCGAAAAAGACAGCGTACGTTTCCCTCGCCTGCAGCGCATGGACACAGAAATTTATTTCCTCCGGGTGGAGATCGGCATCCTCAGTGGCGAGGAAAGTTTCGCCGAATGCGTCAACCGTATCTGCCAACCCCGCCCCATCGTGCCCGCAAGACGATTCTTTTGAAGAAGGATTCAGAATTCTGCCTACTGCCCCTCAAGATTTATTCTTTCGTAACTACTGAGGGGAACACAGGAGGGCGGACATTCCTGTCCGGCGAATCCCCAATAACCTAACGAGCCAAAAAACCCGCCAACTTAAATCCCGCGTTCTAAATGCTAAATGCTAAATCTTAAATGCTAAATTCAATGGTTCTTCGAATAGTGTTCCTTCAACACATCCACTCCAAAATCCCCATCAAAGTCGCGCCACACCGCATGCGCATGATTCGCATTATTCTGAGTATTTGAATATTCCAGCAAAAAAGTCGGTCCCTGCACCCGGTAATAATTACCCTCACCTCTCTCCGTGCCGCCCGCCCAGACAAATAGAATTTTCCCAAAACCAGCTTCATCGATTTTTTTCAAATCGACATCGGCCAGCACCGGACGCAAGCGCCGGACGTATTCTTCGATCAAACCGCGCAACATTTTCTGCTGATCCACATTCATTTTTTCCGCAAGCAGTCCTTTGCCTTCCAAAGGACTGATCTTCGCCACAATCGGAGCAACCACATCGCGTGGGGCTTTAGCCGCAATCAGCGCCACCTTGCGCTGTCCGTCATCCAATGACTTCAACAACGCCCGGGCCAAATCCTCCTCGGCTGCCAATACCCGCAAGCCCTTCCTCGTGCCGTCTTTCGCCTCAGCCGGATTGGCTCCGAAAAAGTTGGGCGTTACCGATACCACCTTGCCCTCAACGATCGTGAAATTCACCGACACATGATGTCCCTCTACCCGCCAGCCCCAGGTTTTGCCCGGCGCAGGTTTGCCAAAGATGGATACATAATAAGCATCCGCTCGACGCTTGGCCGCGTGATTCTCCATTTCCCACACCACCCGCTCCAAACTCATGATCGTCGCCGCCTGGGCAAATCCACGGTGACTCATAGCGGTGCTGAGCAGAGCAAAAGTCAACGCTTTCTGATCATCACGCATCTCCATCATCGGCAGACCTTTACGCATCTTCTCTCCCTCGAAAGGTTTCGGGATGTAGTGCCAGTTACCACGCTCATCACTCTTCATATCAATCGCCGCCTTGGCTTTTTGATCCCCCTCCAGAGAATCAAGAAAGTTGTTTGCCGCATCCGCCATCGCATCCGCCACTTCATGCGCAGAAGCTTGAGAAGTAACAAGAGCCAGACCCAAGGCAAGCGAAGTAAACGACAACAGAGGAGTTTTAAATTTCATCCACCCACCTTCCACGCAACCCGCCCCCCCACGCAACGACTTTTTCACCAGATACCCGTATTCCCAGAAAACTACCCGAGGCCTCCCCTCATAATATCACCGCTGACACGGAATTTTAGTTGATTCCCCCCCATTTATGCCCTCCTATGCACTCACCCCATCCCATTTAGCCTCGTAGTGTAATGGTAGCACAACAGATTCTGATTCTGTTTGTCAAGGTTCGAATCCTTGCGAGGCTACCATCAATAAATGGTAGATCGCGAGGGTTCGAACCTTGGTTCGAGCGCATTTGACCGCAAAGCGGTTCACAATTTCCAGATCA
>JASFYY010000010.1:0-73257 GCA_045046875.1 Verrucomicrobiota bacterium | reverse complement strand
TGCATGAGCTGCATGCGCTGATGGCTCCGCGTCCGTTTTTGGTGTCTGGTGGATCGGCGGATACGCCGGAGCAATGGAAAGCTTTGAATCATTCGATCGCGGTTAACCAATTGTTGGGGAAAAAGAATCGCGTGGCGATGACCAATCGGCCCAAACACGATCCGACGGTCGAGTCGAACGAACATATTTATCAGTTTTTTGAACACTTTTTGATGCCGGGTGGGGAATGAGGAAGGAATTTTACCGCGGATAGCGCGGATAAGAGGGGATTGAGAAAACCGCTAACCGCCGCCATTACAGTTAAGGCGAGTCAAGAGGGATGCTAATAAACGTGAATAAAGGAAGCTGTATGTAGAGCAGGCATCCCCACTTGGCGAAAGCGGGGAGATGTGAGGGAGGACAAAAGGTGAACGTTTTTTATTGTATGCGGTCTTAGAAAAGGACAAGTGGCTATTGGAAATGAGGGGTTGGAGCTTTAGAATTTTGAGAATATGAATTTTGAGATGAGACAAAAAACTGGTATGAAAATTGTGACGAAGAGGGTGCTTGGATTTGGTGTTGGATTGGCTTTGGGGGTTTTGTTGTTGTCGCCGTCTCACGCGGCGGACGAAAAAAACAAGGCGGCAGCGAAGGTGACTCCGACGAAGCCTGCGACTGCGGCCAAACCTGTAATCAAAAAAGCTGTGGCGAAGCCAGCCGCTCCGGCGAAACCCGCAGTCAAACCTCCAGCTAAAAAAACGGCGGCTAAAGTTCCGGCGAAAAAAGCAGTGAAAAAACCGGCAGTCAAAGCTCCTGCTAAAAAGCCTGCAGCTAAAAAAGCGCCGGCCAAAAAGGCAGTGGCGAAAAAAACACCGCCTCCGGCTCCGAAACCGATCTTTGTCGATAAAAACTTGGAAAAGGCGGTGCGGCGTCAGGTTTTTGCCAAGCGGGATAATAAGGATGTGATCACTGCCGAGGATGTGAAGAACATATCCACCATCAAAGGGAAAGGCATGGGGATCAAAAATCTTTCGGGCCTGGAACATTGCAAAGCACTGGCTTCGATTGACCTGGCGGATAATGCGATTGTTGATCTTGGCCCCTTGAAAGATCTTAAACGTTTGCAGCAGCTGATTTTGCCCAAGAACCAGATTGTAGATTTGGCGCCATTGAAGGCGGTGATCGCCCTGCAATACATCGACGTGTCTGGCAATAAGGTGAAGTCGTTGGCACCGCTGAAAGATCTAAAACGCCTGTCATCGCTTTATGCATCGGGCAATCAAATTGTGGATATCAAGCCGGTGTGTGATTTGCCCAAGTTATCGTCTTTGTATCTGGATAATAACAAGATTGTTGATCTCACAGGTATCGGCAAGCTGAACAAGGTGTGGAGTTTTGGGTTGAAGGGAAATCAAATTTCTAATCTCTCTGCGTTGAAGGGAATCCAGCCGATGAGCTTTTTGTTTCTCGATGGCAATAAGGTGAGCGATTTACAGCCATTGCTTGATTTGCTGAAAGCGGATCTCAAGGGTGAAAAACGTTTTGCCCCTTATGTGCGCATTTATTTGCAAGGCAATGTGCTCGATAACGCTAGAACCAAAGCGCAGATTGCGGAGATGAAAAAGCTCGGTGTGCGCCTGGCGGATGTGAAGTGATGTAGAGGATGCAAAATCGTTTCATTGATGCTTGTTTGAGAGTGGGGGTGAAGGAGCAGGCTGCGGGAGCTTTGTGGCTGGCTGTGGAGCAAAAATATACAGAAGCGCAGCGTCATTACCACAATTTGACCCACATCGAAAAAATGCTCGCTGCGTTGGATGAATCAGGGCAGGGCACTGATACGATCGAACTGGCAATTTGGTTTCATGATGTGGTTTACGAGCCAATGGAGGCTTGTAACGAGGCTGATAGCGCGTGTTTTTTTGAGCAGCACTTGGGTGGCTTGGTGAGCGGGGCTGTGGCCGAATCCGTGAGTCGTTTGATTCTCGCTACGGATCCCCGCAGGCAGAGAAGCGGACGGGCTGATGAGGATTTGCTGATTGATATTGATCTCAATATTCTGGGATCTTCTCGGAGGGAATACGGGCAATACAGCAAGGCTATTCGCGAAGAATACAGGCAGGTGGCAGAGGATGATTTTATTGCTGGCCGCAGGGCTGTATTGGAAGGTTTTTTATCGCAGCCGATTTACGCCACGGTTTTTTTCAGCAAGCTAGAAAGCTCCGCGAGAAATAATCTACAGCAGGAGCTGAATGAGCTGGAGAAGAGGGGGTGAATCCAGGTTCTACTCTTTCTGTTGGGGGGTGCGGATTTGAAATTGGCTTTCTTCCCACTTGAGGTTCTTGGCAAGATCCTGAACATAGTTCCAGCCTTTATCGTTTTTTTGGTAGAGGCGGATTTTAGAACGGTCGGCGGCCATGGCGATGGCTTGTGGAGTGTTCATGAAGCGCATCACGTTGAGGTAGGTGGGGCCGTCACGGTGGCTGGTGGGAAGCTGGTGCAAATCGAGCCGAGTGATGTCGGGTTCGAACAGTGAGGCGTAGAGGGTGTTGCCGGCCATCGCTCCGGAGGACTGTAACCAGAGTGGGATATTTTTCATACCGTCGATGCTACGCAGAGCTTGAATGGCGCGTCGGGCATCCCAGGTCTGCATGCCGTCCTGGGTCTGGCCGAGCAACATGAAACGACGGCGGATGTGGGTGCGTTTGCGTTCGTTGTGGTTGAAGGCGGTAGGTCCGATGCCGCGGGGACAAACGTAGGCCATCGCCCATTTTTGAGAGCGGTACATTTTGCGTTCTTGCAGGTAGGCATTTTGATCGAGGCCGGGCAGGTCGATGTTGGGGAAAGCTTCGGGGAAGGAGGCGCCGATGGTGGTGAGAAAATCGGTCCAATCTTTTTCATCGAGCACATTGAGCACGGTGAGGTCGAGGTCTTTGCTTTCCAGATCTTCCCGTTGCAGCACATAGAGACGCAGTTGAATGCTTTCCTGACTGATGAAATCCCACGAGGAAAGGGTGATGCCATCGCGGGTGATGCTGGCTGCGGGCAGCAGGTTGGTGGGGCCGGGGTTGCTGGGCCAACCGCGGAAAGAGCGGCTTTTCAAGCGGCGCATCCACAGGTCGCGATTGGAGAGCCAGTCATCTTTAGTGACAGGGGCTTTGCGGTTGATGGCTTGGTTGGTGAAGTATTCGTCGATATCGGTATTGCGCTCGTCGGAGGGGATTTTGTCGAGCACTTTGAGCTGCTCGATTTTAAACAGCTTGGGGGTGGTGGTATCGGCGATCTCATCCGAGATGTCCTTGCCCTTGAGAAAACGTTCAAACCATTGGAAGGCGCTGACGCGCAGCGGTTGGGTGTCTTTGTGGGGGCCTTCGTAGATAGCCAGGCCGATCTTGTCTTCGGCTCCGAGCAGTTTATAAATGCGACGGGTTTTGTTGTAAACGTCAATCACCCCGTCGAGCGGGAAAATGCGGTCTTTGTCGGTATTGGTGATGAGCAGGGGGCGAGGTGCGACCAGCGCGGCGACGATGGGGTAATCCCAGCGGTAGGTATTGACTTGGAACATGCAATCGCAATGCCCCTCCACCGCACCGTCAACGACGTGGTTTTTCAAGCTGGTGATGCCGGCGACGGGAACCGCCACCTTGATGCGTTCATCGAGGGCGGCTGCCCACCAGGAGTAAGCGCCACCGCCGGAGCGTCCGGTGATGCCGATGCGTTGGGCATCCACTTCCGGGCGGGAGATCAAGTAGTCAATGGCGCGGATGCTGTTCCAGGCTTCGACTCCGGCGGGGGTGTAACCGCGTGAGTTCCACCACCAGCGGTTTTTGCTGTAGGTGCCGTGATGGGTTCCCTCGATTTCTCCGAGTTGCAGGGTGTCGATGGTGAGGCAGACATAACCGTTACTGGCGAACCATTCGCCGTGGTGTTGGTAGTGGGTTTTGTTGCCGTAGCTGATACCGTCCTTTTTTTCCTTGCCGTGACCGCAGACGTAGAGAATGGCGGGCGCTTTTTTCTTGGCGTTTTTGGGCAGGTAGAGATTGCCGGTGACGTAGAGGCCGGGGCGGGATTCGAAGACGAGGTTTTCGACGGTGAATTTTTCGTGATTGAGTTTGCCGGTGACTTTGGCGTCGAGCGGGGAGCGTGCGGGCAGAGGGTTCAGGCCGAGCATTTCGTAAAGTTGGCGGCGGTAGGTGTCGCGGGCTTGCTGCCAGTCCTCTTTGGTTTTTATGTTGTTGAGGGTGCGATTGGTCAGGCGCTGGGTTTCGAGTTTGAAATACTCGGCGATCATCTGGTCACCGGGACCGGCTTCGGGATCGATTTTTTCCTTGGAGGAGTCTTGCGCCTGGCTTTGTGGGACAAGCAGAAGGATCAGGGTGAGGAGAGCGAGGGTGTTTTTCATGGTAGAAGCGGGAAAGGATGGCCGTGCCATCGTTCATAGGTATGAATGAACTATGGGCATTCTGGCGCTGCTGTCCAGTGCGAGCTCGTAAATCAAGTGGGCTTGGTGAGAGAAAAAGGGGGGCAGCTGCTTACAGCAATGAATCTGACGGCCAGCGATAGGATTGTAGAGGGAATCTGAGTTTTCTATTTTGGCGTGCCTAGGGCGCTTTATTTAAGCCGCGAGAGCCTTCGCCAAGATCGCTTGACCCATAGCGCACAAAAGTCCATTTTCCGTTCACCCATTTGTAAACGTTGTTCATGGCATTGGTACGTTTTTTAATAACTGGGTTGCTTGACTTTACGTAATCAGGATGAACCGGGGATCTTGGATCGTTGGGGTAAACGCTTAGCTTGTAATAGTGCTCATTTCCTGTCCGTGGTCGTTGCTGCCTCGCTTGTAGCTTCCGAAGTTGGTCAGTTTCAATTGTAGCCAAATGCAAAGCTCTTGTGCCGGGCGGATCGAAAAATATGGCGTGTGGTTCTATGCTGATTTCGAGGGAGGTGAGTTCTGCAATGGCTGACAGTATGCCGGAAATTGGAACGTTGCTTAAACGAATAGTCACTGGCATTTTTGGGTCAATATATTCGATACCCGATACCGCGCACGGTTTCTATCAGGGTAGGGTGGCTGGGGTCGAGTTCGATTCGTTTTCTTAGTTTTACGATGTGCTGATCCAGTGTTCTGGATTCGGGGAAATAATCGAGCCCCCAACAGTGATCGAGCAGTTGATCACGGTGGACAGCTTCTCCTCTGTGTTGATGCAGGAATGTTAGGATAGAAATTTCGCGTGGAGACAGGTCAATTTTTTTATTGGTGGAATCTCGGACAGCACGAAGTTGGGCTGGGTAAATAGTAAGATCTTCGTTAATTCGGAATTTTGATGAAGCTCGACCCGTGGAGGAAGGTTCAGTTCGGCGGAGAACGGATCGAATTCGGGCGATGAGTTCGTGTTTGCCGAAGGGTTTACGAATAAAATCATCAGCACCCAGTTCAAGTCCGACGACCACATCAATTTCTTCATTCTTTGCAGAGAGAAAAAGAATCGGCAGTGTTTTGTCGGAGTCTCGGATGTGACGACATACTTCATATCCGTCCAGTTCGGGCATCATGATATCGAGACAAACGAGGTCGGGGCTTTCTGACTTCCAAAGTTGTAAGGCCAAATTTCCGTTCTCCGCGAGACAGGTGGAAAATCCTTCGCTTTGTAAGCAGGCATCGATGGACTCCAGTGTTACGGGGTCGTCTTCTGCGATGAGAATCTTCATTTTAGGATGCGATGGAAATAATGTTATCGGTAGCTAGCGGCAGGGTAAGTTCAAATCGGGCACCTCTTTGTTGGGGGATCAGTTTCAGTTTGCCGTTCATGTTTCCGGCGAGATCACGGGCAATGGCGAGCCCCAGTCCAGTGCCGGAAACTCCTTCGGTAGTTGAATCGTTCAAGCGAATGAAGGGGCGGAAAACTCGTCCGGCTTCTGACTTTGCAATGCCCGGACCGTGGTCGATCACCGAGACAGTGACGGTTTGCTTGGCAGGAGATGTTGTTATTTCAAATTCCAGTTTTCCTCCCTTGGAAGCGTACTTCTCGACGTTGGAAACGAGGTTGCTGATGATTTGTTTGAAGGCATCGGGATCGGCTATGGCAAATATGCCAGCGTCGGGTTCAGCAAGAGCGACGGTGATGTGCTTTCTCGTTAGAGTCGGGGTAAACTGAGAGGTCACTTCGCTGATGAGTAGGCCGATATCGCAAGAGATGGGCTGTAGCTTTTGGCGCGGATTTGATCTGATTTTTTCCCGTTCAGAAAAAGTGAGCACATTTTCCAGCAATCGGCTGAGGCGACTGGCTTCCTCGCGGATCAGGCCGAGGCGTTTGCTGCGGGGGCTGTCGTTTTCAGTCAGCGAATCTGACAAAAGGTCGACGTTGAGTAGAATGTTCGTCATAGGAGTCCGCAGTTCGTGGGAAACGCGATTGACGAATGAAACCCTTTGCTCGGCGAGCCGGGTGGCGCTCTGTTGTTGGGCGTAGCCGAAAAAACCAGCAAGGACCAGTACAATCGCAAGAGTCGCCGAGCCAATCAAAACAGGCTGGCGGTAGCTGGTGATCGTTTTTTTTAATTCCCAGGAGGATATTTTCCATTCACCCATTGCCGAGGGAAGGGGAAGCAGCATATCCGGCGGACGGTCGTCCTGAATGTCGCCGGTGGAGGCGATGGTCTGGCCGAGAGGGTTTTTTAAAAGAGTGGGGATTCCCGCGATTTTGACCTGATCAAAATTATCCGAAATCCACTCTGCGAGCCAGGCATCTGCCGCAGCGGAAACTCGTTCGGGATTGATGCGCAGAACGAGCAAGCTCTTGTAATCCAACTTGGCAACAAAATGCGGGGGGGAACCAGGATGATTAAGCCACTTGAAATTGGTGCCGAGCAAATTCTGATTGAACATTTCCACGTCAATGATGATTCCGTCAGCTATCGAATCGTCGCCGCTTTCGTGGGGGAGGGATAGAGCTTCGGAGCGATCTGCGTCCCGCAGGTCAAGATGAAGGGGGCGAGCATTTTCCCGGAAAATGGTGACCTGTTCCACCCCGATGACTTTACGACAAATTGACGAAATTTCAATGCTGCTGGTATGACGTCCGATCCGATCTCGGATATTGATGAGTTGGTTTTGGTAGAGCCTTTCCAGCGATTCAACTTCACCGAGCAGTTTGGTGGTGAAGTTTGACAGCGGCCCACGATCCTGTTCGATTTTGACTACTTGCTCTTCTTTCGCAAAGCGGAAACCAAGAGCCAGCACGGTGATTGCCGAACATAGGATCAGAGTCAGGATCGCAAAGGGGAGGTATTTGGAAGAAATCATTTTCCCCGAAATCGTATCAGTTTTGTTCACTCAAAGGAAATTAAATCCGCTCGAAGAAGAACCAGGATTCGTTTGCTGGTATCATCGTTCGGAGTGTGAATGCCGAGCAGGTTATATTTGCCAGGGGTGACCTCGATCTGAACGGTGTCTTTGATAGCGTAGAAAGTGGGCATGGAGATGTGTTCGACGCCGTAGGCTGTTTTTTCGAAATCTTCGCGAGTGAAATAGCGGTCTTCCAACTGGGTGACGATTTCAGGAGCTAGAGAGATGCTGATGAGTTTATGATCTGATGATAGGACGGGGTCGCATTCAAGAGTGGTGCCCACATTCCTCATCTCCCAAGCGGTGGGCATTGAGGAAATCAGCTGAATATCGCTATTAGAAGATGCCTCGTTTTCCGCAGGATCAGAAATGACTGGAGGATCAATGTTTTTTGGCATTTCAGGGGGAGTGTATTCAGTCGCATAAATCGCCTCTCTCACTGATTCTGTCTTGGCTCGTTGGCCACTTCGGCTCCAAAGCCAGGTGGTTTCTAATAAATTGGCTTTTTTGTTGTCGATCATTTGTTCCAATTCATCGCGCAGTTCTGTCACATCAGCTGCTTTTGGGGTAAACTTTCGCAGCAATTCGCTGGCGGCTTGGTGATCGAGTGAAATGTATTCTACCAAAATACCTATATCGGGAGTAATGCCTTCGAAGTCGGTTTTATCCTGAGTATTTTTGATGAAAACGTCTTTCTTTTTGATTGAGGTTGAGATCTTCTCCTCGGTGGAGTTTATAGCTTTATCCTGCGCGGTCAGGGGCGTGGTAAAAACTGATAGCAAAATTGTGACGATACAAAAAAGGTTAAGTTTCATGAGTGTATTATTAGAAATTAAAAAGTAGTTATCGGGCCAGGAAAAGATCGGTTTTCAGTAGAACCATGATTCGTTTATTTGGCTCATCATGAGGGGTGTGAATTGCTAATAAATTGTAATTCCCGGGAATAGCTTTGATTCGAGTGATAGTTTTCATAGTATAAAAACTAGGCATTGAAATGTTTTCAATGCCCCGAGCGGTAGATTCAAACCCCGGACGGGTGAAATGTAGGTCTGGTAACCGCGTTATGATTTCTGTAGAAAGGCTGAGATCAATGATTTTGTTGCCTTTCATGATGACTGGATCAACTTCTAAAGTCAGACCCACATGTTTTGTTTTAAAATCGGTAGGAGTGGCTGCGGTCATGTAGAGGGAAGCTTTTTGAACTGGGGTTTGTTTTGGTGGTTGATCCACTTTGATTGGGGTGGGGGCATTTTCTTCTTTGATTGCCGTTGTATCATCAACGACGTTTTGGATTTCGGGGTGGGCGTATCTAGATGGATCAATGTCTTCCCGTATGGATTCAGTTTTGGCTCGCTGACCGCTCCTGCATCGGACCCAGCCTGTTTCAAAAAGCTCGGCTTCGTTCTTTTTTGTCATTTCACCCAGTATATCGCGTAGCTCCTGCGCGTTGGATGCTTTGGACGAAAATTTGTGGATCAGCTTGTTGGCCGCTCTGTGATCCAGTTTAAAATACTCGATTAAGATCCCGACCTGAGCGGACGGTTGCTGCTCGACGACCTTTGAGTTGGCGGGTTTTTTCGCTTGCGCAAAGAGCGAGGGGCTTAGGAAAAGCAACGCAAATACGACAATTTGCGTAAGGACGCGTGGATTGGATTTTAAGTGAATGGGAATCTTCATAGTTCCCAAACATTAGAGCGAATGGCTCAGGTTTGCGTCAAAATACGGTGAATTTATTGTAAAAGTTTTGTAAAAGGGAATACAATGAAGGTATTGGATAAATATGGCAGCAGCAGGGTAATGAAAGGGCTCTAGAACTTACCCGAATTGCTTTCAGGCACGACAAAAAGCCGGTATTTGACGAGCTGTTTGTTAAGTTCGGCGGGGTTGTCACTGCGTACCGTTTTACGGATTTCGGCCGCTATGTGGGCGGGAGGGATGCGTTCCAGGAAACTGACGGTAAGGTCTTTGTGGATGATAATCGGTGAAACAGCAACGGCAGCTCTCTGTAAGCCGAATATTTCAGGGTGTTTTTTGGCGACGACCAGACCTGTGGCGAGTCCAGAGGCGGTTGTCAGGGCGAGTATGGTTTTGAGGACTGATTTCATAGAGAGAGAGGTTTGAGGGCTTGGAATGGAATGTATCTTGTTATATTAGGGTATTGTCGTGAATCGTTTGACTGTGACAGACTTACAAAACACAACAGGGTAGACGGCTGGGGTGGAAATTTTATTCAATTCAATCTAAAGAAAGTTTTGTGGGAGATAAGTGGCTGACGTAGGAATAAAACGCCGCAAATCGATGTAAGTTGCGATTTTATTGAAAATAGTGTCGATCTGCAGAAGAAAGACCACAGGGATGCTATGGAGAGTGCGAGGTTTTCTGCTTGCACGATTAGGATTGTGCGGCTAAATAGGCAAGGCTTCCGAAACAGGGGCGCCAATATTTTTTAGCCATGAGCAAGCAGTATAATAAAGAGATCAAACGTAAAAGACGCAAAACCTACCTTAAACGCAAAAAAGAGCGTGAGGTGACAGCGATGCGTTTGGCCAAAACCACTGGAAAAAAATCTACCAGTGCAGCGCCTAAAAAGAAAGCTGCGGCTAAAAAAGTAGCGGCTAAAAAGGCTCCGGCCAAAAAAGCACCCGCAAAAAAGGCGGCAGCTAAGAAGGCTCCGGCCCCGGCCAAAAAAGCACCCGCAAAAAAAGCACCCGCAAAAAAGGCGGCAGCAAAAAAGGCACCTGCTAAAAAAGCAGTGGCCAAAAAAGCCAGCGAAGAAAAATCAGATAGCTGATTTTCTTTTCCGCTGCTGCTTGATGGATTCAGCGGCGGAGCGGAGCTTGTTGGTTCATCCATTATTGGGGTGATGGCAAGCGATCGCACATATCTTTTGGTTGATGGCAATAATGTCATTCACGCCTGGCCAGAATTGAAAGAGCTGCATCGCAGTGGCATCGGGCTGGCGCATGAACGGCTCAAACTTCTTCTGGGGCGTTATCAGGATGTCTCCGGGGTAAGAGTGGTGCTGGTTTTTGACGGTCGCGGGGAGCGCATGGAGTCACCGCAACACCGTGCCGAACACGAAGTTCAGGTTTTTTATAGCGATTCGTCTCACACGGCGGATGATATCATTGAGCGCTTGAGTGCCAAATACGCGCAGCGTCACCGGATCACGGTGGCGACGGATGATCTGGCGGAGCAGAATATGGTGTATGCTCTGGGGGCCGAGGTGATTTTTACCGATGGTTTGTGTGATTTGCTGGAAAGTTCTCAAAGTGTGATGGATGATAGCTTGAAACGCTATCGCCGTAAGGTGCGGTAAATACTGAAGTTTTTAATAAATATGGATCCGGGTAAAGTTATTCGTTTTTGTTTAGTCGGTTTGCCGGCAGGACTGGTGCTGATCACGGCGGCCTCTTTTTTGTATACCGAATGGTTTCGACCGCAGCAGGCGGCGCGTCCGGATGTGCACGAGCAGCAGTTCACCCGCATGATGAGGAAGCCGGTCAACCGGGTTGATTTGGAACATTATGTGAAGGTTCTGGCCGAGG
Organism: Verrucomicrobiota bacterium; assembly: GCA_045046875.1. GTDB lineage: Bacteria > Verrucomicrobiota > Verrucomicrobiia > Verrucomicrobiales > DEV007 > JAADHD01. The sequence goes on along the minus strand of JASFYY010000010.1, from coordinate 62,391 downwards.
ATATAGGGGAGCGCCATGTCGGCAAAATCGAGAGTTTAAGAGCGGCGGCGTATTTCATCGAGTCTTCGCTGGGGGAAAGTAACATGGGTTACCAGGTGCAGCGTCAGAAATACCTGGTGGAGGGGCAGGAGGTGTGGAATTTAGAAGTAACGGTGCCGGGTGGAAAGAAGCATGACGAGGTGATTGTGATAGGAGCACATTACGATACGGTGGCGGGCAGTCCGGGGGCGGATGACAATGCTTCGGGTGTCGCGGCTTTGTTGAGTCTGGCTAATGCTTTTATCGGTACGGAAAACGAGCGTACTTTGAAGTTCGTGGCTTTTGTTAATGAGGAAGCTCCTTGGGCGAGGACGGAGCAGATGGGGAGTCTGGTGTATGCCAAAGCCTTGAAAAACAAAGGGGTGAATGTGGTGGCCATGCTCAGTTTGGATTCGCTGGCTTTTTTTTCTGATGCGGCCAACAGCCAGAAACATCCCAAAGGAGCTCCTCAAGGAGCTCCGACGGTGGGCAATTTCCTGGTTTTGGTGGGCAATGAGAAGTCCGGGCAATTGGTCCGCCAGGCGAAGGCCGGTTTTCAAGCAGGCAGCGATTTGACCATTGAGATGAATATAGCCAAGCCGGGAGCTCTTCATGCGGACCGCTCTGATCATTGGTCGTTTTGGCAAGTGGGTTATCCTGCTTTGATGATCACGGATACCGGCCCTTTCCGTTATCGTGAATATCATCAAGCGGGAGACCAAATGCAGCAGATCGACCTTGATCGCTTGGAAGCGGCCGGCAAGGGCCTCACCGGGATTATTGCCGCGTGGGCAAAGGGTGAGTAGTTTTTTTGAATAGCGACGCTTTTATAGCTCAACCACGTAGAAACGGTCTTGGGAAACTTGCTGGGCTTCGGAGATGGTGATCCAGCGTTCTTTGTAACGTTCGCCCCAGCTGTCACTGAAGGCGATCTCGCCAGTGCTTTTGTTGTAACCAGTGATGATGACGACATGGGAGGTGCTGGGATCGACTGTTAGTTTGTTGGCATTGGAAACTCTTTTGATTTTTGCTTTGTACTGGTTCCAGCCTGCCGAGTTTTTTCGTTCCATGGTGCGGGAATCTGCGGTTCTGTTAAATTCCTTGGTGCTGAAAAGCCCCCACATCACCGGGATGCCATGGTCGATGTATCGAGCGATTTCACGGAGTTTGAGTTTGCTATCCCAGATATTGAAGGTGCGGCCCTTGCGTTTGATATCGCGACCGACAGCTTCGAGCAAAACCGTGGCCGAGGTACCGCCTCCGGCTTCGGTTTTTCCTGCCATCGCGAGCAGGTACATGTCGGCGGGTATGCCGAGGTATCGCATGCAGCGTTCGGCGGTGGCGGGCACGCAGTAACCTTTGGGGCCTTGATTGACCATGGGGATGTTATTGATCACCACGTCACCGTTGTCGCGTTTTTCAATATTGTCCTGAAGGCGTTTGCTGATCACGGAGTCGGGGATGCGTTTCATGCGGCCGCGTTTGTCGGCAAACGCAACGGGTTGGATGGAGAGGCTGACGTATTCGCCGTCGACTTTGGAAAGTAAAAAAGCGTGACCGCTCCAATCCCAGCGATAGACAATCTGCCGGGTCGATCCGTCTCCGAATTGCTGGCGCTTGGGTGGCCCCAACGCTTTGGTCAGTGCTTCGGAAATGATTTTGGTGTCATAGTCCATCAGTTTTCTCAGCCCGGCGGCGCTGTCGGGCACGGCTTTGCCTTTAATGAAATGGTTTTCGCCGCTGCCGGCAGCACTGAAAAAATCGCCTTTGTTGGCAAATACGACCGAGAGGCTGGAGACCTTGCCATTGTCGCCATAGAGCACCACTGAATAGGGGCGGGTTTGGGCGATGCGGTAATTTTTTTCGGGGTAACCACGGTAACTGCTAGAGAACGGGGTGTTTGATTCCCTAGGCCAGCGCAGACGTTTGGCAGTTTGTCCACTGGGGTTGTTCCAAAGGTCACCATCGATGAACAGAGGCAGGCCGAGCAAGGCATTGATTTTATCAATTTTCACGCCTGATTTCACTGGAGCGGGCAGGGACGTCATCGAGCCGCTGGAACTATTGGAGTTCCAGGCCTTGATGTAAGCCTGATCAGCAGGCGAGAAACTGGCAATGGAGGTGGTGTAGTTCCTGCCATTGGCGAGTTGCAGGGTGGCTTTGTCCGCTGAGACCGCTACCAAGCGCCCTTGGAATTTGACCCCTTGGATGTTACTGAAAGTGCGTAAAGCGGCTTGTTGGCCGTGAGCCGGAAGAAGGGTTATCAGGCAAGCGCTGAGTAATGAAAAGAACTGCAGCTGGTATTTGGAGAACGAATGGAGTGGGAAAAAGCTTTTCATGAAAATTAAAGGCAGATTTGGGGGGATGAAGGCAGTTTACAAAAAAATGAACTCACGGCAAGCTTTCTGAGTAAGGATCTATAAGGATGATGAAGAGAAGGGTAAAAAGGGGTTGATGAAAGGGTGTTTCAGGAATAAGATGCGCGCGTTCCCACTGATAACGGTTTGTTTCCACTTCGCAGAAGCAGAAAAATGAAACCGTTGGCAAATATGGGGCATTAGCTCAGTTGGTAGAGCGCCTCAATGGCATTGAGGAGGTCATCGGTTCGATTCCGGTATGCTCCACTTATTTCCCCTTATTTTATATGGTCTGTAGAGCTTGTTTCAAGCTCTCCCAAAATAGCGGAAGCACTTTTTAGAAGCACCTTTAATGCAAATGTGCTGATTTCTTGTGGGGTGAATCGAGTGGAAGGGGGGGCGGTATGAGTGGTGGTGGAGAGAAATTCTGGACGGAAGGGAGTCCGCTGGAGGGCAAAGCTGTGCCTCCTGGGTGGCGGATGTTGAGCTTGTTTGGCAAGCGGGCAGCTTTGGTATCGGTGGGGTATGCGGCGAATTTAGGGGCTGCGGCGAGTTTGTTGGGTCGCCATGCGGCGGCGGTCAAGAGGTCGAGAATAGCAATAAAATCAGCATTACGAAAATGAGAAATATGTCATTTATGCTCACAACGGAGCAATTCATGGATGGATCCAAGACTGTTACCAGGCGGCTAGGGTGGAGAAACTTAGAGCGGGGAGACATTCTTTGTGCTGTGAAAAAAGGCATGGGGCTGAAGCGGGGCGAGAAGGTAGAGAGATTGGGGGAGTTCGAAGTATTGGCTGTAACCAGGGAGCGGTTGTATTTCATCGCGCAGAAAGAGGTGGAGGAAGAAGGGTTTCCAGATATGAGCCGGGAGGAGTTCATAAAAATGTTCTGCAGGCACATGAAGTGTGATCCGGGGACGATTGTGACAAGGATTGAATTTAAGAGGCTATGAACGATAAAACAAAAATCCAGTGGTGTGATTATACGTTTAATCCGTGGGAGGGGTGTACAAAGGTTTCGGCAGGATGTGCGCGTTGCTACGCCGAGAGTCGGAACAAGCGGTGGAACAAGGGCGAGGCGATTAATTGGGGTGAAGGTGCTCCGAGGCGGCGGACTAGTGTGGCGAATTGGAATAAGCCGTTAAAATGGAATCAAGATGCTGAGCGTTTTCACTACGAAAATGGTTTCAGTAAGAGGCCTCGCGTGTTCTGCGCGTCACTAGCTGATTGGTTGGATGATGAGGTTGAGATTGAGTGGTTGCGAGATTTGTTGGATTTAATTCGTGTTACTCCGCATTTGGATTGGCTGTTATTGACTAAGCGTCCAGAGTGTTTTCACGATCGAATCCAAAGGGTTTTTACTTTTAGTTCGGCAGCTAGTCTGCAGTCAGGCTTTCCTGCAGAGACAGCCTCATTTATTTCTAGGTGGATTATTGACGGTGCTCCTGATAATATTTGGTTAGGAACTAGTGCAGAGGATCAGATCCGATGGGATGAGAGAGTTCCGTGTTTAATGGATATTCCAGCCAAAGTGCATTTTGTTAGTGCTGAGCCATTACTAGGACCGATCCACATGGGGGGAGTTCGTCCCGATTGGTTGATTGTAGGTGGGGAAAGCGGCGGCGGAGCACGCTCTTTTGAGGGGGAATGGGCTGAGAACTTGATAGAGGAATGCGCAGTTAAGAGTGTTGCATTTTTCATGAAGCAGGTGGGTGGGAATGCTTTGATTAGGGGGCGAGAGTTTTCAACGAGGCATAGCAAAGGAGGGGATCCGGAGGAATGGCCACAGGTTCTACGTGTTCGTGAATTTCCTAAAGTTAAATGATTAGTTATGGGCAAAATTAAAACTGGTAAGCATAATTTCTCCGATTGGGAGCGGCGGTCGGAATCGACGATGGGAGCCATTTGGCGTGACGGGGTGGCTGAGGTGGTGGAGGGGCGCACGCCTTTGAGCATGGTGATCCACGGGGAAGAGCAGGCGGCGCGTGATATGGAGGATGAACTGAAGGAGCTGCTGATTGCTGCGCGGGTTGAGGCGTTGCGTGCGGTGGTTCGTTTTGTCTGGCAGGGCGCGAGGAATCCGTGGGGGGCGTTTAAGAACTTTGCGGCGCTTTGTAGGAGGACTTGCCCGGATATCATGCAGGGGACAAGTCTAACTCAAATGGCGGTGATTCTGAATGAGACGAAGTCGGCAACGGGGGCGCGGGAGAAACGAGTGATTGTGGAATTCATGGAAAAGTGGGGGGCGGTAGGGACTCATGTGCCTGGGGGGAAGAGCAAGGAGGCATGTAAGAAATATGCGGCGGTGCAAATGGGTAACTGCAGCAGGCGAGGTGGAATGGGGAAGAGAAAATTTAAACCTGAATAGTAACTAACAACGCGAAAAAAAAATGAATGTAATTGAATATATTGATCTGAATAAGCTGCAGCCGAGCCCAACGAATCCACGTAAGACTTTTGATGTGGAGAAGTTGAAGGAGCTGGCTGATTCTATTCGCCAGCATGGGATAATGCAAAACTTGACGGTGAGGAAGGTGGGCAGTGATGGGATGTTTGAAATTGTGGCTGGGGAACGGAGGTTTCGAGGAGCGGTGCTGACTGAGGAAAAGCAGGTGCCTTGTGTGGTGAGGGTGTTGACTGACAATGAGGTGGTGGAGCTGCAGTTGGTGGAGAACCTGCAGCGGGAGGATGTGCTGCCGAGTGAGGAGGCACGGGGGTATGCATCTTTGTTGAAATTGAAGGGGGAAGATGGGGTGGCGTTGTATTCTCCGGCGGAGATTGCGAGTAAAATTGGGTGCAAGGCGGGGCATATAAGGAGTCGCTTAAAGCTGATTAATGCTCCGGCGAAAATCTTGAAGATGATTGATCGTGGGGAGGTGCCGATACGGGTGGGGGAAATGGTGGGGCGGATCCCGGATAAAGCAGAGCGTAAGCGGGCGATGGATTTGATTTTGTCTGGTGGTGATTGGGGGGATGGTCCGATGAGTATCACTGAGGCTGCGGAGCTGATTCGTGAGGACTTTATTATCGATTTGAGGCTTGGTGGTTTTAGTTTGTCTGATCAAATTTTACTTCCTAAAGTGGGGGCATGTAAGGATTGTGAGTTCCGGACGGGTAATGATCCTGATCTTGGGGAGTTGTTGGCGGATCGTTCTGGTGGGCGGGGAAAGGTGAAGCGGGGAATTGATCCTGATCTGTGCACTAGGCCGGTTTGTTTTCGCGAGAAAAGTGAATTGGCTTGGAAAGAGGCGGCGTCCAAGGCGAAGCTGAAAGGGCAGAAGGTGTTATCTTTGACTGAGGCTGAGCTGGTTTTTCAGAATAACCAATATCCGATGTTTGGAGGTGATTACGCAGACTTGTCAAGACGCCCTGGTTATGAGGATTTGGGGCATTACGATGAGTCGGCAGGGACGTGGGGTAAGTTGTTAAGGGGTGCGCCTGATGTGCCTGTGGTTTTGGCGAGAAATCCATACTCGGGGCGGACGCATAAATTGGTTGTGCGTAAATTGGCTGTTGAGGCGGTAAATGAAAAGGCGGCGGCTGATGGGGTGGAAAGTATTTTTTCAAAACGTCCGGTGAAGAATGAAAAGGGTGAGGGGGAGAGGAAGGCTAAAGCTAAAGCGAAGCGGGAGGAGATGGAAAAGGGTGAGAAGGTAACGGTGGAGGCGCTGAATGCTATGGCGGAGTTGATCAATAAAAAAGGGGTGGATAGCAAAGCTAAACTAGTGGTGTTGCGTATGGTGCTGGATGAGATCGATTATCCGGGGAAAGAGTTCATTGCTCGAAAATGGCTGGGGATGGACGGTAAGCTAGGTGATGGTGGTTGGGGTGGGGTGGTAATGGAGCATGTGGTGGCTTCGGATCCAGATGGAAAGACGCTGGACGCTTGGATCACGGCATTATTATTGGCAACTCGTATGAAGTGGGAGGGAATCGGGGATAAGGCGTTTGGAGATCTGGCGGTGATCTATGGCTTGAATGTGGCGAAGATTGAACGGGAGATTATGGAGGCGTAGGTCTGTGTGCATTTTGACTTTGGTGGTAATTCTGCGTTATGTCTCGTCCTACTATTTCTGAACGTGCCCGTATGTATGTGGCGGCTATGCCGCCTGCTATTAGCGGGAGTGGTGGTCACAATGCGACGTTTGCTGCGGCTTGCGCATTGGTGAAGGGTTTCCATTTGTCGGTGGATCAAGCTATGCCGATGATGGAGGATTTTAACGGTCGGTGCGATGTGAAGTGGTCGGCGAAGGAGCTGGAGCACAAGCTGCGAAGTGCGGATGGCTCGCCGGATGATCAGGATAGGGGTTATTTGATTGGCCAGGGGTATGATGGGAAGGGGGTAGCTGAACCTGTGGGGGGGCGTAGGGCTGTGGTGGCTCCGGTTCCGAAGCCGGTATATGATCCAGCTGCGTTGCGGGAGTTTGCGGGCGATTGGGCGAGGGAGGTGGATCTTGTCTGGTTGGCTAACCGTAGTGAGGTGGATCCGGCGACGTTGGATACTGAGGGGTTTTTGAGCACTTTGTATGATGCTACAAACGAGAAGGTGTTGGTTTTTACGGAGGAATATACTCAAGGGCAGGCGATGTGGCCTGATGATCCGGTGCCTGAGACGGGTAAGTGTGGGGTTTGGTTTCTAGGGCAGCCGGTGGATGGGGATTACCATCCGAATCCGCGTCAGGGGACGCGCAGCAGGCGCAGTGAGGAAAGTGTGACGGCGTGGAGGTGGATGGTGCTGGAGTCGGATGATGCTCCGGTGCGGGAATGGTTGGGGGCGGTGGCGCAGTTGCCTTTGAAGATCGGTGCTATTTATTCGTCGGGTGGGCGTAGTGTGCATGCGCTGGTCCAGGTGGATGCGAAGACAAAGCGTCATTGGGATGATATCAAGGCGGCGATGGCTCCTGGGCTGCGCTTTTTGATCACAAATGGGGCAGATAGTGGGGTGTTGACGGCGGTGCGGCTGACTAGGCTGCCTGGGTGTTTTCGCGAGGGGAAGATGTCGAAGGGTAAGGAGCATGTTCGTTTTGCTAAGCCGGTGTTGCAGAAATTGCTTTATATTAATAGTAAACCGGAGGCGCGACCTTTGATTGAGCAGTTCGCTCGTCGTGATGTGGTGAACTGGTGGTGTGATGTGGGGGTGGCGGATTCTGATCCGACTGGTGGTGAGTGGATAAAAGAGGGGCTGCGTTACTATGCGACGGTAAGCGAGGTGGCGAAGAAGCGCTTGGCGGAGCTGGAAGGAGGGCTTAGCTAATGGGCGAGGTAATTGAATTTGATGCTGACGGGCAGGTGGCTGCTATGAATAGGCTGGCGCGGGAAGAGGCTGGAAGTGGGGTGGATGGAGGGATGCCGCCAGATGGCGGAGATGGTGGGGGTGTTGAAGAGGAGGATTTGGCATTGCCTTATATTGAGCTGCCGAGGGTGGGACGAAGGTTGGCTGATTTTGCAAGGGAGGCTGGGGCGATTTGTCGCGATCATGGGGTGTATAGGCGTGATACGACGGTGGTGCTGGTGAACAGGGAGACGGGGGTGATTGAGGTGCTTGAGGATGATACTTTTCGAACTTTTATTGAGGATTTGGCAGTTACTTATAAGCAGCAGTTGGTGGGTAAGGGGGATAAAGAGAAAACGGTTAGATTGCCGACAACGATGACGACGGAGTGTGCTCGAGGCACTTTGTCTTCACGTCAATTTTTGTATAAGTTGAAATCGCTGGAGAAAGTTAATCAGGTGCAGCAGCCAGTTGTGCGTGGTGATGGTAGGATTGAGCTATTGAGTCAGGGGTATGATGATGAGAGCGGCATTTTTACAATGCCTAGTCAGGTGGAAATTAAGGATGATATGACTCTTGATATGGCGCATCACTTGCTGTTGGATCTACACAGGGAGTTTGATTTTGCGGATTGGAATAAGGAGCGAACTGTTTCCAGGGATCTGGCTGCTCATATCGGGGCGATGGTGGCGTTTTATGGGGCGGGGCTGTTGCCACCATTGGCACAGCGTTTGGGTGCGCTTTATAATGCTAACTCACATCGATCAGGAAAAACTCTTTTGTTTAAGCTGGTGGTGACGCCTGTGATCGGGAGGTGTCGTGTCCGGAGCAAGCCTAAGAATGATGAGGAGTTCCGAAAGATGCTGGATGCGGCGTCACTGGCAGCGAGTCCTTACATTATCATGGATGACGTTGCGGGGAATTTGAGGAGTAATGAGCTGAACGCTTTCATGACGTCTCCATATTGGACAGGGCGTGTGATGGGTGGTCAGAAAGAGTTCGATGTAATCAACCGAGCGATGGTGTTTGTGACCGGGCACGGATTAACAATTGAAAGTGATTTGGCGGGAAGGTTCCTGCAGTGCAAATTGCACCTAGATGAGGCGGATGTGCAGGATAGGGCGATTCGCCGGGTGATCGATGATGAATTTTTAGCCAATGAAAGTGTAAGAAGCGATGTGCTGACGGCATTGTGGACGCTAATCCGTGAATGGGACAAGGCTGGCCGGGCTAAAGGCAGCACGATGATGGGAGGTTTTCAGAAATGGTGTGAGATATTCGGTGGGATTGTAGAGGCTGCTGGATTTGGGGATCCTTGTGTGCGTCCTCCTGATGATGAGAGTGCGGACTCTGAGTTTGAGGATATGATGGCGTTGGTGACGGATTTGGCGGACAAAGTTAATACGGCTGAGGGCAATAGGACGCAGGAGTTTACGTTTCCAGAGGTGCTGGATGTGGCAGTGGAACAAGATTGTTTCCCTTGGCTGATTGAGGGTAGGTGGAAAAAGGTCGAGGAAGGCATGGCCAGGCACTATGAGGCGACGCCGAAGACGAAGGCTGCTATGGGTAAAATTTTCTCTATGAAGTATGGTGGGCGGCTATTTAAGCTCAAAGATGGGCGCTGCGTGCGCTTTGGTAATCGCGGAAAGAATCGCCAGCGAAGATACCTGGTGACGCTTGAGGGCTAAGCCGCTGGCTCAACCTGTTCCTTCGCAGCGCTTCTTTAGTTGCTGCTTGTCGTTAATCTCACCCATGCCGCTACCTATGCTTTTAGGCATAGGTGCAGGGGCTGCGCTTTAATTTCCTTCCTCGCTGATGGGGGCGGTCACGTTTTTTTGATTTCACGAGCCTTTTCCCCGCACCCCAATGGGCTAAAGGCACACCCACCTATGCCTTGCATGTTTAACCTATGCTTTTTTCGCGATGGATAACTTGCTTACAGTTAAAGGATTTCCAATGGGAGGGAGGCAGAAAGCATAGGTAGCATAGGTAACATAGGGTGTTCTTAGCTTCCCTATTGCTGAGAGTGAGAGATATTTTTCTATAGGACAGTGACAATCTTCCTGCTCACCTGTGCACCTATGCTTTTTGTCCTTAAAAAATAAGGAATCTTTTGCTTTTGTCCTCTTCACTGCGGGTAAGGCGTCTCCCAGTGCTATTTTGCGTGGGATAGTGAAAAACTTTGTGTCCTTGTCCTGTTTGACAAGGTCGAAAAGGAGTGAGCGAGCTGGTAGCAAAATTGAACATTGAGAGGGTGGAGGTGGCGGGGCTGAAACCGCATCCACGGAATCCGAGGAAGCATCCGGAGCCGGGGAGTCCGGAGTGGGAGGTGTTAAAGAAATCGTTGGGGCATGATTATTTTGATCCGCTGGTGGTGAATCGGCGGAATGGGATGCTGGTTTCGGGGCATTTGCGGGCGAAGGTGCTGGCGGATATGGGTTACACGCACGTCGAGGTATCGATAGTGGACTATGATGAAGAGACTCACTTGGCTCGGTTGATTGCAGCGAATCGTTTGATTGGTGTGTTCGATGATGAGGTTTTAAATTTTATTGCCCAGGACTTGGAGGCGGCGGGATTGGATATCGCGCTGGCGGGGTTCGATGCGGAGGAATTATTGGGGATGCTGTCGGCTCCCGATTTGGAGGGCGATCAGGAGGAAACGGAGGAGTTGGTTTCGGCGGCGGAAGAGCTGCAGGAAAAGTGGCAGGTGGAGTTTGGGGATTTGTTCCAGGTGGGCGAGCATCGATTACTTTGTGGGGATTGCACGAATGAGGGAAGTTGGAGGTTGCTGCTTGGTGATAAAGTAGCAGATATGGTGTGGACGGATCCGCCTTACAATGTGGCGTACCATGAATTGCAGGCGAGTCGGGTTGAAAGTAAGGGTGGCGAAAGTGGAGTGGTGCCGCAGGAGTTGATTAATGATGAGTTGTCGGCGGCGGACTATGAAGAGCTTTTGGAGTCGGCTTTTGAGGTGGCGTTTAAATTCACGAAAAAGGGTGGGGCAATTTACGTGGCTCATGCGGAGACTCATGGGCTGGTGAATCGGGAGTGTTTTGCGCGAGCTGATTGGGATTTGAAGCAGTGCCTGGTGTGGGTGAAAAGTGGGTTTACGCTGGGGCGGCAGGATCACCAGTGGCAGCATGAACCTATTCTGTATGGTTGGAAGCCGGGGGCTGCGCATTATTGGCAGGGGGGATTTTCGGAAAGCACGGTGATCGATGATGAGGCGGCTTTGCTGAAAAAATCGAAGGTGGATCTGATTGAGGTTATCAAAAATTTGAGAAATGATAGGGGCTCGAGTGTGATCCGGGAACCGAAGGCGGCGAAGAGTCCTATGCATCCGACTATCAAGCCGTTGGGGTTGGTGGCGCGGCAAATTTGGAATTCGTCGAGGAAGGGTGAAATTGTGCTGGAGCTGTTTGGCGGAAGTGGCACGACTTTGATTGCGGCTGAGGAAACTGGGCGGCGCTGTGTGATGACGGAATTGGATCCGAAATATTGTGCGGTGATTTTGGAACGGGCGTTAGGGCATGGGCTGGTGATTGAGAAAGTGGGAGGCGATGTCTGACGTTACTCCGGATCTGGCGGAAAAGGTGCTGACGGCGGATTTGAGAAACGTCATCACTAAAGTGGGGAAGGGGGCAACGCTGTCAGGGAATGAGCGCGAAATGATGGCGCAGCTGGTGGCGGGTGATACGGATACGGATGAGCTGCTCAAAACTCGGGTGGCGTCGTTGTTGCGAAAGTGGGCGAAGGGTGGACGGCTGACGGATGCGGAGTTCGCTGAGCTGGGGGCGTGGGTGCCGGATCGGAAGCAGGCGGCGAAGAAATCGACGGCGACAACCTACCCGCATAAGCTGAGCCATTACGCTGAGCTGCTCGGATATAAATCGGACAGGACGATTAAACGAATGATCAAGCGTGGGCGGGAAAAGAATCCGCCCGATCCTCCGCCATTGGATAACCCTGGAGAGGTGGCTGGGTGGTGGCGGCGGGTGATGACGCAGAAGGTGCCGGAGTCTTTGTTGAAGTTGGAATCTGGTGATAAGGCGGAGGGGCAGGGGGATGTGTCGAGTGGGATTTCTTTTGATTCGAGGAATCTTCCAAAGGGTCTAGGTTTTGAGGCGGCTCTGGGAAGGGCGAGGCAGGCTGAGCAGTTGGCGGCGGGCATGGTGCAGCATGCGATCAAAAATGAACCGGCCTCGGTGGAGATGAGGCAGCGGGCATGGGAGCGAGCTTTTGAGGCGCTGCGGAAAGCTGAGAAGGATGCGGAGTCGGTATTGCTGACGGCGGGCAGGTTGGTGAACCGGGATGAGCTCGAGGCGGAGTTCATCGAGCGGTTGAATACGGTGCATCAAGGATTGCGGTCGCTGCCGGTGCGGGTGGCGACGAAGCTGTCTATTTCGGGGGATTTGTTTCAGCAGATGACGGAGACCTGGAATGAGGCGTTGGATAAATGTTTTGAAAGCATGGGGGCTGCTGACTTCGGTCCAGCATTTGAATTGGAGTCGGAGGAATGATGTTTTCGACGGCTGGTTTTGTGACGTCGGTGTTTAAGCGGGTGCTTCGGGCTCGTCCGACTCAGCCGATTCATGAATGGGGTGAGGAAAATATCAAGCTTGATACAAAGGAGAGTGCGGATTTTCCTGGACGTTATGATTCGTCGCTGACGCCACATACACGGATCCTGTTTGACGTGGCGAGCTCGGGGGATTGGGATGAGTTTGTGTGTCGGAAATCTTCGCAGAGTGGATTCACTTTGGCGTGTTTGATTTTGATTTGCTATTGGGTAGTAAATTTCTCGCGCAATATTTTTTATTGTATCGATAGCCGCGACGAGGCGAGGAAGATCAGCACGGAGCGGTTGCAGCCGATGCTGAGAAATTGCGCGGCAGCTGACGGCAAGATCGCTGAAAATGATGACGGGATTACTAACCTGACTTTGTCGCTAAAGGGGTTGACGATTTATTTGGCGGGGGCGAATTCGGTGGGGGCGCTGGCTAACAAGTCGATTGGGCTGGCGATTGCGGATGAGGTGGATGCCTATCGGACGGTAGAGCATCGGACGGAGTCGCACCCGGTGCATTTGTTGAGGGATCGAACGAAGCGAGTATCGGATGCTTTTTTTGTGGAGATCTCCAAGCCTGATCAGTGGGAGAGCCAGTTGAACCAGGACTATTTGAAAGGCAGTCGGCATCGTTGTTTTGTGCCGTGTCCGCATTGTGATTTTTACCAGACGATTGATTTCAAGCAGCTAAAATTTGAACACTGTAAAGATCTGGTTGGCGGGTGGGATGCGGACAGGGTGCTGACGGAGACTTACTACGAGTGTGCTAATCCTGCTTGCAAAGGAAAGATTGAGGAGAAACACAAGCCTGAGATGATGAGCCGCTACGAGTGGCGGCGGACGAACTATGGGCAGGATCGTTTCAAACCTAAGCCTCGACGTTTTTCCTGCGATATTTCTGATTTGTATTCTACTTTCCCCAAAGCTGCTTGGGGAATCATTGTGTCGGAGTGGCTCGATGCTCAGGGCGATTCCGATAAGCTGGATCACTTTCGGCGTAATCGCCTGGGTGAACCGGTGAGGAAAAAGACGGTGGAGGTGCGGGACAGTCACATGAGTGACATGGAGGGAACTTATGAACATGGGCATTGTCCGGTGGTGCCGGATCTGGTGACGATGGGGGTGGATAAGCAGTTGGATGTTTACAAGTGGGTGAAGATGGCGTGGCGGATCAAAGAGGATGAGGCTTATATCGTTGATTATGGAACTTGTATTTCTGAGCGGGATTTGCTGTTGGCGGCGGATACTCCGGTGATTGTGGATGACTGGGGGGATACGCCGGAGGATGAGCAAATAGATCCGGTTGTATTAACCGGGCTAATTGATGAGGGGTTTGATACCTTTGTGGTTAGAAATTTTTGTTTACAAACGGTGATTGGAGAGATGCCTGATGGAACGCCGATGTTGAGATTTTACCCAGCACGTGGTGCGGGTGGAACCCAGGTGAAAGATGTGGTGGAGGCGAAGGAGCGCTATAGTCAGGCGGGTCATCCGGTGACGGCTTACCAGTTCTCGGACGACAATTTCAAAACGATTGTTTATGAACATTGTATCGCGGGGCGTAAGAAAATACTGGAGGAGCGAGCTGAAGGGAATGTGGCGAAGGCTCCGTTGATCCACATGATGCGCAATCCTGATCCTAGTTTCACAGCGGAATTGTGTCAGGAGGAGAGGAAGTTGGTGGTGCGTGGAAATCAATACATCCAGCAGTGGGCAAAACCAAAAGGAGCTAATGATTTTGGTGATGGGGTGAAACTCAATTTTGTGGATTGGTATGTGGTCAAACCTTACCTGCTGGCTTTTGATCCGGATGAGTCGCCACCGGAAGAGGGGGAACAAGAGGCGGCTTGACAAACGCAAGCCGCTTGCGCATAGTTAAAGAACGATGGCTAAGAAACACACTGAAAAATTAAAAGCGATGCATGCTGAGGCGGTGGAAGCGGGCTTGGTGGTTCGCTTCTGGTCAGATGGGGTTCTTGTGGTATGTTCCCCCGAGCATGGCGGACAAAAAGAGCATAATCTCGAAATACTTCTCGGAGATGGGGAAGAAGGGCGGAACTGCGGGGAAGGGCAAGAGCAAGGCTCGAAGCAGTGAGCAGGCGAGCGCAGCGGCGCGGGCACGCTGGGCGAAGGTGAAGAGGGAGAAAGAGGCGGATGAAGCGGAAGAGTCGGAGTGATTGACATTCCCGCCGAGGCGTGGGCTTGTTCAATAATCCTATTTACATCGCTGAGCTGACGGACAACAAGTCTGAGGCTGAAATTATTGCGTTAAAAGATAAGGTGCGGGCAGCACTGGAGTCGCGGGTGTCGGTCAATATCCACATCACGACGTCGTCGATGGGGGATCGGAATGCGGCGGGGATCACGCTGGCGAAACCGGAGGATCAACTTGATTTTATCGCGGCATGCCAGGCTGCTTTGGCTAACTTGGCGGCAGGGCAACCGGTGGTGGATTCGAGGGCGTTTGGGTCGGGCACGGATTATTCACATCAACCTTTGCGGTCGTAATGAGTGATGCTCTGAAAACAGAACAAGCTCAGTTTGACCGTTCACGTGAACGGTCAATTTCAGGGACACAAATGGAGGGTGTGCAGGGGGGGTATTTGCTGATGAGTGGGTATGAGGCGGCGAGCAGCAGCCCGGCTCGTGGATATGTGTATATGCCGTCGACGGATTCGCGCAGGCAGATGACTCCGATCAGCGCGAGGGAGATTCGGAAACGTGTGCATTGGCTTTATGCGAACTTTGGTTTTGCGCGACGCCTGGTAAACGGGATGTCGAAGCTGATCGGGTCGATGACTCCGCAGCCGAATACTAGTGACGATGAATGGAATGAGCTGGCGTTTGATAATTTTATGGCTCGGGCGGGTGCTGAACAGATTTTTGATCGGGCTGGAAAATTTGATTTTTTCACGGCGCAGCAGCAGATCAATCGCAACAGGTTTAAGGATGGGGATAGTTTGGCGGTGCTGACGGAGACTTCGAGCAAGGGGGCGAGGTTGGCTTTTTATGAGGCGGATCAGATCACTAATCCGTCGAAGCCTCCGAGCAACATGACGATGGGGGTGAGGCTGGACAAGTTCGGTCGGCACATGGGATACTCTTTGCGCTCCAGCGAGGATCCGTCGAATTTCAGCCCGGTGGATGTGCGGGATGCTATCTATTTTGGGAATTTTGAAACGCATGGTCAAGTGCGAGGCTTGTCGATATTGGTGCATGCGGTGACCAACATGATGGATGTGGTGCAGACGAGGGGATTTGTGAAGCATGGCATCAAGGATGACAATCGTATTGGCGTGGTAAAAGAGAAGGCGCTGCCGACGGCGGTGGTGTCGAGTGCGTCGGGTTTGGCTGGTCCACTGATCAAGGCTAAAGTGACGATGCCGGATGGGTCAACTCAAGAGGTAGATTGGGAGATGGCGACGGGCGGGGGTAAAACTCCAGATCTCGCGCCGGGGGAAACTTTGAAGGTGATCACTTCTAATCGCCCATCTCAGAACCACATGGATTTTGAAAAGTCTTTGCTGAGAGATTGCACATGGGGGGTGGATTTGCCTTATGAGGCTTTATGCGAGATCAGCGGGGTGACGGGTCCGGGTATCCGATATGTGATGGACGAGATCAATCGCTGGATTTTGAACGAGCAATACAAACTCGCGAAGTGGTGTAAGCGTTATTACGCTTACCACATGGCGAAGGAGATCAAGGCGGGGCGCCTGCCTGATCCTGGTGAGGAATACTGGCGGCTGGTGGAGTGGATTGGGCAGCCGAATCTGACTATTGATAAAGGACGTGAAGGCAAGTTGTCGATTATCAATTTGGAGACGGGTAATGCGACGTGGGCTGAGCTCTCTGGGAATAAGGGGATTTTTTGGAAGAAGCAAGTTAACCAGAGGATCAATGAGGTGGGCTATGCCAAAAAGCGGTGCGCGGAGTATGAGCCTCCGTTGGACTATAGGGAAGTTTTCCCTGGGCTTTCAACCCCGATGCTCGCTGAAAATTCGGGCTTAGATAAAAAGGAAAAATAATGAGTTTACATAGAATCGCGACAAAGTTTTATTCTGAGCCTTGGTTGATCCGGGAGGATCAGCATGCGTCGATGGGGAAGGTGCTGCACTCGCATTTGATGGGGCGAGTGAATACGGCGCACGCTGCGCCAGTTGAGCGGACGTCTCCGCCTCCTGGGGTTTTGATTGCGGATGGCTTTGCGCTGAATAGGGTGGCGGGGGTGATCGGGAAACATTTGAGCTTCATGGAAATGGAGTGTGGCGGGGGGTATGATCTGGCGCTGCTTGAAAGGCAGTGTGCGGAGCTGAAGCAGCGGGATGATGTGCATACGGTGGTGACGACTTTTAATACTCCGGGCGGGATCGCGACCAGCGTGGGTGAAGGTGCGGAGTTGATCCGTGAGTTGGCGGAGACGAAGCGGACGATTGCTTATGTCGATAACATGGCGTGCAGCGCGGGTTATTATTTGGCGTCGGCTTGTGATGAAATCTATGCTGGACCGAGTGCGATTGTGGGTTCGATTTCTGCGTATATTGCGATCCTGGATGAGAGCCGGGCGTGGGAGATGGATGGTTTGAAAATGGAGCTGTTCACTGATGGCGACTTGAAGGCTGGTGGTATGCCTGGGAAAACGCTGAGCGATAAGCAGCGGGCATTTTTCCAAGAACGGGTGACGCAGGTGGGTGGTGAGTTTAAGGCTTTTGTTCGTTCGCGGCGTCCGCATCTGGCGGAGGCGATGTATCAGGGGGGATACTACTCGGGGCAAGGGGCTTTGGACGCGGGATTGGTGGATGGTTTTTTTCTCACAATTGACCACTTGTTCGCCAATCTGATTGACACGGCGGCGAATGCATAAAGTCGATTTGATCGCATTCTACTCAAAAAAACAAATTTGATATTCATGAAACTTAGCGCTGAACAACGAGCCCGTCTTATCACTCTACTTGGCACTGCTGAGGGAGATCACACTGAAGTCACGACTGCTGAGCTGCAGTATCTGACATCGCTGGCTTCGGCTGCGGGTGAGATGGAGGCGGTGCAAGCGGAAGCTGAGGCGGCGAAGGAAGCTGCGGCTAAGAATAAATCTGGAGAGCAGGTTGCGAAGCCAGGGATCTTGGATAATGCCAAGGCGATGGTGAGCAGCAATGCTCAGTTGGTCGCATCCAATCGGCAGCTGACAGCTTCGGCAGGTCAGGCGCGGGCGGAAGTGGCGCGACTGACAAATGAGTTGGCGACGGCGACTACGGATCTTGATGCTCAACGCACGGCTAATACTGAGCTGCAAGCGGCGCTGGATGAGGCGGTGAAATCGAAAACTACGGTGCAGCAGGCGACGACTGATGCGCTGGCATCAGCTGGCGTGCCTGAAACTGGATTGCCTGGGAAAGATGAAACGCAAGGTGGAACAAACGCTAAAGCTAAGACTCGGGCAGAGCTTGAGGAAAATTTGAAAGCCTGTGAAACGCAGGAGGAACGCAGCGCGCTGCTGCGAGAATTCAAATCGCGAAGCAAGTAACAATTTAAAACGAATCGCAGAATCTGTATTTCAAAAATAATCACAAAAACTCACTACTCAAATGGCTACTACAAACGCAATTGTTTCCGAACTCCAACTCACAGAAGTCTTAGATTCAGCGCTGGTCGCTTTTCGTAAAGCGATTCTGCCACTATCAATTTTTTCGCAAGCATACGAGGATGTGGAGCTGCAGGGGGATGGGACGATAAATGTTCCATATTACCCGCTGGCCACCGACGCGAGTCAGGATATGGCTGCGTCTGATTCTTACCTTGCTAAAGCAACTGATACGAACACTTTGTCGAAAACTGTTGCTCTTGATAAACACAAAGTTCAAGCGATCTCGTTCACGGCACAGCAAGTGGCGCGCGAGCCAAAATTTAATCCAGAGATGCACGGGCAATTAAAGGCTGAAAAGCTGGCTTCGGATATTACCGCTGACGTTCTGTCGGTGGTGACAGCAGCCAATTTCCCTTCCACTACCATCGCGGCTACTATCGCAGATAACTTCGATGAGGTTGATGTCGCCGAATTGGCAAAATTGGCAATGGAGGCCGATTGGCCAAATGTGGGGCGTGGTATGGTGCTCAACCCTGCTTTTTATTATGCCTTAGTTGGGAGCCCTGCTTTGCTCGATGCGTCGCAGTCGAATGATCCAGCGGTGCTACGTGAGGCATTAGTGCAGCGTATTTTGGAGTTCAATACTTTTGGTTCGAACGGGGTGCCTACTAATGGGTTGGAAAAACTGGCGGGTTTTGTTAGTTTTCCTTCGGCCATCCTTACGGCATTTGCTCCGGTGCCTCCAACGAAGGCGCAGATGTCTCAGGTTTATGATTATCGCATTGTGAAGGATGAATACACCGGGCTGGTTTTGGAATACAAGCATCTGGTTTATCCTGATACGTCACAAGAGGTGCAGGTGATCGAGGCTCACTATGGCTTCGCTATCGGTGAGGTTGGCGCGCTGAAACGCATTGTCACTCCATAATCAGACTGAAGCATCTGGAATCAATTTCTAACCAAGTCACTTTATGAAACTAGCTATCCTCATCGCCTTTTCTCTAAACCGTCGGGAGGGGAAAGTGGTTTCCGATGTTAAGCCGTTCAGTGAACTGCTGAAGGAGTTTAAAGAACGGGTCGCGGCGGACGATGCTCCGAATGACGATTATCCTCGTCTTGAAATTTGGATGCGAGGCAGATGTGCAAAGTCACACAAATTCCGCGAAGCCGGTGCCGCGGCAGGACTGAAGATCGAAGAAGCCAAGCTGGCTGAAATTGATCGTTTGGGTGCCGAGGCTGTGGACACGGCAGCTGCGGAGGCAAAAGCTGAAGAAGAAAAGCTGAAGAAAGAAGCTGACGAGCAGGCGGCAGCGGTGAAAGAGAAGGCTGCAGCAGCTGAAAAAATCGAAGCTGAGAAAAAGAAAATTTCCGATAATAAAGCAGATCCTGAGTCCAAAAAAGGACAGGATACTGAGACGGATCCAGCCGCGCCACCAGAACCGGTGGAGCGAGCTGCGGACACTTTCCGTGCTCCGCCTAAAAAGGCGAAGAAAGGAGAATAGCAGACCACCAAAGTCCTATGCTACCTGCGGCTCCGATTGGCTCTTTTGAGCGAGTCGGAGCTGCTTTTTTTGACGACTGAGCTTGAGTATGGATGCTAATCAACTCGCGGGATTTGAAGATCAGATGCAGGCTTCGGCAGAGGATCTGTGGCCGGAGACGGTAACGATAGGTGGGACGCCTTATGCATGTGCGGCGGTGGTGAGTGGACAGCAGGCGGAGCTGATGGATGGGGGGATAGGTAGGATCAAGTCGCTGACGGTGACGATCCGCAAGAGTGTGCTGGCGGCGTTGCCGCAAAAAGGGGCGTCGATTGTGCATGCGGGGGAGACGTATCGCTTTGATGAGGATCTGAGCGGACGTGGATCGGGGGCGATCTCGTGGGAGTTTGTGGCGATTCAGTGGCCTGGCTGATCATTGACATCGGTCGGATACCATGAACGATGGCGAACCGAATGAATATGTGATGTCTCCCCGGATACTGGTGGTGGATCTTGAGACGACTGGCTTGGATGCGAATAAACACAGTATTGTCGAGATGGGTGCGGTGTGGCTGACTGGCGGTGTGGGCGAGTTCCAGATGGACTGCCAGATGTGGGAGGGGGCGAAGTGGGATGACAGAGCTGCTGATGTGCATGGCTTGAGTATGGCTCGGTGCACGAATCCGGTGTTGCCGACTGAGGGGGAAGCTATTTTGGAGCTGTTGAACTGGTGTGAGGCTACGCAGGACGAGCCGGTGATGTTGGCGGGACTGAATCCGTCTTTTGATCGTGCGTTTGTATTAAGGGCTTGTGAGCGGGCTGGGGTGAAGGTGGCGCGGGCGTTCCGGCACCGTGTGCTGGATCTGCATAGCTTGGCGGTGGCGCATGGATTATCGGATGTGCTGGAGATCCCTTCACGCGGGCTTTATACGGATGAGATCTATGCGTTGCTGGGGCTACCTGCTGAGCCGAAACCTCATCGAGCTTTGGTGGGGGCGAGGAAAGAGGCGGAGGCTTTGAGTAAAATAATAGGCTTGGTATGAATCTGAATATTGAGCAGGCTTTGAAGGCTTATGCGGACGCTTATTTTGCAGGCGAGGCGTTTGTGGTGGAGGTGCGGGGTGAGACTAGTGATGTGGATCTTGATCCAACTAAAGAGTTTCTGATTTTTGCGGTGGAGTTGAATTGGTCGGTCGGTCCACTATACGTGGCGGAGCTTGAGGTGAGGGTGGAGACTCCGGCATTCTCGGATCAGACGTCGTTGGTGCGGCATCGTGAGGTGGTGGATAAGGCGGGCATTGATTGGTTGTTTTCGCAGGCTAATAAAGTTCAGTTGGATGCGGCACTGCAAGTGGAGGGTTTTGGTCTGACGGGAGGAACGAGTTTTTCGACGGGGGATTGGCGGAGTCTGAATGATGGGCAGAAATGGGTCTCTGCGATGGCGGTGAAGATGGGAGTGGAGAAACAATGAAGATGATGAATATTGAAGCGCATCCTCGCTGGGAGTATATAAAAGTTAGGTATAGGGGTCGCAATAAAAAGAGGAGGGTAATTTTTTCGGAAACACTTAAAGTGAGGCGCTGGCGTTTTTTCCGGTGGCTGGTAGTGTTACTGACCTCGTTGCTGGTGGTGCTGTGGATGACGGGTTGCTCGTTGGTGCCAGATCGAGTGAGGGAGGAGATGGTCTTTTTAGAATATGCTGTTTTTGGGAAGGTGGAGCCTTGGGGGCTAGGGCATGAGTGCTATGAATCTGGGTGTGTGGAGTGAGTTTTTTCCTTGAGTGTGGCTAGGTTTTCGTTCATTGGTTAGTGAATGTCTGATGAATTGAGTAAGCGACAAGCTGAGGTGTTGGTTTTTATCAAGGAATTCTTTGCTAATGAGGATCGGCTGCCTAGCAGTCGAGACGTGGCTGCTTTTTTTGGATTTACTCAGTCCGCTGCGATGGGACACATGAATGCGCTGGTAAAAAAGGGGGTGTTGGAGGTGTCCGGTAAACACTGGAGGTTTAAGATCCATGGAAGGGAGTGATTGACATTTTGCCAATATTTATGGCAAAGAAAAAAAGAGTGGATTTGGGGCAGGTAGTGTCGGTGACGGCGAATGGGCAGAATGCCAGGGCTGTGATTGGGGTAGGGGATCTGAAGGATCGGCGGCGGAGCTATGAGGCTTTTTTGAAAAAGCGGGATTGGCCGGATGAGGAGTCGCGACCGATTTTGGAGCTCCGGGGTGATTCGGGTGTGGTGATCGAGAGTAGCGTGGGCGAGTAGATGTGTTTTGACAATTGCTATTTGTTATGGCTGACGCACATGGAGTAACTAGCACCTTTGGATTGACCACCCCGACGAATGGATTCACTTCGGAATCGCGGCGTGGGCGTAAGCAGGGCAAGGCAGTTGTCCGTGATGAGTTGGGGGAGTTTGTTAAGATGCGTGCCAAAAAACTCATCGAGGAGGATGTGACGATTCGCGGCAAGGGTGATCCTGCGTTTGCTGGGGTGACTTCCGGGGAGTTCGTTGCTGGGGCGGTGAAGGTGATATCTGCGGAGTCCACTGAGGTGGCTGAGGGGGAATACCCTGATTTTGAGATCACTGGCAAAGCATTCTCCACGGCGGCTTAATTTTCTTTTGTAACTATTATTTAACTTTTTTATTATGCCTGCCATTACTTCTTTCGGAATCGTTTCTATCGGTACTGCTTTGACGGAGGAGTTTCGCTTGAAAAAGAGCGTGGATGTATCGACTCCGACGCTGACGAGTGTGGGGGGGTTCCATGCGGCGACTGCTTATGGGGAAATATATGAATTTTCTGCGAGCGGCAAAGGTGATGTGCCTGCTGATTTTGCGCTGGGGGGAGGTGGTCCGACTATCGCTGGTCTGACGGGCGGCGTGACTTTGATCGAGAGCACGGACGAGGATCAGAGCAATACTGGTCGCAACGGATGGAGTGCGTCTGGCACGCATGCTGCTGGAGCTGCTGCATGACGGGGTCTATCAAGGATCTGGAGGGTGTTAATCTCCAGCGCGTGGTGGATGACCGTCCTCCTTTGAAATCTCCCAAAACGGTGGAGGTGGCGGCGGCTTTGGCGTTTGGATTCCGCTTGGCTCCGCTGCCTTCCAAGTTGGGCAAGGAACACACTGCGGCGTTCCTTGATGCGACGGAGGAGTTGCCGGAAGGGCGGCTTAAGCGGGAGGTGACGTGGTGTTTTGATGGTGATGCTAAGGTGCAGGTGATGCCTATTGCAGCGGGACAGGAGTTCACCCTGGAGGAGTTTTGGGCTTTGCTGCGAGATGATGCTTGGCTGGATGCGAATCCGCATCATCCAATTGCGATGCAGGCGCGATTGCTGCGAGAGTATGAGGCACTTCGTCATAAGTTGTCGTCGAAGAAATTTCACCCTGATTTTGGTGAGCCTTTGCTGCGTCACATGAAGGTGAGGAAGGGGAAGAAGTCTGTTTATATCAGAGAGGATTCCACCGAAAAAGAACGGGCTGAATTGCTGAAACAGTTGTGAATTTATGAATGACGAAAAAAGAGAGAAGGAGCTGAACCGGGCTTTTGAGGAGGTGTCTGGTGGGGTGACCGAGGTGGCGGGGTTGAAGTTGCGGACGTTCAGTTTTCGGGCGTTTCAGCGCTCGGTGGATATGAATCTGCGTTTGATCGTGGGGAGCTTTGATGAGGCAAGGAAGATGCCTGCGGCGGAGCTACTGAAAGAGGTGGCGACGATTGCGTGGATGCAGTCGGAGCCGGTGGATGAGGTGTTCACCGCATTCCGCGCTGGAGATGATGCGGTGCGGGAGGCGGTGGAGTATTTTGAAGAAACGGGCATGCAGATGGATCAGATGCGCCCGTTGATGGTGGAGGTGCTGCGGGTGACGATCTTGGCGCGGGAGGCGTATGCTGAGACGGTGCTGACGGATAGTGCTGAGGAGGCTGGTCGTGGTGAGGATCCGCCCCCAAATTGCTGACGCCAGGGGGAACGGCGAGGTTCGTTTTTACTCTGGCGGGTGGGCGTGTGACTCCTGAATTGGAGCGGTGGATCATGGACGAGCTGCCGTTGTGCAGGGCGTTCCAGTATTGGCACTGTCATTGGGCAGCGGTGCCGCATGTGTGGACGGTGGCGCCTGGAGAGGTGGCGCGGGTGGATGAGAAGATCGATCGGATTCTGGCGAGCTTTGACGCGGACGCTGAGGAAGAGGGTAATTTATTCTGATGGCTGTAAAAGAGCTACATTTTGAGACGGGGGAGTTCAATCGGTCGGTTGAGCGTTTCATGAAGTATTCTAAGAAATCGCTGGAGGAAGTGATGAAGGCGCAGGCGAAGAGTATTGTGAAGACTTTGATTTCGGTGACTCCTCCTGGGTCTGAGGGGGTATCTGGTCAGGCTGCGAAAAAGCAAGGGGAGGCTGCGGTGGAGCGTGATATAAGGCGAGTATTGGCTCCTGCATCGGCGAAGTTTGCCCGCAAGGGTGTGGATCTGAAGCAGGTGCATCAAAAGCGGAGGAATTTTCGCGGGCGGGTTAATAAGCGCGGGGTGGTGCATTTGGTTCCCAAGGGTGAATTCACTAGATACCTGCGGGAGCGTAAAAAGAAGGTTGGTTTTTTGGCGGGGGGATTCAATACGGCGGCGGCCAAGCTGGGATACAAACCTCCGGCTTGGATCTGGCGGCATTCGTCGCCGGGGGCGGTGAAGATCCGGGTGAGTGGTCGGGGGATCAATGTGCTGATAACGAATAAGGTCAAGTTCGCGGGGAATGTGAAAGGGATCGAGCGGCGGATGGATTTTGCGATGAAGACGCAGTCGGAGAGGATGCACAGCCAGGTGGATTACTTTCTTGAGAATGCGGCTAGAAAAGCGGGTTTTAAAAGTAGAAGATAATGGCTGAGATAACTGCAGAATTGGATTTGGAGATCAGTAAGTTTCGGGCTGCTTTGGGGCAGGCGAATAAGAGGCTGAGCACGTTTGCGGGTGGGGCGGAGCGCAAGGGACGTGGGCTGGGATCGAATCTGGCGAAGGGGTTTAAAGCTGCGTTTTTGCCTGCATTGGCGGCGATTGGTGTGGGGGTGGCTGCGGTGGGGATTGGTAAGATTTTGAAGGATTCGTTGGTGGAGGCTGCGAATCAGGAGCAGCTCGAGGTGGCGTTTGATGTGCTGGTGGGTGATAGCTCGCAGGCGACGGAACTTTTGGCGAGGATCCGGGAGGATGCGGCTAATACGCCGCTGCAGTTCGAGGATCTGGGGAATGCTGCTAAATCGTTGCTGGCGTTCGGCGCGGCAGCGGAGGAGGTGCCTGATACTTTGAGGAGGATCGGTGATATTTCGTCGGCTATCGGTGCGCCGATTGGTGAAATTGCGTCGTTATATGGAAAGGCGCAAGTGCAGGGGCGGTTGTTCGCAAAGGATATTAATGAGCTGACGGGGCGGGGGATCCCGGTGCTGCAGGAGTTCGCCAAGCAGCTGGGGGTGAGTGTGGACCAGGTGAAGGAGCTGGGAAGTAAGGGAAAGATAGGGTTTGAGAATGTTAAACAAGCTTTCATCGACTTGACCAGTGAAGGCGGTAATTTTCATAACCTGCTGGAGAGGCAGGCGACGACTTTGGCGGGTAGGTATTCTACGCTGAAGGATCAATTTTCGATTTTGCGGTTGGAGATGGGGAAGCCTCTGGGTGATGCGCTGAAGCCGGTGCTGGTGGATGCTATCGAGCTGGTGAAGTCGATGAAGGACGAGGCGGCGCTGGTGGGTGAGGCGCTGGGTGACGGGGTGACGTTTGTGCGGACGTCGTTGGAGGAGCTGAGCGGTGGGGATATCATGGGGGCGCTTGGGGTGGCGTTGCAGATCGCTTTTGAGAAGGCGGCGAATCATCTGCAGGCGGTAGTTATAAAAACTTTCCAATCGCTTGGCGAAGGTGGAAAGCTTGATGGGTTAAAGGCTCAATTCCTCAACATGGCGGAGGCGTTTGGGGATAGACTATTTGGTTCTATTAAAACGGCGTTCGAGAGTTCTGAAGGTTTTTTGAATGGGTTACTTAATTCTGTGGGATTGCAGAAGATGGAATTTTCCCACAATCAAGATACGGGTGAGACGACGGATATATCGAATATGACTAGAGGTCAGAAGGAGAATATTCGTGCGGGCAGACCTGCTGGACCTGCTGAAAGTTCGCCTCTTTTTGATACTAAGAGCAAGGAAGATCGATTGGCGGCTATGATAAAGCCGGTGACGGATGCGATCAACTTGATGGAGGAGATTGATTTGGGGCAGTTCACGCCGTTGGATCATGATTTCCGTGAAGCTAAGTTGGCGGCGGGTGGGACGCCGCAGCCGTCTGGTCGGTCGAGGCTCTTTGCGGATACGCCAGGGCTGAATGAATTAAGATCGATGCAGAGGAATTTTGGCGATAAATTTGGGCTGCAGGCGGGTGGGGCTTTTTCTGGTGTGGGTGGTAAATCGGGTGGTGCTGCTACGGGTAGTTTGCAAAATGCGGTGAATTCTCTGTTTGGCAGTCAACAGATCCCGGAGCGGGCTTTGGAGGTGGCGGAGAAGGGGGTGCAGGTGCAGGAGAAGGTGTTGGCGACTTTGGAACGGATCGAGAAACAAAAACCAACTAAGAATCCGCCGACTGGTAGGGCGGTGTTTAACCGGAGATAGAATATGGGGCAAAGGACAGCAGGAACCAGGGGCGGGCGTGATCGTTTGGGGGTGTTATCGACGACGCGGAGCTGGCATGTGGATACGTTCGATGAAGTGTGGACGGTAGGGGATACGTTTGTCTCTGGTGTGCCGGAGGTGGATAGGTCATTCAGTCAGGTAGAGGCGGATACGGAGCTTGCGGGCTGGATTGTGGAGGTGTTTTATGAGGGGCTCGGCGATGGGGGGAAGGAGGATAAAGTCATAACGAACTATGATAGGTCTTTCTCTCAAGAGAAAATAGAGACTCATTGGGATCTTGAGAATATCATTAAAAAATTCGGAGGGTATTATGAGGGGCGAGATTTGTTGTTTCCTCGGTTGATCCCGGATGGAGCGGGGAGTCTGGCAGGCGGTTTCACTAAGGGGGTGGATGCTAAAGTAGGGGATAAAAATCCGATGCACGGAGTGCGGACGTATCCTCTTGAGCAGTTGGTTTATAATAGAAGTTATGTGCGGCGGACGTTTCCGCATGCGTTGACGCGGCAGTTGGATAAGATAGTGACGCGTCCGCCTGGGATAAAAGGTTCTTATGAAAAGCGGAATTTTAAATTTTCTCCTCCGCAGATCATCGAGCGGGGTGATGTGGTGGAGGTTCGAGAATCGTGGAAGTTATCCCCTCCTGGCGGTTGGAATCCTGCATTGAGCGAGTTGATCAGTGGGACTAAATGAATGACCTGGTAAACATAGATGAGCTGCGGCCTCGGGATCGAGATCCAGTGGACGTGTTTTGGGCGAGGTTGCTGCGTTATGCTGCGCAGCGTGATGTGGTGATAACGGATCCAAATGCGCGGGTGGCTTATGGTCCGGATGGCACGGGGGTGATCTTCGAGGAGCCGCCGTCGTGGAGTCCTCATTTTTTGGTGTCGGTGACGGGCTTGTTGGCTCGGGTGGGGGTTGGTTTTGTGCTGGATGAGATGCCGACTGTGGATGGGATAGGGCTAGACGGGATCGATCTGGATGGGGAAAAGGTAGAGGTGCCTGAGATCCCGGTGATCGAGGGCGCTGGTGAGGATGGACGGTCTTTTGTGTGCGTGCGCATGCTGTGGGATGTGCAGGCGGGGGAGCCGCTGATGGATGCTGAGGATTGGTTGAGCATCGTGCATGTTGCGGATGTGAAGGCGGCACGGAAGGATGCTGGTCCAGGGGTGGGGTTTGAGGCATTGGCGATTTTGTATTGGGATAAAAAAAGGATCAAGGTGGAGCGGGTGAGACAGAAGACGCTGCACAATCTGGGGCATGTGTTTATACCCGGTGAGGGTGAGGGGAGTGGGACACATCATTTTAGTTCGGTGTGAGGATTATGGCGGGTTTGGTTCCAGAGGCGACTTTTGGCGATGGCGAATATCTGATCGATTCGATTGGGATCGATGAATGGAACCGTGTGGTGGATCAGCTTACCCGGTCGCGTCCGCTGCGGGTGACGGTGGTGGAGAGTGATCAGTTTCGCCACCCATGGATGATGACTTTGGGTTGGAATGTGGAGGAAGGTCGATGGGGGGCTCAGGTGGATGCGGGGTTTGTGAATGAGGAGGAGGTGGTGATACGAGTGGCGACGAAGGCGGCTCCGAGCTGGACGGTGGAGAGACTGGCGGCGGAAGTGAGCGAGGGGGCGGAGTGGTTGGATGCGTGGTTGAGCGAAAACCCTGTGCTGCCGGTGGCTAATGATCGCTGGCGTGCGGTGGGTTACGATGCGAGTGAGTTCGGTGAGGCAGAGGCGGTGCCGGGCTATTTTCTGGAGCTGGGGGTGGAGGATCGGCGGGGATCAACGGAGCTGGACGGGGTGGGTGCGGTGACTAGATTTTCGGGGGCGTTGCCGGATCCGGATGAGGTGCGCTTGCTGCGGGCAGTGGACGTGGTGCTGGTGCAACCTCGCCCTGCGCTGACGGTAGATTGGGTGGGTGCGGGCAATAAGGTGGACTTCCAACTGGGGGTGCGGATGCCTGCGAGGGATCAGGCTTCGCTGAAGGTGGTGAGAAAATACATTCCTCCGGATCCGCTAGAGTTGGATGGGCTCGGGATATTGGGAGGTGAGGATCCGGGATTGGATGAGAGGTGGTTGGCTACGCTGTATCTGGTGTCGCCAGTGGGGGCGGTCAAGGGGTCGGAGCCGGATGAGTCGTGGACGCCGTATGTGAGCCAGCGGGTGTTTTGGCATTTGCGCTATGGGGTGGATCAGGATCTGGAGGCGGTGCAGAGTAGAAGCTTGAGCTTTGATGTGCCTCTGGCTGGTGGGGTAGGGAACCTGGCGGTGCAGGGGTTTTTAGATGAGAATAATGCGGCTAGTTTCCAGGCTGAGGCGCTGTTGAATCAGTCGAGGATCCGGGGGCAGTTTTGGACTTAGGGAGAAGGATGTAGGATTATGAGCGTAGATGACGGATTTGGATTTGATAAGGCGGCTCGGCTGAGGGCGGAGCGGGAGAAGGCGGCGGAGGTGGCGAGGGATGAGAGGCCGCGTTTGGAGCCGGAGTTTCCTTATGTGGCGATTCCGTTCGATCCGTTGTTTTTTGGGGAGGGTGAAGAGGGGTGAATTTTTTCTTGCATGTAGCTTAGATGTGGGACGAGCGTTGGGGCATGAGTGAGGATAAAGAAGGAACGAGAAAATGGTATGATCCTGGTATGATCGCCGGGTATCTGGCGTTGATGGTTGGTCTTTGGTTTGTTTTGACGGGTATCATTTGGTGTCTATCCGGGGATATGAACCAGGCGGCAGCAATTGGCGATAGTTTTGGGGCGGTGAATGCTTTATTTTCAGGCATTGCGCTGGTGGGTGTGGCTGTGGCGGTGATTTTGCAGTCGACTGAGCTGAGGGATTCGAGGATAGCTCAGCAGAAATCAGCAAAAGAGCTGGAGAGGCAGAATGAAGTGCAGGAGATTGCAAATAAGTTGAAGGTGTATGAATTGGAATTGACCATTATGTCATCTCGAATTGATGAGGCAAATGCTGAAGTGATGTGGCATAAAGAATTTATTGATAAGTATAATTTTGAGCAGGCTAATGGCAGTAAGGTAACGAAGTATGGATTTCTTGATGAACGGTATAAATCGGCGGGGAGTCAGTTGGTGGAGATAGAAAATGATTTGTCTAGAATGATGGTAAAGAGAGCTGCGCTAACAATTGAGATTTTTGATTTGAGAAAGGTTATTTGACTCCATCGCGCTTCGTAGAGCGCGATGGAGCAGTTATTATTTTTAGATTTGGGGAAAAACTCGGTGTCCGAGGAGTTGGGCGGGAGTGATTTTACGTGGGCTATTCAGAATCAGGGCGATACCATGCACCTGAGCATGCGAATGGCGCAGAAGGTGGGTTCGGAAATGGTGGAGGTGGAACGCACGGTGCGGCGGGTGGCGGCCTCGGTGGGTGTGGTGGATGAGCGGGCTAAGGCTGGGACTTTTGCACTGATGCTGGAGGGGGAGGCGATGATCTTCACTGTGGATCCGGTGACGGATCGAGTGCTGGCAGTGGCTCATGGCAGAGAGAATGGGACGCGCTTGCGGTTGCTAACGACGGACACTTTGTCTGGTGGGTTGCTGACGGGTAAGGACTTTTACATCATCAATAAAACGAATGATGACTACCAATTGGCGGAGTCGCCGGGCGGGGCGGCGGTGGATATAACTGACCTCGGTGTGGGGGTGCACCAGGCGAACGAGCTGACGGTGGATATAGGATTTGCTGCGGGCGCTGCTGAAATGGAGGCGGCTATCAATGGGCTGAGCAATGTGGGGGTGGGTAAGAAATATGGGGCGGTGACGGTGGGATTTGAAAATGCGACGGTGGAGAGACCGATGGGCGATGGCTCTTGGTTTGCTGTGTTCGCCGGGCAAAATGCGGCGGTGCCTCTGGTGGCGGCGGCGAATTCTTTGAACCCTACGTCGTTTGTAAGGGTTCGGTCGCATGAGAAGGATGGGATCTGGACGCATGAAATCCGGACGGTGCTGGCTCCGGTGGCGTTTGAGTCGTCGTGGAAGCGGGTGCCTATCAATCCTCCGAAGGTGAACACTTTTCAAGAAGGCGGTGATGCTGGCGGGGTGGAGCTGAATGAGATACAGAAGATAACTTTTAATCCGTTCTACCGCGGGACATATCAGGCGAGGTGGAAGGGTAGGCGCAGTTGGTTGTTCAGTAATGACGATGGTCCAACTCGATTCGGAGAGGGGATAGCGCCGTTAGCGGATGAGGACGGGGCTTTTGTGGTGACGAATCCCTCGCCCAATGTGGGGCATGTGGAGTTCGTGGGGTCGATGGCTGGGGATAATCATGCTGAGCTGGAGATCGTGGAGGTGGATGCACCTTTGGGGGATGTGACGGTGTCGATGGGCTTGGATAAGTGGGATATGGCTGCTGTACTGCGAGCTGCGGCGTTGGATGATAAGGATGAGATCACTCTGCCGTTCTCGATCGAGGTGGTGTATGATGATCCTACCGATGATACTAATCTGCTGACTTGGACTTATTTAACAGAGGTGACGGTCAAACGGGATCTGATATGGGAAGGGCAGGCTGTGCTGGAGGCGATTGACTGGCTGCGTCCGTATGACTGGCCTGCAAGAATACCATTCACTACTGACCAGATGACGGTCGGGCATGCGGGCAAGTCTTTTTTGTTTGGGAATGTGGTGCTGAGTTCGTTTCAGCACAATCTGGCTACGCCGTATTTGTTGGTGCAGATCCGGGAGAACATGGCGAGTGGGAAGCAGTTGGTTGCGGGTGTGGATTACACACTGAGCTATACCAGCGATGATTTGTTGGAGGTGACGCTGATAGGTGGCTACAATCCTGCGCCGGGTGCCAATACGCTGGGGATAATCATACTGGCTGCTGACGATACGTCTGCGCTGGATCCGCATGAACATCCGATGGGGCAGATCATCAACTTGTTGGAAACTTTCGCGGCGCTGACGGATCGGGTGGATGTGCTGGAGGGCTATGTGGCGAGTGGGGATATAAAATTGCGGGAGCCGGATATTTCGACTTTTGCTCACTGGGTATTTCCCCCGATGTTGGATTTGTTTCCGGTGATGGGGAATTTTAAAAAACCGGAGAGCGGTTTGCTCGAGGATGTGGATCTTGATGCGTGGAGGCCTGGGGGATTGTTGCCTGCTGTGCATGATGCGTCTCCGGAGGACGTGGTGCCGTTGCTGTTGTCTGGTGACTTGCCGGATCCTGATGATGTTTACCTAAATCGTGTGTTTGAGAATACGGGTCTGGTGGATATCGATATTTTCGCGGGTGGGGGTCATTCGGGGGATGTGCTGAAGGCTGGGCAGTTCGCGGCTTGTGATGGCAATGTGTGGTATCGGGTGTCGGGACGGACTGGGTTGTCGAGTTACTATCCGACGAATTTTAATCGCACGCTGTTCGAGGGCTTCGTCAATGACGGGCAGCTGAGCCGAGGGCGTCAGTTTTTCGCGGACTGGGCTTACCAGATGGGAGTGATGAAGTCGGAGAGTTTTGCACAATGGGTGATGGTGGTGGAGCTGGGAACGGCTCCGCAAGACACTGGTCCTGGTTCGCCTGGGATGAACTTGAAGGATGTGGTGTGGGACGTGGCGAATCCTGCGCTGGAGCAGAGGATCATCTTGATGCCTGCGCTGAGCATCCACCGCTTTGGTGTGCGGGTGACGAATGAGTTGGTGAATGGGGTGGGGGTGATCTCGATGGATCAGATTAAGTATGGCAATGCGGTGGCGGCAGGAACTAAGCCGACGAGCGGTAACTTTGCGATGAGGGTGTATTTGCGTGATTTTGATACGGAGAACAGCAAGCCGGATCCTAACGGCATCGTAGCGATCACCGGACCACAGGCGGTGCCTGAAGGTGACTCTGGGGCGGTGTCTTTGGGGTTTGCATCGATTACTTGAATTATGGCTACTAATAATGAAATTTTGCAGGCTTTGTCGCCTAGTTTTGATATTGATCTGAATAGCTGGAAGGTGGCTTTGATGGGGGTGGAGTTGCCACCATTGGCGGTGGATCAGAGCTCGGCGGGTGGGGAGTTTCCGGCGAAGGTGGTGCCGGTGAATGATGTGTTGCAGTCTAACTATGCTTCTTTGGAGCCGAAGGATACTCGGGATCTGGTGGTGAATGCATTTTCTGTGGGAGATAGCAATGCTCCTTTTGGTTTGGGTTTTCGGCGTGGGGGGGAACTGGTGGCTGCTGCTCCGACTGAAGCGATTTTGCAGATTGTGGAGTTTGTGGGGGAGCGCCCGGTGGTATTGAACGATGGCTCGGTGGCACCGATGTCGGATGCTGAGGGGGTGAGGTATCGCATGATGCTCGATCTGACAGCGAAGCGCCTGCGTTCGCTGGTGGAGGCTCAGCTGACGGGGGAGACTGCATTTTTGGATGCTAAATGTGTGATCAAGGTGGCAATCCCTTATGGGCTGACAGGGGCTGCTGTGGCGGCGAGTAGTGATACTTTCGACATGACGCACAATCAGTCGACGCCGGGAGTTTTGACGATAAATCTGCCGGATCAGGCGAATAGCACGACAGTTTCGTATGATGTGCAGGTGGTGGTCAATATCCCAGCATCAGATTACCTTGCACGGTATGCGGTGATCAATACTACTATTGATGTGACGCGTAACGGGAGCGGGGTTTTTACGGCAGCGGTGATCACTGGGGATACGTCGGCTACAGGTGAGGCGTTTCCGGCGGTGGATGCGAATCAGCGGACGTTTTCGGATTACAAGCATACTCTGGGGATTAGTGCGGCGGTGAATGGGTCGAGTGGGATTGTTATTTCGTCGACGGTGGATACTGAGGACTACACAAACGTGAGGGCGATTGATATGGTCTGGTCTAGTGGGGTGTCGCTCGATGGGGTGGGGCGGTTGAGTGCGAATCAGAAGTTTGATATTTGGTATAATGGTGTGGATACGGGGCACACTAATTGGATCACGACGAGTAATGCTGCGTGGCGTGGCTATTCAATTTTTGAGACTTGGATGCTCGGTGATATTGCCGGTGCGACGACTACCTCTGATTTGGATTTTAAGATGTTTGCTGATAATGCTGGCGCGACGTTGGTTTTGAAACCTGCGGATTTGGCTAACAATTTCAGCGCTGATTTTGATAAGTTTTCGTTGAAGTTGCAGGAGGCACCTGGATCTAATTTCGTGGCGGCGAATTGGGATGGTGGGGCTTATCCGGGGAGCTTTGTGTCGGCTGTGGTCACGGAGCCTGCTCCTGGAGCTTATGACGTGGGGATAATAAGGAGGAAAACGCAGCCTTTTATTTTGCGGATTTATTTGGGTCTTGATCGATGATGAAAAAAGATAGGAGCAAGGTGGTGTGTCTTTATCCTGACGGTGAGAAGGCTGCTGTGAAGGGGGTGAAGGAATGGTCTGAGGAGATGCTGACAGCTGTGTTTGCGGAGCCTGGCGGTGGCTACGGGTTGTCTGCAGGGGCTGATTTCTATAGGGAGCGCAGGCGTGTGGGGAACTACAGGGCTGCAGCGGAGGCTGCGGTCAGGGTGGCATTCCCAAGTGTGAGGACGGTGGTGCATCATCCTGAAGAGGTGAGTGTGTCGCATATCAGGCGGCAGGAGGCGTTCAACGATTTGAATGGTGGTGAGCTTGGGTTTGTGGCGGTGTATTTCAATCCTTGTGGTTATAACGCTCCTCGGGCTAATTTTGAACGATTTATTGAACGTTTTGATTGGATGAAAGATAGGTTGTTGGTTGTGGAGCTGGCGTTCGGTGACCAGGCGTTTAGTCTGACGGATCGAGCGGGCAATTTGCTCCAGCTAAGATCTGACTCCGTATTGTGGCAGAAGGAAGCGTTGATCAATGTTGGTACACAAATTTTGCGTGAGCGTGGTTTTGTGAATGTGGGCTGGCTGGACGGAGATACCGATATTCAAAACTGTGGTGAAGATTGGTTCGAATGTGTGTGTCGGGCTCTGGATGAAAGCGCTGCGGTGCAGGTAGCTGAGAAAATTATTTGCGAGTTTACAGATCAGCGTCAGGACTCTTTGGGGGCAGCAGCTAATTTTATTCACGGCAGGCTGCCTATCGAGCAGATCTACAAGACAGGACTAGGCTGGGCTGTTCGTGGAGAGCTATGGGATGGCTTGGGATGGTACGAAGATTCAGTGATTGGTGCTGGTGATCAGCTGGCCTTTTTAGCAACGGTGGGGGCAGCAGCTAAGGCGGGTCAGTGGGCGCAATTTAATAACAATGCGAAGTATTTGGAGGGCTACCAGCATTGGGCGACAGAGTGGTCTGATCGGGTCGGTGGGGCAGTGGGATTTGTTAAAGATTATACTGCATTAGCTGAGCCCCACGGATCGCATTCGAATAGGCAATACCATTCACGCGAGCTGATTTTGAGTAAGTTTGGCTTCGATCCCGGGCGAGATCTACTCAAGGCGACAGGCAGTCCGCTGGAATGGTCTGCCAATGCCGCCGGACTGCTGCGCACGGCAGTTCTTGATCATTTCTATCAGCGGAGGGAGGATGGATGAAGGGTGTGCCAAATCTCTATGTTCCTGCTTTCGGGAAATGCGGTACAACGACGCTGGCCAGCGTGCTTAGTTCTCATTCTGGCATTGAAATTCCTGATATGGCTTCCGTTCCCTGGCGTTGCACTGACAAGGAATCGCATTTTTACACTCGCCCTGATTTTGCTAAACAGAGGCTGGAGCGTTGCGTTGATGTTTACCCAGGGGTGGCGGCGTATCGTTTGGATGCTACTCCGTCATATTTCTGGCAGCAGGAATCTTTGATCAAGATCCGCGAGCTTGCTGAGGCTCCGAAAATCATCGTGATCATTCGAGATCCTGTGGAGTCAACTTTTTCTCTATGGAATCACTTTCAGCGTGCTTTACGAACTTGTGATAAGAAAGAATTGGAGTCCTGGAAGGGTTTCCATCCTGAACTCTCACTGGAGGATCATGTGGATCAGATGATCGCTGGGAAAAATAACGCTTTGAGCGAGATAGGTAAACGCTCTTTTTTTCTCTCTGGAATCACCGCTGTCTTTCAAGCTGAGCAGGTGAAGGTTTGTTTCCTGGAGAATATGCAGCGTGATTTTTCTGCTTTTTATAGGGATTTGTTCGACTGGTTAGAGCTGCCAGATTGCCCGGTAAATGAAGTAAAGCTCAACAGTTTCCAATACTCGTTTATTCCAAATGCTGAAGTGACGGAAAAGCTCACTAAATTTTTCGATCCATGGAACAAAAAGCTCAAGCTACTACTGGATGATCGAGGAAAGGGTGAAGTGGTGCCGGAGTGCTATTTTGATTATCAGTAAAAAAGTTAAACAAAACAGTTGATCTAGTTAGTTTTGTTGCTTTTTTATATTCCCACCCCAATGGAAAAGTCCGCATCGGTAGCAATTTCGGGAGAAAGTTGCTCTGGTGCGGGCATTTTTTTATCCAGATGTCTGGGATGAGAGCTTTTTTAGAATGTTGCCCCGAATTCACGGTGGCCTACTTTCTGACCACCGTTTTTTGACACGTCCATTTCTACGATGGCCGGTGATGCAAACAGACAGCTCAAGCGTATGCGTGAACTACGACGAAACCGGAACAGCAACAAACCGGGATTCGTTATGAAACTACTATTCAATTATCTATACAAATTACTATTCGCAAATCTCCGCAATTGGAAAACCACTACGGCGGGGATTTCTCAAATAGCGGCGGCTATCGGCGTATTCACTGGACATCTCGGGGGCGATGAAATATCGGCGGAAGGGGGTGAAGCTTTACAAAACCTTGTTGCGTTGATTTTGGCAATGTCTGGTGTTAATGGATTTTTCAGCCGTGATGCCAACGTGTCCAGCCAATCGAGTAAAGCACGTCCCAAAGGCGGCTTCGATATTTCTGGGGTCAATAACGTGCTACCGATTTTTTTGATGGCGGCGGCGGCCTTTACGCTTGCGAGTTGCAGCACGCCAGCGGGGCAACAAATCGGCTCCGTATTCAAAGGTCTGTCTGGCCGGATTGGGACGGACGGTGGTGGCGGTATCGCAGAGGTGACTCTCCCGCCCGGTTACGGAGTCGGGATCAAGGTTTACCCGGTGACTCCGATCTCCAGCAAGTTGCCTCAAATCACTCCTATGATGACAAGCTCTTACCCGCCTGCAAAAAATGTGGAGTGATCCTATCGAAGCTGATAGCACGCCTCTGCTGTGCGTGTTGGTCTCTGGTGCGCTGGCCATCTCGGTGCTGGCGCTCTTTGCGACGCTGGCTGTGTGGGCGGCGTGGTGCTCGGCAAGTGTGCCGGACGGGGTGGATGCAGCTCGCGCTGATTTTGAGCGTGAGTTCTATGCTGCCGCTGATGGTGGGGAGGGTGATGCTGGAGTGCGATCTGCGGCGGGAGGTGAGACTCCGGGCTGTATGGCGCGAGCGGGCGCGGGTGAATCCGGAGGCGGCGTTGCCGGGGCTGTGGACGCTGCAGGATCGGCGGACGGTGATGGTGCGGACGAATCGAAGATCTTGGTTAGATGATATTTTGATACCTGATGGATGGGACACTTTGGAGCAATTATGAAAACAAAAATTAAAGATTTGTCTGTGATGGATTGTTTGTATAAAGCGGATCATTTTCTTGATGCGGCGATGAAAAAGCAACTGCTGATCGAGAAGCCGCAGGAAGCTGGTCCTGCCGAGAAGGTAGGTCTGGCGGAGGCTGAGGTGATCTTCCTGCCGGATGAGGCGGTGCGGGGGCAGGTGATCGCTGTGTATGGCGAGCCGAAGAGGGATCCGAACTATTTGGGTTGGTTTAACTTTCCAACGAGCAGAATGGTGCTCTATGAACGGGATGGTGCGGGGCTGTCGGATCATACGGGCGATGTATTCGATGACCATAAGTGCCACAAACTGCTGGTGCCGAGGATGGAGGCTGCGTTTGCTGAGCTGTGGGCTTCTTTGGGCGAGGAGCGCTTTTTTGCTGAGGGTTGGAATGTGTATGCGGGGTGTTTCAATTATCGACGCAAACGGGAGGGTAGGAGCTACAGTATTCATTCGTGGGGTGCTGCGATTGATCTGACTGCATGGGGATCCGGGTTGCGGACGCGGGAATGTGGATTCTCAATTGAGGGGGTGGAGATCATGGAGCGTCATGGTTTCCTGTGGGGTCCACGTGCTTGGGGTTGGCCAGGTGAGTTTGAGAATAGCAAGTATCCTGGGCAGTATTTCGACGCGATGCACTTCCAAGCGGCGATTCCTTATCTGAATAGCAATAGTTATTATGCGCGGGTAGGTTTGCCGAGTAATATTCGGCGAATGGGGGTGTAAGTAGAATCAACCTTCTTGGCTATGGGTAACGATCAGATTTTAAAGTATTTTCTTGAGCAGGGCACTACGGCGGGGTTCATGCTGCTGATTATTTGGGTGCTAATTAAAAAGATTCTCCAGCAGCAGGATGTGAGGATCGAGGCGCTGGAGCGGGCGAGCCAGGAATGCCAGGCGGATCGTAAGGAATTACACGGTCAGATCGTGAGCATGCAGCAAAATCATATCGATGCGCTGAGCAGGCGGCGGGAGCAAGAATGAAAGATGGGGCGTTGGTTAGGGATAGAATAAAGGGGTGCATGGCGTTTGGGCATTGGTACGCGATGGCTGAGTTGCGCGAGTTGACGGGGGATGCGACTTCGGCGGTGGTATCGTCTATCAAGACGTTACGGCGGCGGGGTGAATTGTTCACCCGACGGGATGCGGGCAATGGCCGGTATGAATATAGGCGAGTGGTGGTGGGCTCGGTAGTAACGGATGGAGTGGTCACGAAGAGGCGGGTGAAGCATCCGTTGGAGGAGTTGCCGTTGGAACAGGTGACTAGGCACCTGCCGGTGGTGGGCTGGAATGAGGTCTGGCGGGGCAAAACTTGGAGAGATATGCCGGGGCATGATGCTTTTTTCAAGAGGTGTAACTTTTTTCTGTGGCGGCGGGGGCGGCTGAAATACGATCTGGCGACAGCTCCGATGGGTGGAGGTGCGTTGGATCGACTGCGGGAGCGGGGGTTAGTGGCTTAGGGGAAGGGGATTAAAATGCAATTGATTTCCTTGGGTTAGGTGCTTAGGGTGTGGGGATGAAAGTGGATATTCCTTTAGCTGAGTTTGTTTTTTGCTTATGTTTTTTCGTTGTCGCGTCTCTAAAGGCACAGGATCCTGTAGATTATCCTGTGAGGAAAATGGATTTTTCGTCGGATAAATTTGAGAGAGTTTACCAGGCGGTGGCGGATGTAGATGAAATTACTCGACAGGAACAAGTGCAGAAATATTCTGTGGAGGTGGTTTCGCATGTGGAGGGCAATCTTTATTTAGTAAGGGGGAAAGATAAAACGTGGGCGGTGAAGATACCTGGCAAACGATTAACGGATGATACAGTGGTGAAGCTGGCAGTGAAAATCTCGGATGAGGTGTATGAATACACAACTGTGCTTGGAGGAAAGGCAACAGTGGGGGTGTTGCTAGTGGATCCGCCAATAGTAAGACTGAGCAAGCGGGCATTTATCCAAGGCTTGAAAGCGGGAGCTGAGATGGTTATTCCTCTACGTGTAGGGAAAAAGACTTGTCCAAGCTGCGGTGGGCGAGGGAGGCATGGAGGCGGAGTTGGGAAGCCTAGCCGGATGTGTGGGCAGTGTAAGGGGGAAAAGAAGGTGGATCTTTATAAACGCTACAGGATTAAATGGTGATTAAAATCCTTTTTGCCATGGTCCGTTGATGATGTTGGCAGGTGTAGTGGCTAAGCTGAGCGGGGCTCGCCTTTGGTTTTATAGATACTTGGATCTTCTGCTGCGAGCCGTTGGATTTCTGGATCTGCGGCGGCGGCGGCTGTGAGTTGATCGATTGCCCAGTCGCTAATGATCTTGCCGTCCTCTAACGCCGCTTGATTCCACGCATTGAAGGTGTCCATGTCGACTTCGAGTGTCATTGAACCGTTGGTTCGGAGTGCTTCGATTTGGTGGTCATGCCACCTCTGCATAAGTCTGACAATATAAGGTTGTTTTCGTAATGGGACGCCGCGAGATCTCCATTGAGTAAGGGTTCCTGCGCTAATTTTCAAATCTTCGCAGATGTCATTAGCTTTTAGATTTCTATCATCTAGCCATTTTTTAAATTTAAGGGAAATCTCGTCCATATGACTATTATTGACTAAATATCAAAAAAAACAAATAAAAAAACATTTTCCTGTTGACGTTTTGACTATTAGTCAGATAATGTCAATAATTATGAATGCAATCGAGTTTGATCCTAGCAAATACACAAAGGAGGTTTTGTCATTAATTCTCCTTCGAGCACAGGAATGGTGTTGCTCACCCTCAGAGGCGGCGATTCGGCTGCTTAACGAATCGGTAAAGAAAATTAAAAAGGAAGCGGCATGAAAAGAGGTGATAAAATAATACCCCAACCGGATTCTGCGCCTGATGAGTTGCGAGAGCTCCTTGAACTGGATCGCTCAAGGTCGTGGCTCATTCTCCACAATATTGACTCTTATCTCGCTACTCCCCTTGAGAAAGCGCTGCAGGAGAGCTTCCATAGAAAGTCTGTCGACGAGTTCCTTGGGCTCGGCTCGGATGGCGAATCCGTTCTCATCAGGATCAGGGTTGTCCCAAACGCGGAGGCACAGGCACCAATGATGCGAACTTACTGCTATCATGGCATTGGTGTTGGCAAATCCGACCTTTTTAGATATGCCGTCCAGAACGCCAAGCTCGGCCATGATGGACTGAGCCTCACTGTCGTCATTGATTGCGTAGGACTGGTCTGTATGTGGGAATCGTTCGAAAGATGGTTTCATGATGGCTGTTCGGTGTATTTGGAAAGTTCACGGCCAGCTAACACTGGTGTGGATGTGGCTGGCAAGAAAAATAGTGAGGAGGTAGCAGCGTGAATCCTGTTCAATTATTCGGCCATGAGCTTTTCGGAGATATCCGGATTGTTGATCAAGATGGGGAGCCGTGGTTTGTGGCGAAGGATATTTGCGATGCTCTCAATATAAAGAACCCTCGGGATGCTATTGTTTCACTAGATGAGGATGAAAAGAGCACCGTCGGTAATACCGACGGTGCTCTTGGTGGGCCTAGTCGCAATGTTATCTCTGAGTCTGGCTTATATTCTTTGATTCTTAGATCAAGAAAGGCTGAGGCGAAAACTTTTAAAAAGTGGGTCACTTCTGAAGTCCTGCCATCTATTCGTAAAACAGGCAAATACCAAATTCCGGTGGCGCTGCCTACAACAGACACTCTCGCTGCAGTGGCTCTCGCTAACGGGGTTAATATCGCAACTAGCGCAATGGATTTGATCAAAATAGCTAAAGCTGCCGGGCCTGATCTTCTCTGGCCGTCATCGGTGGTCAATGTCCGTGG
This sequence comes from Verrucomicrobiota bacterium, assembly GCA_045046875.1. Lineage (GTDB taxonomy): Bacteria > Verrucomicrobiota > Verrucomicrobiia > Verrucomicrobiales > DEV007 > JAADHD01. The sequence goes on along the minus strand of JASFYY010000010.1, from coordinate 22,102 downwards.
CGAGGCGGCTGCTCTGGTGAGGGATGCGACTCAAAAAAGGGAGGTGCCCTCGATCAGTCAGGTGGCTGGTGTGGTGTGCTCGAAGTTTTTCAAATCGAAGTGGCCTGAGTTGGTAGATTTCTTGCTGTATCTGCATGAGAATCACAATGGGCAGTGGATCAGGGCTGCTGAGCTGATCCACATCGCCCGCGAAAGTGGGCACCTTGAGTATGTATGGGGTGACGATTGCACCAGGTTTGCCAGTTACTCGAGAATAGGGCGCTTACTGGGTGTCTATCGGGATGCTGAGTGGGAATCTCAAGATGGGGATGTGCGCTATGCGATCGAGGTGCGTAAGCGGAACCGATGTCATGAGTGGCGACTGGTGGCAAAATCATCAATAAAAGCATTGAAATCATGAAGGATTATTTGATAGATATAAAATTGGGCGATGGTGGACGCTGCCAGATAGGGGTGGAGAATCAGGCTAATGAGGTGGCTGCCTGTAATAAGGTGGAGAAGCTGCTGAGAAAGTCCAACATCCTAAAGGTGGGCGAGGATTTCAAAATCACCTGGTGCCGAGAAAGGGTGGCGAAGACGCAAAGTCAGGAGGTGGTCGAGGGGATGGCGGTGGTGCTCCTGGCCTTAGCGATTCCAGTGGTGGGTGTGTGTGAACTTTTAACTATTCTGGGATAATGGATTTTTTAGAAATAAAAGCGATCAGGCGTTTTACGCTAAGCAAAGCGGAGGTACTGGAGTCCCTCGGGGGCAAGACAATGCTGTTCGATGAGCTGAGGGAACGGTATGAGCTAAAGCCGGTGAGGGCGAATGGCAAGGATACAATCTACACGGTCGAAGCGGTGGAGCGGGCATTGAGGTTAGCAGAAGCAGATGGGGGGATGGTGAAATGAGTGAACAAGTGAACATGGATATGACTTACCCTAAGTGGGACTATTTTTCGATTGCTAATTCTCCGGATGGCAGGCGCAATTTTCGAAATATTAGAGCACGGGATGAGGATCATGCGCTGCTGACGGCAAAAAATCACGGCATGCGGGTAAATGCAAAAACGCGGGTGACTCGCATTGGGCAGGATGGTTACATGCGGGCGTTAGAGAGGGATGGCGGATTTGTTATTGAGAGAGAGGGGGTGGTGAAATGAGTAAACATACAATAAATATAAAAATGAAGGCGTGCCCTTCGCAGGTCCCGAGATCGATCCGTTTGGAGGGTGGGCATGAAACGCCTTTAGAGAATTGTTCGCCGCAAGTGGTGAGGGATTTTGCAGAGTGGGTGAAGAAGGAGATCCTCAAGCGTGGTTTACCTGCTGCTGAGCCTCTTTCGGTTTTGGGGTGGGCGGAAAAATCTGTTGTAGGTGTGATTGATTGTTCTGCTGAGCTGGGGTGGATGGGGCGAAAAATGGAAGAGGCTAAAGGGGTAAGTAAGGATTTGGTGTCTAGTTTCGGGATATACCCGTTGAGGATGCTTTTGGTGGGTGTTCAGAATGAAGGTTATGAATATGTGGTGTGGGATATGGGGTGTGTGGTAAAGAGAGGTTTTGTGGTATCGGCGGGGGGGATCCGTAAGATACAGGTCGAAAATAAAGTAGTGGATGTGTTTATTGACGAGGGGTTCAAGACTAGGAAAGTCAGAGACCTTTGTAAATCGTTTGGGTGGCATCCGGTGAGAGGCAAAATAAATCATCCTGATAGCAGTATAGCTAGGGTGTTAGAACAGGCGTGTTCTAACAGTGTGGTTTGGGAATGTAATGAATGTGGGCATAGTTTTGCTGAGGGCGCTGCCGCAGGGGTAGACGTATCTCCAAATAGCGAAGAGCAGTGCATTGCGTGTCCGCGGTGCTTTGCAAGTGTCTTGACTGGTTTTGAAGCATTAACTCGCAGAGAGGGGAGGCAGGGTTCATGAGCAAAAGTTCTATTCCTAAGCCTTTACAAATACCTCCAACGCCTAAAGCTGTTCCATCGGGGGCGAGGGTGGTGCTGACTAGATTGCAGAGGATGGCTGCATCTGGGTCTTTGCCAAGTGACGAAGAGATTGAGGAAGCGAGAGGTTTGATGGAGGTAATTGAACAGCGTCACCTTTTGTATCGCAAGCCTGGTTTGGCGGGTAGTTCTCCTGCTCACGCACCCCGGACAGTTGCCTTGCTGCAAAAAATGCTGAGGTCATTAGAGGCGGGGACTCCAATGGTATATTGGAAGTGCTTTGAGATACTCTTGGATGTGCATGACGAAATGTTAGCTGAGGAAAGAGGAAAGGAGTCCAGCGACCATGAGCGAAAAATTTGAACATATAATCGTTTTACAGGGCGAGCGGCCAAGCACTAAGGCGCATGAGTTATTGGAGGAAATAAAGAAGTTGGCATTACCGGATTATTCTGATTGTGAGGTTGAGTGCCCGAACGGCGAGCATAAATCACACTGCTTTTGTTTTCTGTGCAATAACACTGGTTTTGTGAGTGTTGCTAGATTGCAGGAATACAGAAAAGAGCAGGATGCCAAAGATCAGTCGGGCACAGTAACTCTTGTATTTGACCCTTGGAAATATTTATGAATTTACAAAAACAGTATCACAACCTAATCGATAGCGGCGGCGTGTTCGCTGTGGCGGCTGTGTCCCACGTAGTTGTGGTAAGTAGTGCGCTCATCATCGCCCATTTCGCGAGCGATGGTGGTGAGGGGGGTTCCCGCGAGGGCGTGGAGCGTAGCGAAAGTGTGTCGCATAGTGTGGAAGCTTACCCAAGGCAGATCGCATTGGACAGCGAGTTTTTTGAAGGGGCGGCGCGGATCATATCGATATCTCCAAGCGGTGGTTTTTTTGTCTTTGTGATGGGTGATTTTCTGCCCATGTTTTTTGTCGGGGCGCAGCATGAAAGGTTCTCTCATCCCGTATTCGGTAAGGAATGTGGTGAGCCTGGGGGACATGCGGATGATACGGTGGCGCTTGTCTTTGGTAGTGAACGTGGGGGTGTTCTGGATGGTCAGGGTTCCGGACTGCAGGTCGATCCAATCGGGACGCATCTCGATGATCTCGCTGACTCTCAAGCCCGCAAAAAAACCAACGTGCAAGATAAGGGCAAGATCGTCTCGCTTTTCGGGACAGGCAGCAAGCAGGGCTTCTCGTTCAGCGCGGGTGCAATACCGTTCAGATCTGGACGCAATTGTTTTTGGCAGTTCGATAGCGTTGACGGGGTTGCTAGTGCAGACGCCTTCCTTTATTGCCCAGGCAAAAAACGAACTGAGGCGTCCAAAGTAGGTGCGAATGGTAGCGCTGGAGCGTTCGTTGGCGTCGAGTTCGTCTTTCCATTTTTTGAGGTCGGCGGTAGTTATGCTGGCGATGTTCTTTCGTTTACCCAGGCGGTCAATGAGCAGCTTGAGCACGTATTTGGAGCCCCTGCTCGAGTCGGCAGTGTGGCGCTTGGATTTGGTTTTAGCTTTGTGAAAGCGTTCGACTTCGAAGGCGAGGGCGGCGGGCTTGATCAGCGATTGGGCATTCTGCGAGACTTCCAGATATTTCTTGATGGCTTCGTCCTTGTCTTTTGTCCGCAGGGAGATAATGCTCGCCCTATAGCCTTTCTTTTGGGGCGGCTGGTAATAGTAGATTCCTGTTTCCTTTTTGCAAAAGAGTCCTTTGAGTTTCATGCTAAGCATGGAAGCACTTTTCAGAAGCACTTTCCATCTTTATCTTGCTCGTTGACCGGAAATATAAGAGGTTCGATTGCTCGGGGCGGTGGGGTAAAATCTTCTGAATCTCATATAGTAAAGGGCTGGAATCCTTTGCTGGTATGTGGGCTAGAGCAGTTTTTGCCCACTGAAAATTCTTCCAAGGCATGGTTAATGGCATTGAGGAGGTCATCGGTTCGATTCCGGTATGCTCCACCAGCCTTCGCCAAGGCTACGGCTGGCAAGCCGGGGGCTGCGCAAAGATTGGGGTAGGATAGATTTCCATATCTGTCCGTTGTAGCGGCCAGCAGGGAAGACAGATATGGAAATCTATCCTACGTGGGGTATTGACTCGACGGCTGGTTTTTTGTAAATGGAAATTATGCCATCTACGCCTAATATAAAAAAAGAGAGTGTCTTTTCGCATGCGTTCGGCGCTATTGGTTTTGGCGTAGTCGTGTATTTTTCCCACTATAAAGACGAATTCTACCTGTCTGCGTTTTTGAGCGTGTTATACGCACTCATACTCTGGAGTGTGGTCGCCAGCTATCGTCTTCCTTTAAATTCTCGTTTCGTCATTTTGGCAAAAATCACCCGCCTTCTGGTTGTGATAGGGATCATTTACACCGGATTGTCGCACTTATTCAAAGATAGCATGGTGTTTGATTTCTACGTGGTTCTCGGGGTTTTGGGAATGGCTGTTACGCAGGTGGTGCTGTGCAGCATCCCTGCGGCAAAAGCATCATGAGATTCACGCTGAGTGTGAAACGGAACGGATTGGCAATCCATTTTACGTGGTGCGCTTTAGCGCGAGGCGGCTGTTAGCAAATGCGCTTGCTTAAATGGATTCTGGATTGAGAATATATCCTATGAAATCCCTCCAGTCAGTTTTGTTATTTTGTGTGCTTGTTTTTACCCCGCTAACCCGGTCCCAGGCGGCGGATCAGCCTAATATCATGGTCTTTCTGGTGGATGATATGGGGGTGATGGATACGTCGCTGCCTTTTCTCACGGACAAGCAGGGCAAAGCCAAACGCTACCCTTTGAACGATTATTACCGCACTCCGAGCATGGAGCGCCTGGCGAAGCAGGGGATTCGGTTCAATCAGTTTTATGCGATGAGTGTTTGCTCGCCGACCCGGGTTTCGATCATGACCGGGCAGAATGCGGCTCGTCACCGCACCACCAATTGGATCAACGAGAACAATAATAATGCGGGCAAAAACGGTGCGCCGGATTGGAACTGGGAAGGTTTGAAAAAGGGCGATGTGACCTTGCCGGGGGTATTGCGTAAGAGTGGCTACCGGACGATTCATGTGGGCAAGGGGCATTTTGGTCCTTGGGATCACGATGGGCAGGAGCCGTTGAATCTGGGCTTTGATGTTAATATCGGAGGTTCGTCTTTTGGCGCTCCGGGCAGTTATTTTGGTGAAAAAAATTACGGGGCGAATAAAAAACGGCGGGGCCATGCGGTGCCTCATTTGGAAAAATATCATGGCAGTGATACTTTCCTGACCGAGGCGTTAACGATCGAGACCAAAAAGGCGGTGGCCGAATCGGTGAAAAGCGGCAAACCTTTTTATCTGTATTTTTCCCATTACGCATTGCACGCGCCTTTTAATTGCGACCCGCGTTTTGCGGATCATTATAAAGATTCGGGCAAATCCAAGCAGGCGCAGGCTTTTGCCACCTTGGTGGAGGGTATGGATAAATCGCTGGGAGACATGATGGATCAGTTTGAAGATCTTGGTATCGCAGAGAATACGCTGATTTTTTTCCTCGGCGACAATGGCAGCGATGCCCCTCTGGGGGATCAGCACGTGGTGGCTTGTGCGGCTCCTTTACGCGGGAAAAAAGGCGCGCATTACGAGGGCGGGATGCGGGTGCCTTTCATCGCGGCCTGGGCAAAAGAGAATCCACAGAACCGGTGGCAGAAAAAACTGCCGATTCCGCATGGGGTGATTCAGGGGCAGGTGGCTTCGGTGCCTGACCTGTTTCCTACGATCCTTGAATTCACGGGAGCCAAGGCACCACAAGATTATCCGGTGGACGGGCAGCTTTTGCAAACCTTGCTGAGTGGTAAGGGTGACAGCTCGCGGCCGCAACAATTTCTGATGCATTACCCGCACGGGATTCACCGCAGCAACTATTTCACTACCTGGCGTGATGGTGACTGGAAGGTGATCTATCACACTTTGCCAAAAATACCGACTACGGGCAAACACATCCAGTTCGAGGGTGGGCATTACCAACTGTTTAACCTAGCGGAGGATCCTTTTGAATCGACTAACCTGGCCGATAGCAAACCCGTGGAGCTTAAGCGGATGATGGAGGGGTTGATTGCGCAGTTGAAAAAACATCAGGCGGTTTATCCGGTGGATGATGCGGGCAAGGTGTTGGCGCCGCAACTGCCTTGAATTGGAGTTGGTGGGATGGATGCAGGTAAACGGAGACGAGGGGAGTGAATATGGGAATGGGTTAACCACTGATTTGCACTGATAGGCACTGATGAGTGTAAGACAGAAAAGTTAAGCTGCTGACTGCTATGCGTTTCGCCCTTTGCAGGGCTGGAAGAGTTGGGTTTTTTACCCAGCGCTTCGCACTGGGCTATCTCATTGAGCACCGTTGGTGCGAAGAGATGAAAGCAAACTGTCCTGAAAGGAAAAAATGTGATAACCCAGTGCGAAGCGCCGGGGTTAAATCGTTTTTATTGCCAGCCCTGAGCCGGAGCGTAGCGTAGACAGCCGAAGGCAACGGGCGAAATGATGTTGATGTGTGATAAGGTAGCTTTCAAAAACCAATGGCTAACTTTTTTGTCCTGTAACCGGCACTGATGTTTTTAGCCGGAGGATTCCTTCCAGTGAGGTGTTGAGGCCTCTGGAGGATTTTTCTGCTTCGCTCGACTCGTATCGTTTTTTGTTTTTTACAGTTGGCGCGAAACTATTTGCTGATGATCGGGGTTGTAATATTCAGTGATTTTGTGTAGCACACAGGTATCACTGTGTTTTTTCCAACTGATCTGTTAACTTTATGTCTCTGATACCTCTTGTGACCCAACTGGCGATGGAGAGTGGTTGTGTGGATCAGGCTCGTTGTGAAGCGGTGTTGGCGGCTGCGGAGAAGGGGCATTCTTCGCTGGTGGAGGCTTTGTTGGAGTCGGATTTGGTGGAGGAAAAACGTTTGGCAATCAATCTGGCCAAGGGCATAGGTTTGGATTTTCTGGAGAATTCCGAACTGGACTTGAGCCAACCCTTGCACAACCGCTTTCCGGCCAAGCTGGCTTTGCGTTACCGCTTGCTGCCGGGAAGAATGGAGAGTGGAGCGATTTGTCTGATGACTTATGATCCTTTTGATGTCGAAGCCAAGCAGGCGGTGGGGCGCAGTTTGGACAAACGAGTGAGCTGGGCGGTGTCGACGCGCTATCAGATCATGGAGGGGCTGCGACAGGGATACGGAGTGGGGGCGGAAAATTTTGATGAGTTGATGGATGGCCGTGATCAGGTGACGGATGATGGAGAAATGGGGCAGGAGGTCAATGTGCTCGATGAGGAGGACGAAGAGGCTTCGGTGATGAATTTTGTGAATCAAATCTTTCGTCAGGCGCTGCGGGAGCGGGCGACGGACATTCATTTTGAGCCCTTGGAAAATAATTTGCGGATCCGCTACCGGGTGGATGGTTCGTTGCAGGAAGTGACGGTGCCTCCCAATGTGAGAACTTTGCAGGCATCGTTGATTTCACGTTTGAAGATCATGGCACATCTGGATATCGCCGAGCGCCGCTTGCCGCAGGATGGAAGGATCAATCTGGAACTGGACGGGGAGCCGATCGACGTGCGGGTGGCTACGATTCCCTCGGTGAACGGAGAAAGTGTCAGCCTGCGTTTGCTGACCCGGCAGAAGTTCGATCTGGCGATGCTGGGCATGGACGAAGCTGCGGAGGAGAAGATTCGTAAATTGTTGACGATGCCTAATGGGATTATCCTGGTGACCGGCCCTACGGGCTCGGGCAAATCGACGACTTTGTACACTTTTTTGAAGGAGTTGAACACCAAGGAAACACGTATCGTGACGGTGGAGGATCCGGTGGAAAACAAGTTGGACGGGGTGGTTCAAATTGCGGTGAAACCTGAAATCGGGCTGACTTTTGCGAACGGGCTGCGCAGTATTCTGCGTGGTGACCCGAATATCATCATGGTGGGGGAGATGCGTGATGTTGAAACCACGGAGATTGCCATTCGCGGAGCTTTGACGGGGCATTTGGTGTTCAGCACTTTGCATACCAATGACGCGGTGGGAGGGATTTCGCGCTTGATGGACATGGGCATCGAACCTTTTTTGATCGGCTCTTCGGTGCGGGCTTTTTTGGCCCAGCGTTTGGTGCGGCGGTTGTGTGAGCATTGCAAGGCACCGGCTTCTTTTGATGAGAGCTATCTGACCAGTATTGCTTACCCTTTGGCGGGCAGGGAGATGATCATGGCAGCGGTGGGTTGTCAGGCTTGTCGCGAGACGGGCTACAAGGGGCGCATGTCGATTATTGAAATTTGCATGGTGACGGCGGAATTGCAGGAGATGATTATCGGGCGCAGCAAAGTGCCGCTGATGAAGGAACAGGCTTTGCGTGATGGGATGAAACCTTTGCGGGATGATGGATGGGCAAAGGTCAAACAGGGGCTGACGACGATTGAAGAAGTGCTGACCAATACCTCAATGGATGGGGGCTGATAGTTGAGATAGAAAATTCAGATGTAAATATTTTGCCAGCTTTTGAATACAGAGCGGTCGATTCCGGAGGGAAGACGGTGAGTGGCAGTCTTGCGGTGAAGAGCAAGGCGGAGGCCTATCGTGAGCTGGAAGCCAAAGCGTTGCACCCGATCACGGTGGTGATGGCGGAAGCTGGGCAGACGGAGACTAAGAGTGCGGGGGATAAAAAGAAGGCGGTGGGTAAAGAGGTCAGCGGGCCGGTTAAACTGAGCCGGGTGCAGGTGATAACGTTCACCGAGGATCTGGCGGACTTGCTTGATGCGGGTATCAATCTGGAGCAAGCTTTGCGGGTTTTGCATGAGCGGCAAAAAAACCCTTTGGTCAAAATAGTGGCGTTTGTTTTGCGCGAGGAGATCCGCGAAGGCGTGAGGTTTTCGCTGGCGCTGAAAAAAGCATCGCCGTCTTTTGATACGCTATACTGTAATCTGGTGGCAGCGGGGGAGGCGAGCGGTTCCCTGGCGGAGATATTACAGCGTTTGGCGATCAGTTTGAAGCAGATGTATTCACTGCAGCGACGGGTGACCGGAGCGATGATTTATCCGGCGGTGTTGTTATTGGGCTGTGTGGTGCTGTTGTTTGTGTTCAGTACGGTTTTGATGCCCAAATTGTCCCAGTTGATCAGTAAGACTGGCGGGGAGCTGCCGATGATCACCCAGGCTTTGATCAATTTCAGCGACTTTATGGTGAACTGGTGGTGGATGATCCTGTTGGTGTTGGTCGCCTTGTTTTTGGCGTTCCGGATTTTTATCGGCACCACGGGTGGGCGTTTGTGGTGGCACAAGGTGAAGATGTTGATGCCGGTGTTCGGTCCGGTGATTGCGGGACGTTTTTATGCCCAGTATTGTCATACGATGGCCAATCTTTTGAGCAATGGCGTGCCTTTGCTCAATGCGTTGAAGTTGGTGGCACGTGGCAGCACCAATGTATTCATGCAAAACCTTTTGACCAAGGTGGTGTTGGATGTGGGAGAAGGCGGCTCGCTGGCCAAGGCACTGGGCAAGTCGGATTTTTTTCCACTGGCTCTGACTGACCGGGTTGCGGTGGGCGAGCAGACCGGGGAACTGGGAAAAGCATTTGTGAAATCAGCGAGAAAATATGATGAAGAGTTGGATATAAGAATCGAGCGACTGACCAGTTTTGTACCCATGGTGGTATTGATTGTGATGGCGGTTATCGTCGGAGTGGTGGCGTATTCGATAATGACGACTATATTTGGATCGGTATCGGGGATTTCTAGACGGGGTTAGGGAAAAGGGGGAACCACTAACATCCTTCGCTAAAGCTATGGCAGTCAAGATGGACACTAATGAACACGAATAGGAATTGAGTATGAAGGTGATAGAGAAACAAAAACGTCGGGCTTTTACTTTGGTGGAGTTGGTGATTGTGCTTACGATTATAGGGATATTGGCAGCTTCAGGGATTTATTTGTTAACCGGGCTGATCGATGATGCCAAGTATGAGCGGGTGGGTTCGGATTTGAAGGTATTGGATCTGGCTTTGCAGCAGTATGAACGGAATAATTATTTTAAGCCTCCTACCCAGGAGCAAGGTTTGGCAGCCTTGGTGGAAAAACCGACATCAGATCCCCAACCCCAACGTTGGCGGCAGTATTTGCAGGAGATGATGTTGGATCCTTGGGGGCAGGAGTATCAATACCGTTTTCCTGCTACAAAAAGTAAGAAAAAATACGATCTGTTCACTTTGGGGGAAGATGGAGTGGAAAGTGAGGATGATCAGGGAAACTGGTGAACACATTGGGTAAAAGGTCATGGTTGGCAAGGGAAGGGCGTGCGGCTCTTTCTGGCCGCGCTTTTACCCTGGTGGAAATCGTGATCACGTTGGCGGTATTGGCGGTATTGATAGGGATCAGTGTGCCGGCGATCAGTGGTTTGCAACGTCAGCACGAAGCGCGGCAACCGGTGGCGGAGCTGGTGAGGATGGCCCGCACGGTTCGCGCCCGGGCGATGAGGGAAATGCACCCTTATCAAATTGTTTTTGATCAGCAGGGATTTTATGCCGCGGAATATTTCAGTCCCTACGGTGGCAAGCAGGAGTTTGATGACTGGGTGCAAGCACTTGAAGCTGTTGAAAAGACGCGTGAGATGGAGGCCGCTTCGAAAAAACGTTTGGGGGATTTGAGCGAGGGGGCAAGTGCAGCACAAGGGGTCTTGTCTGAAGGTGATGAGTTGGCGGGTGTTTACCATCAGACTTATCAATTACCCCAGGGGGTGAGTTATGAGATCATGATGAGAGGCGATCATGACTGGGTGGCGATGCAGGGGGCGGTGTTCAAGCGTTGGGTGTTTCAATCTTCGGGCATGTGCGACCCGTTTAAAATTCGGATTCAGGCGCAAGGGTCTTTTTTTGAGGTGGGTTTTCATCCTTTGACGGGGGATATCAATGAGGAAAAATCCTATGTGGAGTGAATCAGCCGACTCTCGTTTTGTCAAAGGGGGTGAGCGAGCCTACCTGTTGCTCGACGTGGTGTTGGCGGTGACGGTTTTTGCGATAGCGGTGACGGGGATACTGGTCGCGATCAATCGCATCACCGAGACGTCGAAATTTTATGCCCGCGACATGCAGTTGCAGTATGGCATGGATGCGATGTTGGTCGAGGCTCGTCATCGCCCTCTTGAGCAGATGGCGTTTGAACGTCATGACAGCCATTTGGAGGTGGTCTATCGGAGTGAATTGGAAGCCTTGAATGAAGTCAACAGTGAGGGTGAAGCACTGGACGGATTGTATCGTCTGAAGGTGTCGGCAGTATTCACCCGGGGAGGGGAAGGCGAGGGGGATAGTGCCGAGGTGATTGTCTATCGGCCGGAGGAGGAGGGGAAATGAGGGGGCAGGTAAATTTGCATAAGGGTAAAAGTGAGCGCGGCGGTTTTTCGTTGATCGAGGTGGTGGTGGCGATGGTGATTTTGTCGTTGATCTTGGCTTCGGTTTTCGGGGTGGTGTGGCAGGCGGCTGACAGTGCGGCGGAGCTGCGGGTGCTGGATGCGAGGGATCAACAGGTGAGTCGTTTTCTTAGGTTATACCGCAAAACTTTGGAATCGCTGCCGGCGGGCACTACGGTAACGATCACAACTGGTGAGAAAAGTTTGTCCGGGCAGGAGGAGATGAAAATTGAGGGGGCGGTCACGGCTTATGCGATGGGAGTGAATGAGGATACGGATGGGGAAACCATCATTGCTCTGCGGCCGCAGTTGGAAAAAAAGGGCGGAGAGCTGGATGATTATGTGGGGCCATTGTTTCAAGTGGCGGTGAGCCGTGAGGATTTCAAGCCGATAGCTAAAGATGGGGAAATGGCGATTCGGGTAGGTGAAAGCGATCCGTTTTTCGAGGTCGATGACGACGGCAGGTATTGGTTGCCGTTGTTGGATAATATCGTTTCGATGACTTGGCGTTATTGGGATGCCGGGCAAATGGATTGGACGGATAGCTGGCAGTCGACTTCGATGCCGGAAATGTTGGAGTTGTCTTTGTTGGATCCATGGCGGCCAGCGCCATTGCGGGTGGTTTTTGAAATGCCCGGCCATCTGGTGCAAAACACGGATGCGGGTGAGGGGACGGAGCTTGAAGAACCGAGTGGGACCAGCAGCGGCCGTTCATCGGGCGGCGCGGCGGGGCAGCGACCGCCGGCGGCGGGTGCGGATCGGGACGGGGCAAAGGGAGGTGGGGACGGTAGGGGTAAAGGTGGACGGACGGGTAATGGGGGGCGAGCGGGAGGGAGCCGGGACGCTGGTGGAGCGAGGCCCGCGGGGACGGGAGCTGGAGCCAGGGGTGGAAACGGCGGAGCGAATGGAACGAATGGAGCTTCAACACAGGGGGGTGGGCGATGAGGGTTTCAAATAATAAAGAGTCGGTCAGGGGCATCGCTTTGTTGGCGGTGATGTTTGCTTTGATGGTATTGTTATTTGTGGCGACGGCGATGTGGGAATCGGCGCAGTTTGGCTGGGATGAAAACAGTCTTGAGCGTCAACGTTTCATGGCGCGGCAACTGGCCGAATCGGGCGTAGCTTTGGCGATGCACCCTAAGATGAAAAGCGGGGATCCGCTGCTGCATCAGGAATACCCTGATGGACGCCGGTTTGATGTTTATGTGGGCACCGAGGGGGGGAGGATTTTGGTTAATGCGATAGAAGACCAGGTGATGGCTGATACGGTGCGGGAATTATTTATTTTGTGGGGACTGGATGCGACCAAAGCAAGCATCGCTGCGGAGTCGCTGGCGGATTGGATTGATGAGGACAGTGAGGTGAAGACCAGTGGCGCGGAGAATGATTATTACGCGGCGCGTGGATTTCCGAGTTATCCCAGCAATGCTCCCTTGGTATCGATCGAGCAGATGTTGTTGGTGAAAGGCATGGATGAGGTGGCCAGGCAAAAACCTGACTGGCGGTCTTATTTTACCATTTATGGAGATGGCATGATCGATGTGAACCAGGCACCTGCCGATTTGCTTGAGGCGTTGTTCCAGAGTTCGGGTGATGCTGCGCAAAATCTGGTGGCGACCCGCAAGGGCAGTGATGGAGAAATGGCCACATTGGATGATTATGTGATCAGTGATTTAAATGAGCTAGTCGATCTGTTAGGGCTGGGGAATGGCGCAATGAGCCGGGTGGAAGAATGGATCACTTTGGAAAATTCGATCAAAAGAATCGAAAGCCGGGCTGTGGTGGGGGATCTTACGCTGAGCTTGGTGGTGTTGATAGAAAGCGGAGGCGGTGGTGATGAGAAAGTTGCGAGTTTTGAATTTTAACTTATAAGAACTTAGGACAGAATGGCCAGAGATTATGAAATAGCACGCGTGAACGAAAGCGACTCCGGTTGGAGTTTGTGGCAGGGCGAGCGGACAACGGCCAGTGGAAAGGATCCCGGTGATCTGTTGAAACACCGGCGAGACGTGGTGGTGGCTGTTCCGGCGGCGTACTGTATGACTTTTTCCATGCTATTACCGACCTTGGATGAGTCGTTGTTTGCCGACATGGTCTATGCTCAGATTGATAAACGAGGTTTGGCCGAAGCGGTGGGACGCGAGATCCCCTTTGATTTTCATGTGGTGGAGAAAAGGGAGCGCCAGGTATTATTATCGGTTGATGTGCTGAGTGCTGATTTCCCCCAATCATGCTGCGTCGCCGGAGCGGCTGCCTATTTTCCCTTGGCGAGATTGCTGGGAAGCACGCTTGAATATGATTTTGTGATTTGGAGCGAGCAGGGTCGTTTGGCTTTGGCCGCCAGGGTGAACGGACAGGTCACGGATGTTATTCAATTGAGTGGATCCGATCAATTGGACGAGATCTTGGCCCGGGAAGTGAATTTGTTGCTTTTATCGTTACAGGCTGACGGCAATGTGGGAGTGAATCCGCGATTGCTGGTATGGGGGGCTTTTGCGAGAGATGGGAGGACTGCTTTTGAAAAGACCCTGGTGATGTCGGTGGAGTATCAGGCGGCGCTGGGGACAAGTCTGACTCAGGAAGTGGTCAGTCACATGGAAAACCTGCAACCCTTGGAGGTGCGTCAGCAGCGTCTGCAGAAAAAGAAAACCCATAAACGCAATGCGGTGATGTTGGCGGTGGCGGTGCTTTATGTGATGGTCGGAACGGCTTTGTGGGTTTTTGCCCAGCGAAGCCAAAAAAACATTGAGATGCTGGAGCAACAAGTGGAAGCCAATCGTCCTGAGGTGAGGGAGATCGAAGCAGCGGCGAGCCGCTGGCAGGAGCTGACGCCGGCTTTTGATCTCAAGAGTTTTCCCCTGGTGCAATTGAACGAAGTGACTCGCTTGATGCCTCCTAGTGGGCTGGTGATTCGTGAGTTCGAGACCAAGGGGGCATCGGTGAGGATTCGGGGTCAGGCGAGGGATGCACAGGTGGCGTTTCAGTTTGAGGAAGATTTGGCGAGCAGCCAGTTCATGGAACGCTATCGATGGAATATGCCACAACCTAAAGTAGGCAAAAACAATGCGGCTAGTTTTGAAATTCATGGGGAGGTGAACGATGCGACATCTGAATAGCCGGGAAATCAAATTATTGTTGTTGTGTTTGTTCACCATTTTTGCGGTGGCAAATATGTTTGCGGGGCGAGCCGTTTATAAGGCTTTGAAGGGCAGTAAGGGGAAGGCCGGGGAGCTTAAATTAGAGTTGCTTGAGCAACAAGGGTGGTTGGCAGAGAAGGAATACTGGCAGCAGCGGGATCAGTGGTTGATGAAAAAAATGCCATCGGCTTTTGATTCGGTGGGCAAGGCGCAGGGGGAACTGGTTCAGTATTTGCAGGACTCGCTTTATGAAAACCGAATCAAGATAGAGCGGCAGACTTTGTTGGAGCCTGAATCGACTGCTTATTATGATGAGGTAGCGGTGACTTTGAGGATTCAAGGTGAAGCGGCGAAGGTGAATGATTGGTTGTCCAAGTTGCAGGGACTGGATCGGTTTCAAATAATCAAGACGCTAAAGTTGTCCTTGGACGCAAAGTCGAAGGAAAAAGAGCCGCAGTCGATCTGTGAAGTGACGGTGGCCAGGTGGTTTGGTAAAAGAGCCGAGGGTGGTAATTAGAGGAAAATGAACAGAGGTGCAATCCAGAAGTATTTTTTTTGGTCGATGCGGTTGGCGGTAAGGCTGGTTATTGGGGGGGTGATTCTTACGCCTGGTTTGGCTCAGGATGAAGCCGGGGATTTGCCGCGGCCGGTGAGCGCAGCGGATTTTGAACAAGTGAAAACACGTTCGCCTTTTTTACGCACCTTGAATCTCTCTGATAGTTTTGTGCTACGTGCGGTGGTGAACATGGGGGAAGAGTCTCTGGCGACTCTTTATAATCAGGACACCAAAAAAACGCTGGTGATATCCACTGATGATGAAACTGAAAGTGGAATGAAGTTGTTGGAGGTCAGTCCTGCGGATGATCTGGGGAAAGTGAGTGTGAAAGTTTCGGTGGGGGGCGAGGTGGTGGAGTTGAAATACGACGAAAAAAGTATCGCTCCAATGGGCAAGAGCATAGGCAAAGACGGGGGGAGGATAAAGGACAGCGAAGGTGGCAAAAAGAAACGCAAGGGGCCGCGGCCGGAAGAGGTGAAACGTTATAAAGGCCTGTCTCCGGAAAAGAGAGAGAAGTTTCACCAATATATCAAACAGACGATGAAAAAATATCCGGATATCAGCCGTGAAGAGAAGGGTAATATGATCCGGGGGGCTTTGATCCGTTTGTCAGACGGTCAGGACATCGAAGTGGAGAAGCCGACGGCAGATAAAAAGTGATGGAACAGCGGGGCGCATGGTGAGTATTGATGTCTTTTATTGAAACTTCATTTCATCCGGGTGCTGATATTTTGGTGACAAAGCGGGTGATAGCCACGAAAGAAGCTATTGCATGAGAAAGACAAAAATCATTGCAACTCTGGGGCCGGCATCGAGCAAGGCTAAAAAAATTGGCAAGCTGATGGATATGGGCATGAACATTGTCCGTTTGAATATGTCGCATGCGCCGCATGACTGGGTGAGGGAGGTGGTGGCAACGGTGCGCGAGCAAGCAGCAAGCAGGGGGATGGAAGTGGGCATTCTGTTGGACACCCAGGGGCCGGAGATTCGCACCGGCAATTTGCCGTCGGATTTGAATCTGAAGCCTGGAGAGAAGTTTACTTTCACCGTTCGAGGCGAGCAGAGTGAGGAAGAGCATTCGGTGGATGTGAATTACGAAAATTTCATCAATGACATCAGTGTGGGTGACGTGATTCTGGTCGATAGTGGGGAGATCCACATGAAGGTGTTGGAGAAGTATGATAACAAGGTGGACTGCGAGATTTTGACTCCTGGAACGCTGGGCAGTCGACGCCATATCAATTTGCCGGGGGTGAAGGTCAGTTTACCACCGGTGACCGAAAAAGACCGGAAAGATATTGAACTGGGCATTGAATTGGGAGTGGATTTCATCGCTTTGTCTTTTGTGCGTGAGGCGGCGGATATTTTATTGTTGAAAGGTTTGTTGGTTGGGCATCAGCACCAACCTGCCATCATCGCCAAGATCGAGGATCAGCAGGCGGTCAAAAATTTTGACGAAATTGTAGCGGTGGCGGACGGGATCATGGTGGCGCGTGGGGATTTGGGCATTGAGTGTCCCTATGAGGAGTTGCCGATTATACAGCGGCGCTTGGTCAAAACTTGTTTAACTCTCGGACGGCCGGTGATCGTGGCGACCCACATGCTGGAGAGTATGATCGAAAGCCCGATGCCAACCCGTGCCGAGATCACCGATGTGGCCAACGCTGTTTTTGAGGAAACGGATGCCATCATGTTAAGCGGCGAAAGCGCAGTGGGTCAATACCCGGTGAAGTGCATCGAGGTGCTCGATCGAATCGCGAGAAGAACAGAACGCAGTGGCGGAGCCGATTACCACAAGCTGGCGGTGTTCCAGGGGCCGCGGGAGAAGTTGGCGAATAGTGCGGTGGTGCTGGCCGATCAATTGAAGGCGGATGCGGTTTTGTTATTCACCAATACCGGGACGATGGCTCGTTATGTGTCGTGGCAGCGCCCTCGTTATTCGCCAATATATGCGGCGTGCTCGGACGGGAAGGTGGCTGCCTCGCTGACTCTGAACTGGGGGGTGAAACCTTTTCAGATGGATTTTGATGAAGGCCATCCGGAGACCACCATTGACCGGGCGCTTAAAAAACTGGTAGCGGAGGGCAAATTGGAAAAAGGGAACTCGATTATTATCATCACCGGGATCAAAAAAGGAGATCAAGTGGTGGGAGCGATATTGTCGCGGGTGGTGTGAATGGATCCATTGGGAAGGCTGCTATGCAAACATTGTTTTTAAAAACCTATGATGAAGTCAAAGATCGCTCACCGTTTTATTGTGCGGGAGGGGTGTTGCTGCTGGGTTTGTTGGCCTGGCGAGAGTTTGCGGAAGTCGGAGCGGTGAATCTGAGGCTGGTTTTGATGGGGCTGACGATGTTGGCCTTTGTTTTGGTAGCATTTTGGTTGGTGGAGCGCCACCGGATAAAGGTTGAGATAATGGAGTCGGAAGATCCGGAAGTGGAAACTCAATTGGTCATTAGCAAGCTAAAGGGGGAGTCTCAGGTGATTTTGAAATCGAAATTTGCCTATGTGAAAAAGGATGAAGGCCGTGTGGTTATCCATTATTATGACGGCGATGATTTGAAACACACGTATTTTCCGATCAAGCGTGCGGGCAAAAAAAAGGTGCAGCTTCTGGTGGAACATTTAGCCACTTGGCGGCGATAGATTGGTTTCTGGAGCGATGGATGCGGAAAAAACAGAATTAATCATTCGTGGCTGGAAACAAGATGTCAGGGTGGTGTGGGATGCGCTCGCCCAGCGCCATGTGTTAGCTCGTTTGGTTGCGGTGAGAATCATGTATGGGATGCTGGCAGGGCTGGTTCTCGGACCTTTGGCGGCTGGTGCGATACAATGGTTGACGAAGAGTGGGGGTGGCGAGGTGATTAGTAACTTTGATTTAAGCGCTTTTTTTCTATCTTTCCAGGGAATGGCTTTTTTGGTCTTAACCGTGACCTTCGCGTTGACGGTTTTTTTCTTTGAGCAATCGGGCATGATAATCATTTCACGAGCGTCTTTAGTAGGTGGGCGACTGCCTAGATTGATGGAGGTTCTGTGGATAGAAAAAAACCAGTTTCCGAGGTTGCTGCGTTTGGGATTGTTATATTTTTTAGCCGCTCTGCTGGTGGCTCTTCCGCTGTTGATAGTAGCGGGTATTTGTTATCTGACGATGCTGTCGGATCGGGATATCAATTATTATCTCAGTGTGAAACCACCGGTTTTCTGGAGAGCGGTGATTTATACCTCGCTGGCGGGTTTGATCACGCTGGTGGGGCTGTTGTGGATATATCTGCGTTGGTTTTTGGCGCTGCCGATTTTATTGTTCGAAGGAGTGGGGGTGCGCAAAAGCATTTGTCAGAGTTCAGCACGCAGCGCCGGTCGAACCTGGCAGTTTGCGCTGGAGGTGTTGGGGGTGGCCGTCGGGTCGTTTGCATTGATGGGGGTGAGCGCCTTGTTATTGAAGGGAATTGACAAGTTTTTCCTAGGATTTTATGGAGAGAAAATCCAGATGGTGGTGATTGGAGGGGCTTTGATTTTAGTGATCCATTTTGTGCTGACCAGCGTGATCACTTTCATCGCTTTTTCAGCCCAATGCCTATTCATTTCGCGGCATTATTTGCAAACGGCTCCAGCGGAGAGTGAGCCCATTGCTGGCGGCGTAGTCAGTGAGGATTTTTCTTTTTTGGGTTTAAAAAAATCAAGCCAGATTTTATGGCTAGGATTACTGGCGTTTTTTTCTGCGTCATTGTTGGTGGGCTGGGGTTTGCTTGAAGATGCGAACACGGATCGCCAGGTGGCGGTGACCGCTCATCGAGGGAGCTCGGTGGATGCGCCGGAAAACACATTGAGTGCGCTGCGTTTAGCCATAGGGGAAGGTGCGGATTTTGCGGAGATCGATATACAGATCAATGCGGATGATGAGCTGGTGATGATTCATGACAGTGAATTGAAGCGTGTATCGGGGGTGGATTTGAAGGTGGCGGATATGACCAGGGAGCAGCGTTTGGAATTGGATGTGGGTGCCTGGTTCTCAGCAGAATTCAAAGGAGAACCTTTGCCTACGCTGGACGAAGTGATTGATTTGGTGCGTGGGAAAATGAAGCTGAACATCGAGTTGAAGTTTGGACCGGATCGAGAGGGCTTGAACCGCGCAGTGGCGGATTTGATCAAAGCTAAAAAATATGCCGACGAGTGCGTGGTGACTTCTCTTGATTATCCGGGTTTGAAGGATTTTAAACTGCTGGCTCCCGAGGTGGCCACGGGATTGATAGTGACCTCAGCGGTGGGGGATGTCACTCGTGCCGAAACGGACTTCCTTAGTTTGAATGCCAGTCAGGTCACACGGTCGATGGTGGCAGCCGCCGAGGCGCAGGGCAAGGAGGTGCATGTCTGGACGGTGAATGATCCTATCCAGATGCAAATGATGATTGAACTCGGGGTGGATAATATATTGACCGATACTCCCAAGGTCTTGGTGGATATTTTGAAACAACGTGAAGAGCTTACCAATACGGAACTGTTGATCCTGCAGTTGAGATCGCGCTTGGCGAATTAATTATAAGTCTTGTTGAATTGCATGAAGATTTTCTTGCTGAAAGCCCGGATTGCCATGACTTTCCCGTATATGAAAAGATGGAGAAAAATTGCTTTTTATCTGGTCAGTCTGTGTTTTGTCAGCACTGCCTTGAGCGCAAAGGAAGAGCCGCGGCCGAATATCCTTTTTTGCATCGCTGATGATTGGGGCTGGCCTCATGCGGGCGCTTATGGCGAACCGGTGGTGCAGACGCCGACTTTCGACCGCATAGCCAGACAGGGAGTGCTGTTTCATCACGCCTATATTTCATCACCATCGTGCACCCCTTCGAGGAATGCGATTCTGACGGGGCAATGGCATTGGCGTTTGGGGCCTGGAGGGAACTTGCACAGCACCTTGGATCAGAAACTGAAGGTGTATCCGCACATTCTAGCTAAAGCGGGTTATCATACCGGGTATTGGAGGAAATCCTGGGGGCCGGGTAAATTGGATGGCAAATGGAAAAAAGACCCGCCGGCGGGAAAAAACTACAAAAAAGGTTTTGCCCAGTTTCTCGCGGCCCGTCCAAAAGGTGAGCCTTTTTGTTTTTGGTTGGGAGCCAGTGATCCTCATCGCCCTTATGAAACAGGTTCAGGCCGCGAATCGGGGATGGATTTATCCAAGATCAAGTTGTTCCCGTTTTTTCCAGAGAGTGAAGTGATCCGTTCCGATTACGCCGATTATTTTTTTGAAGTGCAGCGTTTTGATGACGATGTGGCTGCGGCTTTGAAGTTGCTGGAAGAGACAGGTGAGTTGGACAATACGATCGTGGTGATCACCGGAGATCATGGTATGCCCTTCCCTCGTTGTAAGAGTAATGTTTACGACAGTGGCTCACGGGTTCCGCTTGTTTTGTCCTGGCCGGCGAAAGTGAAAGCAGGTCAGGTGATGAATGGTTTTGTCAGTTTGACGGATCTCGCGCCTACGTTTCTGAGTGCGGCAGGAGTGGCGATTCCAGATGAAATGACGGGGCGTGATTTGCTGCCGGCGGTGACGGGTGGGGGTGATGCCCTGTTGAGGCAGGATGTATTGTTCGGGAAGGAGCGTCATGTGCCATCACAAGAGGCTCCTGACATGGGAGGTTACCCGACTCGCGCTTTGCGCACGGCGGATTTTCTTTATATCCGCAATTACGAACCCTATCGCTGGCCGAACGGAACACCTTTTTGGGAAAAAGCGGCGTTCACCGGGGCGTGGTTTGGAGACACGGATGGAGGCCCCACTAAAAACTACATTGCGGATAACAAGGATAAAGATGAGGCACACCGGAGATCCTGGGATTGGTGTTTTGCCAAGCGTCCGGCGGATGAGTTGTATGATTTGAAAAAAGATCCAGATCAGTTACACAATGTCGCAGCTGAGGTGGCTTATGCAGGGGTTTTGAAAAAACTTACCACTCAACTGACAGCTGAATTGGCGGCGTCGGGTGATCCGCGTCATACCGAGACCCCGGTTTTGTTTGATACTTACCCGTATACGGGAGGCACGCCCAAACACCCGGATTTTAAGAAATAGAATTACACCACATAAAAAAACATATATAACCACTGATTTCACTGATAGGGAAGAGGAATTGAAGCAAAAAGTAATGCATATCAACATATATCAGTGCCCATCGCAGGTTTGATTTTTCGTTTAAAAAGATGTCGTGCGGTGTGGAATAGAATACAGAATACAGAATACAGAATATAGAATACAGAATATAGAATGACCACTTTGATACATAATTGTAAATTGCTGACGCCTGGTGAGGAAATCCGTTGCGCATCCATTAACATTGATGCGCAAGGCTGCATCGCTGATGTGGTCGCGGGGGATGCTGAGACCGCGTCAGGTTCGTCTTATGATGCGCAGGGCTATTATGCTGTGCCGGGTTTTATTGATATCCATACCCACGGAGTAAAAGGTTGTGACCTTTCTGATGCCACAGAGGAAGCGGTGAGGACAATTTCTGAAACCAAGTTGCGTGAAGGGGTGACCACTTATCTGCCGACGACTCTGACCCTGCCACCGGAGAATTTAAAAGATATGGCGGCTGCGGTGGCGGAGTATCGTAAGAATGAAGAGTTTGCCCGGACGCCTTCGTTGCACATCGAAGGGCCGTATATCAGTCCTGATTGTTTAGGTGCCCAGAACGGGGCGTATGTGCGTCTGCCGGATGCGGATGAAATTCTGGAACTGAACGAAATCGCGCCGGTGGGGGTGGTGTCATTGGCGGTAGAGATGGAGGGGGCGGTGGATTTCATCAGTGAAATGAAGCGGCATGGGATCACTACTTCGGGAGCGCACTCAGCGGCGACTTACGATCAGTTTTGTGCGGGGCGCGAGGCGGGATTGACTCATTTGACGCACTATTGCAATCAGATGACACCACTGCATCATCGTGAGGTGGGTTTGGTGGGTGCGGCTTTGTTGGATGATGAAGTGATGACGGAGATGATCTGTGACCGGATTCATCTGTGTCCGGAGATGATTCGCATCGCTTTTAAATGTCGCCCGTTGGAGACGATCATGTTGATCACGGACTCAATGGCGGCATC
>JASFYY010000009.1:0-61835 GCA_045046875.1 Verrucomicrobiota bacterium | reverse complement strand
TGATAATAATTCGTCTGCCCCGCCTCACCCAACAAAAATCCCCGCGTCTTTCTCATAAAAACCACCCTATCAACCCCCTCCCAACAACACAAGCACAAAATATGAATGGAGTCAGTCCCCATCTATATACATCTACCTATACTACCTCTAATTTGTATCAGGATGATTTTTTAGATGTCGAAAATTGGCTACTGCGGGCACTGCTGATACGGCCAAGCTCACTCCTCCGTAAAGCAATAACACAAAAAGAACTCCTCCTCCAAAATCCGCATTCGGACCTTCTAGGCCAAAAAAGGATGCTGCTATTAATAAACTCAAATTGACGTTTTTCATGCTCGACTCTATTCCCAGGGTGGTCGAGTCACGGTGGGAAAACTTCAACAGATACCGTGATCCTCTCAATATGACCACCTGGATAAACAAACAATATATAAATACCAACAAAGGGATCCGAATCCCATAAGAGCCCACATCGATACGACCACTACCCAGGGACCCCACTATTAGAACTGCCAATGCCAACAAGCTGCCACGTACGGTCCATTGCGAAACAATGTGTGCTTTACCCATCCCTAATAAACGCCCGGCTCCCATGCCGGCCACCAATGGCAAAATCAGATACAAAAAAATCTCCCGCACAATCACCCCTGCAGGCATTTCTATCTCAGCGGGAATATAATCCGACGCAAACAGTCTCAATATCAGAGGAGCTGTAATCAATGCCAACAAGGTCATCAAGCCTGTCAAAGCTACCGACAAAGCCGCATTACCTTTTCCCAAGTGGGTATAAATATTCGACATCGATCCGCCTGGCATGGCTGCCAACATCACAAAACCCACCACGATCTCAGGGGGTAGTTTGATGAAATATATCATCACCATCGTGATCAACGGAATACCGATCAACTGGTAAAGTATTCCCGTAACCATGGGTTTTGGCTCCAATACAAGCTCAACAAAATCCCGCGGGCGCATCACCATGCCCATTCCTAACATAGCCAACACCAACTGTGCTGAAGCAACCAGATGATGATACTTAGGGTATTGATTTAGCAAGTCTTCAATCATATCAAGAACATTGATGGATTAGGCTTTCAGCCCTAATCTTCATGAATTTTCATTACTCCACCGCATCCTTATGCAAAGAGGACAAACCTCCAATCCAGGTGCACAGAAACGTTAACACCCCACCACCCACCAGCAAGGTAACAGACCAATCAGCCATTTCGGCACTGGAGCGAACCCCCTCCGCAATCGCTACCCCCAAACCTACAAGATACACATACGCCATTATACTGCCGAACACCCACCGTCCCCGTTTTGATTCATTGGTCAACGCCAATGTTGCAGGCAAAGTTCCGGCGCACAAAGCTCCGCCAATTATCATCAAAGGCACAAGCTCCCACACAGCGCCCACAATCGCCAAAGCCATTCCTAACAACAAACCTCCGCCCACAGCCAAGCCGTCCAGTTTTTCTGTCTTTTTTAATGCTATTCGGGCAGAACGATCCAATAAAATCAAAAAATGCCCAATACCTGGAGCCAACCAGCCCCATAACACAAAAATTAAATACCCCCCAGCAAATACCACAGCCAAAATCGGATGGATTTGCCTTAAAATGGCTACCCCGAAACGATAGGCCAAATAAAACCCGATGACGATTGCCCAGCGTGCTTTTTCAGTAAAACGCTGCATGAAAAAGCAGTATTTCAAATAAGCCCGATAAAAAGCCGAACGTGCGGCAAACGATTCTATCAAGCCTTCACGTGCTCCTTCAAAAGTGGGGTCAATCCTCAAGGATTCTTTAAAATGCTCTTCTGCTTTTTTATAATCGTTTTTCTGTAAAGCCGACCAAGCCGCGTTGTAGTGCGCCAGAGCGTCTTCGGGATTATCCGCCAACAGCTGGTCCACCCGCTGTTCATTCTCCGACACTTTGCCCTGCAAGCGCAAACACATCGCCAGAAGGTTTCCTGCGAAACTGTTATCCCCATCCAGAGCCAAAGACTGTTTTGCCTGCTGCTCCGCATCCGCCCAACGCTCCAAACTCATGTATGCCTGCGCTTTGCTCGCATAGGCAAAAGCATCCTCCGGCTCCAAGGCAATCGCCTCATCTGCGGCGATCAAAGCCTCTTTACCCCGATCCAAACGACAAAGAACCAAAGCACGCAAAGCCCTGTGATTGCCATATTCCGGATCCAATTTGATCGCTTCATCGATAGCTATCAGAGCACCCTTACGGCGCCCCTCCATTTCCAACAAACACATCGACAAGTCTGCGTAAACTGCGTCGTTTTCCGGATTTACCGCAATCGCCTCTTTGAAAAATGCCGCCGCTTCTTCATAACGTCCCTGTTGGAACATCAACTCTCCACGCATATACTGATCTTGCCCCTCAATCACCTATTTTTTAATCCCCAGATAGTCCAACACTTCATCGTAAAAGCCACTTTGATTAGCGTACAACGCATAATTTTTAGCACTCTCAAACCACTTGCGTGTCGAGGGTTTTACCAGCTTGGCCGTTTTTGCCAACTGCTTGCTTGTGATTGGAACAATTTTTCCAGATTTCATCGCTTCCGTCAAAGCGAGCTCGGTGGCTTGATCAAACACCGCCTTGATATCCGCACCAGAAAAATCCTTGGTACGTTTCGCCAAGGCCCTAGCATCCAATCCCGCAACAGGCTTGCCCTCTGCCATGATATTAACGATGTCCACCCGTGCTAGGACATCCGGAGGTGGCACAAAAATAAGCCGGTCAAAACGACCTGGCCTCAGAAAAGCGGAATCCAAATGCCAAGGAACATTGGTAGCCCCCAATACCAACACCCCGTCGTTCTCCTCCATGCTGCCATCGAGTTCGGCAAGGAACTGATTGATCAAAGTCCTACCCGCTGATGCACGCAGATCTTTCCGATCCGCCGCCAAAGCATCTATCTCATCAAAAAACAACACAGAGGGGGCATGGCGACGTGCCAATTCAAACAGCTCATGCAGCTTCTCTTCACTTTTACCCATCCACATATCGAGTATTTGATGAAGACCCACAGAAATGAACTTGGCGTTGATCTCCCCTGCCGTAGCGCGACTGATCAAAGTTTTCCCGCACCCTGGGGGCCCGTATAACAAAACACCCCCGCCTGCTTTTTTCCCATAAGCTTCGAACAGTTCCTTATTCTGTAACGGGTATAGGATTTTCATACGAATATCCTCCTTCACCGTTTCCATGCCACCCACTTTGGAAAAATTCACATCTGCCTTTTCAACAAAATTGATTTCCAAATCATCAAAAATGCCATCGGCATCACCCCCATCCTCCTCACTGGATTCAAACTCAGCCTGCCACCCTTCCGCCGTTTGCGCCGCGGGTTTTTCCTTACCAGCTTCGGCCAAAGCTTTCCCTCCCGCCTGCTCAATCCGCAGCAACAGATCCTCATCTACCAAGGTCACATCAATCGAAATCGCCTGCTCGTAATATTTACGGGCATCCAGCCCATTGTCCTCTGTCAACGCCAGCTTGCTTCTCAAAAACCAAGCCGGCGCATGCTCTGGAACTTCTTCGCAAAGTTGCTCCAAACGGATAATCGCCTCCGAGCTTTTTCCATTCAACTCCAATATTCGGGCAATGCCCACCTTGGCATCAGGGCTGTTCGGCTCAATACTCAAAGCCTGCTCAAAAGCCTCACGAGCTCCTTCCAAAGAGAATTGATCCAAATACGCACCAGCCAACATCAGAATCAAGGGAGTGTTATTGGGAGAAACGGCCAAAGCCTGTTTTAAAGATTCTATGTCTGCCATGAGGAGTGAGAATGAAGCGTATCCCCTGACTTGCACAAATAAATTCTCCAACAATCCACCGTGCGTAAAGCACACTGTGCTTTTAAGGCGCAGGCTCCTTTTTAACACAGGCAACTCGTAATTACGAAGTTTGTGACAAGTAATCGCCAAACTGCTGCGAATGACAATATACTCTTAAGCATCATAAACTGGTATTTTTGCTAGCTGCATGCATAAATAGCTATACCTTCCCGTAAAGGCGAATAAATAAAATTCGTCTGTAGATACCCAGTCTAGGTAAAAAAATGGGGCTCGTAACACCAGCTATGAAACAAGCATTCTCGACTTTTCTAGTCCTCTCCGCAGCTCTGATCGCCCTGAGCTCTTGCGTCACCACTCCCGCAGTCACGCAAATGCGCGAAGCCAACGCAATGCTGAAACAGGCATCCGAAAAAACCCAACAGGGGAACTTTGCCGAGGCAGACAACGCGGCTGCTGCGATCGGTCGCAGTGTTCGCTCAGGTGTGGAACTAGCCCCCATCGCACAAAACAAAGGCGGAGGAAAAGTTGACCTCAAACCCATGTTGACTGCCTGGGAATCCAGCTCTTACAAGGATTTGAGAAAGGCTCTCAAACGCAGTGATGAGAAATCTGCTGCCATCGCCTTTACCCAACTCAGAGGACAATGCACTAATTGTCACGCCGCTATAGGGAGACCTAATATAAACGTTAACTAAACTGAATCAAACCTTGTTAATCCCGTGCAAACCACAGCTTTCGATGTAGCCATAGTAGGAGCGCCTGTTTCAGGTGCCTCTCTGGCTATTCGACTGGGTGATGCAGGCTTAAAGACGAGATTATCATCGTAGCAAAGCTGACTCTAAAAAAGTCGTGATACTTGCCTCGCAATGGATTGTTTGATGTTAATTGCCCGGCAAATCGATCTTGATGGATTATTTGCAAAACTGTAGCCTCAACGGGTCAATGCTACATCCCCCCTAGCCTCTCCTGAAACCGCTAGCCCCGGACGGTATTTTCAAATATAAAATGTTCCCCGCCCTCTCACCCCTCAACTTGACTCTGCCTTCGCTGTGGATACTGTCTGCGGCAGGACATTGCCCGCAAAAAGCTTGAACAAAAAGCGCGACACGGCGGCCAATCGAATGTTTGATAAAAATCACTACCATGGCAGAGAACAGCGAACGTAAAACTTTGGATGAAAGAGCGCAGATGTCAGACATCGAGCGCCTGCGTCACTCCTGCGCTCATGTGATGGCGACCGCCATTGCCAAACTTTGGCCGGATGCGGAATTCGCCTACGGTCCTCCAGTAGAAAACGGTTTTTATTACGACGTCGATCTGAAGCACCGCATCACGCCGGAGGACTTCCCCAAAATCGAAAAAGAAATGAAAGCGGTGGTGAAAGCCAACCAGACTTTCGAAAAAGAACTGCTTTCCCGCGCAGAAGCCATGGCTTTGGCTGAAAGCGGACGTCTCGGCGCTCTCGCCGAAAGAGAAAAACCCAGCCGTTTCAAAATTGATCTCTTGAACGACATCCCGGAAGACGAGGAAATTTCAGTCTATAAAAACGGCGACTTCTGGGATCTCTGCGCTGGCCCGCATGTCGGGCGCACCGGCAATTGCAAGGCGCACAAAATCATGTCTGTCGCCTCGGCTTTTTACAAAGGCGACGCGGCCAATCCCCAATTGCAACGCGTTTACGGAACTTGTTTCAAAAACCGCACCCTGCTGGACGAACACCTCGAAAAGCTCGAAGAAGCCAAAAAACGCGATCACCGCCGCATCGGCAAAGATTTGCAGTTGTTTCACATCGACGAAGCAGTCGGTCAGGGACTGGTTTTGTGGCTGCCCAATGGAGCGATCGTGCGTCAGGAGTTGCAAAATTTCATCGGTGAGCAATTGAACCGCCAAGGCTACCAGCAAGTCTTCACTCCCCACATCGGCAAGCTGGATCTTTACCGCACCAGTGGTCACTTTCCTTATTATTCCGACTCGCAGTTCACGCCCATCGTCGAACGCGATGCGCTGAACAAACTGGCGGACGAAGGTTGCGCCTGCGGTGAGCTGTCCAACCAACTCAACGATGGCATCATCGACGGTTTTTTGTTAAAACCGATGAACTGCCCTCATCACATCAAGATTTTCCAAAGCCAACACCATTCCTACCGCGACATGCCGGTGCGTCTGGCCGAGTTCGGCACCGTTTACCGCTGGGAACAAAGTGGCGAACTCAACGGCATGACCCGGGTGAGAGGTTTCACTCAGGATGACGCCCACCTCTTCTGTATCGATGATCAGGTACAGGAAGAAATTGCGGGCTGCCTGGAGCTGGTGCGAATTATTTTCGATACCCTCGGCATGAAGGACTACCGCGTGCGCATTGGCTTGCGCGATCCCGATTCCGACAAATACGCCGGAGATCCTGCCAACTGGGACCGAGCGGAAAACGCGCTGCGCGAAGCGGCCAAAGAGCTCGGCTCGCCTTACACCGAAGAACTCGGAGAAGCGGCATTTTACGGCCCAAAAATGGATTTTGTGGTGAAAGATGTGATCGGACGAGAGTGGCAACTCGGCACGGTGCAGGTGGACTACAGCCTACCTGAGCGTTTCAACCTATCCTACGTCGGCCCCGACAACCAACCGCACCGCCCTGTGATGATCCACCGCGCCCCCTTTGGTTCGATGGAACGTTTTGTCGGGGTTTTGATCGAACACTTTGCCGGCAAGTTCCCCACTTGGCTGGCTCCGGAGCAAGTCCGCATCCTGCCAATCTCGGAAAAATACCTCGATTACGCCAGCGAAGTGGAAAACGAACTGAAAGCTGCAGGGGTTCGCGCGTCGGTGGATCACCACAATGAAAAAATTGGCGCAAAAATACGCCTTGCCCAACTCGCAAAAGTTTCTTATATGTTGGTTATTGGAGAGCGTGAACAAGAGTCTAAGCAAATTTCAATTCGTCACCGCGACCGCGGCGACGAAGGCGCAATGGATGTATCCGCGTTCCGCGATCGTATCGTGGAAGAGATCAAAACGCGAGCCTTGTGATTTTTTATGGCCGTGAAGTGGACAGATTCTAGCTGCCGTCCTTTCCCGAAAGGACTGACCTGCGAACCGCTTGCGTCTAGCGCCAGCCCCTTGACCGTTGTCAAAACGGCTAAGAAAGAAGGTTGCTTTTCCATCAAGAAATGAACAATATTATCTTTCAGGTATCCAAATGATGCCTACAGACCAACCGAACAAAACCAACCAGGAGGACCCTACCTATCGCCAAAAAGAAAAAACGTAGATTCACCCGTGTCCCTAGGATACGAATCAATCACCATATCCGAGTTCCTGAAATCCGTGTGATTTACAAGGAAGTCAACATTGTGATGCAAACCCGCGACGCCTTGGGCAAAGCCAAGGCTCTGGGATTGGACCTGGTTGAGGTCGCTCCAAATGTCCGCCCGCCTGTTTGCCGGATCGTCGATTACGGCAAGTGGAAGTATGAGCAGAAAAAGCAGAAAAAGGAAAACACCCGATCTCGCACCAAAGAGAAAGAGGTCAAATTCCGGGTTCGCATCGAAGCTCACGACTACGAAATCAAATTGCGTCGGGCCGAAGACTTTCTTGCTGGTGGCAACAAATTGAGACTTCAACTGCAGTTCCGTGGACGGGAAAATGCTTTCAAACAACTCGGTGTCGAACTGATGTTGCGAGTGAAAGAAGATCTTTCGTCGATGGCCAGCTGCGACCTGGAGCCCAAACTCAGTGGCCGCAGCGTTTTGATGATGATGTCCCCACTGCCCGCCGAGCAACAGGTGCGCAAATGGCGTCGCGAAGAACACGAGGACGAAGACGTCGATCTCGATGCTCATGAAGCAGCCGAAGCTGCGGAAGCCGAAGCAGAAGAGCAGCTGGACGCCGCAGAAGAATCCGACGCCGGTCAGATCGAAGCTGAAGAAGTGGAATCTGAGAAAGCTGACGCTAAAGAATAAAACTCATGACCGAACAGAAAACCAGCATCTTCATAGCAGATGCTGGTTTCTGATTTACAACTTCGCATGACTGTCCGCCGCAAGCTGCTGTTGTTTGATATCGATGGCACCCTGCTGCACACCGGCGGTGCCGGCGTCTCGGCTATTTATGAAGGCATTCAGCAAGCCTTCGACCTGCAACAGACTGCGGATGAAATGCCCCCGCTGAATCTGGCAGGAGCCACTGATGCGGGTTTGGCTCGTTTTCTATTTGAGCACTTTGAGATCGTTCATTCCCCGGAAAACGAACAAGCTTTTTATGACTGTTATCACCAAAGTTTGTCGCGTAATCTAGCCAGTCATGCCAATAACAATGGCGGCCGGTTGCTGCCAGGCATCATCGAATTACTACAACGCCTTCACAGCCACGAGCATTTCTCACTCGGCTTACTGACCGGCAACATCCAACGCGGAGCCTGGACCAAATTAGAGCAATTTGAAATCCGCCATTTTTTCCACACCGGCGCTTTTGGTGACGATCACCACGACCGCAATCAGCTCGGCCCGATTGCCATCGAACGTGCCAGCCAACATTTCGACTGTGACTTCTCTCCGGCCGATACCGTCATCATCGGCGACACCCCCAAGGACATCGCCTGTGCCCGCGCCTGCGGAGCCCATGCCATGGCGGTGGCCACCGGAACTTTCGACCACGATGAACTAGCGGCTTTTCAACCTGACCATTTATTCGAAAATTTCACCGACAACGAGTCCTTCTTCAAAGCCCTCGCACGCTGAACAGAGCATTCTCTTTCAATCCCTTGCAATCCGGCAGCCTTTCTGCAAGTCTAAATCAAGCCGCCATCGATCATGCCACCTGCCAACAATATTCACGCCATTCTGGGAACCGACGAAGGGCGGGTCAAAGAAGCCGCTTTGAACTTGTCCAAAAAACTGGCTCCCGTCGATGCGGGTGATTTCGGCTTGGAAATTGTCTCCGGTCAGGCAGACAACACCGATCACGCCATACAAATTGTCGGCAGCACCGTTGAAGCGCTGCAAACCCTGCCGTTTTTTGGTGGTGAAAAAGTGGTCTGGTTACAAGGTGCCAATTTTTTCGGTGACAGCCAGACCGGCAAATCCCAAGGAACCCTCGAAGCAACCGACAACTTGATGGAGGTGATCGAAAGCGGCGTTCCCTCCGATGTCCAGTTTATCCTCTCCGCGAGTGAAATCGACAAACGCCGCTCCTTTTACAAAAAACTCAACAAGCTCACCAAAATCACTATTTTTGATAAAGTGGACATCGCCCGTGACGGCTGGGAAAGACAAGTCGGCGGCGACGTCAATCGCCGGGCCCAGCAAATGGGGCTCAGCTTTGCTCCGGGAGCTTCAGAGCAGTTTGTCCTCAATGTCGGAGCGGATACCCGTCAATTGAACTCCGAAATGGAAAAACTTTCCATCTATGTCGGTGACCGCCCGGCAAACATCGATGCCGTTCGTAAAGTAGTGGCCTCCACCCATGCCGGAGTGATCTGGGAAATCGGCGACGCGCTCACCACCCGCAACCTGCCACGCACCCTGCAACTGATCGACACCCAATTGCGACGCGGAGAAAACGCCATCGGTCTGCTGCTCGCCGCCATCGTGCCGCGCATCCGCCAACTGCTCTACATCCGCGACCTGCTCGAGCGCCATTCCCTCAATACCAGGAATTATAAATCCTTCGAAGCTGACATCAACAACCTGCCTGCCTCGGAAACGCTACACTTCCCACGCAAAAAAGATGGCAACATCAGTTGTTACCCACATTTTCTTTCAGTTCAGGCTTGCCGTAACTTCAGTGTCAGTGAGCTCAAAAATGCGCTCGAAGAATGCCTCAAGGCCAACCTGCGTTTGATTTCATCCCCGCTGGATCCGGCCACTGTTCTCAGTCAACTGGTTACCCGTATCCTGATGGAAAAAGACCGCTCCCGCTCAGCGGCTTGATCCCCCCCTTACCCCCCCCATCCTTATGCAAGCTCTACTCGTCCCCCTCCTGATCGGTTGCCTCGGCGGCACTATCGCTTCTCTCTGCGGAGTCGGCGGAGGCATCGTCATGGTGCCTGCTTTTGTATTACTGATGGGAATGGAGCAAAAACAAGCCGTCGCTACTTCCCTAGCAGTGATCGCACCCACCGCCATTGTTGCCATCGCCCGCATCAGCGCCGGGCCGGGCTCCTTGGTGCAGTGGAAAATTTTTATCCCCACCGCCATCGGCGCCTGCCTGATCGCTTTTTTTGCCGCCGATTGGATGAAGAGTTTCAGCAATCAAGCGCTCACCCGCATTTTTGCCGGCGTGCTGATCGTCATCGGATTTTACATGCTGTTCCAGAAACCTCGCTGATCCGCGTTACCCCTCGACTGGAAAAAAGCCAGTGGAAGACAGCTCACCGTATCCCCTCCATCATGACCAGAATACTATTTTGCCTGTCAATCCTATCCCTCGCTGCAATCACTCACGCTGACGACTGGCCCACTTATCGCGCCGACGCACAGCGCAGTGCTTACACCCGCGAGAAGCTACCCGAAAAACTCACTCTCCAGTGGAGCTACCAAGCCAAACACGCCCCGCGCCCCGCATGGCCAAGTTCCATCCGCCTGAGTTTTGACCGAGCCCACCACCCGGTGATCGCCGCCGGCCAATTGTATTTTGGTAGCTCTGTGGACGGCAAAGTTTATGCTTTGGACGCAAAAAGCGGAGCACCTCTATGGGATTTCTTTACCGACGGCCCGATTCGTTTTGCTCCTGTCGTATGGAAAGACCGCGTATTTGTTGTCAGCGACGACGGTCACCTCTATGCCTTGTCTACTGCGGATGGAAAACTGCTATGGAAAAAAAGAGGAGGTCCCCAGCACCGCCTGATCCTCGGCAATGCGCGCATGGCCTCGCGATGGCCCGCTCGTGGCGGCCCGGTAGTCGAGGGCAACACGGTTTATTTCGCCTCCGGCATCTGGCCGAGTGACGGGCTTTTTTTATACGCCATCGATGCTGAAACGGGTGACACCCAATGGGTCAACAAAGACTCCGGCAGTATGGAAATGGATCAACCCCACGGCGGCGCCAGAGCCAAGAGCGGAGCCGCCGCCCAAGGTTATCTAGTCACCTCCGACCAGCAACTATTGGTCCCCACCGGACGCGCGGTGCCCGCGACTTTCGGCCTTTCCGATGGCAAATTCAACTACTTCCATTTAAGGAAAAACAGCAAGAACGGTGGTTCGTCAATAATGGTCACCAACTCCCGGTTTTTTAACAGCGGCATGCTTTTCGACAGCCAAAGCGGCTTATCCACTGCCACCCTGGGCAAAGGCCCAGCCGCCAGTTGGCCAGGAGGCATGATCCACGCCTCCGAACAAGGCCTGAGCTCTTACCGCTGGATTGATCAAAAAAAGAAAAACCGTAAAGGCAAGGATATTGACGTCCGAGGCATCGAAAAAATCTGGTCCAAACCCGATATCAAAAATACAGTCTCTCTGATAATCGCCGGTGAGAATATCATTTGTGGCGAGCCTGGTCGCATCCAGTTGATCAATAGAACCAATCAAAAAATCATCTGGTCTGGCAAAGTTGACGGACTGCCTCTTGCTCTGGCCGTTGCCGGGCGACGACTGTATGTCGGCACCGACCGCGGCACACTTTATTGTTTCAGTGGTGAAAAAACACCTACTCCAGCTCTGGTGCAACCCCAGCACAACCCCAGCCCTTACGGTGACAATACTCGTTATGCCAAAGCTGCTCAAGAGATCATTGATAAAACCGGCATCAGCAAAGGCTACTGCCTCGATTTCGCCTGCGGCGACGGCGCTTTAGCTTATGAGCTCGCCAAACGCACCCAACTACAAATCTACGCCATCGACGATGATCCCCAAAAAGTAGCCGAAGCCCGGCGCAAACTGGATGCCGCTGGATTTTACGGCTCTCGGGTGACGGTCATTCTATCTGACCTGGCAAAAACGCCCTACCCAGATTCCTTTGCCGATCTAGTGGTTTCAGCGCGCTCCCTCGATTCGAACCCGGACAAACAAACCCAATCCGAACGCCAACGCCTGCAACGCCCCTTTGGAGGCATCGCCTGTCTCGGCAAACTTGATACCATGAAAGTCAATCAACGCGGCGCCTTGGAAGGGGCTGGCAGTTGGACCCATCAATACGCCAATGCCTCCAACACCTCTTGCTCAAGCGACAACAAGCTCAAAGGTCCACTGGAGATGTTATGGTATAAAGACGTGGACTTCGAAATGGCCGACCGCCATACCCGCGCCCCCGCGCCTCTTTTTCATCAGGGCAAATTAGTCGTTCTCGGCCTGAATGCGCTGCGCGCCGTGGACGCCTACAACGGTCGTGTTCTATGGGGATACCCGCTACCTGGCATCCTACTGGATCACAACGAAGAAGAACACAATCTAGGTGTTTCCGGAACCAGTGGAGTTTTCTGCCTATCCGATGACAGCGTCTTTGTACGCCTCAAGCACAGTTGTTTGCGCATCGATCTGCACAGTGGCAAACTGCTGCAGGAATATCAAATTCCCAGCAAGCTAAATAAGTCAGAAAATAAATCCGCGCGCTGGGCTTACCTGGCTTACGAAAAAGGAATCCTCTACGGATCCGTCGCCAACCAACTGCACCTGGTGCAAAACCCCCGCTGGCAGTGGGTCGGCGAAATCCCTTGGAACACCGATTCCATGCTCACCGAATCAAGCTCTCTGTTCGCCATCGATGTGAAGAGCAGCAAAACAAAATGGACCTACAACGCCAAAGATTCCATCCGCAACAACGCCATCGCTATTGGGGCCCAGGGTGTGTTTTTGATCGATCGCCCATTAGCTGAAATGGACAAAAAGGAACGCAGACGGCAGAAACCTAAAGAAAATCCTCATCCGCAAGGACGCCTAGTTGCCCTCGATACTGAGAAAGGAGAGGTCTTGTGGCAGCAAGACCAAAATATTTACGGAACCATGCTCGCTCTGAGTGCGGAACACGACGCCCTGCTGATGGCCTACCAATCCACCACCGACCGCCTGCCCTCCGAAAAAGGCGGCCATATGACTGTATTCAAAGCATCCAAGGGCGAACGCCTGTGGGATCGCCCCGCCGGCTACATCACCCGCCCCTTGATCAACGGCGACACCATTTACGCACAAGGCGGCGCCTTTCAATCACAGAGCTTCAGAGGAGGGAAAACCGGTTGGGTAAGCCAACCCGGCGGCAACGGAGCCTGGAGCCTACTCACTGGCGAAGAACAAAACCACAGCCTCGGGCGCTCCTACGGTTGTGGACAAATCGCTGCCAGCACTCATCTGCTGGTCTATCGCTCGGCCACCCTGGGTTACTACGATCTGCAACGCAAGGCAGGAACCGAGAACTACGGAGGTTTACGACTGGGCTGCTGGATCAATGCGATTCCCGCCGGCGGGCTGGTGCTGGTTCCCGACGCCACCACCGGTTGCTCATGCAGTTACCTCAACCGCGCTTGGT
Organism: Verrucomicrobiota bacterium; assembly: GCA_045046875.1. Classification (GTDB taxonomy): domain Bacteria; phylum Verrucomicrobiota; class Verrucomicrobiia; order Verrucomicrobiales; family DEV007; genus JAADHD01. The sequence goes on along the minus strand of JASFYY010000009.1, from coordinate 48,568 downwards.
TCGCCCTCCAGCCCAAACAATAAGGGTCTGGTCGACCCACTCGCTCAACTCGGCGAGCAATTCATCGGCGATGGGATCGTTCAATGGTTCGTGCAGCACCCCGGGCAGCACACGATAGGTTTTATCCGCCGGAGACAAGTCGACCGCTTCAAAAAACTCCCGTGAGAATTCCATTGGACAGATCCGGTCAGCGTCTCCCTGTGTGAGCATCAACCGGGTTGGTTCGCTGAACGCCCCGGCGCAAGCTGTCACCAACTTGCTGCGTTTCATCAAATCCGCCCCGAACGCCAAACTGATTTTATGATGTTTCAGCGCATCCTCTTTGAACAGCCCTGTCTCTGGATCCGGCGGAAAACAACGATTCGAGCGCACCCCGGTATCAAGCCGCAAACCAGGAGCGATTTTGGATAACCACTCCCCTATTCTTATTTTCAACAAACCCTGCCCATGAGTTGGACGCAACAGTGGCGAGCTCAGCCAAACAAAAGGGAACTTTGCCGGATAATTGATACCCTCTTCACCCAAGGCCGCCTGCTGTTTAAGATATTGCAGCAAGACAAAAGCCCCTGCCGAATGAGCATACAAACCCACCGGAGCCCCTGGTGGAATCCGGCCGCGCAAGTCTTCCAGTGACTCACTGATCAATTCCAGCAAAGAATCGACCTGCTGAAAAAAACCCCGTTTACCAAACGAATGACCATGCCCCGGCCAATCCACTCCCGCTGCCACCAAACCCCGACGACAAAACATCCGCGCTGCTTTTTCATGGCAGCCCAGATGATCCCCCAAACCGTGCACTAGCAAAACCCCGCCGCGCCAATCCTTCGCCGCTAGATCCCGCGGGGTGAATACCCGACGGTAGAGTTGCCCGCCCCCGCTCGATGAATGATAATGATCCGCTGATTCGTCCATGAAGTGTTTCTACAGAAAGCCGATCAAAAGAACCAGCTCCTCATTTTATGCCCCCTGTCAGCTCTGACAAGTCCCTTCTTAATTCTCTCCCCCGTAGGGTAGATTTTCAAATCTGCCGGCGGGCCGTGTCCAAAGTCACAACAAGCGGAAAACCCAAAGCCGCAGATATGGAAATCTACGCTGCACTGTAATCCAACCATCTGCCTACGCGTCAGATCCACAGCGGCATAAAGCCGCCGCTATCCGTCACAGGTTTAAAAGCCGGTTCCAGCCCGATAAATTCCTGACAAAAGGCTTGCATCGTGCGAAGTGCGATTTAGTCTGCACCGTCTTCGCAATAGGAGACTTATGCGCGATTAGCTCAGGGGTAGAGCATCACCTTGACATGGTGGGGGTCGCAGGTTCAAATCCTGCATCGCGCACCAGCCTTCGCTTCGAATGGCAATTCGAAAGAAGCTTGCCGCGCCGTAGCCCGAAGGGCGAAAGCGGGCGATGTTAGAGCCCGAACGACTGAAGCTACGGCTCGGCACGCCAGATCAAAAACCTCCCACCATCACCAGCATGAACACGGAATCCTCCATCCTTGCTACTGACTGCAAAAAGTTCCGTCTAGCTGTGCTCAACCCGGGAGGCCGGGATGCAGCAGTCGATTACGCTGACGGTCCGGGAGAATATCAGCCTGGGCAACACCCCCCCATCAATTTCCACGCCTACGCGGCAGCCACTCGCGGCAAATTTTTCAACTCGGTAAACGAAGTGCTGCAAGATGATCGTTTTAACGTGGTTCTGATTATGATTCGGCACCGGGTAGGCATCAGCCTCAAAGCGGTGAAGGCACTGAAAAACAAAGGCCGTAAAGTGTGGGTCTCATGGAAAGAAGCCGGCCCCTACCAGGTCACCGCCCAACTGCACTCTTCCAAGATCTTATCCCACTATCAGGAAATCCTCGATCTCGCCGATGGCGTGCTCTCCCCCTGCTCAATCCTACCTCCACGTTGGGGCTGGATCAGTGCTGAAAATTTTGCCCGCAAAACTCGATTCATTGCTACCCCCTATCCTGTAGAATTTCCACAGTGGGACTTTTCAATCCCGGCAGAAGACCGTCAGGGAGTGATGATAGGCACCCGCGAGTTTTTTGAACCCGTGCGCAACCATCTGCGAACCTTGGCAGAGGCCGCTCGCCTGTGCGCACAAACCGGAGAAAAAGTCACCGTCATCAATGGCGACAAAAGTGCCGGCCGGAAGATCCTCCGCCAACTGGAAGAATCCTTCCCCGAATCCCGCTTGCGAGTCATCGACCGTCCACTCGCTTACGATGCCTACCTGCGCTTGATGGCTTCCCACCGCCTGGTATTCCAACTCGACCGCGGATCGATCCCCGGCCAGGTCGCCGGTGACGCCCTGCTTTGCCGCACCCTATGCTCCGGCGGGAACTCCGCCATTGAGGAACTCGCCTACCCCGATTTATGTGATGACAGCCGGATATCCCTATCCCAAGCCTTGGAAAAAATCAGTAAAGTGTTGGCAAATCCTGATGAATACAAAAAAGCCGTGGAGACCTCACAGGCCCACGCCGCTGACCAAATCAGCTACACCGCAGTTGCCCGGCAATTAGCCGATTTCAACAATGACTTGAACAAGTAATTCCGCACCTATCAAGCCCCCAACCTTATTCGTGTTTATTGGTGTGAATTAGTGATTTCTCACCTCATCCCCATCAATGCCCCTCAGCTTAAATACTTTGAGGATAGTATCTTCGATCAGATTATTCGGACAAGACGCCCCCGCCGTGATTCCCACCACAACCGGATCATCGCCCAATAAAATTTTCGAGTAGGTCGTCACTTCTTCCTTTTGATGCAAATCAAAATGCAATACCTGCTCCAATGACTTCAAACAGCCTGCTTCACGAATAAAAAAAGTCGGCAGTTCTTTTTCCCCGATCTCCACCAAATGCGCCGTATTGGAACTGTTGTATCCTCCCACCACCAATAACAAATCGAGCTGATTCTTCAACATCTCGAACAAGGCGTCCTGGCGCTCCTGGGTCGCTCCACAAATCGTATCGAATACCTGAAAATTATCATTGGGACTACCCTCAGCACTTTCATCCCGCTCGCAAATCGCTGTAGCCAAACGACGCTGCATTTCCTCGGTCTCCGATTTCAGCATCGTTGTCTGGTTAGCCACCCCGATGCGGGATAAATGCAAATCGGGATCAAATCCGCTCGAATGACCTCCACTGAAACGTTGCAAAAAATCCTCTTTATCCCCCTTGCCCTGACGAATGTAGTCACAGACATAATCACACTCATCCAAAGTCAGCACCACCAGATAATTCCCCTTACCGTCCTTACCCTCGGCGCGGGAAGCCGTCGCCCGAGTCTCTTCATGAGTAGACTTGCCATGAATGATCGACGTGCGCCCGTCCTTGGCGTATTTGCGCACCCGCTTCCATACGCTCATCACATCTCCACAGGTGGTATCGATCACATGACAACCACGCTCTTTGATCTTCTCCATCGTCGGAGTATCCGCACCAAAAGCTGGCACGATCACCACATCATCAGGCCCCAGTTTGTCGATTTCATCCACCGCACTATCACCCGGCAAGGGGCAAACCCCCATCTCAGCCAATTGACGATTCACTTCCTGATTGTGAATAATTTCTCCGATCAGATAGACATCGTTATCGGCAAAAACGTTGCGCGTCGCGTAAGCCAGATCTATCGCTCGTTCGACCCCGTAACAAAATCCAAATTGCTTGGTCAGGCGCACCGTCGTATTACCGATCGTCAGCCCTTCATTGCGGGCGCGCAACTTATCGACCACTTCACTGCGGTAATGCTCCGCCACCTCGGCCTGCACCCGCTGCATCACATCCGGCGTGCGCACGTTGACTCGCTGACCTCGCTTCGGCGCCGCTGTTTTTGTATCCGTATCTTTCACAAATTAAATTTGGAAATTGCCTGATCAGCCCATTCTACCCAAGCCATTACCGTCTCGCCGTTGCGCCACCGGCAAAAATAGGTCCTTTCGGAGCTGGAAACGCTCCTGCGGAAATCATCACCGGTTTTGGCGGATCAGGATCAGCATAATCGGTGGGACGTCTCACATTCCGCCCCAGAGTCTGGTCTTCCGGCTGAGTTTGCGCAATGTTGATAGGTGTCCCGGCAGGAACCAAAGCAAAAAACTTAGGTGCCACGTTCGGATGCAGCCTCAAACAACCGTGCGAACGAGGCACGGGCCAGACCGAGCCGGCATGAAAACCATAACCCGACTTGAACTCCACCCAGTAAGGCATCGGAAATCCCACGTAGCGGTGCCCCCTGGGAGTATTGGAACTTTTACCAGGAACGATCTGATTCCCCTTCACAAAATAGCCGTAGGTATTGGAACGTTTTTTCTCAATGCGGTTAAACGCATTAAAATTCCCAAGCGGAGTCTCATGCCCAGGTTTACCGATCGCCGTCGGTGTCGCCAACAGCATCCGGTTTCCCTCCATCACGTAAACCATACGATTTTGCAGACTGACTTTGACCCGCACATTTTTCTGATTCATCGGACGGTATGCCGGGGCATCGTATTCACCCAGCTCTGTTGTCGCACAGCTGACAGCAAACAGCGCCGCTGTCGCCACAAGCGCCACACGACAAATACAAGCTCTCAGTGATATCCAAACTGGCTTCGATGGGTTCTTTTTAGTCTTCATAAATAGATGATTGATCAGTATTCATCCTTAACACCAATCACCGCAAAACGAAGGTTTTTTTTGAATCCACCCCCTCTTTCCTGCTCCGTATTATGACGAAAAATCATATTTCTCAAAATACCATTGACATTTTTTGAATATTTAGATTTATTAAGTATAGTTACTTACTCAGTAACTGTTTGTTTGTGTTTCATGTTACAAATCGCCCGACCTGCAAAGGCCGGGCGATTTTTTTTCAGCTGATAATCTCATGCATCACATTGCCATGCACATCGGTCAGGCGCATGTCACGACCGGAAAAGCGCACCGTGCTTTTGGTGTGCTCGATACCCAGCAGATGCAACATCGTCGCGTGTAAATCGTGGACTTCGACTTTGTTCTCCACCACCCGGTAGCCCCACTCATCCGTGCGTCCGTAAGACACCCCGCCCTTCACTCCTCCACCCGCCATCCACATAGTGAACGCTGTCGGATTGTGATCACGACCGTCGGCTCCCTGTGCGAATGGCGTGCGCCCGAACTCGCCTCCCCACACGACCAGAGTTTCATCCAACAGCCCGCTTTTTTTTAGATCGGCAATCAGCGCGGCAATCGGCTGATCCACGGTTTTACAATTCTTGCTATGCCCGTCAAAAAGTTTTTTGTGCTGATCCCATCGATCTCCATTGCCACGAGGACAGGTCAATTCAATAAAACGCACCCCACGCTCCACTAGTCTTCGCGCTATCAAACACTGCCGTGCAAAAGTCTTGGTCTGAGGGTATTCAGCATCAATGCCATAGAGTTTTTTGGTCGCCTCGGATTCACCATCGATGCTCATCAGTTCCGGAACCGCCGATTGCATGCGATAGGCCGTTTCGTAATTTAGAATCGCTGATTCAATTTGCTCCTCCCCCGCAGCGCCGGACAAAGCCTGCTCATCAAGCGAGCGAATAAGGTCGAGCTTACGGCGTTGCCTCCCCGGCTCGTCTTCCTGTGGACTAATATTGGCTACAGCCTGATCCCCTGGTTTGAAAATCGAGCCCTGATACGCCGCCGGCAAAAAGCCCGAGTTAAAACAATCGAGCCCACCCGGTGGGATCAACCCTCCATTGAGCACAATGAATCCCGGCAGATTCTGATTTTCCGTGCCTAATCCATAGCCCACCCAGGCCCCCATACTCGGACGACCTTGCAAACCGGAACCCGTATGCAGAAAATAATTCGCCGAAGTGTGCTCGGGGAAATTGGAGGCCATCGATTTAATCATACAGAGTTCGTCGGCCACACCGGATAAGTGTGGAAACAGGCTGCTCATCCATTGACCGCTCTCGCCATACTGTTTGAATTCCCACGGCGACTTCATCACCTTGCCGATGTTATCAAACTGAGTGGGCTCCAGTCGTCCCATCGCTTTACGCGGATCCTGACCGTGATATTTTTCCAGCATCGGCTTGTGGTCGAAGGTGTCGACCTGGGACGGACCTCCATCCATGTAGAGGAAAATCACATTTTTTGCCCGTGCTGGAAAATGAGGTGCTTTGGGCGCCAGCGGATTGGCGCGAAGATCCGTCAGGTCTTTAGGCGCCGCCAATCCCTCTCCCTGCATCAAAGCGGTCAGCGCCACACTGCCAAATCCACTGGCACAACGACTCAACATCTGACGCCGGGTCAATGGCGATTGACGATAGTTGTAATTGTAGGGCAAGCGCGCTTGCCGATGAATCATATCATTCATGAAGGTTATTCGAATGGGTTAATTTAAATAGATGAATTCCTTCTTGTTGAAAAGCACATGACAAAGATCTTTCCAGGCTCGAGCCGGATCACCGGATTCAAGCTTGAGGAAAGCGCGCGCCTGATCCGCTTCCTTTTTCTTTGGCAGACGCCCGAATGCCTGCAGAAACATCCGGTCGATTTTTTGCGCCTCAGTCATAGCACCGTCACGACGCACCCCTTCCGCCCAGCGTCCTGCTTCTTCGATCACAAAAGAATCGTTCATCATCGCCAAAGCCTGGGCCGGCACATTGGAAACGCTGCGACGTCCCATCGTATTAAAAGGGGCCGGCATATCAAAGGTTAACATGAAAGGTGGTAAAAAGTTGCGCCTGATCTCCGTGTAAAGACTGCGTCGATTCCCACCATCCAAAGGACCGCTTTTTTTAGGCCGCCCCCGACCCTCCATAAAACCGGTGAGATGAACGCGGATACTTTTGCCGCCAATTTTCTGATTCAGCGTGCCTGACACCACCAACATCGCATCTCGAATCGCCTCCCCCTGGAGACGGCGAATCGTAGCACGATGCAACAAAACGTTCTGCGGATCGATCTCCGCCAGTCGCTCCGGCGAATTGCCGGGATTCGCCACACTGCTCATACGATAGGTTTTACTGAGCACCATTTTTCGCAGCATTTTTTTGACCGACCACCCCTTGGCGACAAAATCCGTTGCCAGCCAGTCCAGTAATTCCGGGTGTGAAGGCCGCTGCCCCATGTCACCGAAATCATCCACCGTCGGCACCAACCCTCTTCCGAAAATCTGATGCCAAAGACGATTGACCACCACCCGGCTTACCAGCGGATTGTCCGGTGAAGTCAGCTGTGCGGCCAACTGCAAACGGCCACTCGAATCCGCGGAAAAGGGCGTCCCGTCGAACACGCTCAAGTTTCTACGTTCCACCACTTCGCCCAATCGTTTGTGACTGCCGCGAATGTGCACACGATCATTTTGCGGTGTGCCTTCGAGCATGACCGTTGCATAAAGCGGTTTTGGCGTTTTAGCATCCAGTTTCTGTAGCTCTCCCAAAGCCTGCTTAAGTTCGTCAGCCGCTTGAATATTCCCGGGCCACAAATGATTACTCCAGATGAAGTTGATCAATTCCAATTCCGCCGCTCCTGGATTACCTTCCCCGAGTTGACGCAAGCTTTCACTCCAAAGCTTTCCGTAAGCACGGGCGAGTGACGGCAAATCTGAAAGCCCGCCTTCTTTCAACAGTTGCCCCTCCAAACAATAGTCTGTCTTGGGAGGATCTCCCTCGGACATAAACACCTCGGCCAACGAAACAAAACCATCTCCCAGATCGGAAATTTCCAAATACACCTGATGTCCCACGTATTTGTTCAAATCGCCCTTCATCGTGAACCACTGGAACTGCCCCCCAGTATCAATATTTTCCGGCTTCAAAACAGTTCCCGCAAAGAGCAGTTGATGAACATTATTCATATAAAAACCATCGATGACCAGACGCACCTTCACCTTACGGCCATTCAGTCGCAGATGGATACGCTCATGGGTCAGCTCGAAGGTAGGTGAGCGCAAAACCCCTTCCAAGTTCTGGCCGACTTCGCCATTTTTAAAAATCCCGGCGGGCGACAACAAACCTTGCTCGGGAACAGCTCCCGTCCATGAAATGCTGGATGTCACGTGATCATCAAAAGCTTCCCCGGTTCGGGTCCACTGATGAGAGCCTATACCCCGCTCACCCGGCATCAGCGATACCGCTTGTTTTTGAAAATCCCGTCGAGCTTGCTGCTGTTGATTGATCTTAACTCGCAATGCCGCGCCTGCGTTTTGGGGGCCAGCTACCATCTTAGACCAAATATAAAGCGGGTGCCCTTCGTCCTCACCCCCACCCTCGCCCACTGATTGCAGAATCTGAATCACCCAGTTTTTCAGCAAGCCCTCATCCAGTTTGTGGCTGACCGCAACCGCACTCAAAAGCTTAGGTTTAATCTGCTCCGCGGCTACCGATCCTTCTGCTCGATCCGAAAGAACGATGTGACCTTTCTGCGACCGATCGATCACTTCCTGACCAGCCAGCAGATATTCCGCCAACAGTTGCACACTATCTTCTTTGGAATTTTTTTGACGATCATACACCTTCGTCACCCGCTGATCCCCCTTACGATATAATTGTCGGGCGGCTTCTGCTGCTTCCGCGATTTTTCCGTAAGGGTCTAAAAATGCTCCCTGCCGCCTTGAGCTTTGCATCATTCCACACAGCGCATAATAATCGGCGGTGGAAATCGCATCAAACTTGTGATCATGGCAACGAGCGCAGCCAATCGTCAGCCCGAGAAAAGTTTTACCGAAAACATCAATCTGATTGTCCACGCGGTCGGATTCATCAGCGAGCACATCCGTGGGAGCGTGCACCGTCTCATTTAAAAACCAGAACCCTGTCGCGAGAATCGATTCGTTGGTTTGAGTCTCAGGATGGCGGCGCGGTTTATCCAGCAGGTCGCCAGCAAGGTGCTCGGTGAGAAACTGATCATACGGCAGGTCCTCATTGAAGGCCCTGATCAAATAATCCCGGTAACGCCAGGCGTCCGGAATAGGTTTGTCAAATTCATGCCCGGCCGTTTCCGCAAACCGAACCATGTCCATCCAATGCCTTGCCCACCGCTCACCAAAATGCTGTGACGCCAACAGGTGATCCACCACAGCCTGTTCAGCAATGCTTGAATTCGGATGTTTTTTTCCCGCTCTTAGAAAAGCTCCTATTTCAGCAGGAGTCGGCGGCAAGCCAATGAGATCGAAATAAACTCGTCGTAACCATGTGGAAGGTTCCGCCGCTTCCGCGGGCAGTAGCGATTCTTTTTCCAAGCCGGCAAGAATGAATCGATCAATCGCTTCATTCGACCAGCTTGCATTTTTAACCACAGGCAAATCCGGTGATGTGATCGGCTGCCAGCTCCAGTGGGACGCCCGACGCTTTTCGATATCAAAACCCTCCACTTCGATCACCGCAGAATCAGCTGACCGCATCGGCGCCTCTACTTCCGGCCAGGGAGCCCCCATCGCTACCCACTTCTTAAAATCGGCAACCACCGAGTCATCCAGCTTGCTTTTGGGAGGCATCTGCAAATCGGCATTGTCGTAGATGATCGTTTCTATCAACAAACTCTCATCAGGATTACCCGGCTGAACCGAAGCGCCCGAATCCCCTCCTTTCAGAATCCGGCTGCGATGATCGAGCATCAATCCGGCCTTCAGCTTTTTGGCATCGACACTGTGACAACGATAACATTTATCGACTAGCACCGGGCGGATCTTGTTTTCGAAAAACTCGAGCCCCGCAGCATCCTCTATTTTTCCACCATCGGTTTCTGCCGCATTCAACCCACCTGCTGCCTGAGCAAGCAAAACCAAGCTGCAGCACCCTAGCTTTCCCAGCTTCATAGCCCCTGCCCAGTGATGGTATTCCCTCGCATTCATTTCACTCAAATCCACCGCTCGTTACCTCACAAGTGACGGCTACAAAATAAGAGCAAATCATATTAATACCACATCCTTCTGGATATTTTCATCTATTGGCAAAATAATCCCCCATCTTCAGTCGCCCCTTTGTCTGCCCAAAAAAACCACTTGGCGAAGCCTTTCAAACTCATTCATTACGTGCTTTGCATTTCCCGCGATAGAGGCGAGGCTATACTGCAAAAATATGAAAACCCTGTTTATATACGCTCTGATTTCGACTTTACCTTTGAGCATTGGCTTCAATTTATCCGCTGCCGACTCTGCTGGCGCAAAAAAAACGGAGCCCAAAGCTGTAGCCAAAAAAACCACTGATACGTCTAAGGTCAGCTCCTCAAAAACGGCACCGAACCCAGCAGGCGCTAAGGAGGCTAAAAACAAAACGGCCAGTCCCACAACCCACACACTGAAAAAAGGCCTGTTCGAGGTCAAAGTCGAACTCACCGGAATTTTTGATGCCGTCAAAACCTCTCCCATCAGACTCGCGCCTAAACAATGGAACTCTATGTCTGTCGTCAAAGCCGCCGCTCATGGAGAAGAAGTCAAAAAAGGTGATCTCATCCTACAGCTCAAAACAGAGAAACTGGAAAAAGCGATCAAACAGGCCGAACTTGCGCGCCCGCTCGCCGACTTGTCACTCAGTCTGGCCGTGCTCGACTTGATCGAAGCCAAAAAATCCACCCCGCTCAGCTTGGACAGCCGTCAACGCTCCATGCTACATTCCGAGGAAGATCTGGCTTATTTTGAAAAAACAGATCGCCCCCAGCGGGAAAAATCCGCCAGGGAAAACCTCAAACAAAACACCCAGTATTTGTCCTACGCTAGGGAAGAGCTCGACCAGTTACAGAAAATGTATGATGCCGATGACATCACCGAAGAAACCGAGCAGATCATCGTAACCCGCGCCAAAAACAGCGTCGAAGGCGCGCAATTCCGAGTGGAATCTTCCAAACTCTCAACTGCCCGCACCTTGGCAACAACAATTCCCCGGGAACACGAAAGCCTCAAACGGCGCGTCCAATCCGCCGCAATTTCATGGGATAAATATTCCAAATCCCTGCCCCAAGCGCTCAAGAAAAAACAGCTCGAAGTAGACAAAATGAAACGGGATCAAAAAGAGCTCGCCGAACAACTGGGCAACATGAAAAAAGATCTGCAATCATTTTCCGTCAAGGCGCCTCACGATGGCATCGTTTATTATGGAGCTAATGTGCGAGGCAAATGGGCAACCGCCACGCTGGCGGAGAAAAAACTGGCTCCCGGGGGCAAACTGATGCCGCACGAAGTCTTCATGACGGTGGTGCAAAGCCAGCAACTGCAAGTGCAGACCTCCATCCCCGAGAATAAACTTTCCCTGCTGAAAAAGGGGCTAAAAGCAAAAATCACTGCGACCGCTGCCCCGGACGCTCCATTACAAGGCCAGCTCAGTTCGATGAACCGTGTGCCACTCACCTCTGGCGGTTTTCCCGGCACGCTGGAAATCACCAGCGAAACCAAAGGTCTGTATCCGGGCATGTCCTGCAAGATCCAGATTGAAATATACAAAAATAACAAAGCTCTCACCGTTCCTAAAAAAGCGGTCCGCAAGGAGAATGAAAAATCTTTCGTGACTTTGAAAAACGGCAAAAAACAAGAAGTGAAAACCGGCCGCACCGACTCCAAGCTGATCGAAATTCTCAGTGGCCTGAAAGAAGGCGATACGATCAAGCTGTAGCCATTGCAATGCAATGAGCGGTGTGGTATCATCTCCTGTTCTGGATCACTAAACAGAACGAATCGAAATATTACCAATTAAGCCGTGCAGTCTGGGCTTTTTGCCCTAAAACTATCCCTTTCACAGACGTGAGCACGGCCATACGCTGAAAAAAGACCCTACAAGGGAGATTGGTCAGCTGAAAAACATTTTTGACAAAACAGGATGAGCGAAGAAAACGACAACAAAGCACCGAAAAAAGATCCGAAAGGCACTGGCGGTGAGCCCAATTTCAACTGGCGCGGTTTTTTGCTGCTGAGCGCTGCGCTGGGTCTGTTCGGGCTGGCAATCTGGAGCAAAGGCAGTGGTTCGGGAATTCAGGAAATCCCCTACAAACAGTTCAAAGAACTGTTGCAGGAAGATCGCGTCCACGTCGACGAAAAAGCAGAAAAATTCCTCTATTTGGTTGAGAAGGAAGGCACTCGCGAGGAATACCTGCGTGGTTGGTACGAACTGAAACCTGCCGAACAAGTCGACCCGGACGAAAAATACCAGCAATTCAAAACCGTAGTCAATTTGGCCTATGTCGAAGATGAGCTGAAAAGCTTGCTCAAAGAACGCGAAATTGAGATCTACAAATTCGAGCCTGAAAGCAATACCATGGCAGCTATTCTGCTGACTTTCCTGCCGCTTTTCATCCTGATCTTCCTGCTCTATTTCCTTTTCCGTCATCAAATGCGGGCGGCAGGCAAGGGAGCCATGGGCTTTGGTAAAAGCAAAGCCAAACTGATGGCGATGGATACCAACAAAACCACCTTCAAAGACGTCGCTGGCGCGGAAGAAGCAAAAGAGGAAGTTTGGGAGATCGTCGAATACCTGCGTGACCCGAAAAAATTCCAACGTCTGGGCGGTAAAATCCCCAAAGGTGTGCTTTTGGTGGGTTCTCCGGGAACCGGCAAAACCCTGCTGGCGAGAGCGATCGCCGGTGAGGCCGATGTGCCGTTTTTCAGCATCAGCGGTTCCGATTTTGTGGAAATGTTTGTCGGTGTGGGTGCCTCACGGGTGCGTGACATGTTCGAACAGGGCAAAAAAAATGCACCCTGCATTATTTTCATCGACGAAATCGACGCCGTCGGACGTCACCGTGGCCACGGCATGGGCGGTGGACATGACGAACGCGAGCAGACTCTGAACGCCCTGCTGGTGGAAATGGATGGATTTGATACCCAGGAAGGTGTCATCATCATCGCCGCCACCAACCGTCCGGACGTGCTCGACCCCGCGCTATTGCGTCCGGGACGCTTCGACCGCGAAGTCACCGTCAACCTGCCCGACGTCAAAGGCCGTGAGGAAATCCTCAAGGTGCACGCCAAAAAAGTGAAAATGAGCGCCGACGTGGACATGGGCATCATTGCTCGCGGAACGCCAGGTTACTCAGGTGCCGAACTCGCCAATGTGATCAATGAAGCCGCCCTGCTGGCAGCGCGCAGGGATCTCAAAGCGGTCACGCTGGCCGAATTGGAAGAAGCACGCGACAAAGTACGCTGGGGCAAAGAACGCCGCAGCATGGCTATTTCTGAAAAAGAAAAAGAAAATACCGCTTACCATGAAGCCGGACACGCGATTCTCGGCATGTTGGTTGAGCACACCGATCCGGTTCATAAAGTCACCATCATTCCTCGTGGCCCATCTCTGGGTATGACGATGTATCTTCCCGAAGACGACCAACTCAGCGTGCGTAAACATTTTTTGCTCGACCGCCTGGTCGTCATCATGGGGGGGCGAGTCGCTGAAGAGATCCAATTTGGCAATGTCACCGCCGGCGCAAGTGGTGATATCCAACAAGCCACCAACATCGCTCGCAAAATGGTCTGCGAATGGGGCATGAGCGAAGAGCTCGGCATGGTCGAATACGGCAGTCACAACGAACACCTGTTCCTCGCAAGGGATATGGGCAACAGCACTCGCGATTACAGCGAGGCCACCGCGCAGAAAATCGACGTTGAAGTCAAACGTCTGATCGACACCGCCTATGATCGAGCGATGAAGTTGATCCTCGCCAATCGTGAGCAGTTAGAATTGATCGCCCAAGGCCTGCTCGAATACGAAACCCTCGACGGCAAGCACGTTCAAGACATCATGGATCACGGTGAAATGCAAAACCCACCCGCCAGCCCCAAGCCTCCCGAAGTGCCTACGGAAGCACCTAAATCAACTGACAAGGACGAAGAAAAATCCAAAAGCAGTGATGAAGACGAACTGCCAGGCGATTTGGCTCCTGCGGGGGCGTAGCATATAAAGCTCACTAATTAAGGCGAAGGTGGATTGTCAGCAATCTGCCTTCGCCTTTTCATGTTACAAGCCCTCACCTTTAGAGATACCATTAAACCCATAATTTCCAATAAAAACGGATGAAAAGCGTTCTTCCTGTGTAACGCATTTTTCACAATCATCGTAGTTGACGGCTAGCCCTAAGATTGCTTAATTAGCGCCGCTCTGTCTTGGACTGCAAAAACGTCCTGGCAATTCGAACCTAAACGGCCTCAAAGCCTGCTGGTTCAACACTTGAGAGCAAACTGACGACACAAGAATACGAAACATCATACACATGGCTAATTACGCAATCAACGGATTTGGACGGATCGGGCGCAATGTACTGCGCGCAATGTCAGCAGACGAACTGAAAAAAGTCGTCGCTATCAACGACCTGACCGACAACAAAACACTCGCTCACATGCTGCGCTGGGATTCCACCGCAGGCCCGTTCTCCGGAACTGTTGAGTATGATGACGAGTCGATCACCGTAAACGGACACCGCATCGCCGTTTCGGAACAACGCGACCCGGCACAACTGCCATGGAAAGAACTCGAAGTGGACGTGGTGCTCGAATCGACTGGTTTTTTCATCGACCGTGAAGGTGCTGGAAAACACATCAGCGCAGGAGCGAAAAAAGTTTTGATCTCGGCTCCAGCCAAAGATCCCGACGCCACCATCTGTCTCGGCATCAACGACGAAATTTACGAGCCAGAAAACCACCACATCGTTTCCAACGCCAGTTGCACCACCAACTGTCTGGCTCCCATGGCCAAAGTCTTGAACGACAACTTCACCATCGAGCGTGGTTTCATGAGCACCATCCACAGTTACACCAGTGACCAGAATTTGCTCGACCTGCCACACCCCGACTTACGTCGTGCGCGTGCAGCTGCAGAAAATATCATCCCATCATCCACCGGTGCTGCTAAAGCTATCGGCCTTGTGATCCCTTCACTGCTCGGCAAATTGAGCGGCGGAGCTTTCCGCGTGCCGACTCCAACCGGATCGGTTACCGACTTCACTGCCGTGTTGTCCAAATCGACCAGCGTCGAGGAAATCAACGAAAAATACCAGGAAGCGGCTGAAGGTCCGATGAAAGGCATCTTCCAATTCAGCACCGATCCATTGGTCTTGAAAGATATCGTGGGCAATCCCCACTCTTGTATTCTTGACTCCGAGCTCACCATGGTTACCGACGGCACTTTTGTGAAAGTGGTTGGCTGGTATGACAATGAGTGGGGTTACAGCAACCGCGCCGGCGAAGCCATGGCTCTGCTTGGCAGCAGTCTGTAAAACGCAGTAAGTTTATACACCCGTCAGAATGCCCTGCGTTCTGACGGGTTTCTTTTCAAAACACCACAATTAGAAAACGACCGACTCTCGGCACATGGCAAAGCTCACTATTCAGGAACTTAACGTTGAAGGAAAACGCGTTTTGATGCGTGTGGACTTTAATGTCCCATTAAAAGATTCTGACGATGGATCACAACGAGTCATCACCGATGATACCCGTATCCAAGCCGCCCTGCCCTCCATTCAACACCTGATCAAAAACAGTGGACGAGTGATTTTGATGTCCCATCTGGGACGCCCCAAAGGCGAACGCAACGCCAAATTTTCTCTACAACCAGCAGCTGAACGCCTGAGCGAACTGCTCGGCAGTCCAGTAGCTTTTGCCAAGGACTGCATCGGCGACGAAGCAACCGCCGCCGTAGCTCAACTGAAAAACGGACAAGTCCTGCTGTTGGAAAACGTCCGTTATCATAACGAAGAAACCGCCAACGATCCCGGATTTGCTGCCCAACTTGCAGCTCACGGTGATGTTTTTGTTAATGATGCCTTTGGAACCGCACACCGCGCCCACGCATCCACGGCAGGCGTGACGGCCTACATCGACACCTGCGCGATGGGCTTTCTCGTTGAACGCGAGTTGCAATACTTGCAAGACGAACTGCGCGAACCCAAACGCCCTTTTGTTGTCATCATGGGAGGCGCTAAAGTCTCTGACAAAATCCAAGTCATCACCGCCCTGCTCGACAAAGCTGATTCATTCATCATCGGCGGCGGCATGGCCTACACTTTCCGCAAAGCGCAAGGTTATACCATCGGCAAGAGTATCTGCGAAGACGACAAACTCGATCTCGCGCTAGACATCCTCAAACAAGCCAAGGAAAAAAACACCCAATTCCTTTTGCCCGCCGACAACCTGCAAGCCGACGCCTTTGGCGAAGATGCCAATGTGAAATACACCGACGTTTATTCCGGTGGCACTGGCGGCATCGACGAAGAATGGGAAGGCCTCGACATCGGCCCGGAAGCGGTCGAAGAATTCTCCAAAGTCATCGCCACTGCCGGCACCGTCATCTGGAACGGCCCGATGGGCGTTTTTGAAATTGATAAATTTTCCAAGGGAACCCAAGCCATCGCACAAGCGATGGCCAAATCCGACGCGGTGACTATCATCGGCGGCGGTGATTCCGTCACCGCAGTGAACAAATACGGACTCGCTGATCAAATGACTTTCATTTCAACTGGCGGCGGCGCTTCCCTTGAACTGCTGGAAGGCAAAACCCTGCCCGGCATCGCATCTCTCTCAGACAAATAGCAAATAGATAACCACGGCTCCTCACACTTATGTTTAGCAATCGCAGATACATCATAGCAGCGAACTGGAAAATGCACATGGCTCCTCTGGAAACCGACGGCTTCCTGCGCACCTTTCTTCGTTTTTTTAAAACCCGCAGCACCGTCGACGTGGTCATCGCACCACCTTACGTGTCACTGGCAGAAGCTTCAAAATCACTTTCAGAAAGTGACGCTGTCGCCCTGTGCGCACAAAACATGTCACCCGAACCCGCCGGTGCTTACACCGGTGAGATCAGCGCGGTGATGCTAAAAGAATTGCATACCCAGTATGTGATCCTCGGCCACAGCGAACGCCGTGCGCTGTTTGGTGAAAGCAACGAATTCATCAACCGCAAAGTGCAGGCCGCCCACGAAGCACGAATCAAACCCATCCTCTGTGTGGGAGAGACTCTCGAACAACGTGACGGTGACCAGGTCGAAACTGTGCTCAAAACCCAACTCGAGGGCTGCTTGCAAGAAGTCGGAGCACGTCGCATCGCCGATACTATCATCGCCTACGAACCCGTCTGGGCCATCGGCACCGGCCGCAACGCCACTCCCGAGCAAGCCCAGGACGCCCATGCGTTCATCCGCTCGGTGCTGACTGAAAAATATGGTGAAGACACCGCCAACAAAGTTCGCATCCAATACGGTGGCAGCGTAAAACCTAACAATGCCCGTGATCTGATCGCGCAGGACGACATCGACGGATTCCTAGTTGGAGGCGCCAGCCTCGAGCCTGGCAGCTTCTACGAAATCGTCAAATCAGCCGTCGAATACATCGACGACGCCGCCAAAGCCGGAGAATAATCTCAGCGCTAAGGGCCTTCTGCATAAATCATGCAGAACAAAAAAGGATCGCAGCCATGCGATCCTTTTTTTGTAGCCACCTTCCGCAAAAATAGCACCTGCCATCTACGGCACCTCTCCTCAGGCTTTGCAGTAGCAACTTTTAAGGAGAGGCGATTCATCCTCTATCAAGCAGGGTTTTTCTCACGCAATTTGCGCGCCGCATTGACCATGTTCACCATACTTGCTTTGGTCTCCGGCCAGTCGCGCGTTTTGAGTCCACAATCAGGGTTAACCCAAATCGCTTCCTTCGGCAACAATTTCGAAGCCTTTTCCAGCAAAGACACCATCTCGGCTTCATCCGGAACCCGTGGACTATGAATATCCCATACACCCGGCCCAATCCCATTTGGGTATTCAAAATCGCGGAAAGCTTCCAGTAATTCCATCTGAGAACGCGAGGCCTCCATCGAGATCACATCCGCATCCAGCGAGGCAATCGAATCAATGATGTCATTAAACTCACAGTAACACATGTGGGTATGAATCTGGGTCGCATCGTCCACCCCGGATGCCGAGATTCTAAACGCCTTGGTCGCCCAGTCGAGATACAGTGGCCAGTTATTTTTCCGCAGTGGCAGGCCCTCGCGCAATGCCGGTTCGTCGATCTGGATCACATCGATGCCTGCCGCCTCTAGATCATTGACCTCGTCGCGAATCGCCAGGGCAATCTGCCAAGCAGTATCTTTTCGTGCTTGATCATCACGCACAAAACTCCACTGCAAAATAGTGATCGGCCCCGTCAGCATTCCTTTCACCGGAAGCTTGGTGCTATCTTTGGCAAACTTGGTCCACTTCACCGTCATCGCCTCGGGGCGACTGACATCACCAAAAATAATCGGTGGTTTCACACAGCGGGTTCCATAGCTCTGCACCCAGCCAAAACTTGAAAAGGCAAAACCTTCCAGCTCTTCACCAAAATACTCGACCATGTCGTTACGTTCAAATTCTCCATGCACCAGAACATCCACTCCGATTTCCTCCTGCCACCGAATCGACTCCAGCGTTTTCTCTTCCAGAAAAACATCGTATTCAGATTCACTGATCGTCCCCTTGCGTCGCTCTGATCGTGCTTTACGCACATCCGACGTCTGTGGCAAAGAGCCGATAGTGGTGGTTGGATACAATGGCAAAGCTAACTTTTCCTGCTGGATTTTAAAACGCTCAAGGTAGGGCGTAGTGCGTTGCCAGTCTTCAGGTCCAATCGCTTTTAAGCGCTCTTGCACGGCAGTATTGTGAATACGTTTGCTCTCCGTCCGCTTTTCCCATGAAATATGATTGACCTCCACTGCTGCCGCCACCAATTCCTCCCCTTCCGGGCTAGCCGCTACCGCAATCACTTGAACTTCATCCAGTTTCTGTTTGGCAAAAGCCAGCCAATCCATCAATTCGCCATCCAATTTCGTTTCCAAATCAAGATCCATCGGAACATGCTGTAAGGAACAGGACGGCGCTACCCAAACTCGCTCAGTGCCCAAATATTCCACTGCGCGTTTCACCACCGCGATCGATTTTTTGAAGTTATTTTTCCAGATATTTCGACCATCCACCACTCCCAGGGAAATGATCTTGTCCTCCGGCACATGCGAAAGCACCCAGTCAATCTGACCCGGAGCGCGCACCAAATCCAAATGAACCACATCCACCGGCAGCGACAAAGCCAAGCGTTCGTTATCGCGTAATGAATCAAAATAAGTCAGCAAAACCAGCTGGGTAGGCTCACCCTGCGGGCTCGCATTGCTGACCGCTTCACGAATTTTTTGATAACCCTTTTGATAGGCCGCATCAGCTCCCTTGGGCAAGTCCATCACCAATTGCGGTTCGTGAAAAGCAATCGTGCGTGCTCCCGCTTTCACCAGGGAACTTACTTGCTTGCACAATACCTCCAACAAAGGATCCAACAACTCATCCAGCACATCAAAATCTTGCTGTCCTACCACTTTGCCCAACAGCAAAAAAGTCAGCGGACCGATCAGAACAGGCATCGTTTCCAAGCCCAGCGCCTTGGCCTCTTCATACTCTTCCAGGGCTTTATTTTCACGCAGGCTGAAACGGGTATTTTGATCAAATTCAGGAACCAAATAATGGTAGTTGGTATCATACCATTTGGTCATTTCCATCGCCGTGGTTGATTCGCCGCAAGCACAGCTCTCATGCTCCGCATGATTTTCTTCCGCCGCCACTCCACGAGCCATCGCAAAATACAAATCCAAATCATTGGCAAAGTCGCATGCTTGAAATCTCGCAGGAATCGCTCCGTAAGACAACACCGCATCGAGCATCTGGTCATAATATGAAAAATCATTGCTCGGAATCCAATCAATGCCCGCGTCCTTTTGCTCCAGCCAATGACGTTTCCTCAACGATGCTGCCAACTCATCCAGTTCATCTTTCGACAAGCGCCCTTTCCAATAAGACTCGATCGATTTTTTCAATTCGCGTTTCCGTCCAATGCGCGGGTAGCCCAAATTTAATGTAGTAATTTTCATTGAAGTCACAATACATACGTAAATCATGATTCGTCAATATGTTATTAACCAACACTGTCACGTTGCCCGTTTCAACTCAAATACACCAGTAATCTACTATTGTAATAGCTTCGTAGTTCCAAAAGTTATCTTGAATTTTTTCATTTTCTGGACAAATATGAGTTTATGATCGCAACATCCTTAAAGAAAAAGGTGGAAGCATTGGCTCCAGAAGATCGCAGACAACTCATGGGATACATGGTCAGCCTCCAGCTCAAGGAGGATGGAAAATATCTGCAAACCTTAACCGCTAAAATAGATGATAACGATCCAAAAAAAATGGCTCACGCTTGAGCAATTGGATGCCAAACTGAATCATAATCAATGAGCACACCCGACTCAGCTGCCAAACAATCCGGCAATCCGATGGATCGTTTTTCGGTGGAAAACTATCAGCGCCCAGTGCTGGATACTCCCAACGGCGCAGAAAAAGTCCTGATGCACTCCTGCTGCGCCCCCTGTGCTTCGGAAGTCATGGACGCCCTGGCCGCATCAGGCATCGAAACCACGATCTATTTTTACAACCCCAACATTCATCCGCGCGACGAATACAACATCCGCAAAGAGGAAAACATCCGCTACGCACAAAAACTCGGCATGGACTTTGTCGATGGCGATTACGATGCTAAAAACTGGTTTGACCGGGTAGAGGGTCTCGAAAACGAACCCGAACGCGGCTCGCGCTGCACCGCTTGTTTTGACATGCGCTTCGAGCGCACTGCCGCTTATGCCGCCGCCCATGGGTTCAATTTGATCTCCTCCACTTTGGGCATATCACGCTGGAAAGACATGGACCAGATCAACGGCTGCGGCCAACGATCCGCCGCCCGCTTCCCCGGAATGCAATACTGGACCTTCAACTGGCGTAAACAAGGCGGTAGCCAGCGCATGATCGAAATCTCCAAAAACGAAGAATTCTATCAACAAGAATACTGCGGCTGCGTCTTCAGCTTGCGCGACACCAATGATTGGCGAGTCTCCAAAGGGCGCGAAAAAATCCAGCGCAAAGTGAAGTTCTACGGTCGCGAGGCGGTATTGTCGGAAGACGATGACACAGAAGAGTGATTTGACCTCATATCCGCGCTTGCACCGCGATTACTCCCCCGCCATAGTGGTCACCCATTCACTCTGATCAAAGCCTCATCATGGCCGATTCAAATACCAACAACGCACTCAAAATTGGGCTGGCTGGCTTCGGCAATGTCGGCGCTGGTGTTTATAAAAATTTACTCAAAAACGGCCAGCTATTGCGTGAACGCACCGGCAAAGAGCTGCTCGTCCACCGCATCGTCGTCCGCGATCTCGACAAAAAACGCGAGATCAACCTGCCCGGCGAACGGGTCAGCACTGATCTCGACGACCTTATTCGTGACGAAGAAATCGACATCGTGGTCGAACTGATCGGCGGAACAGAACGCGCGTTCGAACTGGTCAAAGCTGCCTTGGAGAACGGCAAAGCCGTGGTCACCGGCAACAAGGCCCTGCTCGCCGAACACGGCAAAGAACTGTTCGCCATCGCCGACCGTGAAAAAACTCCCATCTACTTCGAAGCCGCCGTCGCCGGCGGTATCCCAATCATCAAAACGGTGCAGGAATCATTGGTCGGCAACAACATCGAATCGATGGCTGGCATCATCAACGGCACCAGTAACTACATCCTCGGCCGCATGAGCGATGCCGGACTGGGATACGAAGAAGCCCTAGAAGAAGCCCAACAACTCGGTTATGCCGAAGCCGATCCCGCGCTTGATGTCAACGGCTGGGACGCAGCTCACAAAGCCATCATCCTCGCCTCTTTGTCCTACGGATCATGGGTGCGCAGTGAAGATATTTTTGTCGAAGGCATAGAAAAAATTTCCCTGGCAGACATCCACGTCGCGCGCGATCTCGGTTACGTCATCAAGCTGCTCGCCATCATTCGACTCGATCCCGATTCGGGCAACATCGAAGTCCGGGTACAGCCATCTCTGATCCCCAAATCACACATCCTCGCTTCGGTGGATGGGGTCTTTAATGCGATTTTTGTCCGTGGCGACATCGTCGGCGAAACCTTGTTTTACGGATCCGGCGCCGGCCAGGATCCAACCTCCAGTTCGGTCATCAGTGACCTCGCCGATGCCGCCGCCCACCTCAACGGGTCTGCCGCCAGCCGCACCGGATTTGTGCCGCACGGACTTTATGGCCAACCGTTACCAGTGGATCAAAGCACTTCGCAATATTACCTGCGTCTGAGCGTAGCCGACCAGCCCGGTGTGATCGCCCAAATCGCCGGCATTCTTGGTGAACACCAAATCGGCATCTCTTCCATGATCCAACCCGAAGAGCACTGCGACGGAGCCGCCTCGATTTTTCTCATGCTCTACTTTGCCCCCTTCGGCACGATGAAAAAAGCCGTCGCGCAAATTGCCCAACTCGACTGCATCCAAGATGAACCCATCCTGATGCGAGTGGAATCCCTATAGGATCCCTGTTCATAGAGGCTGAAACTTTCCGTTCGCCACAGCTCTCGCCTATAACTCATCCATGAAATTTCAAAGCACTCGCAGCGCTTCACCAGCCCTTGGTTTCCGTGACGCCTTTGCCTCGGGACTGGCCCCCGACGGAGGCCTTTACGTTCCAGAATCTTTGCCACCAATGCCTGACTCGCTGCTCAATGGCTCAGCTGAGTCCTACGCCAACCTGGCTTTTGAATTCCTCCGCCACTTCGACACCGACCACAGCGCCGATGAACTGAAACTCCTCATCGACCGATCCTATCAAGGCACCTTCGACGATGCCTCCACCGCACCTTTGCGCCAACTCACCGACGACTTGTTTGTGCTCGAGCTTTTCCATGGCCCCACTCTCGCTTTCAAGGACTTCGGCCTGCAACTAGTCGGCAACCTCTTCGAAGATCAAATCCAACGCAGCGGTCAAGCGATCAACGTGCTCGGTGCCACATCAGGCGATACCGGTTCGGCCGCCATCCATGGGCTGGCTGGAAAAAAAGGCGTCAACGTTTTCATCCTCTACCCCAAGGGCAGAATCTCTCCGCTGCAAGAGCGCCAGATGACCTGCACGGCAGCCGACAACATTTTCCCCATCCCCATCGAAGGTTCCTTCGACGATGCCCAGTTAATGGTAAAAGAACTTTTTGGCGATCTCGAATTCAAAGCCGAAGTCGGACTGTCAGCGATCAACTCCATCAACCTCGCCCGAGTGCTGGCCCAAGCCATCTATTACTTCCACGCCTGGGCTCAATTGCCCGCCGCCGCGCGTGCCAACGATCCAACCTTTGTGGTGCCCACCGGCAACTTCGGCAACATCCTCGCCGGCTGGCTGGCTGGCAAAATGGGACTGCCCGCCAAACACTACAGCATCGCCACCAACCGCAACGACATCCTCTACCGCCTATTCACCAGTGGCTCCTACCAACCCGGCGACGTCAACGCCAGCCTCGCCCCCTCGATGGATATCCAGGTCGCATCCAATTTTGAGCGTTTCCTTTTTTACCATCTCAAAGAAAACGGGCAACAGGTCAGTGAAATCATGCAACGCATCGGCGATGGCGAAGATTTACAGATCCCCGACTTTGATAGCGACGCTTTCAAAGCCACCCACAGCTCCGATGAAGACATCACTTCGCTGATCCAGCAGGTCTACCGGGATCATAACTACATCGTCGATCCCCACACCGCCTGCGCTTTCAAAGATCTGGACCGGTCACACACCAACATCGTGCTCTCCACCGCCCACCCGGCCAAATTCCCCGATACCATCCACGACGCGATCGGCCAGCACCCCACCCACCCTTCCCTGGAAAAACTCAAGCAGCGCACACCCGTCACTTACCCGCAAGCGGCCAAGGCATCCGCCATTCGCGAATTCATCCGTGCTAATCGGGCCTGAGCGCTCCGCATCAACAAGAAGTCATTGGACATTGGCTCCACTTACGGCATAAGTCATGCCGAGCTTTTTTTATAAACCATGAGTCTAATTGTCCAGAAATACGGAGGCACCTCGGTCGGATCTGCAGAGCGGATCCGCAACGTGGCACGCCGTATCCTTGATTCACACCAGGCAGGCGACCAGATTATCGCTGTGGTTTCTGCTATGAGCGGGGTCACCAACCGACTCATTGAGCTCTCGGAAGAAGTCACCGGTAAAACACAAAGCGCGACCGAACGCGAAATGGACGTGCTGCTCTCCACCGGAGAACAAACCACCATCGCGCTGATCTCCATGGCGATCAATTCCATGGGCGGCAAAGCGGTGTCTCTGACCGGTGCCCAGGCCGGAATCCAAACCGACGGCGTCCATACCCGCGCACGCATCTCCAATATCACCCCGGACGAAGTCCATCGACTACTCAACGACGGCAACATCGTCATTCTCGCTGGCTTCCAAGGGCGCAGTCCGGAAGGTTATATCACCACTCTCGGACGTGGAGGCTCCGACCTCACTGCCATCGCCATGGCTGCCGCCGTCGACGCGCAACTCTGCCAAATTTACACCGACGTGAACGGCGTTTACACCTGTGACCCACGGGTGGTAAAAACCGCCCAAAAAATCGAAGAAATCAGCTACGATGAGATGCTGGAGATGGCCAGCTCCGGATCCAAGGTCATGCAATCGCGTTCAGTTGAATTTGCCAAAAAATTCGGCGTGCGCTTTGAAGTCCGCAGCAGCTTGAATCAAGAATCTGGAACAATTGTCACCGAAGAAACTATGAGCATGGAATCCGTTGTCATTCGTGGGATCAGCCTAGAGCGCGATCAAGCCAAAATCACCATCGCCGGAGTGCGGGATCAACCCGGCACGGCTGGAAAAGTTTTCTCCGCCATTGCCGAGGCCAATGTCATAGTCGACATGATCGTGCAAAACGTATCAAAAACCGGCACCACCGACATTTCCTTCACCGTAGGACAGTCGGATCTCGCCAAGGCGGAAAAAACACTCAACGCTGTGCTGCCTGATATCGGTGAGAAGGTCGAACTCATTTCCCAGGAAGGCATCGCCAAACTGAGCGTGGTCGGCATCGGCATGCGCTCCCATTCCGGCGTGGCAGCCCAGATGTTCGATACCCTGTCAAAAGCAGGCATCAACATTCAGATGATCTCCACCTCGGAAATCAAAATCACCGTCACCGTCAGTAATGACCAGATCGATGATGCGGCGAGAGCTGTGCACAGTGCCTTTGGACTCGACGCGGAGACACTCAACTGATATAATTATCAGAATTCCAGCCTTCCTTGTCCCACTATGCCTCGTGCCAAACGCAAAGCCCCGGCAAAACGCAAAACCCGCGCCAAACGTAAGTCTCCGAGCAAACGTGAAAAACGTTCTAAACAGAGTTCGTTTCTGAAACGCGTTTTACCTGTCGTTTTATTGCTCATCATCGGCATCACGTTTTTTTCACCCGTCGCTGATTTTGTCCGTGCTCAGGGGCTTTTTAAGCCGCGTATCGCCCCTGAACCAGGTAAAGAAGAGAGTGAGGTCATCACCCGTGTCCAGATCTATCTCGACCGCAAGCATTTTGGCCCCGGGGTTATCGATGGCGCCCTAGGCGAATTCACTCGCCTCGCTGTAACGGCTTATAATAAACGCTATGTCAAAAACCCTGACCCAGCCAACTGGTATCAGGTATTAAGGGATTCCCAACTCGGGATCAAATTTGTTTACAACAAATACACCATCAAAAGAGGAGATCTCAGCTACGTTGGCCGGGTTCCTAAAAAACTGTCCGAACAAGAAAGCGTCAAATACATGTATTACCGCAGCCTCGCCGAATTTGTCACCGAGCGCTATCACACCAACTGGAATTTTCTCCACAAACTCAACCCAGGCATCAATCTTGACCGCTTAAAAGTCGGCGATGTATTAAGCGTGCCCAACGTCGTTCCTTTCCGCATCGAAGATGTCAAAAAACACGACCAATATTCCGAAGACCCCATATTGAGTCAGCGTCATTTGTTCGTCGATACCGATACCAAAATCGTTTCTATCATCGAAAAGAAACAGGTCATCGCCACCTTTCCCATCACCCCGGGAAAAGAAAAATTTATCCCGCGCGGCGAATGGAAGATCGTCAACATGGTCACCACTCCTGAATTCCGCTACGACCGCAAGATGCTCAATGAAGGTGTACGCAGCGACGACTTCTACACCATCCCTCCGGGACCCAACAATCCCGTCGGCATCCTGTGGGCGGGTTTGAGCAAATCCGGAATCGGCCTCCATGGCACCAACAACCCCGACACCATCGGCCGTGCCCGCAGTGCCGGTTGTATCCGCCTGGCCAACTGGGACGCCATCCGCCTGCCCACACTCGTCCGACCCGGCGCCACCGTTACGGTCAAATAGGAAAACGAAAATTAGAGATTAGCTACCGCTGCCTTTAGCCAATACTTCCTCCAGGCAGCGTAACAGCACTTCCAGATTCACCGGCTTGGGCAAAATATTCATCGCCCCTGCTTGAGCCACCGCATCCTGGCTAGTCTCTTCCTGGGAAACCAAGGCCGTCATCATGACCACCGGTATGCTCTGCAGCAAGGGGTCATCCTGCATCTGGGCGGCAACGTCCCCACCGTCCATACCCGGCATGACGATATCCAATAGCACCACATCGGGTAAAAACTCATGAGCCGCATTCAACGCCTTAGTGGAGTCATTTTCCACCCGCACCTCATACTGCTCGGTTTTCTCCAAGTTCATTTTTAAGAGTTTTGTGAACCCCGTCTCGTCATCTACCACTAAAATCCTACGAATCATGTTATTCTCCTTTTATAGTATGTTAATAATACCTTCTTTTATTTTGCGGAAATCCGCCCTTCATGTCAACTCGTTCCACCTCTGGTAGGAGCTTTCAAAGTAATCGTTATTTGCACTCCGCCCAACAAACGGTTCCTCACATCAATTCCTCCATTGTGCAGCTCAACAATTTTACGCACCACAGAAAGCCCTAATCCCGTACCTATTCCCGTTGATTTGGTCGTAAAAAACGGATCGAATATTTTCTGTAGATTTTCCTCTGAAATTCCACCACCATTATCTTTCAGCTTCAAAAGCACCACCTCATCCCCGTTGCGTAAATGATCCGCCGTCCGCAAACCTTCATCCCGCTCGACTCCTTCCAGCTTCGCTGATGACAAAATAATTTCCAATTTTGGTTTCACCGTATCCTCCATCGCATGCACGGCGTTGATCAATAGGTTCACCAACACCTGCTCGAACTTGGCGCTATCAAGTTTTAGATCCGGCAGGTCTTTTTCAAAACGAGTGACCACCTCAATATTATCTTTTTTCAGCTCATGCCGAACCAACAACAACGAGTGCTCGACCAAATCACACAGTTGGGTTGGCTCCATCTCCAACTGCCGCTGTGAAGAAAAATCAACCAAACCCCTGATGATTTTATCCGCCCGCTCAACCGCCTCGCGCATTTCCTTCAAGATCTCCTCGACATTCGGATCACAGGGATCAATACCTCCACTTAAATATTCCACTCCCAACAATAACAAGGCCAGCGGGTTTTTAACCTCGTGAGCCACCCCCGCCGCCAGTCGCCCCACCGACTCCATTTTTTCTGCCTGGATCAGTTGCAACTGCGTCGTCTTCAGTTCCTGATTCGCTTCGGTTAAATTTTCATTCAAAGCCGCCAACTGCTCACTCGCATGCACTTGCTCGGTGATGTCTTCACTGATCCCCACCACCAAAGTCCGTTGCCCCTCCACATCATCAATCGGCACCTTGATGGTGTGCAACCAGACCTCCCCGGATTCCGGCGTATCCACAATCTCTTCCGACACCTCGAACTTACGCTTCCGGGCAATCACCAGTTCGTCCACTTGACGGAAATAAGCCGCTGAATCCGGGGAAAATAATTCGTGATCATTTTTCCCCAATGCCTGTTCACAAGGTATCGAAGTGATCTCTTCTTGCTTCTTATTCCACAAAACAAAACGAAACCCATCCGATGCATCTTTAGCAAACAAACCCACTGGCAAGTTATCAATCACCGCTTCCAGATAAGCCACTTCCCGGGAATGCCTGCCAAAATCGGAATGCACCGATCCTCTGACCGGATCATCCAGATCTTGTTGCTGAGCCTCGTTGTTTTCCATGGGAGAGATCAAAACCTCGATTCAATTGTTCCTATCATGGCAAGAGATCTTCATCCTGTCGATCACCGATTCCTTTTTTCCTGTACGAATCAAAACTCTCTTCCTCATTGCAACGAAAAACCCGAGGGTTTCCCCTCGGGTTTTTCTTACCTTTCGCTTAAAAAGGGGGCGTCTCCCTTTCTAAGAAAATAGCTGCATGATCGGCTCCGCTTCCGGCACCATTTCATTAGTCTTCGGATCCAACTTGTGTCCCGCCACCATGAAGGGGCGACCCGATGGAGCATAAATCACTTTATCCAAAGGCATGCCCATCGCGTAAGCGATCGTAGCATTGTGCTCTTTGGCACTAACTTTATCCTCCTTCGGCGCGACTCCCTTATCGTCGGAAGAACCATACACCTGGCCTCCAACAATACCTCCACCTGCCCACATCGTGGTGAACACAGCCGAGTGGTGATCACGACCACCATTGGCGTTGATCCGTGGAGTTCTGCCGAACTCGGAACCCAATACAATCAAGGTCTTGTCAAAAAGCCCTTCAGCTTTCAAATCGTCGATCAGAGCGGAAATAGCCTTATCCATCACGCCCGCGCGTTCGGGGATCACGTTCCACAAATCATTGTGCATATCCCATCCACCATAAGTGACTTCAACGTGGCGCACTCCGTTTGCCACCAATCGTTTGGCCAGCAAAGCGCCTTGCCCCAATCGGTTCATGCCGTAAGTATCACGTTTTTCCTTTTTCTCTTTAGTGAGATCAAACACCTCCAAATCCTCACTCTCCATCAGTTTCAAAGTTTCATCGTAAAAGTCCGAATAAGCTTTCACCTCCTTGGTCTTGAACTTACTTTGGAAACTAGCATCAAAGGTATCGATCATCTTCATGCGTTTACCAAAAGCGCGTTCATCCACCGTCGCTTTCACATTCTGAATACCTTTCTCCGGATCACCGATCGGCAACGGGCTCAACAGCGGCCCCATGAAACCGGACCCTGAATGATTACCCCCTCCTCCGATCACCACACTGTCCGGTAAGGTTTCATGTTTTTTGCCCAGCAGACGCTGTGCCCACGGACCCGTGGTTGGATGAATGATCGTCGCTTTGCGGCTGTAAGCCGTGTGCAACTGATAACTGGCTCCACGATGATCCGCGGTTAACAATTGCATCGAACGCACCAAGGCGATATCCTTGAACCGCTCCGCCAATCCAGGCAAAAATTCGGAAAGTTCAATCCCCGCGACCGGCGTTTTAGCCGTGCCGGTTTTCCCCTGGGTTTCAGCCCCGGGTTTAGGATCAAAAGTATCGAGATGGGTCATGCCCCCACTCATGTAAAAGAAAATACAGTGCTCGGCTTTGCCACCCGTGGCAGCACCATACACATTACTATTTCCCAACATTGGAACCATGCTCACTCCCAACGCGCTTTTTGCCGCGTTCATCATGAATTTACGGCGACTCTGACCGTCCAGACTATTCAGACCTTGTTTCATTATTCGATTTCCTTTCTCAGTTTTTATTTTAAATCAGCAACAGCTTTTTTTGTCCCTCTCAATTATTGAATGAAGAGGAATTCCCGGGTATTCAATAGTGCCCAGATCACATTTCCCATCTTGGCAACTTCCATCGCCTCCTTACTCATCTGCTTGTCCTTGTCTTTGGAGACACGCATTCCACTGGAAGCCGCGCTCTTTTCCTCGGAAGTAGGAAAACGCCCCAAAATACTCATGAAGATTTTCTCGGTTTTGCCCCCTTTACCCCGGGTATTGTTCACCACTTCATTCACCAGATGAGCCTTGGCGTTGGTCAGCACCTGGTTAGTAATTTTACCATTCAACAAAGCCATCACCTGCGGGGTTGATCCCTGGGTGGTATTGTTCTCAATCAGCTGCTTGTTGGATTGGCCAAACATGCGCAGGAAAGTTCCCGGACGTTGCGGTAATGACAGCTCGGAAGCTCTCACCATCTGCTCTCCTCCCACTCTCGAAGCGGCCATAGCCTCTTTACTTCCCATTTCTCCGCTCATCCCTTTGATCGCCCCTACAGAGGCAAACTGCTTCTTGAAATTCATCACCGCATCCGCCGTTTTCAAAGTGGACAAATCAGTGTTCATCACTGCCTGATAGTCTTCCAAACCCCGGCGTTGCATCGACTCCGGGTTGGAGGTCGTCAGGGTCACCAGCGAGTCCCAGATCTGCTCTGCTGTCATGCGGCGCAAAATCGGCTCGGCGAAGTGATACTCGCCACGGTCAATCTGAGTCAAAGTCGGCGACACATGGCAAGCTTCACGCTGATAAGCATTCGTATTGTATAAAATACGCATGAACCCTTTCACATCAAAGTCCAGCTCGTGCATCGTATCTTCCAAAAATGTCAGCAATTCCTTATTCTGTGCCTGACCTCCAAGATCACCCGGAATGTTATCCACGGGTTCAATCTGAGCCAACCCAAAAGCACGTTTCCACAAACGGTTCACCAGGTTAACCGTGAAACGCGGATTTTCTTTTGAAGTCATCCACTCGGCGAATGCCTGACGAGGACTTTCAAATTTACTAACATCCACCTTCTCACCGAAATAAGCAGCGGGAGCTACAGAAGAACTAGGATCCGCGTCGTCATACTTGTAATCGTGAGGAAGCTTGACTTTGTTTCCTCCGCCATCGTTCACATTATAGCCATACGTGCCCAGAATCTGATTCAACTGATTATCCGTTTTAGCGTTTTTACGCAATTTGCCACCGTCCAACAACAGCTTGTTCAAACGGTCACGCTCGCCGCGGGAGCTGTTCTTTTTCCCCATCGCCATCATGCTTCCGCCTCCGCGGGTATTGGTTTCGCCGAAAAACGAAGCCATTTTATAAAAGTCCATCTGATAAACTTCTTCAAAAGGATGGTCGTGACATTGCGCGCAGGTAATTTCCGTCCCCAGAAACACCGTAAAGGTATTAGACAGGTTACACAGTGGCATGCCATTATCCGTGACCAGATAACCCGTCGCCGGATTGTCCCACAAGGTTCCTGTAGCCGTCAGCATTTCTTCCACCAACTTATCAAAGTGCTTGTTCTCACGGATACTGTCCTTGACCCAATCCACGTAACCAATAGCTTTCAACTGGCCACCTCCACCCATGACCACTCCATCGCGGATACGCAACAGATCACTATACCAGTTAAACATATTCATGACATAAGCCTCGGAGTCGAGCAGTTCGTCAATCAACTTGGCGCGCTTGCCTTTGCCACCGGCTTCGAGGAAATCCACCGCTTCGTTATAAGTGGGAATGCGACCGGCGATGTCCAGATAAACCCGGCGCACAAATTGCTGATCTGTCATCCGCTTGTTGGGCAAAGTCATTTTTTCCTCATACACCAACTCCTCAGCCTTTTTCTTCCGCTCCAGCTTGCTCAGGCCTTTTTCTTTCGACAAAAGCGCGCCGCGTGCACGGATTTCACCATTGGCAGCTTTCAATTTTGCCATGATCATCTGATCAATCTTCTGCGAGGGCGTTCCGGAGAGCGTCGGAGCTTGAGCCGCTGCCTGCGCTTTCACATAAGTCTGATCCGCCGCACTCAACTGCGCAAAAGGCAATTTGATATCCCCGTTTGCCGATTTCAGTTTGATCATCAAACCCTGGGGTGTTTTTTCATAACCCAAGTATTCAGCCTCCACTTCATGCCCCTTTTGGTCTTTCCATAACCGGGCATTCGCACCGATCGATGACGAGATCAACACCCCGCCGATCAAAGCGGCCAACATTTTGTTCATCATTTTATTATGCTTCATTCTTCTCTTTCTTTAATTGTTTTCCAAGGCGGAAATCCCCACGTCAAATAGCTGCAATGACAGTATCAAATAGGGGAAATAGTGGGGGTCATTTCTTGGGAGGGGTATTTCGTGACACGACATGCTATCACTCCGTGTTGAGGAGATAACACAATCAAGTGCTTCTGTTACAGTTTTTTATTCAATTTTTACTCGCCGCCATTCTCAAAACCATCTAAGCTGCGTCCTATTCCGGCTCCCGCGGTCTCCAAAGCTCCCATTTTATACAACTCCAATACATTCGCGGAAGAGGCTGCCGCATCAAACAGGTAAAATTCATCCAGCCATCCCTCGAAGCCACCCGCCCCCCCCAAAGAAAACGAAGACAGCCCACTCTCATCTGCTCTAGGCAAAGGCTCCACCACCTGGGAGCGCCCACCACTCAAAGGCTCAAGACTGCCGTCCACATAGAGTCTGACATGAGTAGCCACATCGATCTTATCGCCGCCAGCCTCTTGCCTGCGGTCATCGGTGACCTCACCGTTTTGCTCTTCACCAATAAACACTAGCGCCACATGGTGCCAGCGCCCATCCCGCAAATCCGTAGCTCCAACCACATAACCTTCCCCGAAATCAGCTCGCAAGGCTCCTTCGGTGCCCGCTTCAACCGCATCATTCCAACGCATTCTCCAATGCTGCTGCGGGGAACCCCAAACAAGCATTTCCTGCCCTCCGTTTTTATCCGCTTTGGGCAGCACCTTCGTCCACAACATCACCGACCAGGCGCGAGTCCCGCCGGCCAGCAGCGACGGCCCATTTGCTTGCAAACGATCCCCCGCCTCAAACACCAAACCTCGACCTACTGCCCCTGCTGTTCTTTTAGGCGAGGAATTGATCGAATCCACTGCATCCGATGCACTCCCGACATCCGCCAATAAAGATATATCAAAAGGACCACCCGACATCCCCACTCCGGTGTCGTCAATCTCAGCCCCGCCCGACTCATCAAAGCCGTAATGCAAAAAGCGCCCCGTCGCCAACACACTCGCTTCCTGCTCCGGCAAAACAAAATCATGCCCGGCATAAATGACCGGTTTCAAGCGACTTTGCGGGCGTCGATCAGCCAACACCGCCAAACCCTCTGTCAGGACTAGTGGCACCGAGCGTCCGCGGGCTCGGCTCACCTCCACCACCCCCTGCATCACATGCACATCGGATTCACCGTTACGCTTCACATTCAGTCCAAACCGAGTGCCCAGATCAATCACATTCATCAAAGGCGTATTGATCACAAATCCTGAAGCCGGCCCCGGCACCTCAGCCGTCAAGCGCCCTCTCTTCAGGAAACCTCGATTCATCTGCTCCACATCAAATACCACCGGCCCCTCCAACAACACTCTAGCCCCCGAACCAAAAGTCACTTCAGCCTGCCCACTGCGTAAGTCCAAGCGCCCCGAACCCAACCACCCGTCCTCGCGGGCTTTCAAACTGTTTTCCGCCCACTGCGCATTTTCATCCGCGCTCAACCGAGCGAGAAACTTCGGCTGCGGAGCCGCCTGCCCCTCCCGACCAGAATCCATGCGCACCGACTGCAAGGTCCACACCGTTGCCGCTGCCGCCACCGCAGCGATCGCCGCCGTTTTGGTCCACACCCACCAGTCAAAAGGCTTGGGTTGATGCCGCCCTGCCGCCGCATCACGCTCATCAAGGATCTCCGTCAGCACTGATTTGGTCAGCGCCCGTTCCGGCTCGGCTTGCACGCTGGCCATCACCCCCTGGACAAAATTCTGATGCAACGCATCCTCGGACAGCAAAGCCTTCAACGCAGCATCCATCTGCGCCTGAACCACAAATTCCTGCTCCGCCACTTGATCCCCACGAATCCCAGCCTCAACCAGACGCGCAGCATCCTGCTGCAGTTCTCCTGCGAGGTAAGCGTCCACTTGTTCTGTTTTATCCGTTTCCATGATCAATTCCCCACCGGCTTCATTCCCTGTGACCCCGCCGAATCCAAATCCTGCCTATCTTCCACACAAACCCTCAAAGCCCGCCTCACCCGACATAAGGTGGTGCGAACCCAAGCCTCACTCTGCCCCATCGCAGCGGCCATGTCACGGGTGGATTCCGTTAACTCGTAGCGCCGTTGCAACAACTCCCGCTGACCGTCCGGCAAACCACCCAGACATTCCTCCAAATACACCACTAATGCCGATTCCGGCTTCAGCCCCTGCCCCTGCGCGGATTCCACCAGGCAATGTTCCAGGTAATTGTCCTGATTTTTCACCGAGCGGCTATAACGCAGCACCTCCGCACGCACCAAATTATTCGCAATCGCCCGCAGCCACGCGCCAAAATTACTGCCCGGGGTGAATTCTTCCAAATGGCGGTAGGCAAAAACAAAAGCCTCATGGGCGATTTCATCAATCAAGTGTGAAACCGGCAGACGCATCGACACAAACGCACGTAAGCGCGAGGAATGGGATTGAATCAGCTGCTCAAAAGCCGCCAGATTACCAGCCTGCACCTCGCGAATCAGCTCGTCTTCCGCGATCTGTTCATCGCTTCTATCCTGTGAATGCATGTCCATATTCAGCGCCTTATCACGCCCAAAACAGGCTGTCGCCTCTTCTACAACAACACCAACCTCCACTTAACTATAACCCCAACGGGAAATTTTGTTACACAAAAGCCCCACTTTTACATTCAAAATTCCTTACTCAATATTCAGTGTTCTCGCCTTATACCTTGAGTCCCCGCACATCCCCGACTATCGAACAAACATGCACAAAAACTGGGATTTGATCGTTATCGGCGGCGGCGCGGCGGGTTTTTTCGCCGCCATCACCGCGGCCGAAACCCTCGGTGCGGATGCCTCCATCCTCATCCTTGAAAAAAGCTCCCACTTTCTCAATAAAGTCAAAATCTCCGGTGGCGGACGTTGCAACGTCACCCACGCCTGCTTTGACAACAAAGAATTAGCCCGCGCCTACCCACGAGGCGAACGCGCCCTGCTCGGCCCGCTGCATCGCTGGGGAGCACAGGACACCGTCGACTGGTTTGAATCCCGCTCGGTGAAATTAAAAACCGAAGCCGATGGACGTATGTTCCCCGAGTCCAATGACTCCCAAACCATCATTGACTGCCTCATCACCGCTGCCCGTACCTCCAGCGTGGAAATACAATTGCGACAAGGTGTGGAAACCATTCAAACCATCGCCGACGCCGCCACCGGGGAAAAAACCGCACGTTTCAAAGTGAACACCGATCGAGGTGACACCCTCACCACACAATCCGTTCTGCTCGCCACCGGCGGCACCCGCAATACTATTGGCGAGAAACTCGCGCGATCATTGGGTCACAACAGCGAAGCGGCCGTGCCCTCTCTTTTCACTTTCAAAATCACCGATCAACGTATCGCTGATCTGCAGGGACTGACCGTGCCCGAGGCCAAACTCAGCATCAAAGGACTGCCCAAACTAAACAGCAGCGGCCCTTTATTAATCACCCACTGGGGGCTGAGTGGCCCCGCCGCACTGCGCCTATCCGCCTGGGGAGCCCGCAAATTGGCTGAAATCAATTACCAATTCACCCTGCGGGTCAATTGGCTGGGCACCGCAGAAAACCCTGCCCCCCTGTTTCACCAGGCCCGCACCGAGATGGGAAAACGTCGCGTCGCCGGAGCGTCTGCACTGCCCCAATTCCCCAAGCGCCTATGGCAAAAACTCTGCCAATCCATCAGCATTCCAACAGACTGCACTTGGTCACAATTGCCGAAAAACAGCGAACGCCAGCTGATCGAACAATTAACCGACAGCCATTTCGAAGTGCAGGGCAAAAGCATGAACAAAGACGAATTTGTCACCTGCGGCGGCATTCCCTTAAAAGAAGTCAACCTGCGCAGCATGGAAAGCCGCCTTTGCCCCGGCCTTTACTTCGCTGGCGAAATCCTCGACATCGACGGCATCACCGGCGGCTTCAATTTCCAAAACGCCTGGACGACCGGTCACCTTGCCGGGCAAGCAATAGGAAGTGTTTAACTTGGTGCTTCGTTCTTTGTTGGGGGAACCAAGAACTAAGAACCAATCCCCCCCCTCTTCCCCAACCGCCCCACCCAATACGGCACATTAAGCAAAAAGATCGCCACCACCGTCATCTGGTATTTAAAATTCAAACCCATTGTCATATCAATGCCCCAGTGCAGAGACAGGATGAAAACCCCCGCAACCAGTGCCCAACGCCGGTTGATCAACAAAACAAAGGCGAAAATTTCAATCAACAGCCCGGCCCCCAGAAACAACCGGGTGATATTCGGATTATCAATCATGAATTGCGCCAACGCCGCACGCTGCTCAAACACCGCATCCGTCTCCAACCGTCCGTAATAATTCTGTGCATTGGTCTTCAACAACTGCACCGCCAGATTAGGTGAGTCCACAATCCACATCCCTTTGGAACGCATCAGCTTAATCACCCCGGCAATCACATAAGCGGCAGCGATCACTTGCAGACTATACCAAACCGCATAATCCCGCCAGTGCCGCCCCTCCGGCAATGACAGCGCTTGACGCCCAAAAACCCTCCTCCCCCACGGCACCCAGTAAACCATCCACTGGGCCAACAAAATAAGTGAAACCAATTGATAAGAGTGGTGCGTCGCCCCTTGGGAATTATAAATAGTTATCATTCCGATGTGCACCGAAGCAATAACAGGCAATACCATCGGCAACAAAAAACCTGACACATAAACCAGCAAAGCCGCACAAAAAACCCAATAGACGACCTGGTAAATCTCAGGATTTGAGAAAAAAGTCAGGTCCACCAAATTTGCGATACCTGTAGGGTAAGGCTGACTCACCATATCCAGCATCGACCGCGCTGTGGGAAGCGACCACCACACCACCACAGCAAAAAACAGCCTCATAAAAAACCATTCCCATTTTCCCCGTTTAGGTATCTGCCAGTATTTCGAGCCCTCTGGTTCAATCATGATTTGCCTTGCTCCAATCTACGCTCAACCACCACAGCAGGAGTTTCGATCAAGCCCTGGGCATCTGTCCGCCGGATATCCACCCGTATTAGCCTGATCGCCTCCGGGCGGTTTTTTTGCCACCAGGATTTCGTTTCTCCCATCGGCAACAAATAATCCAATAACTCATCCCCCACAGCCGCTTTGTCTTCCGCGGTCAATTCACTCCCTCCGATTCCATAGCCCGCTTCAAGGCTGCGCTTTTCAGATACCTTCCTCAGCCTTTTTTCATACATCTTCTTCATCGCCGAAGCACTCACCCCAAAACAAGCCTTAACCGGCAAGGGATCCCCATTACCGTCTTCAAAAAAATAATACTCGGTGTTGGGAGGCAGCCGGGAATACATCGGAAAATCCGAAAAAGGATAGGTCTCATCCACAATCAAAGAAAACACCACCAACACCAGCATCGGGAAAAGAGCATGACGCACCCCCTTTTTCACCGCACGTCCGATAGCCGGGCCTTTAGTGCCCGACTCTTCCGATTCTTGCCTTGATTCACCGTTGTTCATGCCGTGTCACACTGCCCGTCCGCCCTTCTTTATCGTTTCGACAGACAAAACGCCAATCATTCCTGCCAAAACAACAAGATTTGCTCAACAAAGTTTCCCGTAACCTGCTATTGCAGGTGAAACGCCCCAGGAAAAAAAGCAATCACGGCAACTCTTTCACCCACAAATTCCGGAACTGCACGGGATCATGGTGATGTTGCAAAGCAATCGGCCCCCTAGCAGGCAAATCGGGCAAAGGCACCGCATTAATCACCTTTTCACCGTTCAAAACCACTGTCATACGATTGCCTTTGATGGTCACTTCAAAGGCATTCCACTGTCCCAAGGGACGGTCCGCATTTTTAAGTGGAATGCACCCTCGTCGAGTGACCGCAGGCATGCTTTTATCCGTACGGTAGCCATTGATCTCGCCCGAACCCAAAGCCTGACTCCAAATATTAGCCTGACAACGGGTATCTCCACGAAAGTAAAAACCACTGTCCCCCGCATCGAGGTGAGCACGGGTCACTCGTTTTTTGGGGTGATCCTGCTCCATCAGAAAATCTCCGTTATAAAGCACCACCGGATGCGCCTTCAACTCCGGCTTGCGCGGCAGGCGCCATTCGGCATAAAAAGTAAAGTCTGCGTAGGATTTTTTAGTCCACAAATTATTCTCCGACCACTTTTTTGCCTCCGACAGACCGTCGTAATCAATCAGCCCATCCTTCACCACAAAGTGCTCTTGATGCCATGGCTTGAAATCCCACTCAGCAAAATTCTTGCCAGCAAAAAGCGACTCAAAACCCGCCGCCTGCAAATCCTTTCCGCTTCGCTGCCCCGGAAAGTCCGCATCCTCAGCGGCCACCAGATAAAAACTCGAAGCAATGACTACCAACAACGCAACTTTTAAAGATGAAAAGACATAAAATGAATGACCTGTTTTTTTCATAATCTCAAAATAAAACGCAGATCAAAATCGAATCAAGGCATTTGTTTTGTTATTATAATAAACGACTTGAACCCTCAAAGCTTGACTAAAATGCCGTGCTCCCGTCAAATCATGAACAAAACCAGAAAAAAAGAGTCCATTGCTTAAGCTCTCGTTTCCAACACCATGTTTTGTTCCACACTCTAAACTCCCCGCCCATTGAACCATCCTCCCTCACTGCTGCATCCATCACGTCGCGCCGCCATACGCGCCGGAGGTATCAGCTTGCTCGGCCTGGGAGCAAATCATCTGAGCCAACTATCGGCTCTGGCCGCAGAAGTGCCTTCCGTCGTACCCGTTCCAAAAACCCGGGCAAAATCGGTCATCTACATTTTCCTCAGCGGAGGTCTCGCCCAGCACGAGTCCTTCGATATGAAACCCAATGCGCCGTCTGAAATCCGCGGTGAGTTTAATGAGATCTCCACCCGCACCCCCGGACTGCGTATCTGCGAACACCTGCCGATGCTCGCCCAACGCAGCCACCTCTGGTCGATCTGTCGCTCGTTGAGCCACGAACACAACGAACATTCACAAGGGCATCACATCATGCTCACCGGACACAGCGACATCCCGGCTGGTTTTGATCCCACCCAACCGAAGGACAGCAATTACCCCTCGATGGCGGCCGTCATCAACAAGGTGATCAAAAGCCGCAACAATCTGCCTCCCAGCATCATCCTACCCGACAAGATCGTCCATCGCAGCGGACGCACCCTTCCCGGACAATCAGCCGGCCAACTGGCAGGCGATGACCCTTTCATCGTTGAAGCATCGAAGTACAATCGCAAAAGTTACGGCGCTTACCCCGATTACCTTTTCCACCACGCACGTGGCAAGGAAGATGGCAGTAACTTCGTCTTTGACGTGCCTAGCTTTTTCCTTCCTGAAGGCATCGACTTCCGGCGTATGCGCAACCGACTCGACCTGTTAAGCCACCTTGACGCCCAACAGAAACAACTCGAACAGCTGATCGAAACCCGCGAGCATGACCGCTATCAGAAAATGGCCGCCGACCTGATCTTTGACCAAAACACCAAAAAGGCTTTCGACGTCCACAGTGCTGACGAGAAACTGCAAAGCAGCTACGGAAAGAACTCCTTTGGCTGGTCCCTGCTAATGGCCCGGCAACTGGTCGAATCCGGGGTGCGCCTGGTACAAGTCAACCTCGGCAACAACGAATGCTGGGACACTCATCAGGCCGCCTTTCCCAACCTCAAAAACTACCTTCTGCCACCGATGGACCGTGCCGTCTCCGGATTGCTCGACGACTTGCAAAACCGCGGCCTGCTCGACGACACCCTGGTTGTCATGGCGGGAGAATTTGGCCGTGCTCCCAAAATCACTAAAATCCCCAAAGTGCCGCTGCCGGGCCGTGACCACTGGGGCGCCCTGCAATCAGTCTTTTTCGCCGGCGGCGGCGTAGAAGGTGGACGGATTATTGGCAGCTCAGACAAACACGGAGCCTACCCTGCCAGCGATCCACAAAGCCCGGAAGATCTGGCCGCCACCATCTACAACGCGCTCGGCATCCCTCGCAGCATGAAATGGTATGACCGTATTGATCGCCCCAACTTCCTCTACCATGGTGAACCGATGAAGGGGCTGTTCACTTAAACTCCTTCACTCGCCCATCTAACAAAAGTAGCCTCATGAAACACTTCTTTTCCCTCGCCCTCTTTTTTGCAATACTCGGCTCAACCCAAGCCGCACCCAATGTCGTCATGCTGCTTTCCGATGATCTGGGTTATCAGGACGTCGGCTGCTACGGTGGCCCGGTTCAAACCCCCAACATCGATTCCCTCGCTGCAGGCGGTACCCGCTTCAGCGACTTTTACTCCGGTTGCGCGGTATGCTCCCCCTCACGTGCCGTGCTGCTCACTGGCCGTCATCATATCCGGGCGGGCGTTTACAGTTGGATCCATGACGAATCCCAGAACTCCCACCTTCTCGAACGCGAAATCACTCTCGCTGAAATCCTCAAAGAAGCAGGCTACTCCACTGCCCACATCGGCAAATGGCATCTCGGGCTGCCCACCAAAGAACGCGACAAACCCACCCCCGACCAACACGGCTTCGATTACTGGTTTGCCACCGCCAACAACGCCTCGCCCAGTCATCACAACCCAAACAACTTCATCCGCAACGGCAAAGCCCTTGGCGAGATCAAAGGTTACTCCTGTCAGATCGTCGTCGACGAAGCGCTCACCTGGCTTGACCAGCACCGCGATCCCAAAAAGCCTTTTTTCCTCAACCTTTGGTTTCACGAGCCGCACGCCCCCATTGCCGCTCCACAGGAATTGGTTTCCGAATATGGTAAGCCAAAGGATAAGGGAGCAGTCTATTCCGGCACCATCGACAACACCGACCGCGCCATCGGCCGCCTCCTGGCCAGGCTCAAGCAAATCGACGACCCAAAAAACACCCTCATCATTTACGGCTCCGATAACGGCAGCTACCGCGACGATCGCACCGGGGGGCTGCGCGGTCACAAAGGAATGAACTGGGAAGGAGGCATCCGGGTGCCAGGCATCTTCCATTGGCCTGGGGTCATTTCGTCAAACCGCGTCGACCACACCCCGGCAGGTTTGGTTGACGTGCTGCCCACCGTTTGCGGGCTACTGAATCTGAACAAACCCAAGGGCGTCCACCTCGACGGCGCCGACCTTTCTGCCCTGTTAAAAGGACGCCCCGGTTCATTCCACCGTCAGCAAGCCCTGTTCTGGCATTTACAAAAAGCCCGCCCGATCGTCGCCCTGCGCGATGGAGATTACTCCCTCGTCGCCGAACCCGACTTTGAGGTTTCGAAAAACAATATGTTTCAAGAAGCTTGGATCCCCTCCATCAAGAACGGAACTTACAAAAATTACCAACTCTTCAACCTCAAGGACGATCCCGCCCAAAACAACAACCTCGCGGCCAAACAACCCAAACAACTGGAATCCCTGAAAAAGAAGCTGCTCGACATCAACGCCAGCATCATGGCTGACGGCCACGATTGGCATTTAGAAGGGAAATAATTTCTATTTCTCTCTGTAAGATCCGCGCCAGCAAACCACAGACTAGATAGTTTAACCATTCGTAAGACAAATTTCCATATTTGTCATCCTCCCTGCCCATTGCCTTCTCCCATCAGCAAGTCAATCTAATGAATTCGCAACTTCGCAGGTAAGGTGTAAGACAAAATAATTAAGCTGCTGACCGCTATGCATTTCACCCTTGCGGGGCTGCAAGAATTGGATTTTTACCCAGCGCTTCGCACTGGGCTATATCATTGAGCACCGTTGTGCAAAAAGATGAAAGCAAACTGTCCTGTAAGGACAAAATGTAATAGCCCAGTGCGAAGCGCTGGGGTTAAACCGATTATATTACCAGCCCTAAAAGGGCGAAATGATGTTGCTCGACATCCGCGGCTCAATCCTCCGCCCTATCAACTGCGGACAAAATCAAAATACATCGCGCATTTAGAGAATCGCTCCCCCTTCCTCCAAATAACGCTGCCACATAATTTCGTATTCTCCTCCAAAACTGACCTTGGTCATCTCCGAATACTCAAAAACCGTATTGCGCTTAAACCACTTTCCCGCCGCATCAAAGTGCTGGAAAGAAACTTGTTTCTTTTGAACCTTCCGAATTTTTCCAATTACATAACGACCATCATCAGCTTCATCTTCCAGGGAAATAAGCTGGCCTGAATTCATTAACTGGCCAAATAACCTAATATTGCCATTCAAAGATAATTCATAGCTTTGAACCTTTTTATCCACTCCTCCAAACACCAATATTTGCTCTAATTTTTTATCAAACTTATTGTATCTTATGCTCTCTACCGTCTGCTCGGCAATCAGCGAAAAACCATCCAAATGAAATTCACTTATTTTTTGGATCAAAAACCACCCCCCTCCCCGCGCTAACACATAACAATGCTCATTCGGCAAATCCTGTCCCGAGCGCATCAAAGTAACCGCCTTCATCCTTCCTGCCATCAATCACAAATCTTTATTTCTCTCGCACATCTCCGGCAAAACGGAATGCTTTTTTTCCTGTGATGTCCGCACTGGTGAATGACGGGCACCAGTATTTCTCAACGTGCTCAACGATCAAATCCGTTCCGCTGAAGTGGTCCACTCCCGGCGGACGGCTCGGGTTATACATGGTATCCGTCATATCCCTCATCAAAGCCACTCTCTTGCCCAACTTCACCATCTGACGAATACCAAAAGGCCGCCCCAGCACGCACATATTCAAATGCACGCCACAAAGAATAACGTTTTCAATCCCCCGCTGCTGCAACAGGTTCCAAGTTTCCTGACCGTCATCAGTGATCGCGTCACCCTCAGCGATGTCGATCAGCTTATTCTGACGTGTCCAAGCTGAACGAATCTCGCATTTTGGTTCTTTGCAACTGCAGCCCATATCCGAGTCATCGATCGGCAATACCCCCTCAAACTCAGGATCAGGCCAACACCACTTCGTTCCCCAGCGGTCCTTGGTGGAAAGCTCAATTGGCGTTTTGGCAAAAGCCGCTTTTTGTGCCAGTTGCCGTTGCGGCGTCCCCTGATAAAAATCCGTCACCGAACTGGGCGCGTGGATAATTAAAATTCCTTTTTCACGCGCTGCTTTGACCGTCTCGTTCAAAGCCCCTGCCATTTCCTCCACTCGCCGCGAAGCCGAACGGCACCAGTGGTCATTCCACATATCACAGACAATCAAAGCCGTTTTTTTTGCCTGCCACCGCTCGGTTTTCTCCACCACCTCGTCACCGGCCTTTGAACGCGTACGCAAATTCAAAATCAACTTTTCATTTTCTGCATATACCAGAGGACTCATGGCCATAATCAAAGCGCAGGATAAAACAAGTGACCACGATAGCGGGATTTTCATGCCAACAAACCTATCACAAATGATCGCCCCCTGCGAATTGAATCACACAACGATCACCAATAAATACGAACCCCCGACCAATAAGTCCACCCGGAATAATAATCTCTCCCGCTCATATTTGAGTATTCTGATCCCAACATTAATTTCAGTTTATCTTTGTTAAGCCTGTAATTGAGCCCCGCATAAAAAGAATTATACAAATCACCTCGGCGCCCACCTCCATCATTAACCGCAAAAGCTTCGTAGCGTTTTTGCAAAAAGATTCCACTCTCAGAATCTGAAGTCACCAGCTGATATCGAAACACCCCCTGAAGCTTTTTACTGATATCGTACCAGGGCATGAGCATCAATCCATACATATTGTCGCCGTTCCTTGCTCCTGAACCGCGGGCAAACATCACGTCGGTGTTCAGACCATAACCGTCCCATTTGCTAGTGCTGTTCCATGAGATCACATGACGGTAACGCTTAAACTCACGACTGCCTTTTTTCCGATTAGAATAACCATAATCCAATCCCATTTTGGTTTTTTTATTCAAGTCATAACCCAGCCGGATCAAAGCACCAACGCTGCCACTCTCTTCAAATGAGTGAAATTTATCGTCAAGGAGATCTGAAAAAACACCTGCTTGAGCCCATAACTTGCCATTAAATTTATACGTCCCGGTCAAACCCAGCGTTTTATTCAACGTCGTCTGATTGACCAATAATGAGCGATTGAAAGTCAGGATTGCCCTTGAAGTGGTTGCACGTTCCTGGGAAACTTTGGACTTCTGGCGTCCTATCCGGAAAGAAAGAGCCTTCGACACTTTCCAATCAATATAAAACACATCCAAATCATTGAGGAATGGCCCTTCAAAATTTTGTGGATCCTGCACATTCCACATTGCCTTGAACTTGAAGCTACTCAAAAAATCGATCTGCGCCCCCAAACGAATTCTCCGATTTTCCCAGCCATCGTCATTGCCTCGATTAGAATCAATGTAATGATACTGCCCATTGTAGCGCCCAATGATCTTCACTGTTTGCACATAAGGGTTTTTCTTTTTGGAGGACGAATACAAAGTCGTATGATCCCACAAATCCAAGTAGCTCCAGGCACTGTCCGAAACATCCCGCTTCTTCTTTATGGCTTTATCCTCCCCCCCTTTTGAAGAGACACTAGAGCCACACAAAAAGGCGATCACTACACAGACTTGAACGGCACTCCTAATTGGCCC
Source organism: Verrucomicrobiota bacterium (assembly GCA_045046875.1). Taxonomy (GTDB): domain Bacteria; phylum Verrucomicrobiota; class Verrucomicrobiia; order Verrucomicrobiales; family DEV007; genus JAADHD01. The sequence goes on along the minus strand of JASFYY010000009.1, from coordinate 4,227 downwards.
AGCCTTGTTTAACATCATCTCTACCTATTTATTTGTATTTGTTTGCTCTCACCTCTCTACCCGACTCCCGTCAGACAACCTGCCTAGAAATCAAAGTCTTCGTACTGATCACTGGCCCCTTTGTCGGTGTAGAAAAAAACACGTATGTTGGTTGTATCAGACAAGAAATTAATCCGCCCAATTTCGAAACGGTGGATATCCAACCCTGTTCGCGCCCGGAGATCCTGCATCAGCTCCTCATGCCGTTCAGGTTTCACCAATTCAATCCGCTCATAATTAATCACCTTACGAGCCTCATGACGCAGCAACCACACCTTTTCCAATATAAAAATAGCGCAAACCACCACTCCATTAGTGACAAGCATCTCAGCGTAACTGAATTTATTATCTGCCAGCGCATTGACCACAGAAATTCCGATCACTACAAAAAGGTAAGTCATTTCCTTAATTGCAATCGCGTCCGTGCGGTAGCGAATAATCCCAAAAATGGCGAATAAACCAAGCGCCATCCCCAATCCCATGTCCAAGCGCTGAAAGGCATGGCAGACAATGAACGCAATCAAGCTGATCATGATATAGGTGAACAGGTAATTTTTCCTTTTAGTCAGAGGATAATAAATACCACGGACTATCAGCAAAATAACCGTCATATTGAATACCAGGCGGAACAAATAAGCCCACATATATTCATTATAAATCTCCACTCCAAGAAAACTCCCAGTCAGATCTAGCTCTGCCAACAAGGGCTTCGCCTGTGCCAGCTTGCCTATCGCAGCTTGCGCATCACCAGTTAACATCTTGACACCATCCAGCAGGTTGACCATATCAAACAGAGTTTTCATCGTTGATTTTTTGAATTTTTTTGAATTTCACTTTCAATTTATTTTGCCGCAACCTTTTATTCAGCAAGGCTCTGCCCACACAATATTTGCTCATTCGCATCGGGCGCACACTTTGCCTTTTGATAATCCGGATAAAGTCTGACGAGGCTCGGAATCTCTCTTGTTTCAACTCGCCTACTATAAGACTGCCAACGCTCTCCGCTCCTCTTTCATTGTTGAATTTGAGCCCTATGTCAATCGTCAATCTCTCGGCATCCACTCGATGAACCAAAGTGATCCGCGTAAACTCATTCCACAAAATCGGCTTCAATAAATCTGGCGAGAAGGGCAATACTTCATCCAAAAACTCACTGGATTCGGGCGTAAAATGCTCTTCAAACGCTTTGGTTTGAATCCGCTTTTTTATTGTCCTTTTTTTGTTATTTTTAAATTTCACTTCCAGGAAACACAATCCGCTGGCCACATATTCCCGGCACCTGACTTTATAGCGATTAAGCCGTCCTCTTTGGTGAGTATTATAAAATAGATCGTCGCCCGTATCAAAATACAGTGATCGGTAGGCTGCCGCACGCTTACCTTCTATTTCAAGAATGCGATAATGCTCGGCTAGCTCAGGTAGCGCCCTGATTAATTGACCATAGCCAAACATGAACTTGGTATCCGTCCGGTTTTGCAAGCTCACTCCATCCATATCAGACAAGGAAATTGGATCGAAGCCATTAAGTAATCTCTCTAACTTTTGCGAGTAAAAATTTCCGGACATGAGCTCGAACCGGTCAGGTGGATCAGAAGGCGCCAGGTCAATGACAAGGGGATCCTCCGAAGAAGATCTGGAAATCGCCGAAACTCCCTCGCTGTGGGCAGACGCCAAAAAGCCGTTATTTTCAGAGCCGACCTTGTTGTTCTTGCAAGACTTCTGACTGTTTTCAAGATTCATTGCTAAGGCTGACATTCACAAAATTTAAATTCATATTTTCAACAAACCCTCTCAAAAGAAACAGATGAAAATTTCTCGCTGTAAAATCAAAAAAACTTACCTATAAAAATACCAGCAGACGAAATGATCATATAGCGATATAACTGAATACACAAGGGAAATATGGAATTCTGTTTTATATATCCCTCCCCCAGCTTACACCCGGAGCTAGCTTAATAGAAACACCGCCACAAAGCATGCGCACGATTGCACAACCCCACTCGCCCGGTCTCCGTTTTGTCCAGCTACCTCCCATCCACCGGATGCCACGCTTCGATCAGCTTTCTCAAATGCTCAACCATTTCCGGGTGCTCGCCCGACAGCTCGTTTTTTTCGTGAGGATCGTCCTTCAAGTTATACAAACGAACAGCTGCCGTATCCCAAATGTGTACATTTTTGTATTTCGTGGTATCCTTGCCCGGATACCGGAGCAGCAGCTTCCAATCACCTTCGACGCACCAGAGATACTGCAACGTTTCATCCGTTTTTCCTGGCGTCATGTTGTGGATTGAATTGGAAACTCCAAAAATAGCCCTGCGTTTTTTCAACGCCTGGGCATCAAGCAAATTGACCCCAGGCAGATTTTCCGGCGCTTCGAGCCCCGCTGCGGCGGCTATGGTAGGGAAGATATCTATCCCATGCGCTAATTGATCCGAACGAGCGGGCTTCACCCGCCCCGGCCACGAAACCATAATAGGAGTGCGCACACCATTTTCATACGGCGAACCTTTCGAGCGCAGGGCATAGCCTTTCCACATTTTCTGGTTCGGATCACCCGCATTCACACTTTTTGCCACCCATCCATTATCGCAGATGTAGATAACCATGGTATTTTCAGTAAGCTCTTTTTTGTCCAGGTAATCGAGCAATTCACCGCAGGTCTCGTCAAACCACTCACACATCGCATAGTATTTTGCCACATCCTCCGCTCGCCCCGGCTTGTTATATTTATCCAGCAACCGCGCTGGAGGGTTGTGCGGCGTATGGGGAAGAAACGGAGCATACCACAGCAAAAAAGGCTTTTCCGCTTTACTCGCTGCATCAATAAAATTCGTCACCGGCTTCATCGACGTGCGACCTATTTTCAATCCCAGATCGCCGTGCCGGCCCCCTCGCTTCGGATCGCCGTGTGTCATACCTTTGGTGAACCCTCCATCCTGCCACGATCCCTCCCACCACTTGCCTGACTGATGCGCGAGGTATCCGTTCGAAGTCAGCAACTTGATAAAACTCGGATGCTGGTGAAATGCCGCACGCAAGGGCAGATCCAACTCGGCGCGCTGGTTGCGCCCGTCAACGTCATTGCCAGTGATTCCATGTTGAAACGGGTAGAGCCCAGTCACCATCGTGGCCAGGGAAGGACGACAAAGCGGGGAGGAAACGTAACCTCGCTCAAAAACAAGACTGCGCGCAGCCAATTGGTCGAGATGCGGCGTTTTGATATCCGCGTGCCCCATAAAACCATAGTCCGTCCACGCCTGGTCATCACTCAGGATGAACACAATATTGGGAGCTTGCGGTGCGGCCATGGATTCATTGACGGGCGCAATCACTATCGCAAGCGCAAGCGCAAAAAAGGCAACCCGTAGCAAAAATGGAATCTTCATATAAACAGATAGAGCGTTTTTATCTCAGTTTCAAACTTCTTCATTGCACTAGAACTGCTCAAATCGTATTTTACGAAGCCCGCAGATCACCAGCAATGCCGGCACCACGGCTACTACAAATCCGAGAACCAACATTCTCAATATTCCTCTATAGCTTAAATTAGCCCAATAACTCAACCCTTCGGGTATGATCACCTCCATATAAATGATACAGCCAAGTGTGTACACACCGCCGGCGCCAACGACCGCAAACAACGCGGCTAACCAAAAGCGCTTACATAGCGCATTAAATACAAGCGCTGCCACCATAGCCAGCATCGTGATTTGGCCAATTTGTAATACTACGAAGGTGTCCATTTTTTGCCTTATGTCTGATACTGAACGCAGGACATGGCCTTAGCTATTACAATTTAGCCATTTTTTTGTAAGAAGGAAGGTGCGAGTCATCCTACGCCTGACCGAGAGCACGATTCGACTTCGCGGTTGATGGTTGAATGGTCATGAACATTTCGATTCGCAGCGATTCAAACGTTAGGATCGATGTCTTGTTCGATTGTCTTTTCAGTAATGATACCTTGCTTGCGCTACCTCAATAATGTCATCGCTAACTCTATAAATCAGACGATGCTCGTCAGTAATCCGCCTAGACCAGAATCCAGAAAACGCATGTTTCAGAGGCTCGGGCTTACCTATACCTTCGTAGGGTTTATCACGCCCAATATCCGCTAAAAGAGCATTGATCTTTTTCAGTATTTTTCGATCATATTGCTGCCAATGAGTATAATCTTCCCAGGCACGATCA
>JASFYY010000008.1:0-74700 GCA_045046875.1 Verrucomicrobiota bacterium | reverse complement strand
ACACACACACTGCACCAATCCGGCTGCCGTATTCAACTGGAGGAATGTGAGGGTGTTGTTGTTGGAAGTCTGTCAACGAGGAACTCAAACCAACGATCTCTGTCTTTCTCTCGCTGGCGTTTTTACCGGCTTTTTCCCCTGTCACATTGTAGTCCAAGCTCTCAAGGATACGGGAGACCCCGATATCGGTGCGGGGGTTGAACTTGGCAGGAGCATTAGGCAGGTTTGTAAGTTCGACTTCTTCTGACCATTTGCCTTTGTAATTGGACAGGATCGTTTCATAGTCAGTCGGCACGTCCGACAAAAATATCGAAGCGTAGCTCGCCATTGATTCCACCTCCCACGTCACCCACCCAGAAATACCCGTCGAGTTCTTTGCCGTTTGGCATTTTGTTGCCCACCATGCCAGGGACAAATATTCTGGATCCGTAGCGGTGGTATTTGGTGTCTGCAGCGATTGTCCGGTAAGAGGTCAAAGGGTTCTTGCGATTGCCTTTTCCTTCCCAACCCTTTTTCAAATCGTGCCAGACTCCGATTTTTGAAATCGAAACCACAACGTCATTTCCTTCGGCATCCTTTGTTACGACAGTGCCTTCCCTGTTGGCCTTACTGTTGTCTTTGCGGGATATACGATAAGTCTCCCATTTGCCTTCAACGGTTTCTACCTTGCCTGTTCTGCCACCTTCGGACACTTCATTGGCTTCGGCCACGTAATAGAGAGAAAAACGGGCTTTGGCTTTTTCTGCGTAGGTCGAGCTTAGCATTGTGAGAGTTAATGCTAGGGAGAGAAAGCTGACAGGTAAGATGGTTTTCATCACGGGGCTCGGGTTTGATCTGGAGGTTATCCAGGTGTTAGAAAGGCATTTCAAGGGTGAAACGCAGTGACCATTCCGGCGATTTTTCAGGTCGAATTGCGGTGTAAAATGCTTGAGCCTGGAATTCCATCTCTCGACTGAAGGCGTGGAATTTATGTCCAACACCGCCGCCTAGAGGGACTTTCCAACGGTTGTTCGCGGGTTTGTCCCAAGATGAGGAAATACCAAGGGGGATATAAAGCACACTCCATGTATCGAGCAGTTGATAGATGAAGTAGGGTTTTGCGGTCAGTTGATTCACCCGCTTGCGATTGGCATCGCCAGCAAAAGACCAAGAATTCCACAGGAAGAGACCGGCGCTTAGTTTATCCTTATGGTATTCGAGATGTAACCCTGGGCCCATGGTCCACTTGCCAGTCCCAAGATTGTCATCACTGGCTGTGGGTGCCTGGATGATAGGCCCTATGCCCAAATGGAAATGGCTTGTTTGGTTTTTTTTAGCAAAAAATGTGCCTATCAGCAGGTCTCCGATACCACTTCCTGCACCGTTGACGGGAAATGGATTGCCTTCGATGTCTTTGATTTCTGCTGGATAGTCCGCGAGATCGAGGATTAAGCGGTTCTCTACATCAAACCATGCGAAGCTGAATTGGTTTTCAATCTCTATCGTATAAGTTGCCGCATTGGCACTATCGAGGTAGTCGACTTGGAAATATTGATAGAGTCCGGCAAGTCGATACCATGGATCGGATTTTTCGATGATGGCGACCTCCGTATCCGGTGGAGTGGCAGGCCCAGCAACGGCACTAAGCGGTAGGTTACAGATTAGTGCAGCCACGAATAGGCGGACATTTACTGCTGAGAGAGCGATGTAGGGCAAAGTTTTTGAGACCATTTTATATTTTTTTTGAATAGTTTCTATAGGGTTTTGATTCTTTTACCTTTGACGATGCCCAAGGAGGCCATTATGCCTCGCATTGACCAGTCTTCGGGGCCGACATAACCGACGTCGGTCAAGGGGCGGTGCCAGAAGTCGTCGAGGATGCCTTGCAGTTTTGGCGGAACCACAATCACCGTGGGACCGTCTTTTTTCAAATCGAGGTAGCCCATGCCATAGATCACATCCGAATTCGGCGTGCTGACAATGGTTTCGGCGCTGAACCGGTCTTTCCAGATGGGAAAAACATTCGACCCTTCCCCAAACTCGTCTTCCGATCCCTTCTTCATCGCCGACAATGCGGTGGCGGGAAGTGCCCAGGTCACCACTTGGCAGGCACGCTGGAACAAGACTTCGTCGAGCAGGCGTTCGGTGGTCTTTTGCGTCGGATAGTTTTCAGGAAATGGCAGGCTGCGTAGTTCGCTCCAGGTTTCGTCCTGGGCGAAACTGCTTGCAGGAAGGGCAATCGAACAGACGATGGCAATGAGGCGCTCGGCTTTCATAATAATGTGAAGCGAATTTGATTCGGAGCTGGAAGGCGTCTCTATAAAGAACTCTCCGATACGACGGCTCAGTCTTGGTCACGCAGTCGTTTGTCTGCGTGACAATCACTGTTTAATTATTTGGGCGACTGATAGACTCCAATTTCTTTAGGCGATCCATTGCGTCTTTTTTATCGAATAGACCATAGTTGATCCCTGCAGCACTAAGACTAGAGCCTTTCTGCAAAGGGTAGTCAGGAATAGTAGCAAGAAACTCTTTGATCACGCTTTGGATCGGAACAAAAATCCACATGTTGTCCACATACCAGCGCATGTAACCCAGTTCGCCCTCGAACATCGCCTTCTCGTAGGGATCGGCGCGCAAATTGACGATCGCAGGCCAAGACGTCACTTCACGCACACCGGTCGCGATGTTGCCAGGTTGCTGGGCGAAGTGAACTTTCCAGTTTTCGTAGCGCACCGCATTCAAGTCTCCTCCTTGAGAGAAATACATGATCGATTTACGGGGACCTTCTTTCACGTCGCCTCTGAAATAAGGAAGGAAGTTGTGACCATCAGCATGAACCTTGAATGTCTTGCCGTTGGCCTTGTGACCCTTCTTGAGTTTATTGACAATGTCTGGCTCTCCAGCTGCTGCGAGTAGGGTCGGCATCCAGTCCTCGTGGGAGAAAATCTCATTTACGAGGGTTCCAGGTTTGATCACGCCAGGCCAACGAACTACCATTGGTACTCGCATTCCACCTTCGTAGGTCGTTCCTTTTTCCCCATGGAAGGGAGTGATTCCTCCGTCTGGCCAAGTGAAGGTCTCGGCTCCGTTGTCAGTGCTATACACAACAATGGTGTTATCGGCGATGCCCAGATCATCGAGTTTTTGGAGAACTTTACCAACGTAATCATCGTGCTCGACCATGCCGTCGGGGTAAAGGCCAATGCCTGTGCGACCAATTGATTCCTTTTTGAGTCGTGTCCAGACGTGCATGCGGGTGGCATTATACCAAACAAAAAAGGGTTTATCTGCTTTGTGCGCACGATCGATGAAGTCCATGGCAGCACCGTGAAACTCTTCATCTACGGTTTCCATTCGCTTTTTTGTTAGCGGACCGGTGTCCTCTATCTTGCCATCGGCAAAGGTGTGCAGGACGCCACGTGGACCATACTTTTTGCGAAATTCTGGATCTTTCGGGTAGTAGTAAGTCTCAGGTTCTTCTTCCGCATTGAGGTGGTAGAGATTGCCAAAAAATTCATCGAAACCGTGATTGGTTGGCAGGTGTTTGTCGCGATCTCCAAGGTGATTTTTGCCAAATTGACCACTGGTATAACCTTGTTCTTTGAGTAGATCGGCGATGGTAGGAGACCAGTCGGGGATGCCGTGATCCGACCCTGGCATGCCAATGGTGAGCAAGCCAGTACGGAACGGGTGCTGACCGAGGATGAACGATGCCCGCCCTGCTGTGCAGCTTTGCTGCGCGTAGGAATCGGTGAACAATGCGCCTTCTTTCGCGATTCGATCAATGTTGGGGGTTTGATACCCCATGATGCCGTGGTTGTAGGCACTGATGTTGTGTACGCCGATGTCATCCCCCCAGATGACGACGATATTGGGTTTGTCTGCGGCGTAAGTCGAGGTGATCGTCGTAAAGGCAATCGCACAACTGAGCCTCAGTCGTTTTGTTAGGTTGATTTTCATAACTTTTTAACTGAATTGATTTTAGGAGAAACGAATTTGATTATTTCGCTTTTTCGATATCCGGCAGCACCCAGCTGCGATCGAGGAATGCCTTCTTCGGCGAATAGAGCCTGAAGTAAGGGAACCATGCTTTGCCCCCGACACTGGGGATCCAGTTCTTGGATTTGTCCCCTGCAGGTTTGTCCGGACCGATGTAGATTGTGATCGAACCATCGTCATTTTTCAGCAGATCCATCAGCGAGGAACGGTCGGCGATTTGCTGTTCGTTTTTGATCAGGCAACGAGTATCGACATCGTAGAGGGTGATCGACCAAAAGGCCTCGGCAGGTGCGTCGGCTGGAACGTTGAGCACATAGTTGGTGCCACCGTCGAGCCAATCTCCGTCTTTATCTTTGTAGGCTCCCAAATAAATTTGCCCCTTGCCGGTTTCCTGTCCGTGCATAGCGGGGTCATTGGTGACCGCTTCGTAGAACCATGCGGCGCGGCCGTCGAGGGCGTCGTAGTGTTCTCGGCGCTGATCAGGAGGGCAAACGGTGGCGAATTCCCAGTGCGATCCGTTGATGTAGTGAGCATCCTCCAAGCGCTTGGAGAAGTCGTTGGCCTTGGCCATTGCTTCACCCACCAGCGCGGCTTCGGTGAGGATCTTGGTTTGACGTTCATTCGGCTTGAAGGCCTTGCCTTTTTCGATCCCGAGCGGCTTGAGCATCGCTAGAATCATGCGGTCGCGTTCGTTGACGGGTTCGCGGTTGATGACATCGGCAAGGCGTTCCCAATACTTCATTCCACGAGGTTGGGCGGCGAGCCAGGGTTTTCCGTCGGGAGTGATATGTCCACGGGGTTTGGGATTCTTCCGTTCGGCGTAGGGATAGATTTCGATTTTTCCCAACAAGTTCATGCGGTCCTCACGTTTGGAGGACATCAGACGAATGCCTAGTAACAGGCTGTTGGTCGGTGATTGGAATACTTTGTATCCCGCGACTTTGGCTCCTTGAGGAACCTTCTGTCCGGGGCCGACAAAGAGGTATTTACCTGGTTCGGTCAGCTTGGTAATGCCAATCTGCCACATGTCGTGGGCCGCACCGCGCACCTCGCCCTCTGGCATGACTGCGATCCATGGGCCAACAGCAAGGTCGATGAAGGGCAGAGCGTAGGGAGTCGTGGCATTGTAGGTCAGCCCGCCGAGCCGATCCTGATAGCTCTCCAACAAAACGATCTGGCCATTTTTTGCACCGAGTTCATTTTCGTGAGACCACTGCCACTGGGACATCGAAACTGTGGGAATTGCCCAAATGTAAGCCTGGCAGGCTCGTTGGAAATCAATGGCATCGTGAAGTTTTTCCACCGTGGCGTCGGTCGGATAGCCGTTAGCAAAATCGTGGGTGAACTCCAGTTCACCAATCCGAGTTTGCAGAGTTTCCGCGTTCAGCGGCAATGCTGCTGCGAGTGTCACAGTGGCGATGCAGGCAGCTTTAAGTAGTTTGTTTGTCATGGGAATAACGATTAAATGTTTTGGATTGCAGATTTTGATTTATTTTGGAAACAGCAGTTGCACGGCAAAGTTGAGCGACCATTCTGCGCCGCCTGTCGGTTTATCGACATTGTAATATCCGCGCAATCGCATGTTGACCGGTTGCTCTCCGATTTTGAAAAGCCGACCAATTCCTCCACCGACAGGAATGGTCCAACGGTTGTCAGAAGGCTGCCCCCAATTGGCAGTCATGATTGGATCGGTGGCGAGATACCAGCCATTGTTGAGGTTGTAGTTGATGAAATACTGGAACATGAATTGATTCACCTGGGCGCGATCACCGTCACCAGCGAAGTCCCACAAATTTCTGACCAGCACGCCCATGGTCCACGGTTTGGGCTGGATGAGAATTACCGCCGTGGGGCCGATGGACCATTTGCCACTGCCAAGCAGATCATCGGTGGCCGTAGGCAGAGTGATGGATGGACCGATGCCCCAGGTGACGCCGCTGCTTTTTGCGGGTGAGATGAAGAGCGAGTAATTGAGGTCACCCAAGCCAAAGGTATCCGTGTTATCTGCATTTTTATCGATCGTTGGAATTGAAGGTAAACCGCTGACGGCTCCTTCAAGATAGATGATCGGTAACATCGGTCGGCTGATGAAATTCCAGTTACCTACAGTCATTGGGATCACCGGCTGGAAGGTGGATACAACAGCAGTGCCGTTGTCCGCCCCAAAGTCGATCATGGTGTCGAGCGGCATGCTGATCATGCTCGCAATTGGATTCTGGGCTTTGGCGGCGAGATCGTCGTCAGCTTTGCCTTGGGGGGCTAAAGTGAAGGTCAATAATGTACAAAATGTTGCGCAAGCCCACGAAGTTGAGTGGAAGAATTCAGAAGAGGTATCCATGTTGCTGGAGCTTCCCCAAGATTAGTGGAGATGTCTATGGGACTTTGGTCTTAGTCATCAGCTAGTCTCGATAGGTTTCACCTTTGCTTTGATCGACAACCGTACCAGATCGGCTACGGATTCTATACCCAGCTTCTGGGTCACTCGCCCGCGATGAACTTTGACCGTTTTTTCGGCAATGTTGAGGTGGGATGCGATTTGTTTGTTGAGCGCCCCGCCGATGACACAGCGCATGACTTCGAATTCCCTCGGAGTCAAGCGGCTCAAGCGAGTTTTGATGGCCGGGTTGGTCTCAGTCAGAAGTCGAGCATGAAATTTTAATGCCCGATCAACTGTATCAAGAAGCAAGGTGGCATCGACTGGTTTGGTGAGGAAATCGTAAGCTCCCAGTTTCATCGCTTTTACACTCATGGGGATATCGCCGTGTCCGGTTAGAAAAATAATAGGAGTGGAGGATTGTAATTTTGACAGACGGTTCTGAAGTTCCAGACCATCGATCCCGTCCATGCGTACATCGAGAATAATGCAGCAAGGTTTATGACTCGCTATATCCGCATTTTTTAAAAAAGCTTCAGCTGATGGGAATACCTTGGAGGATAAGCCTGACGAACGCAAAACCCGTTCCAGACTGGTGCGAATCGATTTGTCATCATCGATGATGTAGATGTGGGGTGTTAGAGTCACTTTAATAAATCATGCGTTTCGATTCGTTCCGTTCAAGGGCAGGGTGAATATGAATGTGGCTCCTTGCGCGTTTTGATAATCGTATTTGATTTCACCACCGTGGTCTTCGATGATGCTTTTGCAGATAGCGAGTCCCATGCCTAGTCCGGTAGATTTTGTGGTGTAAAAAGGGGTGAATATTTTTGTTGCCAATACGGGCTCGATTCCAGAGCCATTGTCATTCACTAAAAATTCGACCATCTGGTTTGCAAAGCGGTTACGGATCGAGATTTTTCTCATTCCTTTTGGGTTGCCGCTTACTGCGCTTTCGGCGTTCAAGAGTAGATTCATCATCACTTGTTGGATTCCGACACGATCCCCTGAAAAGTCGTGGATCTCTCCTTTTAGGTCAATTTCCAGTTCGACACTATTGGAATGCAGTTGATGATGCAACATCGTCGCGACTTCTTCGATACTTGTTATCAGATCGAAGGCTTGGTGCTCCACTTCGCCTTTTGCCAACATGGTGCGCAATCGCTGAATCACTTGTTGGGCGCGGTTGTCATCACGAACGATATCATGAAGAATATCATCGATCTCGCTGAGATCCGGATTTTCTTTTTTAAGGAAGCGGCTACCGGCCTGCGCATTGGTCAGAATGGCGGAAAGAGGTTGATTGATCTCGTGGGCCAATGCGGAAGCCAGTTCGCCCAGCAGGTTGATGCGACCAAAATGTTCCAGATCACAGCGAACCTGTCGGAGTTCTGCGACCACTTCGCCCGCGCGGGCGGCTTCTTGCACCAGCTCGAAACTGAGTGCGAGCACAATCGCCAGAAAGAAAAAACTGATCAGGTAAGGAGTGGATACTACTTGGGCATCCACTAATCCGGTGTGAATACCCGCAAGCAGGATGAATACGGTGATGAGTCCACCAACCACTGCAGCTCTGCGATGGTGGCCGGATTTCCAAAGTCGCAGGGAGGCATCAAAAACGAAGGCGAAAAACAGTAAGGAAGCGAGATTGGGAAGCCAGATGAAAGGGTTTGTCGTGCCTATGGGTGTGGCGTAGGTTTCTCCCCATGTGGTATGGTGGGTTGCCAAATCGGTGAGTTCGGAAAAGGTCAGGTTTCCAGGTAGCAAAATGTTCACCAGAAGTCCTACTGACCACAGGCCAGTGATGGAGAGGGCCAGCCATCGTCGACCGGTTTGGAACCAACCGTAAACAAACCAGGTTAGAGCTACGATAATCAGAAAGGCACTGAAATTGCTTGCATAGAGCCACGATTGCGCTGCTGCGGTGGACTGCGATTTCATCAAACCGAGCTCGGTGATGCCTGCCATGCTGGCCGCCAGGCAGGCTGCCGCGGACCATAGGTAGAAATTTTTCCGCTGAATTCGCAGCCAGAGGAAGAGGTGCATCAAGGCAAGTAGTCCGCAGGCACCTGAACCCAGTGACCAGATGATGGTTAAGCAACTCATGATATTAACGAAGAATGGGTAGTTGATTCATATAAACGTCTTGTCACTTGCAATAATCATTAACACAAATTGAGGGCTCTATCCAGAGGGGATAAGGGCATGAGAATAAGATCCATTTTTTAATTTTGCTTGGCACGCTTGTGATAGAGTGAATAGTTTGAAGTTATAAATTGCTTCGTATGAACACACTGTCACAAAATTTTTACTCTTGGGTGCTTCTTGTAATTTGCTTGCTGGCGAGCGGTGTTGAGGTTTCTGGTCAGGAAAAAAAAAGCGCGCCTTCGGGTAAGTTAGAGGACTTGGAAAAGGTCGATTGGACTTCCCGGCCCGATCCCGAGGGTAGAAAAACAGTGGTCGAACTTTCTGTTAAGTTACTCGATATAGATGAAATCGACGGAGCAAGTCAAACCTTCACTGCCAATGTGGTGGTGCTCGCTAGGTGGAAAGACACGCGGTTAGTGAGTGGTTCTAAGCTGCGAACGCTGCCTTTGACAGAAGTTTGGAACCCAGTGCTACAAATCACCAATCAGCAGAAACTATTTAGGACCTTCCCCGATGTGGTGCAGGTCGATGCAGAGGGGAATGTGGAATGGGTGCAACGCTATTGGGGAAAATTTTCCAATCCGTTGACTCTGCATGATTTTCCTCTCGATGAGCATACTTTTGTCATTCAACTGGTCGTGGCTAGCATGGATTTCAAGGATGTTGGATTGCTAGAGTTTAAGGATGAGGAGAATCGTTCGGGCTTGGCTGAGAAACTTTCTTTGCCGGACTGGGAGGTCACTGATTGGAGGGTGAAGGTGGGAGCGGTTGAATTGATCGAGGGCTCGCCTGCCCTTCCGGGGTTAGCTTTTGAATTTGATGCCAGTCGCTATATTGGCTATTATCTGACCAAGGTTTTATTGCCACTATTGATGATTGTGATGATGTCCTGGATTGTGTTTTGGATTAATCCTTCACAATCGGCGACACAAATTAGCGTAGCGATAACTTCTATGTTAACTTTGATTGCTTATCGATTTGCTTTGGGATCAATGCTGCCGGACGTGTCTTACGTGACGAGGATGGATGGTTTCATTTTGATCGCGTCAGTGATGGTGTTCGTGGCTTTGTTGGAAGCGGTATGGACGAGTCGATTGGTTGATGAGGGTAAAGCAGAGATGGCTATGAAAATTGATCATATTTGCCAAAGAGCGTTTCCTGCTGTGTTTGTGACACTCTGTATTTACGCAGCGTGGGGATGAGGGCGTGATAGATGATGAGTGGAAAAAATGATCCGGAAATAGTAAGTGTATCAAGGGGGCGTCTTACACTAGGTGTCGTTATTTTTGTGTTGAGTATCGTTGTGCCTTTGTTGGGGATACCTGTGGTGATGGGATCCGGATTGTCAGTGGCAATGAAATCTACTGTATCGGGTGTCTTGCTAGTTGGCGCTGAAGTGCTAGGGATTGTTGCGATCGCGGTGATGGGCAAGCCCGGTTATATTTTTATTAAAAATAATATTTTCGGTTTTTTAAAACGTCATGGTCCTCCTCGTGAAGTCAGTAGGCTACGCTATCGAATTGGATTACTGTTATTCTGTTTGCCGCTTTTGTTTGCCTGGTTGTCGGTTTACGCAGCGAATCATATTCCAGGATATTCACAAAATCCCCTTCCTTACGCCATTGTTGGAGATGCGCTTTTGCTGACAAGTTTGTTTGTGCTCGGCGGTGATTTTTGGGATAAAATACGCGCCTTGTTTATCAGTGATGCCAAGGTGCATTTTTCGGGTAAATAAGTGGTGTGGAATTAATCGTTCAGCAACTGGCTTGGATACGGTGGTTTTCATCACCGGCCTCGCGAATTTTTCGACAAAGGGGTGGGTGCAAAACCGGGTGTTTTCCTTGATAGAAAATGGGGGGTGAGGATGGGTGGATAGCGAGTGGTCATTTAGCTAACTAAGTTTCTTTGAAAAAGTTCTTGCCTAACATGGAGGAAATCTATTAACTATGTTCTAGTGAACAGTGTTCATGTGAAAAGTAGTTAAACAAACTAAAACAAACAAACTAAGAAAATAATTAAGTAGAAAGGAAACAAAAAAATGAAAATGAAATCAACATTCAGAATGGCGGTGGCGTTTATGATGGTCTTTGGCCTGTTGGCTGGGATGCCTGATGTGAGCCTGGCAAAAAAGAAGGAAAGTACGTCAAGTGTGAGCAAGGGCAAAAAAACGAGTAGCTCAAAAAAGGCAAGCAGCACGACTAAAGCGGACAAGGGCAAAAGCAAGGTGGTGGCGAAGCCCAGCAAGGCGGATGTCGAAGCGGAAAAATTGGTAGCGAAATTGACCCCAACGCAAAAGAAAAAACTGTTGGCGTTGCTGAATGACGGTGATGCGGAGGCCTTGGCGGCGATTTCCGGAGTGGGGGAAGTCCGGGCGAAAGCGATGATTAAGGCGCGACCGTTCAAATCGATCGAAGGAATCCGGGAAGTCAGTGGGGTGGGGCCGTCGGTGTTCAGTGATGTGGTGGCACATGGCAAAACCTTGACGGGCAGTTCCACCGCCAAAGCGAAAACTAAAACGAGCAAAAGCAAAACAAAGAATAAATCTTCTTAATTGCCAGATCCAGCAAGGGGTCGCGACCCTTAGAGCTGGAAAAGAAGCCGGTCGGGGAAATGTTCCCCTGGCCGGCTTTTTGTGTATCGGCGGCGGCTATCAATTGATAATTGTGTGGAAAGGCGAGCGGAGCTTGAAAAGTGCGGTTTAGCTGGCATCGTGCGGGTAATTTTATGGCCAAGAAAAATACGTCTTCCAATTCCATCCAAACCGCATCCATTGCGAGTGCCAGTGAACTCACGATGCGTTACGGCGATCAAGTGCTGCTCGACGGGGCGACTTTGGCTATTCACGAGGGGGAGCGAATCGGTTTGGTCGGGCGAAATGGTTGTGGGAAATCGACTTTCCTTAGAATCATAGCGGGGGATTTGAAACCTGACTCGGGTAAGCTGGCTCATCGCAAAGATATGATCACGGGTTATTTGCCCCAGACTTTCGAGTTGGACGAGTCTGCCACGGTGATGGACAATGTGCTTTCCGGCGCCCAGCACATTTCGGATCTGATCGAGCAGTATGAGAATTTGGATGCCGATAGCCATATCAGCACCGAACTGCTCGACAAGATCACTCATTTGGACGGCTGGAATTTAGAGCAGAGGGCGGAGAGTCTGATCAATCACTTGCATGCTCCGCCGCAGGACAAAGAGGTGGCGAATCTTTCTGGTGGAGAAAAAAGGCGGGTGGCTTTGTGCCGCGCTTTGTTGGCGCGTCCGGACTTTTTGATTCTCGATGAGCCGACTAACCACCTGGACACAGAGGCGATTGAGTGGCTGGAGGTATTTTTGTCCCGCTACAAAGGGGCTTGTTTGTTTGTGACTCATGATCGTTATTTTTTAGACCGTATCGCTACCCGGATGGTCGAGTTGTTTCGAGGTGAGTTTATTAGTTATCAGGGTAATTACACTGATTATCTGTTGGCTCGTGCAGAGCGGATGGCGACTGAAGAATTACAAGAGCACAAGCGACAACGTTTTTTGAAAAAAGAGCTCGATTGGGTCAGACGGGCACCGAAGGCGCGTGGCAGTAAGGCTAAGAGCCGCATCGATGCGTATTTTGAAGTGGCGGACAAAGATGCGCCGGAGCAGGACTTGGATGTGGATTTGATCATTCCTCCGGCGGCGCGATTGGCGAACAAAATCATCGAGTTGCGTGATGTGGGTATGGGTTTTGACGGCAGAAGATTGTTCGATCACCTGGACCTTGATCTGGAGGAGGGACAGCGAATTGGCATTGTCGGGCGCAATGGTTTGGGCAAATCTACTTTGATCAAAATCATGCTGGGTGAGTTGCAGGCGGACAGTGGCACGGTAGAGATAGGCAAACGCACGCAGATCAACTATGTCGACCAGAATCGATTGGCACTGGATGACTCCAAATCAGTTTGGGAGGATGTGGGTGAGGGTAGCGAGTATGTGCGCTTAGGTGATGAGAATATTAGTTTGCGCTCTTATTTGAAACGGTTTTTATTCACCGATGACCGGATCAATACTAAAATAGAACTGCTGAGCGGTGGCGAACGCAGCCGGGTTTTGCTTGCTAAGATATTAAAGCGAGGTGGCAACGTGATTGTATTGGATGAGCCTACCAATGATTTGGATCTTGGCACTTTACGCATGTTAGAAGAGGCTTTGACTGGATTTAAGGGCTGTGTGATCGCGGTGAGTCATGATCGCTACTTTTTGAATCGGGTATGTAATGGGATTCTGGCTTTCGAGGGAGAAGGGGTGGTCAAATACAACGTCGGTAATTATGATTATTACCTTGAGAAGCGGGCGCAGAAGTCCAAGGCTGGGAAAGGTGGTCAGCCTGCCGTGGAGCCAGTGAAGGAGGAGGTGAAGCCGGTCGGGCGCAAGCTGAAGTGGAAGGAAGAAAAAGAGTTGGAGGAGATCGAGCAAGTCATCCTGACTGCGGAAGAGGAAGTGGAGTCTTTGGAAGCGGATTTTGCGGCGCCGGATTTTTACGAAAATCACAGTGAGGATTGGAAGGAGTTGGAGGACAAACTGGCCGACGGCAAAAAGAAAGTGCTTGAACTGTATGAGCGCTGGGAGGAATTGGGGGCGATCAAAGCGGCATCCGAATAGGCAGAAGCGAGGGGTGGGAGAATGATTGAGCAGGCATCGAGGACAAAAAGGTTGTTTTGCTGGCTCAGGGCTCCTCTTTCGGGATGTGCGATTTCCCGGTCTTTGTTGGTCAGGGGTTTGGCGCTGGTTTATTTTGTAGCGGTGCTGTCCTGGTGGGTGCAAATGCAGGGATTGGTGGGTTCGGACGGCTTGCTACCGGCGGCGGATTATCTGGAGCAGGTTAAAAGTTATGCCAGTAACAAAGGCAAAAGCGCATTTTTGCTGGCACCGAGTGTTTTCCTGATATCGAGCAGCGACTTTGTTTTGCACGCGGCTTGTTTGTTGGCGCTGGTGCTAGCAGTGATGGTGGCGGCAGGTTTTTTACAGGGGCAGGGTTTGGCATTGTTGTGGTTGTTGTATTTGTCCTTGGTGACCACGGGAGGTGCTTTCATGAGTTTTCAGTGGGACATGTTGTTGCTGGAAGTGGGGTTTCTGGCTATTTGGCTTGCGCCGTGGAAACTGAAAACATCATGGCGAGTGCCTGATCCGAATGTGCCGCGTTGGTCCTGGTGGTTGGTGAGGTGGTTGTTATTCCGGCTGATGTTTTTTGCCGGTTATGTGAAATTGACCAGTGGGGATCCCTCCTGGTGGGATGGCACCGCGATGTTGTTTCACTATGAAACCCAACCGTTGCCGCCGTGGACGGCTTGGTGGATGCAGCAGTTGCCAGATGGTTTTAATCAATTCACTTGTTGGCCGATGTTGGTGGTGGAGTTGATATTTCCCTTTTTTATTTTCATGGGAAAATACCCGCGCCTGGTGGCTGCCATTGGGATATCTGGGTTGATGATGTTGATTATAGCGACGGGAAATTACACGTATTTTAACGGATTAACCATCGTGCTGTGTTTGCCTTTGGTGGCGGATCAGTTTTGGCCGTCCTGGTTTTTGAAAAAAATCCGTATGCAGCAGCCGGTGCAAGGTGTGCGCAGTGATCTGCCGAAGTCTGGCTGGGTCTGGTCGGTAATGGGTTTGCGGGGACTGGTGGGGGTTATATTGTTGTTGCTGTCGCTGGAGGTGGTGGCAGGACAGTTGGTGGATGGCAAGACTTTGAAAAAAAATCCGCTGCCAGAGTGGACGTCACAGCTTTATTCCAAGCTAGCTCCTTTTCGCTCTATGGGTGCTTATGGTTTGTTTCGAGTGATGACCAAACAGCGTCCGGAGATCATATTCGAGGGCAGTCGTGATGGCCGGCGTTGGGAGGAATATCGATTGAAATACAAGCCGGGTAAGTTGGACAAACGCCCGCGTTTTGTTGCCCCTCATCAACCTCGTTTGGATTGGCAATTATGGTTTGCTGCACTGGAGCGTCAGTATCATCCGCAGAGTCGCAATGCAGGGTGGATGAATGCCCTGATGTTGGGTTTGTTGCAGGGATCGCCGCAAGTGTTGGATTTTTTCGAGTATCAACCATTCAGGGATCGTCCGCCAAAGTATGTGCGGGCTAAGTTGTATCTGTATGAGTTCACGACGATGCAAGAACGCCGTGAATCGGGGCACTGGTGGAAACGAAAACCCCGGGGTTTGTATTTTTCAGAGATTCGTAAGCGGGATTAGAGGTGAGCCGGGTTTGCTGGTTTTGCCAGCTGGATCGCAGACGGCAGTGACGTGAATGCGGCGCTTGAATTTTCAACGGGGCTCTGTAGACTCAGTTTCATCAATTAATTTTATGAAAGTAACATCATTTTCCCGTCGTCAATTTCTCAGAGTAGGAAGTCAGTCCCTTGGAGCAGCCGCTTTTGGTTTGTCCACCGCGTGCAAACCTTCGGCTCCAGTTAAACCCGAGGAAAAAGGGCCGCAGTTCAAAATTTCGTTGGCTGAGTGGTCTTTGCACAAGGCTTTGAAAGCGGGTGAGATGGAGCATTTAGACTTTCCAAAATTTACTAAGGATAATTTTGGGATCACAGCCTTGGAGCATGTGAATCAGTTTTTTGCTAGAAAGACTGATAAATTTGGTCTTCAGCCGAACAAACGTGAGTATCTGTTGGAGCTGAAACAACGCACCGAGGACCTAGGCATGGATAATGTGCTGATCATGTGTGACGGGGTGGGCAAGATAGGGGATTCGAATGTGGAGAAACGAAAAAATACGGTTGAAGGGCATTATGCCTGGGTGGAGACGGCCAAACTGTTAGGTTGTCATTCGATCCGGGTGAATGCGTCCTCGGATGCGAAGCTTAGTCCAGAAGAACAGGCCAGTCTCTGCGCGGACGGTTTGAGTCGTTTGTGTGATTTTGCCAAACAGCATGAAATCGGGGTGATTGTTGAGAATCACGGAGGTTTGTCTTCGGATGGTGCGTGGTTGGCTTCGGTGATGGAAAAAACCGGCAGAAACAACTGCGGCACACTGCCCGATTTTGGTAATTTTTATATCGTGAAAAATCGTGGTGATGACAAGAAATACCAGGCAGCTAAAAAGCCTTATGAGAAGGACGGGGCTTATACGGAAAGTGAACTGGGGCTTGAGTATGATCGTTATCAGGGGATTAAAGATTTGATGCCTTACGCTAAAGGGGTCAGCGCCAAGAGTCATGATTTTGACGCTGAGGGTGAGGAAATGCATACAGATTTTCACAAGGCGATGAAGATCGTGAAAGACTCGGGGTATCGTGGTTATGTGGGCATTGAATATGAAGGCAAGGAATTGTCCGAGCCGGACGGTATCAAAGCGACACAGAAATTGCTAGAGAAGGTTTTTGCTGAGTTGGGATAATAATTTTTTAGACAGGGAAATGAAGCGGCGGCGATTCATGAGCACAACAGCAGCTGGGGTTTTCTCCGGCATGCGAATCGCAAACGCCGCTGCGCTTATGGATGATGCTTTTGATGCTGCCGTTCAACTCATCCAGGATCAGATAGATTCAGGCAAGCTGGAATCAGCTGAGATATTGATTCGAAGTGAATCAGAGACTTATGGTGCATCTCTGGGTAAAGCGGCTGTACTGGATGCAACAGGGGCGATATTTCTTATCGCGTCGATCACCAAGCCAATGTCAGCGGCAGGGATCATGATTCTTGCCGATAGAGGGGAGTTGAAATTGTCTGATCCTGTCCGCAAATTCATACCGGAATTTTCGCAAGGGGACCGCAAGGATATTACTATCAAACAATTGCTCACTCACACATCAGGTCTTCCGGATCAACTTGAAGAAAATGCTACGCTGAGAGCAGCTCATGCTCCGCTGAAAGAATTTGTGAAAGGTGCAGTGCGCACGCCGCTGCTTTTTAAGCCGGGAACAAAATATTCTTATCAAAGTATGGGAATTTTATTGGCATCGGAAATTGCTGAGCGGATCACAAAAACACCTTTCCGGGATTTCCTTAAGCAGGAATTATTTATTCCTCTAGGCATGAAACACAGTGCACTGGGGATGGGTGAATTTGAAATGGCTGATGTGGTTCGTGGGCAGATTGAGAATGCTGCCAAAGAATCGGGAGCTGGGGCGGCCAATACTAAGGACTGGGACTGGAACAGTCCTTACTGGAGAGACTTTGCAGCTCCTTGGGGAGGGGCGCATTGCACGGCTTTGGATGTAACGATATTTCTGCGTAGTTTTCTCCATCCTGATGGTAAGGTTCTAAAAAGAGAAACCGCCCTGAGGATGGTTCGAAATCAAAATCCGCCTGGATTCACGCCACGTGGCCTTGGTTTTGATCTGTCGCCCGGTAGTTTTGGCAAGTCGTGTTCCAAGCGAACTTTTGGTCATCGGGGAGCGACCGGAACTCTGGCCTGGGCGGATCCAAAAAAGGCTTGGTCCTGCGTGATCCTGACATCGCTTCCCTTTAATGTGTCTGGAGAGCTGTTGCTCAATCCGGTTTCGGATCTGATATCCGGGGCTGCCCGTTGAATAGGCGGTTTTCCGTAAGAAACGATGCAGGAACATCGTTTTACGCCTCCAAGGAGGGGGAGGCTCTTGCAAATTAATAAAAAAAGCATTTGCTACTTATTAAATGACATTTAATAAGTAGGGTATGGCATCGCCTTCGTCACAAGTCTCAAGCTCATCGGATTCGCCCGCCAAAGCGGAACCAAGCTTGTTGCGTCGCTTGAATGAAGAGAAGGTGATTAGTGTATTGAGAGGTGAAGGAGCCCTGACGCGGGCGGAAATTGTCAGGAGGACGGGACTGAGTCACCCGACTGTCAGCAAAATTGTTGGAGAGTTGTTTGAAGCCTCGATGGTGGAGGAGGGGGAGTTGAAACAGCCGGATCTTGGCAGGCCGGGCAAAACGGTCGCCTTGGCGAATCGCGAGTCACGGGTGTTCAGTCTGGTGATCGGCGCGCATCGGTGCAGTCTGATCCCATCGGGTTTGGATGGGGTTTTACAACAAGGCGAAATAGAAGTTTTTTCTACGCCGAACACCTATGCGGGTTTGCTGAAAAAAGTGACTGGGATTTTAAAGGATCGGATTTCGAATAATTCCGCCCGGGTGCTGGGTTTGGGCATCTGCCTGCCGGGTTTGCTGGACGCGGAAAATGAAACCGTATTATTGAGTCCGAATTTACTTTGGTTGGAGGGAAAACAGGTGGGCTTGGATCTGGAAAAAAATCTAGGTTTTCCTGCGGTGTTGGTTCCGGCGATGGCGGCGCATTATCTTTTTGAGTCACGACACGGCGGGGCTCGTGGCATGGAGGATTTTGTGGTGGTGAATTATGCCGGAGGCTTGGGCATCGCGGCTTGCAATGGCGGTCGACTGGTGGATGGGCGAGGCGGGCTGGCGGGAGAGTTAGGACATATCACGGTGGATGCGGAAGGGGAACTTTGCGGCTGTGGCAACCGTGGCTGTCTCGAAACGATTGCGTCCGATCGAGCTGTCCTGAACGCGGTTTCGAAACGGATGGGCAACTCGGTGACGCTTTCCGAGCTGATCGAACGGGTTCGATCTGGTGACAGAGAATTTGATGATATCTTTGAACATGCGGGACGCTATCTCGCTATTGGCTTGGCGGCGGCGGTGAATATTTTTAATCCGCAGGCGATTTTTATATACGGGAAATTTCTCGCCGCTCAAGACGGGCTATTTGAACGGGTGGTGGTTTGGACCGATGAACGTTCACTAAAGCTTAGTTCTGCGCAGTGTGAGATATACCAGCCCGCGCGGGATCCGCATGAGTGTCAGCAAATCGGAGCAGCGGCAGCGATCATTGAGAAGCTCACTCAATCGGTTTCGAATCAACGCGGTGTTATCAATGAGAAGGGAGCGGCTTGATAAATAAGTTATGAAATACAAGGTTGAAAATAATGGCGGGCCAGCCATCCGGAGCATCAAAGCTGTGTTTGCACTTGTAGCGATTATATCTTTTGCGGGAGAGAGTCACGGGCAAAACGCAGGTAAGCTGAAAACGGTTGGTAATGAGTTGTTTTTCGAAACCAAGATCAGGCCCTTGCTGTCAGAGAATTGTTTTAAATGTCATGGCGAGAAAAAACAGAAGGGTGGATTACGCCTCGATTCGATTCATCGTATTTTGAAAGGTGGGGATCTGGGCGCTGCTATTATTCCCGGTAACGTGAAGGGCAGTTTACTGGTGAAAGCGATTCGCTGGCAGGCGGGGGAGTATGCCGAGGAAACGCTGGAGATGCCGCCTAAAAAGAAACTGACTCAGGAGCAGGTGGATCTGTTGACCAAGTGGATCGAAATGGGCGCGCCTTGGCCGCAGTCGGAGGCAGATATTGCCAATAGCAAAAAAGAACAAAAGGATCCTCGTGCCGGGATTTGGATGGAGGCGGGAGACCATTGGGCTTTTCAAGCAGTAGGACATACGGTTGTTCCCAAAGCTGAAAAAACAGCCTGGGGAAAAAATATCATCGATCGTTTTGTCATTAAAAATATGATCGAGGGTGGACTCGAACCCTCTCCGAAATCGGACAAAATCACTTTGCTGCGTCGAGCTTATTTTGATTTGATTGGTCTTCCTCCCAGCCCGGATGAAGTGAAGGTTTTTCTAGCGGACAAGTCCAACGAGGCCTTTGCCAAGGTGGTTGAGAACTTATTGAGAGATCGCCGTTATGGTGAACGTTGGGGCAGGCACTGGCTGGACGTGGCGCGATACGGGGACTCGAAAGGGGCGATTTTTGGCGAGACCCGGGAATACCCTTATGCTTACACATACCGTGATTATGTGATTCGTTCTTTCAATCGTGACAAACCCTTTGACCAGTTTTTGATCGAGCAACTTGCAGCGGATCAGTTGGGCAGGAAAGCGAACGATCCCTCGCTGGCGGCACTGGGATTCATCACGGTGAACCGTCGCTCCAATGGCGGCGGGGAGGTGGAGCAATGGGCGGATCGGGTGGATACTCTGGGTAGGGGAATGCTGGGTTTGACGATTGCCTGCGCGCGTTGCCACGACCACAAGTATGATCCCATTCCAACCGCTGATTTTTATTCTCTGCTGGGAGTTTTTGCCTCTTGTGAGGAACCCAAAGAGTTACCAGTGATCGGGCGTCCTATACCGGGTTCCTACCAGGATAAAGAATTTATAAAATTCAAAGCTGAAGAGGATAAAAAGCTCAAGGACTATAAGGACAAAAATCATGTCAGGTTATTGAAACAGTACCGTGAACAAGTCGGGGATTTCCTGATGGTGCTTGCCGATGGTCGTGGAGAAAAAGATAACGCGCTACGGGTATTGGCTGGCAGGCGCAAGTTGAGCCCTTATATTGCGCTTCGCTATAGGGATTATTTGGCGGAACATCCCAATGATCCGGTTTTTGGGGCGTGGCAGGCTTTTGTGGCTTTGGAAGAATCGGGTTTTGCGCAAGAAGCAAAAAAACTGGTATTGGCGATTGCTGGAAATAATTTGCCGGGAGTGCAATTGAATCCGCTGGTGGTCGGGGCGTTTAAAGGTAAGTCGCCGGCTTCACTTAAAGAGGTGGCGAATATTTATCAGCAGGTTTTTTCATCTATCGACAAGCAGTGGCAGGAGGCTCTCAAAAAAGATGCAAAATCAAAATTGCTGGCTGATACCTCGCGTGAGCAATTACGTCAGTTATTGTATAGCAGTGATGCTCCCGGGGTTTTGCCGGCAGGGGATTTTAAGCAGTTGGAGCGGAAAGTTTACCTTGAGTTACTCAAACTGAACGCAAACTATACTTTGCGTTTGGCGATGCATCCGGGATCGCCACGGCGGGCGATGGTAGTACGCGACAAAAAAGAACTTTACGATCCGCATATTTTTATTCGTGGCAACGACAAACGACCAGGCGATGCCGTGCCTCGTCAGTTTCTCAAAATCATCGAAGGGGATGCACGTAAACCTTTCAGCAAAGGGGCAGGGCGCCTCGAACTCGCTCAGGCTATTGCGTCTGAGGACAACCCTCTTACCGCCCGGGTGATGGTGAACCGGATCTGGAATTATCATTTTGGCCAGGGACTGGTCAATACGCCGAGTGACTTTGGTTTGCGTTGCGAAGAGCCGCTGCAGGTTGATTTGCTCAACTGGTTGGCGCGGGAGTTCATGGCTAAAGGCTGGTCGATCAAACACATGCATCGTTTGATCATGAATTCGGCAACTTACCAGCAGTCGAGTCACGGAGATCCGAAGAAATTTGCGGTCGATCCGGATAATAATTTGCTCTGGCGTTTTAATCGTAGGCGTTTGGAATTCGAAGCGATTCACGACAGCATGTTGGCGGTGTCGGGTAAACTGGATTCGAAAGTGGGTGGCCCGGCGGTGACGCTGATAAAAGATCCTACCATTAATCAGGGAGGTGCCAGTGTGACCTGGGGGTTTAATCCTTATCGGCGGGCGGTTTATGGGGCGGTGTCACGGGACAAATTGCCGTCCCTTTTGTTGACCTTCGATTTTGCCAATCCCGATGAGACGAATGAGAAGCGTAATAGCACCACGGTGCCGACCCAGGGGCTCTACATGATGAATAACCCTTTTGTGATGGAACTTGCGGCGGCTTTGGTTGAGCGCAAGGATGTTGCAGCGATCAAAGATCAGCAGGCACGAGTTCGGCGCATCTATCAGTTGGCTTTTAACCGTGATCCTAGCGAGGGAGAACTGCGTGCCGCTGCGGAATTTATCAATAACTATAATCAGCCGGACGCTGACAAGTCAAAAAGTGAAAAGGCCAAAATGAAGGGACCGTCACCGTGGTCTTATGGTTACGTGGTTTATGACAGCGTTAAGCAGGCCTATGATCATAAGGCGATGAAAAGCTTTCCCTATCACACGTCAAGCAAGATGCAGGGAGATGTTGACTATCCGGACAAAAAGAATGGCTTGGGCTGGACGCGTTTGACTCCTGCCGGAGGGCATGCGGGCGGGGGCAGGCACGCGCTCGTCCGTCGTTGGACCAGTCCGGTGACCGGTAGGGTGAACATTATTGGTAACTTGAGTCATGGAGTTGAACAGGGCAATGGCATCCGCGCCACGCTTTACGGGGCGAAGGGTAAAATCAAACAATGGGTGGCGCATAACACAAAGGTTGAGACTTCCCTGCAATCGATTGAGGTGAAAAAGGGGGATGTGTTGGATTTTATCGTCGATGCGATGGGCGATGGTTATTACGATGCTTTCCAGTGGATCCCGGTGGTGGTCAAGGAGGGGGAGCGCAAGATTCTTTGGTCGGCAAAACGCGCTTTTCCAAAACCGGTAAAATCCATCGCTGGCAAAATTCAGCCCGGTGAGTTTGGGCCATGGCAGAGTTATGCGCATGTGCTGCTGATGTCGAACGAGTTTGTATTTATCCAATAAGAGTTATGAGTCCAGAAGAACCACAATCAAATATTGAAAATTTCCCTTCTCGGCGAGAGTTCTTGAATCGTTCAGGCACGGGTTTTGGTGCATTGGCTCTGGGAGCTTTGATGGCGGAAGAAGGGTTGTTGAGTGAATCGGTTGAAGCGGCCATTTCGAGATCTCCGCTGGCGCCGAAAAAGCCTCATTTTCCAGCGACTGCCAAACATGTGATTCATTTGTTCATGAACGGAGCGCCATCCCAGGTGGATACCTTTGATCCCAAGCCGGAATTGGATCGTTTTGATGGCAAGATCTTGCCGCTGCACTACAAAACCGAGCGCAAGACGGGTATGGGTTATAAGTCGCGCTGGAAATTCCGAAAATATGGCCAAAGTGGAATCGAGGTGAGCGATCTTTTCAAGCGCACGGCTGAGCATGTGGATGATATGTGCATCATACGTTCGATGCACTGTTCGGTGCCGAACCATCCCCCTTCGTTCATGGAGATGAACTGCGGCGACCCGATTCAGTCACGACCGAGCATGGGGTCGTGGATCAATTATGGTTTGGGCACGGAGAATGAGAATCTGCCGGGTTTTGTTTCACTTTGCCCCGGTGGTTATCCCAGTCGTTTTGGCCCGCGTAATTGGCAGTCGGCTTTTTTGCCGGCGGCTTATCAGGGCACTTTTATCAATACCGAATACACCAAGATCGAGCAGTTGATCGACAACATCAAAAACAATAGCATCAGTTTTTCGCAGCAGCGCAAGCAGTTGGATTTGTTGAAGGCCTTGCATGAAGAGCAGGCGGAAAAGGTGGTGGACGACGGGCCGCTGGAAGCGCGGATCCAGTCTTTTGATCTGGCTTACCGCATGCAGATGGAAGCAGCGGATGTGTTTGATGTTTCCACCGAACCGGAATCGATTCGTCAGATGTATGGCGATACTCCGCATGGACGGCAATTGTTGATCGCGCGTCGTTTGATCGAGCGCGGGGTGCGTTTTGTGCAGGCTTGGACAGGCAAAGGTATTCCCTGGGATGATCATGATGATATCATGTTGCATCAGAAAAAGGCGGACATGTGGGATCAGCCGATGGCGGCTTTGTTGAAGGATTTGAAAGAGCGTGGTCTGTTGGATGAAACGCTGGTGATGTGGGGCGGGGAATTTGGCCGCACCCCGACGATCGAATTGCCAGCGCCGGGAACTAACAAGGGATTGGGCAAGGGGCGCGATCATAACAATCATGGCTTCAGCATGTGGCTGGCCGGCGGCGGAGTGAAGGGCGGGCATGTGCACGGATCCACCGATGATTTTGGATTCAAGGCCGTGTATGACCGCGTGCATATTCACGATCTGCACGCAACCGTGTTGCACCTGATGGGGCTGGATCATGAACGCCTGACTTATCGTTATGCTGGAAGGGATTTTCGCCTGACCGATGTGGCGGGAGAGGTGGTGAAGGGGATCATTGCGTGAGGGGGGAGCAAAGGGACAGCATATCGAAAATATAAACATGGGGTTGAGTCAGTATCACTGAAAACCTCAGTTATCGTTTTTCATACTGCGATTATTGGTAGCGTTGGCGAAATTTAAGTGGGGTCATTCCGGTGATTTTTTTGAATTGGGCGGTGAAAGCACTCTGGTCGCAGAAACCGCAGTCGATGGCGATATCGCTTAGAGTCTGGGCGCTTGAGCTGAGTTTTTCGGTGGCTTCATTGATTCGGCTGCGCATGATGAAGTCGCGCACGTTCATGCCAAAAACTTCTTGGAAGCGCCGGTGTAATTGACGGGATGAAAACCCCAGTTGTCGGGCGATATCATCAACTTTGATCTGGCTACCCAGGTTGCTCTGAATATAAGCGACGGCTTGTTCTATTTGAGACACCGGCAAGACCATGCGCTTTTTGTCTTCGTAGCTCTGCACGGTTCCCATGATGCCGACCACTTTGCCCTGGTGGTCACGCAAGGGAAGTTTGTTGGTGAGGTACCAGTCGAGCAGACGTTGAGCGTTATACCAAACTTCGACGCGATTGAGCAGTGCCTGGCCACTTTTTAAAACCCATTGATCGTCACGCACAAAAGCGGCGGCGATGTGTTCGGGGAAATAGTCGTAGTCGCTGGTGCCGACGATGTCGGTTTCTTTTTCTAATCCAAAGCGATCAAGGATCGGGCGGCTGGCGCATACCATTCGGGACTGCGCATCTTTGATGAAAAAATACACTCCGGGCAAGTGCTCAAAAAGCTCTCGAAAAGGCTGACCTTGCAGGTTCTCTAGGAAAGAGGTCTGATAAGCCAGAGCCTCTTGCTGGGAGCTGTGCTGATTTTTTACCACGTCTGGATACTGTGGCTCTTTATGTCTGAATTTCAATAAAATGATGACATTGAGCTCTATACTTACCTTGTGGGTGGTGGAAATTACCCATTGCAGATTTGGCGCTGATCACGGTTATCAATACGCATTTAATAGGACTTTTTATGAATACATTGATTTTTGATATCAGGACTAAACATTCATTTTTTGTGGCAGTTCTATTTGCGCTGTTGTTGCCATCTCCCTGGGGCAAGGCGCAGTTGTCTGCTGAAAAGTCGCTGGCCACGCTGAAACCTGCGCAGGGTTTTGCGGTATCACTGTGGGCAAGTGAACCTATGCTGGCCAATCCGACCAGTATGGATATCGATTCGCGGGGCAGGGTTTGGATTGCCGAGGGTTTGAATTATCGGCTTTTTGCCAAACCGCAGGAGGGGCTCGAACGGGCTAAAGACGCGGATAAAATAAAAATCCTGCGCGATAGCAATGGTGATGGTAAGGCGGATGAGGTGATTGTTTTTGCGGACAATATTTTTCCGCCGCCGCTAGGTCTGGCAGTAGAGGAAATATGGAAAGATGGCAAGTACGCGGGAGCGCGGGTCTATCTTGGCAATGGTTCGGATCTGCTGGTTTTGGAGGACAGTGATGGTGACGATCAGGTGGATCGACGTTATCCGCTATTGAGTGGATTCAAAGGAACGGACAGTGATCATGGGATTCACGGGATGATGCTTGGCCCTGATGGCAAGCTATATTTCACGGTAGGGGATGCGCGTTATGGTAGTGATCATCTCAAGGAGGGTGATGCCAGTTTTGATGTCACTGATAAATCGGGAAGGCGTTTGCAGGGAACTCAGCGTGGATCGACCTTGCGAGTAAACCTCGATGGCACGGGACTGGAGGTATTGGGTTTTCGCCAGCGAAATAATTACGGTACTTTTGCGGATTCGTTTGGCAAGGTTTTCACTTCCGACAACGATGACGACGGGCAAAGGGGTTGCCGGATGATCTGGTTGATGGACGGCGGTAATTATGGTTACCGCACCCCGGGTTCGAATCGTCATTCGGCGGAAGAGATGCCGGGTATCATTCCAAAAATTGTTGGCACAGGAAACGGGGCTCCTGCGGGTTTGTTGGTTTACGAGGGGGATTTGTTTCCTGACGAATATCGGGGGGCGGTGCTGCAGTTGGACGCAGGCACGCATCAAGTGAATTTCATGCCTCTGCAGCGTAAGGGGGCTGCGTTTCGTGGAGATTATCGTGTGCTCTTGCAGGGTGAAGACAGTTGGTTCCGTCCTGCTGATGTTGCGGTTGCACCCGACGGTTCGGTATTCATTTGCGATTGGTATGACGCCGCTTCGGGTGGCAATCGTTTTTCTGATCGGGATACCGGGCGTATTTATCGCATCACTTATCCGGCTCGGGAAAAGGAGAATAAGAAGGAGGTAAAGGGAAACGATTTTAAAACGCTGAGCGGTTTGATCGAGGCGCTCAAATCTCCGAATGTGGCCACCCGGGTGGTGGCTCGCAAAGGATTGCTTGAGCACGGGGCGGCAGCCCATGAGCAGGTGATGGATTTGTTTGTCTCTGGTCGTCCCCGCGAACGGGCTCGCGCTTTGTTTGTATTAGCCGCATTACCCCAAAGCAGCAAAGCTGATTTGCTAAGCGCCTTGAAGGATGATGATGCCCGCATCCGGGAATTGGCATTGAGTATTTTGGCGCGAGATCTGAATCGTGTTTTGCTGGTCGGTCCCGAGAGTGCTCTCAACGCAGAACCGCCTGCGATTGCCGTATTGGATCAGATTTTGCCTTTGGTAAAAGATCCTGACGCGGGAGTGCGGCGGGAGTTGATCCTCGCCCTGCGTCATGTGGAGAGTGAGAAATCGGCAGCGGCGCTGTTGGATCTCGCCGAGGCATGGGATGGGCAAGATCGTTATTACCTTGAGGCTCTTCGCGCGGCTTTTATTGATCGTCAAAAGCACCTGCTCACTGACTTATTTGACAGATTGGGTGATCGTTGGCGGAAATCGGTGCTTGGTCAAAAAAGCAAAAAACAAGCTGCTTACCAGTCGACGGCGCTTCCTCCCTATTATCCGGTCACGACCAATGATGCTTTTCCGAGGGTGGACGATCCCTCTCCGCCTGCCACAGCGGGCTCTAAATTGATCGGTCTGGCTTGGGCGTTGGGACGAGTTGAAGCTCTGGGCTCTTTACGTGAAATGCTGGAGGAAGGTGAATCAGCCTCATTGTTAAGGGGTGTCGATCTCGCGCTTGATCAGATCGACAGCCCCGAGGCGGGTGAGCTTTTAGTTGCACGTTTTTTTGAAAACCCCAACAGTCAACGCCGGTGTGATATTCTTAATATGCTAGGCACAAAATTGAATGCATCATGGGCGGCGGCGCGTGACTCTGAAGAGACAGGTAAAATGTTTGAAACCGCTTTGTCCGTTAAGGATCTGCGGGTGAGCGCCATCGATGCCATTGCCCGCAGTGGAATATCGGGATTCAATGATCAATTGCTTCTTTTAGTCACTGCAGATAATGAACAGGAATCGGTGCGGGTGGCTGCTATCGAAGCTCTTGGGCGCCTGCAATTTGAACCGCTGCGACCTGTGCTTGAGACATTAGTTAATCAGTGTAAAGGCAAGACTCGTGCCGGAGCACTTGATTTTGCCGCACTGAGCGCTTTGAGTCGTTTTTCGAGGGATAAACAAAAACCTTCACTCGACAGCATAACCGGCGACCAAACGTATCCGCTGGATTTTCGCCGTCGGGCGGTTCAGACTTTATCCGCGTCACCTGCCGGGGCGCAGATTCTTCTTGGCATGCAGCGCAGTGAACGTTTGCCTGAAGATCTTTACAAAGAAGTGCTTGCCTTGTTGCACAGTCACCCGGATAAGGGCATTCGCCGCAAGGCGGAAAAGGAGATGCCCATGCCCGAAACGGGAGGAGCCATGAGTATGGAAGCTCTCAGCGCGGCATTAACCGCGCCTGCTGATGCCAAACGAGGGCAGGAGGTGTTCAATCGAGCGACGGCTTGTGGAATTTGTCATCGGGTTCAGGGAGTGGGAAACTGGGTGGGGCCTGACTTATCCACCATCGGCACCAAATACGGCAAACGGGAATTGCTTTATCATATCATCAATCCAAGTGGCACGATCAGTTATGCTTATGTTTCGGATGTTTTGAGCCTGAGTGACGGGCGCATCTTGAGCGGGTTGATTGTCAGCGAAAACAAGCGCCAAGTGGTGTTGAAAACGGCACAAGGCCAGCGCATTGAAATCGCGGCGTCTGAGATCGAGAAGAAGCAGGCTCAAACCATGTCTCTTATGCCCGAAGGTTTGGTCGCGGCTCTGAGCGAGCAGGATTTGGCGGACCTTTTGGAATACCTCACCACTTTGCGCCAACCTGTTTCTGAAGTCGGTCAATATTATGTGCTTGGGCCACTCGCAAAGGGAGCTTACGAGGGAGGGGGTGAAATTGATCTCGGTGCAAAAGTGAAGGGAGCTGAAGCGACGGAGGTCAGTTGGCGTTTGTTATCTGCCAATCGTGAAAATTTGCTCGATCTTTCAGCGAGTCTTGGCTCGGAACTGGAACGAGAGGTTTTTGTGTTCACCCCGCTGGTTTCTGATCGGGTACAAAAAGCGAAGGTTATTTTTACCAGTATCGCTCCGCTGGCTCTGTGGCATAATGGCCGTCAGGTGAAATTAAATCCACTTGAAGCCGGTATATTCAAAGGGCTGCAGCAAGCTTCATTGAACCTGGAAGCAGGTAAAAATCGCCTTGTCATTCGTGTTGGTGGCGGTCAGTCCGGCACCCGGTTGGTTACAACATTGATTTCCGACTATCCGTTGCAATTTGATATCAAGTGATAGGGCGAAAATGTTTTACAAGTCATTAAATAATCTTAACATTATAAGAAATAATATCCAAGTGCGATCAAATTTTAAAGTAGGGATATTGCTGTGCTTCTGTGGGCTGGCAGTCACCTTGTCAGTCGCTCGTGGAGCCGAGCCTGTGGTGTGGGAACCGGTGCCACTGCGCACTGCCGGACAAAAAGCCCGTGGCATGAGGGGAGGCGAGATGGGTCAAATGGCCTTTTCCCTGGCGATCTGCAAACAAGACCCGAATTTCCTGGCGCTGGGCATTGATACTGCTGCGACTTATGTGAGTGAGGATGGCGGGAAAAACTGGCAGCGTCGGCGTGCGGGGATTCATTCGAACGGAGTGCAGTCGGTAGCATTTGATCCGAGTAACAAAAAGGTGCTCTGGGCAGCTGGGTTGCGATCAAGCGCTGGTACCGAGCGCTCATTCCCGCCTGACGAACGTTATTATGACAAACAGGCTGATGGCATCTATCGCAGTGACGATCTGGGAAAAACCTGGAGGCTGCTGCATCATGCCGCTTTTCTGCGTGGACAGGCACAGAATGAATATTTTGCCTTCGACTCTGCGGGTGCGACGACTGCGGGTAGCCGGATTATTTTTGCCCTGACCCACGACCAGGGACTGCTGCGAAGTGGCGACGGCGGTCAATCATGGAAGCCTGTCGGGCCGAAAGGTATCATCGGTAACGCGATTAATCGTGACCCGGAGAAAGGTTGGTTGTGGCTCGCCGCTGATCAGGGTTTGTGGCTGAGTCGGGACGATGCTGCTACATGGGTTCGGATCGAAACCCCTGCACTTCCGGTCAAGGGCATGGTTGTTCAGCAGGGAAAACCGGAGATCATATATCTGGCTCTTGGCAAGGCGGGTATCTGGCGCAGTGGCGATGCGGGTAAGAGTTGGCAGCAGCGCAACCGGGGGATCTGGTTGCAAAGCAAATGGTCGCGATTGGCGATGAGTCCGGTTAATCCGCAGGTGCTTTACGCCGAAGCCACTGAGGCGGGCGGGCCTTTGCCCTGTTACAGTCATAATGGGGGATTGGACTGGCACAAAGTCGAATCGCGGGAGGCCGGTTTTTACGGTTCGTCGGTTTATTTCGCGGAAGGTCTGGTGCCGCATCCGACTAAAGCCATGACGGCTTTTCATCTCTACCCGCCACGTATCACCAATGACGGAGGCAAGACCTGGCAACTCTTTGGTAGCGGAGTGAGCGGTTCCCGGCTCAGCAGTCAGAGTGCAATTGCCTTTCGACCTGATGACTCTAAGAAGATGGTTTTTTTCCACACCGATCACGGTTCGTCACTGACCAAAGATGGCGGTGACACTTGGGACTATGTCCCTGCTCCGAGACAGAAAGACCTCGGTTCGATGAGTATGCCGGGCGGAGCCTATGATCCGACGACTGGAAGTCAAACCATGGTATCGGCCGTAGGCGGATGGGTGCGGCAGCGCTTGTGCCTGACTTATGATGATGGGCATACCTGGGAAGTGCTTTCGGACAAGGAGGATGACTACCTTTTTTTCGCCTGGCATCCGCAGGACGCCAAGGTGGTTTATGTGGGAACAAAAACCGCGGGTTTGCGTAGCGACGATGCAGGAAAAACCTGGCAGAGGATTGATAAACCACTGCGTCAGATGTTCTCCGCAGATGGGGATATGATTTATGCTTTGACCCAACCGGGTAATCGCCGCTCCCAAGTTGAGCGGTCTATGGATCGAGGCAAAAGCTGGAAGCCTCTGGGACCGGAACTAGCTCATACGATCAAGGCGATCGCTATTGATCCGAAAAATCCCGCGCGAGTCTACGCGGCCACTTCCTCGGGGGTTTGGATATACGATGGCAAGAACTGGCTGAAGCGTGATGAGAAAAACGGTCTTGAGCGAGACTTTTTTGGCCAGACCAGTTTCTCGACGGTGGCGGTTGATCCTCGTCGCCCCGAGGTGATCTATGCGGGGCAAAATCATAGCTGGCGCGGTATCGCGCGGGGTATTTTTCGTTCCACTGATTCCGGGCACAGTTGGAAGAATATCAGCGCTAATCTGGGGCCTGGGCTTACCGTCTGGGCGATCAGCGTTAGTCCCCACGACAGCAGCGTGTGGCTGGGAACCGATTATGGAAACTGGGTTTTGAGAGAACCGGTTCAAAATAAAAAAACACCATGATGAAAGATTTAAAAGTTTTCTATTTTACTCGTTTAGGGATCCTGTTGCTGGGCTGTTTTTGCCTTGCCAATGCCAATGTCAGCGCAAAAGAGCCGCCGAATGTCCTGCTGATCATGACAGATGACCAGGGTTGGGGGGATATGCGTTTTAATGGTAACGCTAAAATTGATACGCCGACTATGGATCGTCTGGCTACCGAGGGTGCACGCTTTGAGCATTTTTATGTGAGTCCGATGTGTGGACCGACCCGTGCCAGTTTGTTGACAGGGCGTTATGATCTGCGCACCGGAGTTTCCTGGGTGTCGCATGGATTGGAGACTTTGCGTTTGAATGAAGTGACCTTGGGCGATGCTTTTAAAGCGGGAGGTTACACAACGGGGGCCTTTGGTAAATGGCATAGTGGGGAGCATGGCCCTTACCATCCTAATCAACGCGGTTTTGATGAGTTCTTCGGTTTTTGCCGTGGTGCCTGGGAGAATTATTTTGATGCCAAAATCGAGCGTAATGGAGAGCCGGTGGAAACGAAAGGCTACATAACTGATGTGCTGACCGATCAGGCGATTTCCTTTATCGAGAAAAACAAAGATCGGCCGTTTTTTTGTTATTTGCCCTACAACGCTCCGCATCACCCCTTTCAGTTGCCGCCTGCTTATTATGAGAAATACAAGCAGCGTGGGTTTTCAGAAAAAGTGGCGGCGGTTTACGGCATGGTGGAAAATATCGATGACAATATGGCGCGGATTTTCAAGAAGCTGGATGATTTGAATTTGAGCAATGATACCATCGTCGTTTTTTTGAGCGATAACGGGCCGTCGATGCCCACCTCCAAGAAGTCGAAGGATTGGCGTTACAACGGAGGAATGAAGGGGAGGAAGGCGCAGGTGGATGAAGGTGGGGTGCGGGTTCCTTTGTTTATTCGTTGGCCGGGGCATATCAAAGCGGGTTTGCAGATCAAGCCGATCGCAGCTCATATGGATCTGTTTCCGACTTTGCTTGAGTTGACGGGTGTGGCCATGCCCAAAACATCGCCCCTGGATGGGCGCAGTCTGGTGCCGCTGCTGATGGGGGCTGGTGATGATGGGCAGGATGTCTGGCCGGAGCGAATGATTTTTACTCATCAGAATGTTTTTGGGGATAATTTGATCTTCCCTGGAGGAGTGCGTACGCAGGGTTTCAGGTTGGTTAATCATGGAAAAAAATATGAGCTCTATGATATGATCAATGATCCCGGGCAGGAAAAAAATGTGATTTCTGAGCATCCGGAACTGAGTGCTCGATTGGGCAAAGCTTATGAGGATTGGTACCGTGAGGTGACCGCTGCCGGCACATCGGCGCCACCGGCTCCGGTGGGGTTTGAGGGAACTGACGAGGTCGCTTTGCAGGCGGAAGATGCCAAGTTGCAGGGAGGTCTGAAATTTCGGGGGAGATTTGGTTGGGCACACGATGTGGTAATTGATTGGAAAAATACCCAAGCGACGGTGGAGTGGGATCTGGATGTCCTGCGCGCGGGCAGTTACGAAATCACTTTGATGTATAGCTGTCCCGAGCGTTATACGGGTGCTGAGATTGAGGTTGAAGCGGCTGGGCAGCAATTGAGGCGAAAGGTGGTGAAGGCGTATGACCCCCAGCCTGCCACGGCTGCGGAACTGGATCATAACCGGCTTGCGACAAGTGGCCCGGTGTGGTTCCGAACTTATGCGCCTTTGGGTTTTGGAAAAGTGAGCTTGGAGAAAGGGTTGACGAAGTTGCGGGTGCGGGCGCTTGAAATTCCTGGTGAAGAAGCGTTTGTGTTGAAGGAAGCGCGTATTCGTTATATCGAAAAATAAAAAATTATGATGATGAAAAATATGAAGAATTTTAATTTCACCCGATTGGTAATAGGGTTGTTGCTTTGCCATTGTTTTGTCAGTGCTGAGGCCAACGCAAAAGAGCGGCCCAATGTTCTGTTGATCGTGACAGATGACCAGGGTTATGGCGACCTGCGTTTTCACGGTAATGACTTGATCGACACTCCGGTGTTGGATCAGTTGGCAAAAGAATCGACGCGTTTTGAGCACTTCATGGTATCACCCTTATGTTCGATGACCCGCGCGAGTTTGATGACCGGGCGTTATAATTTGCGCACGGGTTGTGGTTCGGTCACCCGGGGGATGGAGACGGTGCGACCGGAGGAAGTGATGATCCCGGAAGTTCTCAAGCAGGCGGGTTATGCGACCGGGATGTTTGGCAAGTGGCACATTGGCGAGTATTTTCCCAGTCATCCGCGCGGGCAGGGTTTTGATGAATTTTTGGGCATGCCGCAGGGGCATTGGGATAACTACTTTGATCCGGAATTGGAGCACAATGGCAAGATGGTGCAGACCAAGGGTTACATTTCCGATGTGTTGACCGATGCGGCGATGAAGTTTATTGAGAAAAACCGTGAGCAGCCTTTTTTTTGTTACCTGCCTTTCAACGCTCCGCATACGCCGATACAGGTGGCGGATAAATATTTCGACAAATACAAGGCGCGCGGGATAGATGATAATAAGGTTGCCGGAATTTACGGCATGGTGCAGAACATTGACGAGAATCTGGGACGTGTGTTCAAGCTGCTGGATGATTTGCAAATCGCTGACGATACGATTGTCATTTATATGTCAGATAACGGAGCGGAAGGTGCGCAGGGCAGTCGTTTTAATGCAGGCATGCGCGGCATGAAAGGATCGGTTCACGAAGGCGGAATGCGGGTGCCGTGTTTTGTGCGTTGGCCGGGAAAGATTGCGGCGAATCGTAATGTCGAGCAACTGGCCGCTCATCTCGACATGTTGCCGACGATTGTCGAGCTGTGTGGTTTGGATTTAAAAAAGGCTAAAACCAAACCGTTGGATGGGCATAGCTTGGCCCCACTGTTGTTGGGGCAGCAGGCGGATGGGCCGATTGAGCGCAAGGTGTATTCTAGGGCGATTCGCTGGTGGGCACTCAAAGGAGTGAAGGAACCGGTGGTGGCCAGTATTGATATGCCCTATCCGGGCGCGGTGCGCACGCAGCGTTGGCGGGCGGTGAACGAAGGCGAAAGCTGGCAACTTTTTGATATGCAAGCAGATCCGGGTCAGAAGAAGGATGTGGCATCTTTGCACCCTGAAGTGACAGGGGATTTATCCAAGGCTTATGATGATTGGTTTGTCGATGCGAGGAAGGTGCCCATTGTGCGACCGGTGATCGATGTGGGGCATGTGCAGTGGCCGGAGACCAAGTTGACGGTTGCGGAAGCTTTTAAAAGCGAGGATTTGCGTTGGTATAATAAATGGGGATTTGCCCATGACTGGATCACGGACTGGAAAAAATCCGGGCAGAAAATCTGGTGGCAAACCAAGGTGGTGACCGACGGGCGATATCGGGTGAGCTTACGCTACGCCTGCGCGCAGGACATGGTGGGCAGTCAGTTGAAGGTGAGCGCTGGCGGGGTTTCTGTCACCGGGAAAATCAAGACGGCTCACACTCCCAACCCGGTTCAGCGTCCTACACGGATCAAAAAACCGCGTTTTGTTCAGACCTTTGTGGTTGAGGAACTGGGCGAGATCGAGTTGAAGGCGGGGGAAACCAAAACGATGATTGAGTTGGTCAAGCCAACCGGGGAAAGCAGCATCGATCTGCATTCGCTGATATTGGAAAAGATGGATTGAAGCTGATACCGAGAAGGCTCGCGCCGAAGGCCATAATTTTTTATAATAAACGGTAGGTCAGCTAATCAAACGTGCACTTGTTGTGTCCGGCCGGACATCTAAAGTGCAGGTCTTATTTTTTCGACAAACGATCCAATACATTGCGGGTGATTTGTTCGACCTTTTTGTCTTTTCCTTTCAGGCCGTGAGCCCAGTCGGTGGTGGCGGCGGTGAAGACGGTTCCGCCTTGGGTGTAAATGCCCATGCAGGCGTTGCCAGTGTGGTCGATTTCCCAGCGCTCATACCATTCGACGTCATCGGGATGCCATTTGACCGGGCAGGATGCCAGGATTTGAAAAGATTTCGGGGTGCCGTCTTTGTAGGTGGGAATGGGCAGGCCGTCTTTCCAGGTTAGCTCACAGCCGTCGGCTTCGTATCCAACGATGGTGTCTTTGCCGCCGAATTCCTCATCACGTTTCAGCTCGGTGCCTTTGAAAACCCAGTGTTCGGGTCGATGCACTTTGTAGGCTGCTTTTTCGCCTATGAATTGACCATGGCTGCCACGGTATCCTCCATAGATGAAACCGACACCGGTCAGCTCGTTTTCCGGGCGTTTGAGCAGATGGTGGCTCCACGCTGTGGTGAGTAATTTGAAATCACGGGTCTGGAAAACAGGGTCGCCATGGTAGTTGTTTTTATAACAGGTGAAGGACTTGCCGCCGTCTTCGGTGCGGGTCTGCCAGCAGACAGAGTTGCCGCTGAAAAAAGCGACGTTGCCACCTTTGGCGATCCAAGCTTCGAGGTTATCTCGCATTGGGGTGGACCAGTATTCATCGTGGCCGACGCTGAGAACCAGATTGTAGTTTTCGAGAAGCTCCGGCCGGGATTCGAGGTCTCCGTTGGCGGCGTAGTCCAGTTCGTAACCATTGTTTTCACACCAGATGACAAAAGGAAGTTCCCAACGGGAAAACTGGGTTCTGACAGGTCGCTCGAAGGAAACTTTGTGCCCCTGGTTTTTGGAAAGTCCGCTGTAGGCATAAACGCTGAAGCCTCCCCAGTTATTGTATGCGTTGTAAGTATTGGTGCAGAGCTGGAGGAGGATTTTAGTATTTTTGCCGGGATTGGCGGAGCGGACGATGAAAAAAGCTTCCGAGCTGGCGCTGCGGCTGCTGCGCTGTGTCCATTTCCCTCCCCGGTCGGAGATGCTGAATTGGACTCTGTAATATCCGCTTTTCCATTTGGGATCAATGGGCACGCGGAAAGTTTCCGGCCAGTGACAACCATTGGCGGAGGCATCTTCTGGCACCGGATGCAGCTGGCCTGGCAGATTTTTTTTATTCCATACCACTTGGGGTTTGGCTCCCAGGCGGGTGATTTCTACTGCAAATTTAGGGGTGCTGGATGAAACATGGAAGCCGATTTCATCACCTGCTACGACACTGATGTCACCGGCGTATCCTTCGATATAAAAAGGGCGCTCATCGGCTCGAGTGAGCGTGCTGATCGAGGTGAACCATAAAACTAACAGGGGGAGGATGATTTTTGAGAAGGGGGGGATTTTTTTCATGAGGCTGGCAGTGTCGATGGGGATTTGCTGTCATTCAAGGGTATTTTAAAATAAGGGTCCGGGTTTTATGTTGTGGGGCCCGGCAAACAGGAAGAATTGGCATGGATGGACCGGATCTACAGGGTTTTAAAAGGGTGAGTTTCCACAATGTAGTTTTCACCCTGTCGATCCATGCTGATTTATTAGATTCTGAATAGCTGCATTTCGGTGTAAGGTGGTCATGCGATGGGAGTTCATAAAACAGGATCAATATTCTCGCTGATTATGTTGGTGACGGCGCAGACTGTTCTGGCGCAGAAAGTTCCACCGCCGCCGGAGATGAAATTGGAGGCATTGCCGCTTCGCTCAGTTGATCCGGATGATAATGTTTCTACGCCTGCAAAAGTAGAACTGGGGCGGTTGTTGTTTTTTGATCCGATTTTATCGGCAACAAAAAAGGTGGCCTGTGCGACTTGTCATCATCCGGATTATGGTTGGGCGGATGGACGGGCGACTCCGCTTGGCGTGGGTGGTAAGGGGATCGGGCCAAGACGATTACCGGTGAAAACGGAGGGCATAGGGATCTTGGTGCGGAATACTCCGGGATTGTTGAATGTGGCTTTTAATGGCTTGGTGAGCGGTCAGGATTATGATCCAAAAAAAGCGCCGATGTTTTTGGATACACGGGAAAGTGGTCTGGAAGCGCAGCTGTTTCATCCGATTCGCATGCAGGCGGAGATGCGTGGCAATGACTGTCCGGAATCACAGGCGGTTGAGCGGATGGTGGCAAGGGTGAGCGGGGTGGACGAGTATCGAAAGAAGTTTGCCAAGGTTTTTTTTGAAGAGAAACCGGAGGGAAAAGAAGGTGAAGTGACAGCTGGAAAAGTGGCGGCAGTGATCGCTGCTTTTGAGCGTAGTTTATTGGCAAATAACGCACCTTTCGATCGCTTCATGCGTGGTGACAAAATGGCCTTGACTGCGCAACAGTTGCGAGGGTTGAAGACTTATGAGAAGGCGGGTTGTGTGCATTGCCATGGTGGGCCGATGTTTTCGGATTTCAAATTGCACTTCATTGATGTGACAGGCACGGGCAGGGATGATCGTCAAGCGATGCGAACGCCGACGCTACGCAATTTGCGTTATACCGCCCCCTACCTGCATCATGGTAGAAAACGAACATTGGATGAAGTGATGGTTTTTTATGAGAAGCTGATGGATGCGGCGGCGGAGGTGATTGATGGAGGTGCGGAGACCGATCCTCCTTTTGATCCGCTGCTGAAACATCTGCATCTGGAGGCCGAGGATTTTGAGGATGTGCTGGCTTTTCTCGATGCCTTGAATGATGAGACCTGGGATAAAAGAGTGCCGGAAAGGGTGCCGAGTGGGCTGAAGGTGGGCGGAGAGTGAGGGGAGTTGGGAATGTTGAGTGTTGAACAAGAAATTATGAAGGGGGGAAGGATGATTATGGAATTTCAGTGCTTCTGATCTTGCAATTTCCCCTGGCAAGGCAAATGATGGTTTATGATCAAATTTTTACATACGCGGGTTCGGGTCAGTGATCTGGAGGTGACGATTGCTTTTTATGCCAAGCTGGGTTTTGAATGCACTCGTCGCACGGATAAATCTCCGGCTGGCAACCAGTTGGCTTTTTTGGAACTGGAGGGCAATGAGCATTTTCTCGAGCTGTGTTATTCGCCGGATTACAAAGTGGAGGTGCCGGAGGATTTGATGCATACGGCAGTCGGGGTGGAGGACATTATGGTTTATTGCGACCAGCTCGAAAAAGACGGGATTGAAATCTGGCCGGAGGATTGGCGCGAGGCTTTTCCTAGTGGAGCCAAAAACAAAATGGCCTTTGTTACCGATCCGGACGGCTACGAGGTGGAAATCCTCGAAAGATAGGAAAAATAACATTTTATCTCCTAACTTCTGAATTCTAACTCCTAACTCCTAATCCAATGATTGTCGGTATTCCCAGGGAAATCAAAAAACAAGAAAGCCGAGTGGGCATGGTTCCGCTTGGAGCGAGGCAGTTGGCGCGGCGCGGGGTGGAGGTATTGGTGGAAAGTGGTGCGGGTTTGGGATCGGATTATCTGGATGAGGAATTTGTCGCTGCGGGGGCCGAGTTGGTGGCGTCGGCGACGGAGGTTTTTGCGCGGGCGGATTTGATTGTGAAAGTGAAGGAGCCGCAGCCTGCGGAAGTGGCAATGTTGCGTGAGGGGCAGATGTTGTTCACTTATTTGCATTTGGCGGCGGATAAAAAACTGACTGAAACTTTGCTGGCCAGTGGAGTGACGGGCATTGCTTATGAAACGGTTCAAGTGGGTAATCGGCTGCCTTTGCTGGAGCCGATGAGTGAGGTGGCGGGTCGCATGAGTGTGATGGTGGGGGCCTATTTTCTCGCCAAACACGAAGGCGGACGGGGGACTTTGCTGGGGGGCGTGCCGGGTGTGCTGCCGGGGCGGGTGACGATCATCGGTGGGGGAACCAGCGGGGTGAATGCGGCCAAAGTGGCGACGGGCATTGGAGCGGAGACGACTATTTTGGAATTGGATTCGCAGCGCATGACCTGGCTGGATACGGCGATGCCCCATGCGCGGACTTTGTATTCGAGTGAAGGCGCTTTGATGGAGTTGCTGCCGCGTACAGATTTGCTGATTGGAGCGGTGTTGGTTCCCGGAGCCAAGGCACCCAAACTGGTGACTCGTGATATGTTACGCAGTATGAGGCAAGGCACGGTGTTGGTGGATATCGCGGTGGATCAAGGAGGCTGTGTGGAGACCACCCGTCCGACGACGCATGAGAGTCCGGTTTTTGAAGAAGAGGGAGTGATCCACTACTGTGTGGCGAATATGCCGGGAGCTTATGCGCGAACTTCGACCCAGGCTTTGACCAATGTGACTTTGCCCTACATTCAGTTGCTGGCGACGCAGGGTTTGCAGCAGGCGTGTCAGCAACGTCCGGAATTGGTAGGAGGCATCAATTGCCTGGCCGGAAAATTGACTAGTAAAGAGGTGGGCGAAGCGCATGGATTGGAAACAGTCTTGACAGGTATGGAGTTATCTTGATTAAATACAGCGAAGTAAGGAAATAAACTATGCAGTGGGTATTTTGGTTGAGCTTGATTCTGATTATATATAGCTACGCGCTTTATCCGTTTTTATTGGCGGTCCTCTCTTTTTTCAATAAATTGCTGTCAGGCAAGCCGCGGGTACCAAAAAAGGTGCCCGACAGGGTGTCGGTTTCCTTGGTGCTGGTGGTGGATCATGACGAGCCACGAGTGCTGGAGCGGATTGAAAATCTGCTGCAATCTGATTACGAAAAAGTGGTTGAGGTGCTGGTGATCACTGGTCGTGGTTCTACGGAAAAATCTGAAGCCGATGGTGATGTGAAAGACGGCGGTATTGGACAGTGGGTGAGGGAGGTTGAATTGGAGCGAGGCAAGGATGGCAGGGCGGCGGCTTTGAATCAAGCGGTGGCTATAGCCAAAGGGGAGGTGGTGGTTTTTGCTGATGTGGGCCAGCGCTTTGCGAGCGATACGGTTTCCCATTTGGTGGCTCCTTTTGTGGACAAAAAAGTGGGCGCGGTGACCGGCTGGCTTGAACAGGGACAGGCGGACGGGGGGGCAGCTGAGTCTGCTGTGTCGTTGGATGTTTTTCGTGAGTTGGAAAAGATAGTTTTGGAAAAAGAATCCGATTTGGCTTCGACGGTTTTTTGTCAGCGTGTGGTGTATGCGGTGCGTGGTGATGCATACGAGGCGATTGACGAGGATGTTTTGGACGATGGACTGATCGTACCAATGAAAATTATTCTGGGTGGCCACCGGGTGCTGTTTGCTCCGTCGGCTAAAGCGTATCAATTGGAAGCAGTGGACAGCGGGTCGCAAATGGAGGAGATCAAAAAAGAGGCTCCGCTGGTGGCGGGTCAATGGCAGGTGATGTTTCGTTATCCGATCTGGATGTTTCCGTGGGTGAACCGTCTGGCCTGGCAGTTGATCTCGCATGTTTACCTGCGCTTGTTGGGGCCGGTGCTGTTGCTGGTGTTGTTATTGAGCAATATGCTGCTGCTCAATACCTCCTGGTTTTATTGGCTTGTTTTTTTACTGCAGCTGGCGGCGTATGGGCTGGCGGCGTCAGGTTGTTTCAAGGTGACCTTTCCCTGGGCATTCGCCTCTTTCCTATCGAAGGCAGCGGGAGGGTTTGTTGTTTTACAGGCTTTGAATTTTCTGGCGCTGTTGCATTGGCTAAAGGGGCAGCTGGCTAGGATCAATAATCCAAATTCGGAGCCTAGAATGACCAAAATCAGGTGATTTTTCCTGAATTTCAATGGTGATCTGATTGGACGGGTATTTGTCTGCTTGCAGGTCTGTTTGAGGCAGGTATTTCGGATAAATTGAGTATTAAGCTCACTTTATTTTGAGCACCTCTTAGCAAAAATTGCCGTCCTATAGGGATTTACGGCTTTGGGAGAAAAAAAGTTCAATAAAACTACACTTTTTCCTTGTCGACCCACTACATGTTGGGTTACAAACTGTGCCAGACACCCATATAT
The DNA here is from genome assembly GCA_045046875.1 of Verrucomicrobiota bacterium. Classification (GTDB taxonomy): domain Bacteria; phylum Verrucomicrobiota; class Verrucomicrobiia; order Verrucomicrobiales; family DEV007; genus JAADHD01. The sequence goes on along the minus strand of JASFYY010000008.1, from coordinate 34,741 downwards.
GGTGTTTTGGGTGAAACTGACAAAAAGGACGATATTCTATAGTCAGGATCAAAAAATGTAATTATTAGATGTTTTTGGCAGTATTAGATTCTGGAAATTAGTAGAATTTTTGAAAATAATATTCAGTCTGAAAATCAGTAAGCAAATTTCACGAAGTTAAGTTTTAAATCAGCATTTTTACATGGAAAAGACGTTTACGATTGGTGACCGGAGTTTTGTATTGGATCAGACCAAGGCGGAGGAGGCTTTTGCCGCCAAGCAGGTGATCAATGGCCGCAAGACTATGACCTTTAATTTGCTGCCTTTGAAGTATCAATGGGCGTATGATTTGTACAGTGCGATGAAGGCCAATCACTGGGAGCCTGAGGACATTCCGATGCAGAAGGATATCGAGCAGTGGCAGTCGGATGACTTGAGTGATGCCGAGCGTTGGATCATTCGTATGGGGATCGGGTATTTTTCGGCGGCGGAAGGCATCGTGGGCGATAATGTTTTGCATGTGATCCGCGAATTGGTGACCGCTCCTGAGTTGAAGCTGGTATTAGGGCGTCACGCGCATGAGGAAAATATCCATGCGGACAGTTTGCTGTATATGATCAGCAGCCTGGGCATCAATCCGCATGAATGTGAGGCGATGTTCGAGCAGATCGAAACGATTCGTCGGAAAAATGAATTTGTGACCCGCACTTCCCATGTTTTGCGTAGGGATCTGGACATGAAGGATCCGGATAATATCCGTTTGTTGGCGAAGAATATTTTTGTGTTCGGTCAGTGCATGGAGGGCACCCAGTTTTATGGCTTGTTTGGAATGATCTTGAGTCTTTATCGGCAGAATAAATTCCCCGGTATCGGCCAGATGTTTAGCTACACTTTGCGTGACGAGTCCAATCACATTGAGCTGTTGAGAAACCTGTTGATGGATCTGATCGGTGAGAACAAAGAGATCTGGACGGAGGATTTTAAACGGGAATTGACCAATCTGATGATCGAAGCGGTGAATCTGGAAAAAGATTTCATCAATGACTGCCTGCCGGTCAGTTCGGTTGGCCTGAATGCTGAGGAATTTTGTCAGTATATTGATTTTAATGCGGATCGCCGCTTGGAAGGGGTTGGACTCAAACCTCTGAATCCTGGTTTGAAAAATCCTTTTCCCTGGTTGTCCGAAACCATGGATCTTAAAAAAGAGAATAACTTTTTTGAGAAAACGGTCACCGAATATCAGAAATCCTCGGCTCTTGGCATGGTAGACGATGACGAATTGTAAACCGCATTAGCAGAATTTTTAATACCAGCATTTTTATTTAAACCTTTTATTGCCCCTCTCCCAACCTGTAACCCTAATTCAAATCATGATTACCCGGAATTTTGTAGAAGAAGATCTTGAATTGCAGCGCTACGCTGCGACTCCCAAAGAAAATAAACCTCGTTTCGAATGGGGTGAAGTGACCGGAGATCTGGATGATGATTCGACCAATCTTTTGCAGGTCAATGTGGGTGGACAGACCAAAGCTTTTGATATTGCTGAGATCGCAGAAACGGTGGGCAATGCGCTGACCGATCTGGCTTTGTCCCGCAACGAGGAAAATATTTTCAGCGATGAAAATCGCCAGTTGGTGGCAGGCATCGCCAAGTCAGTGGCTAAGGAGTTGGTGAAAAGTGTGGAAGGGAAAGCTAGCGATCATACCACCAGTGCTGAGGAAATGATGGCGATCATCGAGCGGGCGTTGATCCGTCAGAACGCCCATGACGTGGCAAAAAGTCTGGTGATTCGGCGCAAGAGCAAACCTGAAAATGGTGCGGGCACGAACGGGGGATTGAGCATCACAGGAGGAGCTTCCAGTAATGAACGTGGTAAAGTGAAAACACGGGTGATACGTCGCAGCGGGGAAGTGGTGGCATGGAATCATAACAAGATTGAGATTGCAGTGCGCAGTGCTTTTTTGTCACTGCACATGGATTCAGGAGCGGCGACCGAAGTGGCGAACGCGCTGACGACTCAGATCAAGAAGAACAATCAGGAATACATTCATATCGAGGATTTGCAGGACCGGGTGCAGGAGACTTTGATGAAACTAGGGCATTATAAAGTAGCCGAAGCGTTCATTCTTTATCGCGCGCATCGTTTTGCCCAGCGCTTGCAGGAAGAGCAGGAAATTTCATCCCAGGAAATCGACGATGACGCACAGGATTCGATGATTCTGGTCAAAAAACCGGATGGTGAAACTTTTTTGTGGGACGGAGCGGATCTCAAAAAGCGCATCGACTTTGGTAGGATGGGGCTCGACTTGTGTTTGAGCGCTGAGGAAATTGATCATGAGCTACGCCGGGCTTTGTTTCCGGAAATGACCACCGAGGACTTGCAAAAAACGGTGGTGCTGAATGCCAAGAGCCTGATCGAAAAAGATGCGGACTTTGCTAAGTTCGCCGGACGAATTCTGCTGACTTATATTTACGAAGAGGTTTTGGGTTGGGATATCATCAAGGATGGCGTCGAAAAACTGCCGATGTTTCATCGCCGTGCATTCAAAGCGAATCTGGCACGAGGCATTCAGATCGAGCGTTTGAGCGAGCGCCTGACGCATTACAATCTTGATAAGTTGTCAGCAGCGATTGATCCGGCAGCGGACATGGATTTTGATTACCTCGGTATTCAGACGTTGTATGATCGTTATCTGGTGGTTGATAAAACCGGTGACAAACATCGCCGGATCGAAACTCCCCAGCTTTTCTGGATGCGGGTATCGATGGGACTTTTCATCGCCGAGGAAGAGAATGCCGAGGACAAGATCATCGATCTTTATAACCTCTATCGCAGTCGTCGTTTCTGTTCGTCCACACCGACTTTGTTCAACTCAGGCACTTTGCATTCGCAGTTGTCGTCTTGTTACCTCTATAAAGTGGAGGACAGCATCGAGTCGATCATGCAGCGTGGTATTTCCGAAAATGCCTATCTTTCCAAGTGGGCAGGTGGTTTGGGCGGAAGCTGGACAGCTGTTCGCGGCACTGGTGGATACATCAAAGGCACCAATGGCGAGAGTCAGGGAGTGATCCCGTTCTTAAAGTTGCACAATGACCAGTTGGTGGCAGTCAACCAAGGTGGTAAACGGCGTGGATCGGGTTGCGCTTATTTGGAAACCTGGCACAACGACATCGAAGACTTTTTGGAGTTGCGTAAAAACACCGGTGACGAGCGTCGTCGCACGCACGACATGAACACCGCGAACTGGATTCCCGATTTGTTCATGAAGCGTCTCGAAAAACGCGAAAACTGGACTTTGTTCCGCGCTAACGAAACACCTGATTTGCATGAATTGTATGGAGCAGCCTTTGAAACGCGTTATGCGGAGTATGAAGAAAAAGCCAAAGCTGGTGAGATATTCGGGCGTGAGATACCGGCCGTGGATTTGTGGAAAAAGATGCTGAAGATGCTGTTTGAAACCGGGCATCCATGGATCACTTTCAAGGATCCTTGCAACGTGCGCAGTCCTCAGGATCACGCGGGTATTATTCACAGTTCAAACTTGTGCACTGAGATCACTCTGAATACCAATGAAGAAGAGACAGCGGTTTGTAATCTCGGTTCGGTGGTGCTCGATTCGCATCTTGATGAGGAGGGTAACCTTGATCATGACAAGTTGCGGGAGACGGTGAGGATCGCTGTTCGTGCTTTGGATAATGTGATTGGGATTAATTTTTACCCCACCGAAGCGGCGCGCACGGCTAACGGTCGTCACCGCCCGATAGGACTCGGCGTGATGGGTGTGCAAAATGCTCTGTATCAGCGTGATACGTCATTTTCCTCGCAAGAAGCGGTTGAGTTTAATGATGAGTTCATGGAGGCGATTGCTTATTACGCTTACGAAGCATCTTCGGATTTGGCCGGCGAGCGTGGTAGTTATTCTTCTTTTGAAGGTTCAAAATGGCAACGTGGCCTGATGCCGTTGGATACGCTGGCTTTGTTGGAGGAAGAACGTGGACAGGTGATCGATGTGCCGCGTGACAGCAAGATGGACTGGGATGCCTTGCGGAAAAAAATCGCCTCACAAGGCATGCGCAACAGCAATGTGTTGGCGATTGCGCCTACGGCGACTATCTCTAATATCATGGGTAGCACGCCTTGCATCGAGCCGACCTTCAAAAATTTGTTTGTTAAAGGCAACTTGTCCGGAGACTTTATCGTACTGAATCAATACTTGGCGCGTGATTTGAAGGAGCTGGGTTTGTGGGGTGAGGAAATGGTTGAGCGCTTGAAGTATTATGATGGAGAGCTTGCTGACATCGATGAGATCCCTGCGGATTTGAAGAAAAAATACGCCACGGCATTTTCCATTGAATACTCTTGGTTTATTGACTCGGCGGCTCGCCGTCAGAAATGGATCGATCAATCGCAGTCGGTGAATTTATTCTTGAATACTCCAGACCTTAAAAGCATGTCTCACATGTATCGTGCCGCATGGCACCAGGGTTTGAAAACGACGTATTACTTGCGCACCCTGCAAGCGTCCAATGTCGAGAAAGCCACCACCAAAGTGCAAAAAGATGTGCGTGGAGTGATGGGCGAGAAGCAATACAGCGAAGAAGAAAAAATGGCCTGCAGCATTGAAGCGATGCGGAATGGCGAAGAATGCGAAGCTTGCCAGTGAGCTGGGAGTGAGGAGCGGGGGATGCCTCCTGCTAATCCTATTTAAGATCCTATGTTGCACTACGATCAGTAGTGCAACATAGGGGGGGGGATTGCATCCAGAGGGCGCATTTGAAAGAGCGTGTGTTTTTTATAAGAGTTCCATCTACTTTTGAACTGTTACCTCAGAAACACAGTAACTCCTGCCTGTGGAGATATTACAGCCGAAACTGGATGCAAACCGGGGATGAGACGAATGGATGGACGTCAAACGGATTTCTAATGGGGGGATTGAAAATCAGGCACTAAAATCTAAATATTCTGTAACGGTTAAATGAAACCCCCCAATTTGCTTTTAATATTTTTTTTAAGTTGGTTTCAGATAGTCGTTGCATCTGACAGCGAAGTGATTCTTTCTAAGTTTGATAGATATATTGATCTAAAATCCTCTAGAAATGACGCAGCACCTGATGATGTGGCGAGTTATACAGTAAAGATTAAAAAAGTTAGATCGGAGCTCATTGAGTATGGGAATCAAGGTGTTGATGTTCTTTTGAGCGAAATGGCTTCCAACCCAAGTTCCCGTCGTAAAACAGATATTATTCTTTTTTTAGACCAAGGAAATTTAGTCAATGGCAAAATTTTGTCTGCTGTAAAAAAAATGGCGCTTTCTCAAGAATTAGATAATCTAAATCCGTCAGTATTAATTAGGAGTATCGATTATCTCGGGAATCATGGAACTCAAGCAGATATCCAACTTCTTGAATCTTTTAATAATCATAACAGTCAGGGAATACCCATATTAGTGAAGTTGGCGATTCAAAGGATAAATAAGCGTGGAAGAGGTGAAATGTAAGATGCGCCATTTGATCTTTCACCAGAAGTTATGTCTGGGATAATTAAGTTAACCCCAGAACCAACCTTTGCCGAGAAACCCCCTATCTCCTGAAGAAAAACCCGCCAAGGCAGAGGTTGTTAAACCTGCTTCGAACAATCCCATCCCCTACTGGATCTTCATCATCGGGCGTATTTTAGGGGATATTTTAGGGGAAGGGATATTTTAGGGGAGGATACCCATGCGAAAAAGTTCTTGTGTGTGGTGGGGGGGTGTTGTATTATGGGAGGGAGGAAATTGTTCGGGGAAATCGAAGAGCTTAGGAAAGGGATGCATTATGAGGAAAATACGGGAATTTTTATTGGGGGCGGAGGGGCAGACGAATTATTATCATGTGGTGAGTCGGACGACGGGGCGGGATATTTTGTTTGAGGATGATGAGAAGGAAACTTTTCGGATTTTGATGCTCAAGCAGTTGAAGTTCAGTGGGCTGCGGGCGCTGGCGTGGTGTTTTATGGGGAATCATTTTCATTTATTGTTGGAGGTGCCGGACAGGGAGCTGGCGACGGAGGGGTGGATGGATGAGGATTATATCAAGCGTTTGGAGGTGTTTAAGGATGAGCGGTCGAGTAAGTTGGTGTTGGATGAGGTGGAGATGTTTAGGGAGAATGGGGCGACGGAAAAGGTGAAGGAGATTGCGGGATCAGTGAAAGCTCGGTTGTTTGATCTTTCGATGTTTATGAAGGAGCTGAAGCTGAAAATGACATTGGCTTACAATAAAAAACACGGCCGGGTGGGGACTTTGTGGGAGGGGCCGTTTAAGAGTGTTCTTTTACAGGGGGTAGATGGTGAGAGTGGGGAGAGCAGTGATGCGTTGCGGATGGTGGCGGCTTATATTGATCTGAATCCGATTCGGGCGGGCTTGGCACAGGAGCCGGAGGGTTATCGCTGGTGTTCGTATGCGGCAGCGGTGGCTGGGGTGCGAGGCGCACGTCAGGGCCTGTGTTATGCGGTGACGGGGCGCAGTCGGGTGGCGTGGAAGAAGGTGGCGCAGGAGTATCGAAGTTTGCTTTATGCGAAAGGGGAGCAGGTGAAAGCGGATGCGACGGTGGATGGTTACAACAAAGGTAAGGGAGGTTTCAGCAGGACGGAGATAAAGGAGGTGCTGGAATCAGGCGGGCGATTGCCAGTGGCGGAGGCTTTGCGCTGTCGGGTGAGGTATTTCACCGATGGGGCGGTGCTGGGGAGCCAGAGATATGTGGATGATTTTTTTGAGAGCAAGAGGGAGTGCTTTGGTACACGGCGCAAGGATGGGGGGCGGAAGATGCGCGGGGCGCAGTGGGGGGATTTGCGGGTGTTGCGAGATTTGAAAATGAATGTAATCCACGAAGGGCGCTAGGAGACATGAAAGAAGCGTGGGAAATAGTTTGCTTAGCTTTATAGGGCGGATAAGCAAGTAGAGGGGAGGAGGGATTCCATTTTAGGTTGGATAAACTGCGAGGTGTCGAGTTGCAATGCGGCTCCAGTTACTGAACGGTTGCTTTCAGAGTGATCGAGCCGCCTCCGGCGGCGCTGCTGCGGGTGCCACCCCAGAAGTAGGAATTGAATTCTGAAGTGGCGGCGGGAAAACTGCCGATGGTGATGGTCTGGCCGCTTTGCACGGTTACGGTGGTTTTCAGTCCAGTGTAGGTGACGTATTGGTCTTCGCCGGTGAGGAAGTCGTTGAGGCGGCGTTCGTTGAGTTTTTGCGGATTGGCGATAACCACTGCGGAGATGCGCGGGATGACTTCGATGGTGATGAGGTTGCCTTGAACGGTGGGGCGGACCAGCAGTTGGGCGCCGGCTTTTTCCCAACGGAATTCGGGCACTTCGAAGGTTCCTCCAGCGATGAAGTTCTGGTTGATGGTGCCGGGTCCACGAACATTAAAACCGACATTGCCGACTTTATAACGGGTGAAGTAGTCGATCATGGGGATTTCCCTGACCACTTCGAGAACGCCCTCTCCGCCACTTTTGACCAAGGTGAACATACGGTTGAGGCTGTCAGTGGATTTTTTTTGATTGATGAGGTTCACGTCGAAGCTGCCGTTGTTGGGCAGGATGATGCGGCCGGAATTGGTGCGAACGGGGAGTCGTGAATTGCCTCCGGGTGAGGTGACCTGGCGAATCACTCCCGGGGTGTTGCGGGCTTGACCGTTGACGAACACCCGCTTGCCTAGCGGAGTGAGGACTTGGCCATTGATCCGGCCACCTGTGGTATTCATCTGATTGGTGGATCGTTGGGTGACCTCGATGCGGACATTGCGGGGGGCGACATCCATGGCTTTGAGAAAACCTCGCAGGGCTTCGATGTTGTCGGGGTAGTCAGTGATTCGCACGATGCGTTGACTGGCGAGGATAACGTGACGGGCTTGTTTGGAGAGCAAATCGGGCAACAGGGCTTTGATTTGGGTGAGATCGGCGTGTCCCAATGGCAGGTCGACCTGGATCATGCCCTTGGCTTGGGGCTTGCTGGCGCTGGTGGTTTTGCTTGGAGATGAGATGTCGGCGGCGCTAAGAGGGCGAAGTAGGCCGGGCAGCGCACCGATCAGGATGAAGCATAAAAGGATGGTGGTTTGAAGGCCTTTGTTCTTCATGATGAAGTCATTATGAGAGCTGGTGAGGGTTATGACAACATAATTCCGGTTTTTGGATAAGAGCAAGAAAGACGTAGCGGGAGAGCGTAGATTGAGCTTTGGTGAAACATCCGATGACAGAGCTTCGTTTTGTTCATCTGTAATTTTTCGACTCTGATTGAAGCGATATGAAAAAAGCGAAAGCTGACAATAACAAAAAGGTGAAAGCTAAAGCGACTCAACTTGAGGATATCGAGCGATTTGTTTGTGCGGATCATTCGGATCCCTTTGCGGTGCTTGGTATGCACGAGTTTGCCGATGGATTGGTGATTCGGGTGTGGCGGCCGGGGGCGCAGCAGATGACGGTGCAGCGTAGCGGTGACTCCGCACAGGAATCGAAGGAATATGAAATGGCTCGGGTGCATCCGGCAGGATTTTTCGAATTGGTGCTTACCGGTGAAAAACAGCGGTTTTTGTATCAATTGAAGTGGAAAACCTTGGAGGGACATGAAGAAGAGGCGGTGGGAGATCCTTATGCTTTCGGGAGTTTATTGGGGGAGCAGGATTTGCATTATCTGGGTGAGGGCAAACACCGTCAGCTCTACAATATTTTTGGCGCTCATCGGCGTGAAATAGACGGAGTCGAAGGCATGGCTTTTGTGGTCTGGGCGCCTAATGCGAGGCGGGTCAGTGTGGTGGGGGATTTTAATGGATGGGACGGGCGGGTGCATGTGATGCGCAAGCTCATCGGGGCAGGGGTTTGGGAATTGTTTGTGCCGGGAGTGGGCTTGGGAGCACATTATAAATTTGAGTTGGTGGGAGCAGACGGGTCTTTATTCAACAAGAGCGACCCTTTTGCTTTTTTCTCTCAACACGGCCCGGAAACGGCGTCGATCACTTGTGATTTGAACTCGTATGATTGGGAAGATGGTCAATGGATGGAGGATCGAGCCAAGGGAGATCTTTACAGCGCACCGGTCAGTGTGTACGAGGTGCATTTGGGTTCATGGGCGCGGGTGCCGGAAGAGGGGGATCGTTTTTTGACTTATCGTGAGTTGGCGGATCGTTTGGTGGAGCATGTGGTGGCGCTGGGGTTCACCCATATCGAGTTGATGCCGGTGGCGGAGTTTCCTTTTGACGGTTCGTGGGGTTATCAGATTTGCGGTTTTTTTGCTCCGACCAGCCGTTTTGGGTCACCGGATGATTTTCGGTATTTTGTCGATCGTTGCCATCAGCGGGGCATTGGGGTGATTCTCGACTGGGTGCCGGCACATTTCCCTAAAGACTCTCATGGTTTGGCGCGTTTTGACGGCACGGCCTTGTATGAGCACGATGACCCTCGACAGGGGGAGCATATGGACTGGGGCACTTTGATTTTTAATTTCGGTCGGGACGAGGTGCGTAACTTTTTGATCTCGAACGCTTTGTTCTGGCTCGATCAATACCACATCGATGGTCTGCGGGTTGATGCGGTGGCGTCGATGTTGTATCTCGATTATTCACGTGAAGAGGGGCAGTGGCTGCCGAATGAACATGGAGGCCGCGAGAACCTGGAAGCCATCGAGTTTTTGAAAGAATTGAACGGGGCGTGTTACGAAGGCTTTCCAGGCATCATGACGATTGCCGAAGAGTCGACTGCTTTTCCTGGAGTTTCGCGTCCGGTGGATCAGGGCGGATTGGGTTTTGGTTTTAAATGGAACATGGGCTGGATGCACGACTATCTGCAGTACATGGAACGTGAACCGGTGCACCGCAAACACCATCACGGTGAGGCGACTTTTTCGATGATTTACGCTTATGATGAGAATTTTTTCCTAGTGCTGAGTCATGACGAAGTGGTGCATGGAAAAAAATCCCTGCTGGAAAAAATGCCAGGTGATCGTTGGCAGCAGTTTGCCAATCTGCGTTTGTTTTATGCCTGGATGTATGCGCACCCAGGCAAGAAATTGTTATTTCAAGGAGCTGAAATCGCTCCGCCGACAGAGTGGAACTACAATCAGAGTCTGGACTGGCATTTGCTGGAGCACAGCGAACACGCCGGGGTGAGAAATCTGGTGGCGGATTTGAACCAGCTCTATAAAGATGAGCGGCCTTTGCATGAAAAAGATCATGATTCGAGTGGTTTTGAATGGATCGATCACGAGGACAGCGAGAACAGCGGTTTCAGCTTTGTGCGTCGCAGTGGTGACGGGGCAGAAGTGCTGGTGGTGGTGAATGCCACCCCAGTGCCGCGACCGGATTTCCGGGTGGGCGTGCCGGGAGAAGGCGGGTTTTATGAGGAGATTCTCAATACGGATGCTGAGCGCTACGGTGGCAGCAATCTGGGCAGTGGAGGCGGGGTGGCCAGTGAGGCCATTGCCTGTCATGGGAGAAATCACTCACTGTTAATTGAATTGCCCCCTTTGGCGGTGGTTTATTTCAGAAAAAAATAGTATTTTTTTGCTATTTTCTTGCCTTGCCCAGTCGTTTTTGACAAAGTAAACACGAAGTCGTTACATTGAACTGCTTGAGTGAGTAGGAAAGGTGACGTTTTCAACCTGCAGTCATAGGCCGAAAGGCCACATAATAAACATAATACTGCGTTAATAAAACAAACTAAAACTAAGAAAACAATGAAAGTAAAAAGAAAGAATCAGGGCTTTACCCTGATCGAACTATTGGTGGTGATCACCATTATTGCGCTCCTGGCGAGTATGGCTATGCCTGCTTTTAAAGGGATTCAAATACGTGCAAAGATCACTAAAGATATTAGTAATGTTAAGCAGATCATTTTGGCCTGCCGAACGTTTGCTTCGGATTGGAATGGATCTTATCCCTCATTTGATCCTAATGCTACTGGGGGTGGTTCAAGTAATTCTAATTTCTCGACCTCCACTGAGGCGTTTAATGTATTAATTCCCGATTATATTGATACGGAATCCATATTTTGGACTCCTTCTCAAAATCCAGATAAGTTGCAACCTCCTGTAGAGGATGGCATTCTTAACCAGCAGGAAAACTCCTTTGTCTATGTGTCAGGTCAGACTGATACTACTTTCAGTCGGTCACCTTTGATTGCTGATGAAATGACAGGGCCGGGTACTTATGGGGAATTCCACCCATGGCTTTCGGAAGGGAAAGCTGTTGTGGGTTATGTGGGAGGCCATGCAAATGCAGAAAATCTGTCGCAGAAAGAGGCCGGTGCCACGGTGAGAAGTGCTGATGGGCGGATTCAGGATATCTTCCAGAAGCGTAGTAGTGGTAGTGGTGGTGGTGGTGCTAGCGGTGGTTTACTGGCGGTTGATCCCGGTAGAATATTGCTCCCATAAGACGTAAAAACACCCTTAATCAACTCCGGCAAGGTTCGACCTTGTCGGAGTTTTTTATTTTTCCCCCGGTCATGATAGAACTGCTGTCTTAACACTAATTTTGAGGTTTCCGCCGGAGATAAGTTCAGTTTTTTTCGAGATTATCCCATACCGCACCACTGCCCTTGATTAAGTCACCATTTCCATCACTATTTTTAACCGTGCCTATTACAATGCTCCTGCCTCCGAAGTTAGCGGTATCAAACAAGGGGTTTCCCGTAGCATTGAAATTTACTTTTAAATCAGGAAACTTTTTATCTAATAATTTAATATGGAGCCTACTTCGCCTAGGGTAAGGGAGGTCACCAGCTTCGATTTTTAGCATCACAGAGTTCACTGTCTTTCCTGCTAGATTTTTTTCACTCCTGCCAGCCATTTGCTTTTATCCATTACAGGCTTCTCTCAGCTTTTTTATTTTATTGCTTTTCCTTTTCGCTTATAGCTTTCTATAAGAGCGCTAATTCTACTGATTTCAGCTGAACCCTTTTCTGCTATAGCCTTTCACATTCGTATGCTAAGCGCGTTCATGACAGAGCCTGATTTGAGGGTGAAACCAGTTTGTGTTTCTTCAAAAGTGCCAGTAAGCCGGCCTTTTGTCCCCTTGTAGACAAAACTTTGGATACCCAATTCCACTCTTACCGTTATCCCAACCAAATTGATGTCTGTCTCAAGTTTATCGTAAGCTGCTTGTGTTCTCCTTTCGCCGGCTATCACGACATCTAAAATGATATGCCTCTGGGATCTCGTTTTGCCATGCTGAATTTTACGGGTTTCGAAAGTTGAGCTCCTGGAGTTTCCAATTGGATTTAATATGACCCGGTCTCTCAATGTTTTATTCGTAGTGGTTTTTGTGCGTTTTCCATTATAGGGATTAACGGAATCCACATGTTCATAATAAAGAGTGTATGACACTGTGCATTTTGGCAGCGTGACTCCAGAATTGCTTGTTCGTCACGCTCCTCAAACTACTGCGATTTATTTATTATTCTGATCACCAGTGTTAGGGTGAGCAGACCCGTCTATTGGCAGCGGGTTTTCGTGTTCAGCGTAAGGGCTAATTGTCATTTAGGTTTCAACTTGGGGGGAGCAGGGGTCGCTCGACTCAACGGGTGCTCGGCGTGCCGCTGACGGTGGATGTGATTTTTCCGTGGGCGATCCGGGTTTCGATGGTATCGCCGGTTTGGCTCTGCTCTGGACGGGTGATGATTTCGCCTTCAGGTGTCGTAGTCATGGAAAAACCACGGGCAAAAGTGCTTTGCGGGCTGAGTTGGCGGATGGCGGATTGCAGTTGGGTTAGGGAGGCCTGAGCGTTTTCTAAGTGGTGGGCAGTGGAGGTATTCAGACGCTGCTTGAGCGAGGTCAGATGTTCGTTTTCCCTGGTTAGCTTTTGTCCCAATTGTCGAACTTGCAACCCTTGGCTACTTTGGTGCAGCCGGTTCTGGCATTCTTTCAGCTGGCGTTGGGTTGCATGGCTTAAGCGTTCGTTAAGGTGATCCAGATGTTGGGCGTGGCCCAGTAAGACCCGTGCGGGCTCGCGGGCTTCCAGAGTTTGGCGGGTCAGACGCAGTAAGGCGCGACTTTGATCCAATTGGGAGAGCACACGGTTCTCGATGGATTTGAAGAGGCTTTGGGAGTGGCGTTTCAACTCGCTTGAATCAGGGACGATCAGTTCGGCGGCGGCACTCGGGGTGGGGGCGCGCAAATCGGCGACAAAGTCCGCGATGGTGAAGTCAATTTCATGACCGACTGCGGAAACCACTGGAATGGGACAGTCGGTGATGGCTCGCGCGACACACTCTTCGTTGAAATTCCACAAGTCTTCTATGCTGCCACCACCACGAGTGATCACAATGGTATCGATAGGTGGCAGGCCTATGTTTTCAGGATGGGAGAGTTCGTTGATGGCTTGAGCGATACCATGCTCGGCGCCTTTGCCTTGCACGGCTACAGGATGAATCAATACTCTTACCCATGGAGCCCGGCGCTGGAGGATGTTGAGCATATCTTGAATAGCGGCTCCAGTGGGGGAGGTGACGATGGCGATGGTTTGGGGAAAAGTGGGGATGTCTTTTTTTAGCTCCTGGGCGAACAGTCCCTCGTCTTTGAGCTTTTGTTTCAAAGCTTCAAAACGGGCTTGCAGTTCTCCGGCGCCTTTGGGCTGCAGCAGCTTGACCATTAGTTGGTACTGTCCGCGGGCTTCGTAAACCGTGATGTCTCCATAAGCCCGTACTTGATCACCATTGTCCAGTGCTGTCCGGTGATCACGGGCGTGGCCGCGGAAAAATACGCAGGAAATTTGTGCGCTTTGATCCTTGAGGTTGAAGTAGCGGTGGCCGGAAGAATGGTGGCGGTAGTTACTGATCTCCCCTTCGATCCAGACGCCGGTTAGTTGACCCTCGAGAAGATCGCGAATTTCGCGAGTGATCTGGGTGACGCTGTAGCTGGTGTCGTTGGGTGAATTTTGATGCACGGAGGGGCTAGGTGATGAAATTCATTTAACCATGGATTTCTACGGATGGCACGGATAAGAATTAGAATTTCAGTAGAATTTTTCCTTGGCGGCGGTCGCCTTGGGCGGCGAGCAGGGCGGCTTGCACTTCGTCGATGGGGAAAACTTCTGCGACCGGCATGTGGAGTTGATGGTTTTTCATCAGCTCGGCCAATTCATTGAGCATGGTGGAGACTTCTTCGGTCGAGGCTGACTGCAACCAGCGGGTGACCCAGAATCCGGTGAGGGTGATACGTTTGAAAATGAGGAATTTGTTGGGCACTTTCAAGCTGCGCCGGCTCATGGCTCCGTAGGTCACATGGACGCCTTCGTTGGCGAGCAAATCCATCAAACGCAAGGCACTGTCACCGCCGACGGCGTTGAGGGCCAGATGGGGAGGTTTGTCGCCAAAGGCTTCGCGAGCCTGGGCGAGGGAGTCGGCGTGATCGAGCAGGACAAGGTCGGCTCCAAGTTCCTGGAGTTCGGCCATGGCTTCTTCACGGCGGACAAAAGCGAGCGTTTTTAATCCGCGCTGTTGCGCCAGTTGGATCAATGCATAACCAACCGCTGAGTTGGCGGCATTAAAGACGATCCAATCGCCTGGTGAGAGGGGAGTAAAGAGCTCGAGCAGTCCCCAGGCAGTGGCGGGGTTGAGCGCCAACATGGAGGCTTGTTCGAGATTGATGCCTGATGGTACGGGGTGGATTTCCCGAGGATGCACCAGGAGGTGTTCGCTCCAGGTGCCTGCGGCTGGTCGTTGCGGCAAAATGACGGTTGTGCCGACAGTGAACTGGGTTTGTAACTTCTCGCCCACGGCATCGATGGTGGCACAGGCTTCGCCACCGGGGCAAGCGGGGAGCTCGGGCAGGATGCCGTAGATCCCCTCGATGAGATTCAGATCGGAGGGGTGGATGGGAGAGAAGTGGATGCGTAGTCGCAACTGGTCGGGGCCGGGTTCTGGAGTCGGGATGTTGTGTATTCCGACATTCTCATCGGGTTTGCCAAAATTTTCAAACAGAGCGGTTTTCATGGTGAGGGATACTACACGAGGAAATTTTTTATAACCACCGATTTCATTGATGGACACTGATGGTGGTGATCTACAAAAAAGAGTGGCGGTCCACGGCTTTTTGGAAGCGGGAGGCGGTGTTGGTAAACAGCGTATCCAGTCGGCTAAGGGATTTTTCTGCCAGCGGGCCGGTTTGTTTGCCAAGTACGCATTGGAGATAAACGGCGTTGCGTTGCAATTCTTCGAGATCGGATTGGCAGGCTTTTTGCCAGATTTCTTCGCTGACCTTGTTTTTTTCCACCGCGAGCTCAAAATCGATCAGGAAAACGCCGATGGGAGAAGAGGGCACGATGACGTTATGGAAAAAAAGGTCGCCATGGGCCAGCCCGGCGGCATGCAGTTTTGAGATTTGTTGGTCGAGGGTTTCGAGCAGATGCCACAATCCCATCAGCGAGGTGGTATTTTGCTCTTCGGCGAGAGCGATGTTGTGTTCCAGGGGCTCTACACCAAAGGGGCAGAGTTTGTTCAGGGGTATTCCGGGAATCAGGCAGGAGCGGAAGACTTTTTTGGTGGCTCCGATGGGGGCTGGCACGTCGAGGATCTGCGAAATCTGCAAATGATGATCAAATTCCTGCTGTGGCGGTTTGTGAAATGCCCCTGGATAGTAGGTTTTGCGGAAGTGCACCGGATATTTTTCCGCCAGTGGGAATTCGGCTTTAGTATCCCGCCCGGCATAGACCAAATCCCCTTGGATCAAGGGTTGGTCGTTGAGCATTTTGCGGGAAAGGGTGCGGATCACTTGATCCCGATCAGGCGGATTGTCGCGTAAAGCCTCCCAGGCGGGAGCCAGCTCAATTTGATGATATGGTGATAATTCAATCATTCCTATTTTCCACTTGGCACAATCCGTGCTTTATAGAAGATGTCGACAGCAAAACATTCTATCGTTTTTAGCGCGACATCTTTTAAATAGCAAGAAACAGAACCAATGAAAACAACAGCCCGCTCGGAAGCCGTGTCAAATATCGCTAATCGATGTGCGACAGAAAATACCGTCAATTTCTCAGACGAATCTCCAGAAACTATTTTTGGAGCTAACACCTTTAGCCTCACGGTGATGGAAAAGGTGCTCAGTCCTGAGACTTTCACCTCGATCAAAAAAACGATCAGTGGAGGAGTCAAACTGGATGAATCGATTGCCGATGAAGTCGCGGAAGCGATGAAAAACTGGGCGATGGCCAAAGGCGCGACTCACTTCACTCACGTGTTTTATCCACTGACCGGATTCACTGCAGAGAAACATGACAGTTTTTATGACCCGTCTCCCGACGGCACGGCGGCTATCTCCAACTTCAAAGGCAAGACTTTGATTCAGGGCGAACCGGACGCTTCATCTTTTCCTAATGGGGGCATTCGCGCGACTCACACGGCTCGTGGATACACGGCTTGGGATGTGACCAGCCCGGCGTATCTCGTTGAGAACCCGAATGGCACCACTTTGAACATCCCAACTTCGTTTGTCTCATGGACGGGTGAGGCTTTGGATAAAAAGACTCCCGTATTGAAATCGATGCAGGCTTTGGATAAACAGGCTCGTCGAATTCTCGAATTGTTCGGGCACGACAAGATTGCCAACATCACGGCCAGTGCTGGTCCTGAGCAAGAGTATTTTTTGATCGACAAAGGACTCGCTTATGGCCGTCCTGATTTGTTGGCTGCCGGACGCACAGTTTTTGGTGCGGCGCCTCCAAAAGGGCAGGAGTTTGACGATCACTACTTTGGTGTGATCCCCGATCGCATCATGGCTTGCATGTATGATGTGGATCGTGAGCTTTTCAAGTTGGGCATCCCTTCAAAAACACGTCACAACGAAGTGGCTCCCGGGCAGTATGAAATCGCTCCGGTTTTTGAATCAGCCAATGTGGGATCTGATCATCAGCAGTTGATCATGACGACGCTCAAGAAGGTTGCGGATAAACACGGTCTGTTGTGTCTGATGCACGAAAAGCCTTTTGCTGGTCTTAATGGGTCGGGTAAACACGTCAACTGGTCGATGGGAAACTCGACGCAGAAAAACCTGATGGATCCCGGTGACACACCACACGAAAACGCTCAGTTCCTGGTTTTTGCGGGTGCTGTGATTCGTGCAGTCAGCATTTACGCTCCGCTGCTGCGTGCGGTGGTGGCTTCTGCTGGTAATGATCATCGTTTGGGAGCGAATGAAGCGCCGCCGGCGATCATTTCTATTTTCCTCGGAGAGCAGCTCTCGGATGTGTTTGATCAAATCAAAGGTGGCGGAGCTACCAACTCAAAACAAAGAGGCATACTCAACATCGGGGTGGATACTTTGCCAGACCTTCCTAAGGATGCAGGTGACCGTAACCGGACTTCGCCTTTTGCTTTCACAGGTAACCGTTTTGAGTTCCGTGCCGTGGGATCGAACCAATCGATCTCAGGCCCATTAGTTGCGATGAATACGATCGTGGCGGAGTCACTCGACTTCATCGCCAGCCAGCTTGAAGGGGCGGATGACCTGAATGCAGCGATTCAGAAAGTGTTGCAGGAGATCATGGTGAAACATGGTAACATCATTTTCAACGGTGACGGTTATTCGACTGAATGGCATGAAGAAGCGGCCAAACGCGGTTTGCCAAACCTGAAAACGACTGCTGACTCTCTGCCGGTTTTGACCAGCAAGGAAGTGGTGGAGTTGTTCGAAAAATACGATGTGTTGAGCCAACAGGAGTTGCACAGTCGCCAGGAAGTTTATTCCGAGCAATATTGTGCGCATGTGAACGTGGAAGCTAATCTGGTGACAGAGATGGCTAAAACCATGATCTACCCAGCAGCGACTCGTTATCTCAATGAGTTGGCCAGCACGGCTGCCAAGATGAAAGAAATTGGCATGGCTGCTGATCTCACTACTGCGTCAGCTTTGGCGGGATTGGTTTCTGACCTGGAAGATACGATTGTGGTTTTGGAAAAAGCTCACGCAGCAGCAGGAGCAGATCCACAGGATTGGGTAAAAAATGTCCTGCCTGCAATGCTCAAGGTTCGTTCGGTGGTCGATAAATTGGAGGCTGTCGTCGCTGATGATCTTTGGCCTTTGCCAACCTATCAGGAACTTTTGTTCCTCCGTTAGGTGTGAAAATTTGTTCGGAAGGACAAAATGGAAAACTCCGGATCGAGAGATCCGGAGTTTTTTTATGCCCATCTGTGGGTCGCGCAAGTGAAAAATTGGGCTTATACTGATATCAGATTATGTTTGCGAGATTGCTCATTTTGTTTATTACCGTTCCTGTTCTTGAGTTGGTTCTTTTTATGACTCTAGGTAAGAGCATTGGTATTTTTCCTACTTTCGGAATTATTTTGCTGACAGGTTTTTTGGGAGCCTGGTTGACCCGATTGCAAGGCATGCGCGCATTGCTTAGTTACCAACAGGCGTTGAATGAAGGACGTTTGCCACATGAGGAGATCATCGATGGTTTAATCATTCTGGTAGCTGGTGCGGTTTTGCTGACGCCTGGATTTCTCACTGATGCTGTGGGCTTCTCTTTATTGATACCTGGTGTTCGGGCGGTAGTGAAAAAACACTTGGGAAAATATCTA
Source organism: Verrucomicrobiota bacterium (assembly GCA_045046875.1). Lineage (GTDB taxonomy): Bacteria > Verrucomicrobiota > Verrucomicrobiia > Verrucomicrobiales > DEV007 > JAADHD01. The sequence goes on along the minus strand of JASFYY010000008.1, from coordinate 16,217 downwards.
AAAGAAAAAATCCAAGTGGTGGGTAGTGATATGGATATGAACATGGGCGGTGAGCAAGGGGAGAGGGATCGGGTTTTTTCAGAAGCCGGGCGCAATCGCTCACAAGAAGATGTGATCATCGAAGCCGAGGTGGTGGAGGAGAAGAATGTTGAATAAGGATGCGGAAAGTGAGGAGGGGGAGGAAGAAGGTGCGAATGGAGGTGAATAGGTGAGGATGAAAAATGAGGAGTGATGTAGAGCGGGTGTCCCCACCCGCCGAGAGAGGCGGACGCGGGTTAAATAGTAAAGCGGGCTTTTTGAGTAGATCTTCCACACGGCTCCCCCCCCCTCCCCCCCGAATTGGGGGACATTTTTCTTGTTGGAAATACGTATATTCACGTATAGCGAAAAACCCTACTGCTCGTTAGAGTGGCAAGGATAATAAAAGCTGAGCTAAATCATTCTCCCTAAAATGTCTACCCACCAAATTGTATGGATTGCGATGTATAAGAAGGAGAGCGATAGTTTGTTTACTGAAAAAGAAGCGCGCATTGCCCATATTGTGCTTTCGGAGGTTCCTTGGCTTCACGCTGAGTCCTGGCCCCGGGCAAAAAAAATAAAAGGGCAAATGTTATCGCCTCGGCAAAGAACTACATTGAATCTTCTCCTTGAGGGACTTGGGCGCAAACAGATTGCTGCGCAACTCGGCATTTCCGAAAATACAGTAGCTGGGTATATCAAGGAAGTATACCGCTTCTACAATATCCAATCCCACGCCCAGTTGATGAAACATTTCCACGATGGAGATGGTGGGGATTTGGTATAGGTTGAAAGGGCATTGTGGTGGATGGAAGTTAACTTTTGTTAGAGCGGTTTTGTATTTGTTGGTGATTTTTTTATGAAAAACCCTTGTTTAAATTTTGGTTTTCAAGTTCATTGTTCAACATGTCTGATACTCCACTTACTCCTGACCATATTTTGCAAACCGGCACTGCCTTCTGGGCATCCAAAGCGCTATTGAGCGCGGTTGAAATTGAACTGTTCACTGAATTAGCAAAACAAGCAGAAGATTTGCAAGCTTTGCAAAACCGTCTTGGATTGCACGAGCGAGGTGCTCAGGATTTCCTTGATACCTTGGTGGCCCTCGGTTTTCTCAATCGAGAAAAAGGTATTTATTCCAATGCGCCTGAAACGGATTTGTTTTTGGACAAAAATAAAGAGTCTTACATGGGAGGTATTCTGGAAATGGCCAATAACCGGCTTTACCCGACTTGGGCTCACCTGACGACCGCCTTGAAAACCGGGCAACCACAGAGTGAGGAGAAGGATGGCGACGATTTGTTCCTCGAGTTATATGCGGATCCGGCGAAGTTGAAGGAGTTCCTTGGGGCGATGACCGGGGTGAGTCGTGGAGCTAATATGACGATGGCGCAACAGTTGCCTTGGTCGGATTATTCTACTTTTGCTGATGTCGGCACCGCACAAGGGGATTTGGCTGTGCAGATAGCAAAAGTGCAGCCTCACTTAAAGGGTATGGGTTTTGATCTGCCGCAGGTGGAACCTGTTTTTGAAGATTATGTCGAAGCTAACGGGCTGAGCGAGAATTTGTCCTTTGTTGGAGGAGATTTTTTCACCGATGACTTGCCCAAGGCGGATGTGATTTTGATGGGGCATATCCTCCATGATTGGGATCTGGAGCAGAAAAAGGTCTTGATTGCCAAGGCCTGGCAAGCTTTGCCTGAAGGAGGAATGTTTGTCGTTTATGATTCCTTGATCGATGATGAGCGGCGGGAAAATACCTTTGGTTTACTGATGAGTCTTAATATGCTGATTGAAACTCCGGGTGGATTTGATTACACCGGAGCTGATTGCATAGGCTGGATGAAAGCTGCCGGGTTTAAAGAGGCCAGAGTCGAGCATTTGCTTGGTCCCGACTTCATGGTGGTGGCGGTGAAGTGAGCTTTGGTGCCAGAACCCTTAAGGTAACTCTTTCAAGCGAATACGGCGGTATTCCATTTGGCCGCGATCACCTTCCAGTCCGATCGGGCCGGTGGCGGGAACTTTGAGCGCGGCTTCGAGCACTTCACCATTACAGGTGCAGTGAGCCAGGCCGTCTTTGACGGTGATCACCATTTCATTCCAATCCTGGGCTTTGTAATTTTTCAGATCCTTGTAAGGGCCGGCGAGGGGGAAGTCGCGGCACTGCAACTGGGGTTTGCGGATAAAAATACCGCTGTCGGCATTGGGTGTGGCACGGAATTCGAGTTTGAGGATGAAATTATTGGGGAATTCCCGAGTTGTCCATAACTGCTGGATGCGGCGCCCTTCGGCTGGGGTTGTGACGATCAGGCGGCCGTTTTTGGCCAAGTAACGTCCATCACTGCTGGAAGTTTTTCCATCGAAGGCAATGTCGACTTTAATCAGGGGTCTGGCTGGACGCTTGGGGTTGGGTTTTTTAGGTTTGGCAACTTTTGCTGTTGCGTGGAATTCCCAACCGGTCAGATCCTTGCCGTTGAATAGCGCAGTGAATCCGGGTTCCGGGGTGAAGTCATCGGCTTGTGTTTCGAGAAAGTCATGGGTGGCGAGGATGGGGCGCAGGGCGGCAGCCCATTTGTGGTAGCCTATTTGATTGGGATGTAGCAGATCGGGAAATTCTTCTTTTTTGGCATTGCCGTTTTCATCCGCAAACAGAGCCCAGGTATCGAGGCGCGTGATTTGTGAATCGCCCTTGATGGCGGCCGCATAGAGTTGGTTGATTTTTTTAATCTGATCAGCGGGGCGTTTTTTGCTTTCCGAGCTGGGGAATACATCGCAGAGAATGATCGGCATGTTTGGGTTGTGCTTTTTGAGAGCGGCAATGATCAGCTTCAGGTTGCCAGTGATCACTTCTGCGCTGGCTCCTTCTTCAAGATCGTTGGTGCCGATCAGGATGACCACACCGGAAGGATTGAGTGAGAGCACGTCTTCTTTTAATCGGATGAGGACTCCGCGGGTGGTATCACCGCTGATGCCACGGTTGGCGACTTTGACATCACCAAAGCTACCTCCCATATCAGACTTCCACCCCTGGGTAATCGAATCACCAAGAAAAACTAGACTTTGCTGATCCTGCTGGATTTGCTGAGACCATGTTTCGCGCCTTTTTTGCCACAGGTTTTTGAACCAGTCGTAGCGACGGATTGGGCCAGCGCCGGGTAGCCCTTCGTCACTTGCCGGAATTTGAAATTGATGGGCGGGAATAGCATCTTTTGCCAATACGGGGAAGGGGGTGTCGAGCAGATTGAAAAAAACGACGGAGAGCAGTAACAGGGGGAGGCGGTGGATGGTCATGGGGATAGTGTTAAAAAAGAAAAGGAGGTAACCTGGTAGGTTTGCTTGAGAGAGGTAAATCAATGACGAGAGGGCTGCTGCCCTTTACGCGCTGCTTCGAGCATTTCTTCGATCATGCTGTTCACTGGTAAACCGGAAATTTGGTAGCCTTCATCTTCGGTTAGTAAGTCGTAGGAGCGTATGACTCCGTCGAAGCTTTCAATGGATTTGACTTTTTGTTCATTAATAAGGTCACCAATTTTCACATGCTGGGCACGGGTTCCATCGATGCGGTGCATGTCGCAGAGCTGCACTTTGGCACCGTTTTTAAATTGGATGCGCAGAAAACGTTTGAGGGTGGGGTCTTCGGCATAGGCGTGGATTTGCAGAACCCGGACAGGGTGCCCGGCAAAACCAATCACTTGGTCTCCGGGACGGATCAACTCGATGGCCTTCGGGCCGTCGGGGGTATCGACGGGTGTTTTTTCCGGGATGCAGAGGAACATCAATTTGACCGGAGCCAAGCGAACCGCCAGAGGGATGATGGCACCAATAGTTTGCCCGATCAGGCTGCAGCCGGTCAGGCCAAGCAGAGCTACTGCTAACATGGAAAACTGTAGAACCCGTATTCTGATTTTACTCATATGCTTTGTAGCCGTAATTGATGAAAAAATTGTAAGGGTTAGTTGATCTAAAATGCCAAGAGTGGTTCTGCCAAGCTTTCTTTTTGCTCAGTTGAGATTTTGTTTGGAGATGAGGCTTTCTGCCTGGGCAAAATCCAGGTCGAGGTTCCATTCGGCACGCTGAGTGGCTTGAGTAAGCAATTGGCAAAAAGAGTGAAGCAATTGGTCATTCAAATGGAAATCCAGTCCGGCACCTTTCAGTGCATGCATGGAGAGCAGTTGGCCGCCCTGAGGGCCTTTTTTGAGGCTGAGCTTGCCTACCAGGATGGGTTTTTCGCCCAGCGGGTAAGTGTGGCTTTCTTTGAAGGGGGTTTTAAAGTCGGCTTGGGCAACGACTTCCTGATGTTTGAGAGCCATCGATGCGGCCTGAGTGGGTTCACTTTTTTGTCTGTCTTCGTCGGGCAGATTGTTTTTTAAAATTTCGAGCAGGGCTTTCCACAACAGGCGGACGTAACGGCGGGTCAGCGAGAAACGGTATTCCTCCAAATGCCGGCCCGAGGCGGTGCTTAGGCGGAACAAGAGTCGATCTTGATTCGGGTTGTAGGAAAGCTGAAGTTGTCGGATTTGTCCCATGGGATAAAGCGTTAGGTGCGGACTAGATGGTTAAGATCTGGAAACACACTACACGACGAAAAAATATTTAACCACTGATTTCACTGATAAACACCGATAAAGAGGGAAGATTTAAGTCGTGAAAACAATCTATATTTAAGTTGTAGAAAAATGTCGTGCAGTGGTGGTATGGGGCAGGCAACCAATTTACAGGTTTTTTTACGCATATCTGCAGGTGGGAGTCGAAGCGGTTCTGCACCTGGTTAAGGCCAGTATTGGGCGATTTTTTGGCGTAGAAAGATGGCGCTGCGTTCGAGTTGTTCGATGCCGTCGACGCCGTCCTCGATGCTGATCCAGCTTTCCGGCTTGCGATCGGGACTGCCAAAACCGGAGTCTTTGGCAATTTGAAAAATGGAGTCAAAATCGTTGAGTCCCTGACCGACTTCACCATGGCACAGGCGTTGGGCGTAACCTTCGGCACCCATTTCTTCGGCACGTAGATCTTCCAAGCTGCCTTCTTTGAGATAGCGGTCGCTGGCGTGCATGGTCACCACTCGCGGGGCGACGCGGCGCAGCAATTCGAGCGGATCTTCGCCAATGAGGTAGGTATTGGAGGGGTCATAGTTGACTCCAAAGTTAGGGTGGTCGATGCGGTTGACGATGTCGCAGAATATGTCCATGGGCTGGGCGAACTCAGGGAACTTCCAGAAATCGTCTTTGTAGTGGTTTTCGATAATCAGGGTGATTCCGTTGTCAGCGGCAAAAGGCAGGCACGCCTGGATGCATTCGGTGGTGTAGATGATGCCTTCTTCACGAGTGAGGGAGGGACGTTTCTGACCGGACAGGACACGGCAATAAGAACCGCCTAGAGTGGCGATCATGCGGATCCATTTTTTTTGCTGTACCACTTGGTCGGCCCGGAATCCACGGTCGGGATGGGTGAAATCAGGAGAGCAGCATAACATTGGGATGACCATGCCCTGGTCTTCAACTTGTTGGCGAAAACCGGGCCAGTTTTGTTCATCCTGCATTTCGAGGAAGCCGGCGTACCATTCGAGGCCGTCGATGTCCAGGCGTGAGGCGATCTCGATCCACTCGGAGAGTTTCATTGTGCCGTCTTTGCAGAGGGCGGTCATGTAGGCTTTGGGGAAAGCGGCAAGTTTGGGCATAACAAATAAGGAAAAAGGGGGAGTTTAGAGCAATAGAGCCCGATAAGGCAAGCTTGATCGGGAATAAAATCCCTGTCAGCACTTGGCGAGATTACGACCAATGAGCGGGTATTGTTCGATGTCGAGCACTGATCCGGAGACCGGACCTGCTTCATCACTGAGAAAATAAACCGCTGCAGATGCGATTTCATCGGCGTTGAAGATGCGTTTGCTGGGAGCAAAAATGGCGGGCAAGTCGGCTGGCCAGTTTTCGTCCATTCCCTGATCCTGTTTGCGTTGTTTTTCGTTTTCGGTCAGGATCCAACCGGGGTTGATCTGGTTGACACGAACTCCGTTTTCGCGGTGCAGGGTATCGCCGAGATTGCGCGTCATCGTCTGCAGGGCTCCTTTTGCCATCGAGTAGGGGAGTAATTCAGGTTCACCACAGTAGGCGTTGACCGAGCCAATGTTGACGATGTTGCCCTTGGTTTTTTCGAGGTGTGGTAGTAGAGCTTTGATGAGGAAAAAAGGCGCGCGCGCATTGATGGACATGTAGCGATCAAATTTTTCTTCATCCGTGTCTTGGATATTTCCGGTGCCAACGATGGCGGCGTTGTTGACCAGCGCATCGATTTTTCCGAAGGCATCAAGGGTGGCTTGGATGATTTTTTTGGCGGCGTCAGAATCTGCCAGATCTTGGATGAGCGTAGCCGTTCTATTTTTTCCAGGATCAAGTTCTTGTTGTGTCTGTTCAGCGAGATCGGCTTCGAGTCCGTGGATGAGCACTTGGGCGCCTTCCTTCAGGCAGTATCGAGCGATGGCTTTGCCGATTCCGGTAGTCGATCCGGTGACGATGATGGTTTTGTTATTGAGTCTCATAGGAAAAAAAGGAAGCTTAGTGGTTCTTTTTATAAGGGCGGTAGATCTGGTAAGTGCCGGAAACGATGTGTTTCAAATCGATCACTTCCAGCACCACCTTTTTGACCCCATTGACGTTTTGGTGGGCAAGTTGGATCTGTGAACCTTTCACTGCGTAGACGATGGATGTGTGATTGGGAAAACCAAGTTGTTTCCAGCCGGATTGATTGCCTTTAGTCCATTCAAAACGAGTGGATTGGAATTGCACAATGTCGCCAGCTAGAACAGCTTCGCCTTTTTTTAAAGGAAAGCCAAATTGGTGGGGGCGTCGCCAGAGGCTGCCGGAAAAATCGAGAGCTTGTTGCGCGAGATCCCAACACTCGCCCCGACCGACCTTGGTGCCGATGGCTTGTTTGGTGTAAGTGAGAATATCCTTATTGGTGGCGACGTAAGGGGATGCGGCTTTCTTTTTGACGGAATCGATGGCAAAACTGTTTGTTACAAAAAACAAAAACAGTCCGATAAGGGCAGGTGCGGGGATTTTTTTATTAGCCATGTGATTCTTGGATATGGCTAATCTAAGGAATTAACACGGATTTGACAACTTCACCTTGGTGCATTTTTTCAAAAGCGGTGTGCCAGTCTTCTAACGGCCAGCTGCCACCGATGATCGGTGCGACATCGAGTTTTCCAGAGCTTAATAAAGCAAGCACGCGCTCCCAGATAGGCCAGTTGTGTGAGAAGGAGCCTTGCAGGGTGACGTTTTTTTGGATCAGTGGGTCGAGTGAAAAATTGAGGGGTTTGGGCCCCCACCCGACTTTGGTGATCCAGCCGGCCGGCCGAACGAGGTCGAGGCTGAGTTTCAGGGTGGGTGAAACACCGGCGGCATCGATGATCACATCGGCGCCCATGCCATCGCGGTCGTTGGCCCAGTTTTTTGCTTCTTCGTTGCTGGTGAGGGGGGTGCAGCCGTAGGATTTCGCTGCGATGTCGAGGCGATTACGATCGGATTCCAAGCCGAGAATCGCTACGTCAGCTCCACGGATGGAGGCGACCGCGGCGCAGAGGATGCCGATGGTTCCAGGGCCGATGACCAGCACACGGTCGCCGGGTTCGATGCGGCTATTGGTGACTACGGCACTGTAGGCGACGCAACAGGGTTCGGTGAGGCAGGCTTGTGTGAGTTGCAGGTTAGCTGGTACGTGGTGCAGGCAGCGCGCAGGCACGCGCACGTGTTTGGTCATGGCTCCGTTGACTCCATAACCAAAACCTTTACGATCCGGGTCGAGATTATAAAGGCCGCGTCGAGTCAGCGGGCTGTCGCCATTGATGATGGCAGCGGTTTCGGAAACCACTCGATCGCCTTCCGACCAAGTGTTTACCCGGTCACCGGTTTCGACGATGTGGCCGCCGAATTCATGACCGAGTACCACTGGGTAATTCACTGGCCAGGAATGGTTTGAAGTCCACTGATGAAGATCGGAGCCGCATACTCCAACGGCGGCGACTTCGAGCAAAACATCGTCGTCTCCGATTTCCGGGCGTTCGAGTTCTCTTAGTTCTACACTGCCCGCTTCGGGGGCAAAATTGATGACAGCTGCTGATGACATGGTCTGTGGTGGTTTTGCGATTGAAAAAACTTATTTGCTAGAGCCGTGGATCGCGTCGCAAATCAAACGCAGGGAACCTTCCAGATCCCCATCGGCGGTTTTGAACGCATCGGCATCGACGGTGAGCGGAGCTCCAAGAACAACCAAAGGGGCACCGTATGCCGGGCACTGAATGGCTTGTTCCAGACTGAGCCCCCCAACGGCTTGCACCGGTACCGAAACCGCGCCGACAACTTCGCGTAGCTGGTCGAGCGGGTTGGGCATGCGCTCGCCGCGAGCTGCGATGCCCCGGCGTTCATCATAACCAATGTGGTGGATGACAAAACCACAACCAAGGTCCTCTAGACGTCGAGCACCGGCGATCATGTCCTGCGAAGCCAGATTGTCACCCATGACGCCCACTCCAAAATCGGCACCAGCCTGAACCACACACTTGATCGTTTCTTCGTGGGCCTGGGACATCACGACTACATGGGAGGCTCCGGCTTCAGCCATCATTTGTGCTTCGAGGTATCCGCCATCCATGGTTTTGAGATCGGCAACAATCGGGGTGTCGGGAAAACGTTCATGCAAGGCGCGCACGCCATGCAGGCCTTCGGCCAGAATAAGTGGCGTGCCGGCTTCCAGCCAATCGACCCCCGCACGTAGTGCCATCTCGGCGGTTTCGAGGGCTTCTTTGATGTTGGTGAGGTCGAGAGAGATCTGGACAATGGATTTTTCGGAGGACTTTTGCATGCTTGACATATGAGGGGGAATTGGTCGATGATGCAACGACAAAAAATATGCGAAATACGACACCTTATCAAACTCGGGTTCGCCGGCAGCGATCAAAGGAGGAAGTGGAGCGCTGGCGGGAGCAACGTGAATCGTGGATGCAGGGACTGGATCCCTCAGCTTGGTTTCATGAGATGTTTGATCATTTGCCAGGTTTGCATTTCTTTGCTAAAGACAAAGAAGGTCATTTGATGTTTGCTAGCCGGGGTTTACTTGATCGTTATCAGATGCGGGATGATACGGAGATTTTGGGCCGAACTGATTTTGATTTGAATCCCGATATTATGGCTCGTGCGTATGTGGATGACGACAAAATAATACTTTCGGGAGAGCGGCAACGGATTGAGAGAATGGAATTGTGGTGGGATCGGCAAGGTTTGCCTGATTGGTTTCTGATCACCAAATTGCCCATTTTGAGTCGGCAGGGAAAGGTTCAAGGGGTGATGGGGGTGTTGCGCAGTCCGGATGAATCAGACCGAAAATTGCCAGTGTACCAAAGTGTTGCCAAAGCGGTAGAGATTATCCGGCGTGATTTTTCCCGGCCCGTGTCGATAACGGATATAGCCAGGGCAGCGGGGCAATCGTTGCGCCAATTACAGCGTCAATTCAAGGCGACCTTTGCGATCAGCCCGCAGGAATTTTTGATTGTCACGCGCATTGTAACTGCTCAAAGGCTGTTGGAGGAAAGTTCACTCAGTGCCTCCGAGATAGCTTTGCAGTGCGGTTTTGTCGATGCCAGTAGTTTCACTCAGCATTTTCGTAAACGAATAGGGAAAACACCTGCGACTTACCGGCGGGAGGGGGCAGGCGATGCGGCTTGGTAGCAGTTGCGTAGGAAATGTGATGAATATGTCCTACCAATCGACCTCGACTTCCAACGGTTCGGGGCTGTGGCGACCGATGTATTTGACTTTGTTATGCTCGACGCCGTAGGCGTGGACTTTCCATGTGACCTTCACGTCAAAACAGCAATATTCGGCGATTTCTTTCATTTTTCCCTCACGCCACCATCTGACAGCTTGTAAACCGTCGGCGCTTTTTCCTGCTCCGAGTGAAGCGGAAGCCAGGGCATCGAGTTTCATTCGGTGGCCGAGTTTCTCTTCGAGGTAGAGCAACATGTCCAGGTTATTAGTTTGGCCGGCAAGGTCCAGCACGGTGTAACCCATCAAGACTCCGTAGTCGAAAAATATGTGATTGAAGCCGACCACCAGATCCGCTTTCAGAAGTTGATCGATCAGTTGATCGACATTGCTCTCATCATAGACAATGTATTTGCCCAATGCGGTGCTGTAGGTCACGCCTACTGACATGCGCATTTTGTCCAAGTGATTCCACCCGCCGACATCGTTGGCCAGTTTTTGGGTTTCGAGATCAAAATAGACGATATCTTGTGGCATGGGAATCAGGAGTCAGAATGTGAGCTTGGATGTGAATAAAGAGTTTGTCGAAAATTGGCAAAAATTCAAAGGTTTTACCAGAGGATTTGTTTTATTTTTTGCATTTAAAAATTGGCAAAAGCGTCCCATTTTAAATGAGGGAAAATAGGGTTCTGTTCTTCGATGGCAAGTAATCGGTTTGCGTTCGATTCGTCATTCGAGGAATAAAGCGCCGCCACCTGGTCAAAATTCTCCAGATGTTTTTCGAAACGGTGGGTGGCGTAAGCCTGAGTGGTGGGTTGGCGCATGAGGGAGGCCCAGTCGCTGGATTGAGCGAGTAACAATTCACGGGTCATTTGACTGACGCAACGACTGCGATGATCGGCAAGTGGGTCTGGTAGGCCTTCAATGTTCTGCTGCAAGGCGGCGATGGTGCGTTGCAGTTGTTCTGCCCGGCGCAACAGGTGGGGGTAGATCCAGGCGTTTTCCTGGGATAGCCAGTTTTCGAAGTAGTCGCCTTCGCCCCAGGAACTAGGCACGGGGCTTATGGTAGCCGCGGTTTCGATTTGGTTGGGTTGGCTGATTTGTGCAACACTGGTGAGTTCTAATTCATCCTGTTTGGTGAACTGACGGAGAAGCTCTTCGAGAAAAGGGATGCCTTCGAAGCGCCAATGGCCGAACAGCTCGGCTTCATAAATCGTGGTCACTGAAGGATGGAGGATACCTTGCGCCTTGAGTTTGGAAAATTGGGTTGTTTGGGATTTAAATAACTGCGTGGCGTGTTGTATCGCGGCTTTTTTTCCTTCTTGAGGGTCGTAGAGCTGGTCAGAATCCATGCACAGGGTTTTCAGGGTGGCGACCCGGTTGTGTTGCCTGGCATCGAGGTGGATTTGCAAGCCGTTCACCGGGGTGTCGTTTCCGGACATTTTGTAAGCCTGTCGGTAGCGGGTGTCGTGCAGCAAACCTGCTTCTAGTTTTAAAATCTCGTGGCTACTGGCGACATTGCGGCAGGTCAGTCGGGTTCCGTTTGGGCTTTGCGCAGGATGGTAGATGCAGTCTGCGGAGGCTTGTCTGCTGTAGGTCAGAGCGTGCTCATCGAGGATGATGTGCCGGATGCCTTCGGCTGTCAGGAAAGGTTCGAGGGCTGGGGAGTAGGCGCAATCAGGTAGCCAGAAAAGCTCGCTTTTTTCGCCAAAACAATCTTGATAAAAGTCGCAACCTATTTTGATCTGGCTGCGCAAGACGTCGGGAGACTTTAAGAACAGTGGCAACAGGGCATGGGTGGCGGCACTGGCGGGGATCTCTAAGTGGCCGCTGTTGCGCAAATCGGCAAGAGCGGCGACCAGATCATGGTTCCAGCGTTCGCGGTAATAAGAGTGTAAACGGTGATAGTGATCCGCATACCACTGGGCGAGGGGTCTTTTTTCAGGATGAGTGCGTCGTTCGATTTCCGTCAGAGCCAGATGGAGATTGCGGTCGAGGTGGGCTTCGGTGCGTTTTTGTAGCAATGGATCCTGCATCATTGCTAACACAGTGGGAGTGATCGCCAAGGTGAGCTTGTAAGGCACGCTTTCATCTCGTAGGCGGTGTAGCATTTCCAACAAGGGGAGAATGCTTTCGCTGATGACATCCAGATACCAGTCCTCTTCGGGGCAGTGCAATGACTCTGCATGCCTGAGCCATGGCAGATGGCAGTGCAAAATCAGGGCATTTTGGCAGGCTTGGGGCATCGGGTAGTCAGGGCAGGAAAAGTGATTGCAGGGAGAATAGAACCAAGTAGGCGCCAATCGCAAAAATGATTTTTTGCGGCCCGAGGGGGCGGTGGTGCACTTGGGTTTGCAAGTTTCGATCCCAGAGTGTTTCGCCTTTGTTGAGTAGGTAAAAAAGGGAGAAGGCCATCGCTACGATCTGTAGAAAAAAGATTCCGAAACCGACGCCGATAAACCAGATGAGCAGTGAACGTCCGATGGCTTGTGAATAGCTGAGGAGTTTTCCGTTTTTTTGCGTGACTCTGATATTAAACAACATTTTTCCAGGCGTGGTGGCAAATGAAGATATGAGCAGAGCTTCGACAAAATTCCAAACAAAAAATGAGCCACCCCAGATTAGAAGCAATTGGAATTGCTCTTCCTTCGGGATCATACTGTAGAATTCGAGAAGGTTGCCCCCTTCTTTGGGCACGGGAGGGCGGCCAAATACAAAACTGACCAGTAGGTTCAAGATAAGAAGATCAAAAAGTCTTGCCCAGAAACGTAATAAAGGGTGGACATTTTTTGCGGGCAGCAAGTTGGAAATTTTTTGTGGGCTAGGATTGCGGGAAGGAAGGGGCAGGGAAGTTTGGGGATCGGTTTCGTCCCTGGGTGATTGATCCGCTGATAAATCACTTGTCTGTGGACTTTTTTTCCCGAGAGATTTTAGCGTGGAGGCTACTGTGGGAATGTCTTTCAGCGCACACCATTGGTCGAGGCCTTCATGCCAGCCGAGGTCTTCCGGGGACAAGTCGCCATCATCGATCAATTCTTTGATTCGGTAGATGGTGAATGGGCCCTGTTTTTGGCCGTCTTTTGTGATGTGAATTTGCATCCGGAAATGATTACTTTAGTAGCTCCCTATCACTCGGAACGCAAAGATTTGGCGGGTTCTAATCGAGCGGCCAACCAAGCTGGAGCCAGGGAGGCTACTGCACAGGAAATGAATGCTCCGAGTGAGATGGCGATCACGTCATGGAGAGTGACCACGGCGGGGAGTCCGCCTTCAATCATGTAGACTTGGGAAGAAAATATTTCGATGCCAAAAAGTTTCCCGATCGTTGAGGTGATGGGGTTGCGGTAGGCGATGATCAAAAAAGCCAAAGCAAGTCCGACGACGACTCCAATCACGCCTACGACGATTCCTTGGAACAGAAACAAAGAGGCAATTTGTCGTTCTGATGCGCCGATGGCTTTGAGTAATCCGATTTCGGCTCGTTTTTGATACACCACGGTGATCATGGTGTTCATGATGCAGAAGGCGGCGACGATCATGACCATGAACAGGAGGAAATACATCGCTTGTCGTTCGGTGGCGACAGCGTCAAATATTTGCTGATTGCGATCCATCCAGCTGACCACGCGGTAACGGTAATCAGTGGCTTCGGCGATCGCGTCACGGGTTTGGTGGGCGAGGAAGCTGTCTTCAGTCTGGATGGCCAGGCCGTGAACGCCGTCGCGCAGGTTGTATAATGCCTGGCCGGTTTCGAGATGGACAAAGACGATGTTGCTGTCGAAGTCATTGTGGCCGGAATTAAAGATGCCGGTGATCGTTAATTCCTGAGGCAAGCTGATTTGGCGAATGGATTCGATGGCGTTTCTTTTTTCTTTTTCATCGGTGGTGGCGTTGAATGCATCGACCGCATCCAATACGGCGTCGATATTGGGGGAGTAGATGGTGATCACATCACCCACACGAATGCCGAGGCTGTTGGCCATTTGATCGCCGATGATGGCGGTATCGAGATCGAGATCATATTTTCCGTAACCTTTGGCTACGATTTTTTTCATTCGCTCCGTATTGGGGCCGGGGTCGGGTCTGATGCCTCGTAATTGAGGGGCGAGGCGTTGGCCATTGAAGTCGAGGATCACGGCGCCCTGCATGAAAGGGGTCACCGAGACGACACTGGGAACTTCACTTATTTGTTCGCTGAGCAGGTCGGAATCATAAATAATCTGGCCGGAGTCGACAATCACGTGCGGTTCGAAACCGAGGATGGTTTCCTTGATGCGCTCTCCGTATCCGGTGAAGACCGAAATCACGACAAGCAACAAGGTGACGCCCAGTGCAACTCCCATGATGGAAATCAGGGTGATGACCGAGACAAAGCTTCTCTTGGGCTTTAAATACCGTAGAGCGAGGAATAGGCTAAATTTTTTAATCAATGGAAAATGAGATTCAGGATTGCATGGCAGTTTAACTGTGATTATTAATTCTGACAGTGGAAACTGCATTCGAATTCGGAATGAACGCGATGACTGCCATATTCCTATAAAAACCATGAGTTACAAATTTCCAGAAAAATACAACACCTTCCTCATATTCGGGGCGCCTGGCAGTGGTAAAGGGACTCAAGGGGTGACTCTCGGCAGTATTCCCCGGATGTTTCATTTTGCCTGCGGCGATGCGTTTCGCTCGATGGATACCCGAACTGAGATCGGGCAGGAATTTCTAAAGTATTCCAGTGAGGGGAAATTGGTGCCGGATGAAGTCACGGTAAGGTTTTGGAAAGCTCAGATTGATAATCAGGTGGAGGCGCATGTTTTTAAGCCTGATATTGATTTTCTGATTCTCGATGGAATTCCCCGCAATGTGGAGCAGGCCAGAATCATGGAGAAATATCTGAATGTGATCCAGCTGTTTCACCTGTCGGTGCCTGACCGTGAAGAGTTGACGCGGCGTTTACGGAAACGGGCGCTCAAGGATAATCGGTTGGATGATGCCAGCGACGAAGTGATCGCCAGACGGGTAAAAACTTACGAAGAGGAGTCCAAGGAACTGTTAAAGCACTATTCGAAAGATATCATTACGGAAATCGATGCGGCTCGTCCGCCGGTGCAAGTTTTGTCCGATATTTTATCAGGCATTATGAAACTCCCGGAATGGGAAAAAAGCATGGAAGTGGTTGTTTGATTTTTTACGGTAAATAAATATATGCGCGTTGTATGGATGGGAGCAGGGGAGATTGGTCTTCCCAGTCTGGAGTGGCTGATTGATGAACCGGAGCATGAAGTGCTTGCGGTTTTCACTCAACCGGATCGTCCGGTGGGGCGTAAGCAGGTGCTGACGGCAACGGTGACGAAGATACTCGCTCTCGAACGAGATGTGCCGGTTTTTCAGCCGGAAAGCTTGAGGCGGAACCCTGCAATTTTGCAGCAGCTTCAAGATATGGAGCCAGATTTGATCGTGGTGATGGCTTATGGCTGCTTGCTGCCGCAAGTTGTGATTGAGGTGCCTTCGATTGCCTGTATCAATTTGCATGCATCCTTGTTGCCGAAACACCGTGGGGCAGCTCCGATTCAAGCTGCGATCCTAGCGGGTGATGAAAAAAGCGGCATCACCGTGATGCACATTGCGCGCAAATTGGATGCGGGCGATATGATTTGGAAAGAAACGATAGAGCTTGCTGCGGATGAAACCGGGGGGATTTTGCATGATCGTTTGGCGCAATTGGGTCCCAAGGCTTTGGCCTCGGCGTTGCCGTTACTGCAAAGCGGAGAAGCTGATCGTGAAGTGCAAAATGAGGAGAAGGTGAGTCACACCGGCAAACTGAGCCGGGAAGATGGAGTAATCGACTGGTCGCGCTCCGCAGTTGAAATTGAGCGGAAAATACGCGCTTTTGACCCATGGCCGGGAACCGGAACTGTATTTTTTCAAGAAGAGGGCAAGGGTAAAAGTAAGGGGAGAGCTAAGCGCTTGAAAATTTTCCCTCCCGTGACGGTAGGGGGTTTCAATGATGGGCAGAGTAACAAGCTCGTCGATTTTGAACCCGGATCAATATTGCCGTGTGAAGAAGGCTCGGGATCTCAATTGCGGGTGATGACAGGTGACGGTTATTTGGAACTGTCAGAAGTTCAGCTGGAAGGACGCTCCCGTATGGATGTGGGGCTTTTCCAAAGAGGCCAATCCATGCCTGAAGGCAGCTGTTTTGGCGGACTGACAGATTAAGAATACGTAAAAAATAAGGCTATTTACATGTTCATGCAATAATATATGTGATAGGTCAGGCCTCATTTATGTTTTATGCTTGTGTTAGGGGGAGGGGGTTGATAGGGTGGTTTTTATGAGAAAGACGCGGGAATTTTTGTTGGGTGAGGCGGGGCAGACGAATTATTATCATGTGGTGAGCCGGACGGCGGGGAAATACAAGCTGTTCGGGGATGATGAGAAGGAGGCTTT
>JASFYY010000007.1:0-9401 GCA_045046875.1 Verrucomicrobiota bacterium | reverse complement strand
GGTAGTGTGGCGATAGGCCATGTGAGAGTAGGACGTTGCCAGTTTATTATCATCCCATGTTTACATGGGATGATTTTTTTTGCCCTGATTTCTACAGCAATGTCAAGAATGAACAGAGACCGCTTGTGGCTTCATCCCGTAATATTTTTGGGTTGAAGCAACTGGCGTATGCAGCCAGACTACTCCTCATTACAAAAACTCAAAAAAAGGCTTACAGAATAGGTTTTTTAAGTTAAGGAAAATAATGTGTATTACAGGGGATTGATTAAATGGACGAGCGCTACGAAATAGGTGAACAAATTGGCAAGGGAGGAGGAGGACTTGTCTATCGTGGTTATGACACTTTTTTAAGGAGAGATGTCGCGATCAAGCGTATCCTAACAACAGACAAATCGTCAGATGCAGACGTAAAGACGGCAGCACGCAATTTGCTTGGTGAGGCGCAAACCTTATCAACTTTGAATCATCCTAATATCGTCACGGTGTTTGATGTGGGGCTTGATGATAAAGGAGGCTTTGTGGTGATGGAATTGTTAGATGGGGAAACCTTATATGATACCGTCGATCGAGGGGTGTTGACCCAGGAGGATTTTGTGGAGTTGGCGATTCAAACCCAGGAGGCTTTGATCGCCGCGCATACGGTGAATGTGACGCACCGAGATTTGAAACCCACCAACGTGATGGTGATTTGGCAGCCTAGTGGGCGTTTTCAGACAAAAGTTTTGGATTTCGGTTTGGCTAAGTTCAGCAAAAAGCCTTCGATTCAGACCTTGAATCAAGACGGCACGGTGATGGGTTCGATTTTGTTCATGGCGCCAGAGCAATTCGAGCGCCAGGAGTTGGATGAACGGACGGATTTGTATTCCATGGGCTGCGTGTATTATCATTCACTCAGCGGAATATATCCTTATGACGGTAAAACTTCCGCCGATGTGATGAATAGTCATTTGGAGCATCGGGTGACACCTTTGGAGATTTTACGACCGGATCTGGCTCCTTCTATTTGCCAGTGGGTGATGTGGTTGATTAATCGAGACATCGATAATCGTCCTGAAAGTGCGCATGCCGCTTTGGATTTATTACCAAGGCACCCTGAATTACCGAAAGAGCAGGAATTGCAGGAGATCCCGGTTGAGAAAACAGGCAAGGTGAAACTAATGGCGGTCAAGCCGGTGGAAGAACCCGTGCAGGGAGCGAACGTGCCAAAGGGTTTGGTTAAGATTCCGGGATCATCCACGACCTTGATAACGGGAAAGCCTGGTGGTGCCACCACCCTGCTGTCGGGTAAACCGGGGGTTCGACCAACGCCGCGAAAGCAGGCTAAATCCAAGGGGACGGGAGGCAACGTGGTGAAGGGGGTGATGTCGGTGGCTGCTGTGGTGGCGGTCTATTTTATTGCGATGCAAGCGCTCTCCTTTAAACATGAGAATGACTTGAATGTGATCGCTTCACAGAAAGAGGTGCTTGCTGACGGCAAAACAATCAATTTGTTACTGGGCTTCATTTATTCAGATAAATCAACGCTTCAGCAGAGAGATGTGGCGCGTGGTGCTTTGACCAGAATGAAGGGAGGGCAAGTGGATGGTATTCTGTTGGGTAAGATTAAATTGGCTCCTGATTCAGACGCACGATTGACTTTGTGTCGGATCCTCGGGGATAGGAAAATGGAAAACTCGATCCCTGAGTTGCTGGAAGCTTATAAGTCGGCAACGACTCGCGAGGAGCGAGTGACGATTTTGAAGTTGGCGAGAAGGCTGGTGGAAACCGCTCAGAGTGCGAAGCCCAAAAAGGATGCCAAGGGGATCCTGATTGACGAGGGAGAAAGATCCGTGCACTTGAATAATTACCTGGAAGGTATTTCGAATTTAGAAAGAGATCTATAGGGCTAGGTTTGAGGATGGGAGAGATTTTGGCTTTGTCGGGGTGGCGAAAGTAAGGATGTGCGCTACAGTCGACCACCATGCTTTCGGTAGAAAAAGTCAGTATAGGATTTGTGGGGCGGACATTGTTTGACGACCTGTCTTTTGTCGTCCGGGCAAAAGAGCGCGTGGGTTTGGCGGGGCCGAACGGAGCAGGCAAATCCACTTTATTAAAAATTGTCATTGGTCTCGAGACGCCTGACAGCGGGCGCATTGTCCGGGCCAAACAGATCACCACAGGTTATTTGCCGCAGGAGGGGGTGATGCATTCGGGGCGCACTTTATTTGCCGAGACCGAAACGGCTTTTGATGATGTGATCGAGTTGAAATCTCAACTGGCGGAGGTGGAGGTGGAGTTGGATGATTTGGATCACAAAGCGGATCCGGAGCGTTATGCTGATTTGTTAGAAGTTTTTGGGGATGTGCAGCTGCGCCTGGAGCATCATGATGTCGGCAGCATGAAGCCGAGGATTGAGACGATCCTCAGTGGGCTGGGTTTTTCTAAAGAAGATTTGCAACGGCAGACTGAGGAATTCAGTGGCGGTTGGCAGATGAGAATTGCTTTGGCTAAATTGTTGCTTCGTGAGCCAAGTGTTTTGTTGCTCGATGAGCCTACCAACCATCTGGATATTGAGACGGTGCAATGGTTGGAGCAGTGGTTGAAAAATTATGGCGGAGCGATTTTGTTGATCAGCCATGATTTGTCGTTATTGGATTCGTTGACCAATCGCACGATCGCTTTTGAGAACGGACGGGTGCAGCATTACTCTGGCAATTACAGCTTTTATTTGAAGGAGCGCGATGCGCGTAAAGAGCAGTTGCAGCGCTCGTTTAAAAATCAGCAACGGGAAATCGAGCGCACGGAAAAACTGATCAATCGTTTTCGCGCCAAAGCGACCAAGGCAAAAATGGTGCAGAGTCGTATCAAGCAGTTGGATAAAATCGAGCGCATCGAATTGGAGGATGATGCGGATACCATAGGTTTTCAGTTTCCCCAACCGGAACGAAGCGGGCATTCGGTGCTGCGTTTGGAAAAAATCAGTAAAAATTATGGGGAACTCCAGGTGCTGGAGAAAATTGATTTTGAGATCACCCGGGAAGACCGTATTGCGATTGTGGGAGTGAACGGGGCGGGCAAATCCACTTTTTCGCGCATTATAGCGGCGGTGGAAGAGGCGTCGAGCGGCGAGTGTGTCTTGGGGCATAAAGCGGTGATCTCTTATTTCTCCCAGACTCATGCTGATGAACTCGATCCAACGCGCACCGTGTTGGAAACAGTGGAGGCGACCGTGTCGCGGCAGGCGGCGGGTAATTTGAGGACGCTCCTGGGTTCGTTTTTGTTCAAGGGAGATGATGTGTTCAAGCTGGTTTCTGTTTTGTCGGGAGGAGAGAGGAGTCGACTGGCTTTGGCGCGGATGTTGTTGCGTCCGGCGAACTTTCTGGTTCTTGATGAGCCGACCAACCATCTTGATATCCAATCGCAGGAGGTGTTGCAGAAAGCTTTGGCAACTTATACCGGAACTTATGTGATCGTATCTCATAACCGTTCGTTTCTTGATCCCTTGGTGACCAAGGTTTTGGAATTTGTGCCTAAAAAAGCACCGCGTTTGTTTCATGGTAATCTGAGTGATTATCTGGATAAAAAAGCTGCGGAAAAAGAGGCTCAAGCAGCGGCTCAACCAAAAGCCGGAGGGAGAGAAAGTTCGTCAGGCTCTGGCAATCGCAAAGAACAACGGCGCTTGGAGGCGCAGCGCCGTCAGCAACGCTCAAAGGTGTTGAAGCCGTTGCAGGAAAAGCTGGAAACTGTCGAGACTTTGATCGCCAAGCTGGAAGGTGAAAAACCCGAATTGTTGGCTAAATTGGGAGATGCTGATTTTTTTAAATCAGAGCCGGATCTTGCACGTGTGACGGCACACCGTTTTAAGGATTTGGAATACGAGATGCAGAAAGCTTATTCCGACTGGGATGAAGTGAGTGCGGATTTGGAGCGCGCGGAAGCAGAGTTGGGGGCAGATTGACTGTGGAGCTCTTAGCTCTTCCCTAGACCTATGCGAGCACTCCTTCGCAGACTTCTCCGTGCACGCTGGTTAGGCGTAGGCGCAAGCCTTGATAACGGAAGGTAAGCCTTTCGTGATCAACGCCGAGCAGGCGCATCAGCGTTGCATTGAAATCGTGGACGTGAACCCCGTCTTCGACAATCCCGTAACCAAATTCATCCGTGACACCGTGCGTGTGCCCTGGTTTCACTCCGCCGCCGGCCATCCATACCGTGTAGGCTTCTTTGTGATGATCACGTCCGGCTTTGGTTTTTTTGCCATCGGCATTGGATCCCTGTGCCATCGGGGTTCTGCCGAATTCTGCCGACCAGACAATCAGGGTTTCGTCCAGCAGGCCTCTCATTTTCAAATCTTTGATAAGCGCGGCGAGCGGGCGGTCCACCTGTTTTGCTTTTTGAGGCAGGCGGGTGGAAATGCTGCTGTGATGATCCCAGCCTTGATCAAATAACTGTACAAAGCGGACTCCACGTTCAACCAGGCGTCGTGCGAGCAGGCAGTTGTTGGCGAAACTCGTTTTACCTGGTTCGGTGCCATACATTTCATGGATTTCCTTGGGCTCGTCCTTGATGTCCATCAACTCGGGCACCGAGGTTTGCATGCGGTAGGCCATTTCGTATTGATTGATACGGGTTTCGATCTCGGGGTCACGGACATTGGCCAAGTTCAATTGGTTGAGTCGATTGACTGAATCCACCACCCGTTTTCGATCCTTGGAGTTGATCCCTTTTGGATTAGACAAAAATAGAACGGGATCTCCCTGGCTGCGGAATTCGATGCCCTGATGAATGGTAGGCAAAAAACCACTGCCCCAGGCGGAGTTGCCTGCGCCGAGAACTTGACCGGTGACGAGTACAACAAAGTTTGGCAGATTGCTGTTTTCGCTGCCAAGTCCGTATGACGTCCATGCCCCGATGCTGGGGCGTCCAAATTGCTGGAAGCCGGTGAGCAGGAACATTTGTGCCGGGGCGTGATTGAACTGGTCGGTGTGCAGTGTGCGTATGAAACACATATCGTCCGCGCAGGTTTGCAGATTGGGCAACAGGTTGGAGATGGCGATGCCTGATTTTCCGCAGCGTTTGAAAGCAAACTGTTCGCCTGTCGGAGTGCCCATGAGGGTAGGTTGTTCTCTGATGAAGGCTAACTGCTTTCCTTTGAACATATAGTCCGGGCAGAGCTCACCGCTGCGCTTTTGAAGCTGAGGTTTGTGATCGAAGAGGTCAAGGTGGGAGGGCGCTCCGACCATGTGAACATAAATCACATTCTTTGCTTTGGGGGGGAAGTGCAGTCCCTTGTTGCCGAGCACACCAGAGGATGCCGAGGGGCTGGCAAAACCATCTTTTTCAAGCAGTGATGCCAATGCCATACCGCCGATGCCTGCACCAGCATTCTGGAATAGTTGGCGTCGGGTTAAGGCGCGCGCTACTTGTGCGGGCATCTGATTTGTTTTTTCTTGGAAATTCATTCTAGCTCCTTTTTTCTGAATTCTGAATACTTGCTCTAATGCTCACCCTTTGTTGATGGTTTCGTCGAGGTTGAGCAGGATGCCTGCGATGTAAAACCAGGCGGCCATTTCGGTAGCTGGAACCTCTGTTGAGAGTTTGATATAAGTACCGTTTTTGATGATTTCCTCAGCAGCTTTGGGATCGTTTTTAAGGCGTTGGGATCTTTCCTGGAAAACCGATATCAGGTAGTTGAGTTCCTGTTTTTTAGGTTGTCGCCCCAGCACCAATTCAAAACCATGGCGGATGCGTTCGCTGATATCCGGTTGGGGTCGCTCGAGAATGATTCGTCCTGCCAAGGCCAAGGCGATTTCGACATAAGCAGGGTCATTCATCAGAGTGAGCGCTTGCAGCGGAGTGTTGGTGCGCGGACGTTTTACCAGGCAGGCGCTGCGATCAGGGGCGTCAAAATTGACAAAACTCGGGTAGGGGGCGGCGCGTCTCCAGACGACATAAACGCCGCGGCGAAAACGGTTTTCATCTTTTGCTTCGACCCACTTGGGCTCGTTACGTCCGACCTGGCGCCAGATGCCTTTTGGTTGATACGGCATGATGGGAGGGCCGTGCATTTTTGTTGATAGCAGGCCGGAAACGGTCAGTGCATTGTCGCGGATCATTTCGGCACTCATTCGAAAACGCGGGCCACGTGCATAAAAGCGGTTATTGGGATCTTTTTCCAAGAGCAGAGCAGTCAGTTTGGAGTCCCGGCGGTAGGTGTCGCTCATAACGATGGTCTTGAGCGTGTGTTTCATGTCCCAGCCGCTGGTCATGAATTCGGTGGCCAACCAGTCGAGCAATTGAGGGTGGGTCGGAGGAGTGGATTGGGTGCCGAAGTCTTCAATGGTGCTGACCAGGCCTTGTCCGAACAACTCAGCCCACCAGCGATTGACCGTGACCCGGGCCACCAGGGGGTTGGCAGGGTCCATCAACCATTTGGCAAAACCTAGACGGTTTTTAGCTAAGCCTGCTTTGAAGGGGTGCAGTGATCCTGGAGTGGCGGCGCTGACTTTTTCAGCAGGAGACAGGTAATTGCCTCGTTTCATCACATGGGTCTCACGCGTTTTGTCCATTTCAATCATGACCAGTGTGCTGGGATTGGGTAAAGACTCGAGTTGTTTTTTTATTTGGTTAAGTTGCGATTCCAATTTTTTGAGGGCGGGATTACTTTTGACATAAAAGTCATTCAGCTGATTAAGTTGTTTTTTTGATCGTTTGTTTTCAGGTAGTTTCAGAATGGTGGCGATGTTTTTAGGGATGTCGACAGCGTTTGGGTCGCCGGTGAGAGCCGACAGGCGTATCCGTCCCAAAGTTCTGCCGCGGCCGTAGTTCTGATCGAGGGTGAAAGTCAGTTTTGTATTGCTGGCTTGATAGGGTTTGGCAGTATTAAAAGTTGCCCAGTGATCTTTGCTGAACTGAGGGGCGATGGCCCATCCTGTTTTTTGATTTCCGTCGATAGCATTCTGAGCCGGCCAATTTTCCTGTGAAAAATCTGCACGTGCGGCAACCAGTTCTATGATTTTTTCATCAGGTGAAGCTGGATTTGAGGCGCGCACGGTAAATTCGGTTAAGACGAAATTGCTTCGTATTTCATCGCCCCGCCCCGGGCCTTTGCCGGGAAGTTCGTCGTGGGTGAGTGCTTCGAGTTTGAAGGAGGTGATCCCTGAGAGCCGGGTGTCGCAAATGATCTCGTAGTGGGTGGTATCGGGTAGGCGGCCGGTGATGAGCACGGAGTGATCATCCAATATCCGACTGGTTTCGTTACCGGTGGATTTGAATTGGGAAATTTTCAGAGCTTGCCATTTGGGTGGGTTCTGCAAAGCATCGCGCATCTTGTTTTCCCAGGCTTGACGTCCGGCATTTTTATCTGCACGAAAGTTTAAGCGTTGTTTGTCCAGATCTTTAATCCGAGCTTGCAGCTGGCCCTTCTTTTTGGTGATGCTCTCAGCCACAGGCAATTCCATTTTAGGGCCATAAAAACTGAAGCTCACTCCTTTGCCGGAAGGGTTTTCGACTTCCAGCGGGGTATTGTTGAAAAAGGAAAATATGCCATAATAATCTTTCATGGAGAAGGGGTCGTATTTGTGATCGTGGCACTGTACACAGGCCAGAGTGGTGCCTAACCAGACCGTGCCGGTGGTATTGACACGGTCAATCACCTGGTTAAAGCGATTTTCTTCCGGGTGTACTCCAGCTTCCACATTGCAAGTTACCGTGCGGTGAAAACCGGTGGCGATTTTCTGTGATAAAGTGGCGTTGGGTAGTAGGTCGCCAGCTAATTGTTCGATGGTGAATTGGTCGAAGGGCATGTTGGTATTGAGCGCGTCGATCACCCAATCCCGGTAGGCCCAACTGTCGCGCAGTTGGTCTGCCTGAAATCCATTGGAGTCTGCGTAACGTGCGGCGTCCAACCAAGGTCGCGCCCAGCGTTCGCCGAAGCGTTTGGAGGCGAGCAGGCGGTCGACGGTTTTTTCGTAAGCTTGGTCTGACTTGTCGGATAGGAAAGTTGCGATTTCAGCAGGGCTGGGCGGCAAGCCTGATAGGTCAAGGGAAACCCGGCGCAGCAGGCTGCGGCGATCGGCGGGAGCTTGGGCGGTGAGGTTTTGTTTTTTCAGTTGTTGTGCTACGAAGTGATCGATCGCTTGTGGACCACGAAGCGAGGCATCCCGGCTCGGAGGGATATAGGCCCAATGCGGAGCGTAGTGGGCACCTTGATCGATCCATTTGCCAAGCAACTCAATCTGTTTGGCGGTGAGAGTGCGTTTTGATTTGAGCGGAGGCATGCGTTCGTCCGAATCTTCGGTGATCATCAATTGCCAGGCTTTGCTTTTCCCGCGACCTTGTGGGTGAAAGGCGATGTGCCCGTCGATGGCTTTTTTGGCTTCTTCTTCCAGATCGAGCCGTAGATCCCCTTTGCGCCCTTCAGAGTCCTGGCCGTGGCAGTGGTAACAATTCTCCGAGAGGATGGGACGGATTTGCTGATTGAAGTCGATTTTGTCTTCAGCGGCGGTTGATGCAATCACAAACAAGAAAGAAAAGATTGCAGGAGAATAGACGCAGACAGGGTTCTTTGGCATTTTTAAAAATACCCCGATATCAATCAAACTCTAGTTGATTCAGTCCTTCAAGGCCTACGTGATCACGTTAAAAAATAGCGAGTAAGATTTAAACCGCTTGGGGAGCAATTAGTGAAGCGGGAATAGTGACCGTTGCAGCGGCAGGTCAGTGTTCGAGGTCAAAATCGCCGGGATTACTGGCAAGACTTGAAAGATGGGCAAATCATTGCACAGTATTGTCTTCCAGCGGGAACGGGTCGTTTCAAACGGATGGCCGTTTTCTCCATGCAAAATCCAAGTGAATATTTAAAAATGAAAAACATCTCTATTTCTACCCTGCTGATCGCAGCGCTCGTTTTTAGTTTTGGCCTTGCCTCGGCCTCTGCCGGGGATGCCAAATCCGTGCACGACTTTTCGGTCAAAAGTATTGATGGCAAAAAAGTCGACCTCAGCCAATACAAAGGCAAAACGCTGTTGATCGTGAACGTAGCTTCTAAATGTGGAGCGACTCCGCAGTATGCAGATTTGGTCAAACTACAGGAGACCTTTAAAGGTAAAGGCTTTTTGGTACTCGGTTTTCCGGCTAATAATTACGGTGGGCAGGAACCTGGAACGAATACGGAAATCAAAGAGTTCTGCACTGCAACTTACCAGGTTGAGTTTCCCATGTTTGCCAAAGTATCGGTCAAGGGTGACGATCAGGCGCCGCTGTTTCAATATCTGACGACGGCAGAAAACCCTGACAAAAAAGGGGATATTGGCTGGAATTTCGAGAAGTTTTTAATCGGGAAAGATGGCAAGTTATTGCGTCGCTTCAAAACGGGGATCAAACCTGATAGCCCGGAAGTGATTGAAGCAGTGAAAAAAGCGGTC
>JASFYY010000006.1:0-60096 GCA_045046875.1 Verrucomicrobiota bacterium | reverse complement strand
GTGGATCGGCGTAAGGGGGGATTTACGCGGGAGGAGATTGATGAGGTGTTGCAGGCGGGCGGGAAATTGCCTTTGGCGGCGGCTTTGCGCTGCCGAGTGCGGTATTTTACGGATGGGGCGGTGTTGGGGAGTCAGGGATTTGTGGACGAGTTTTTTGCGGGGCGGCGGGAGTGTTTTGGAGAGCGGCGGAAGGATGGGGGGAGGAAGATGCGGGGGGCGCAGTGGGGGGAATTGCGGGTGTTGCGGGATTTGAAAAATAAGGTGGTGGAAAAGCCTTCCTGATTTCCAAACTTCAAGTAACTGGTGCAAGGGGGGATCTGCAGGGGCGCTAAGAATCCATGGCGGCGATGCGGTCGCGGAATTTGTTGTAGAGGTAGGCGATGATGAGCATCACCAGACCGATGGCAAAAAAGGATAGGATGCGGTAGAGGGTGTCTTGGATGTCCCAGATGAAGATATGGGCAATGCAGAACAGCAGGCCGATGAGTCCGGTGAGACGGTAGGCGCGCAGGCCGGCGAATAGTCCGCTGATAAAAACCACGATGGCGGCGATGCCCCAGAACACTGCCGTGAGTTTTTCGCTGACGAGGAAATCGGAAGCGCAAGCGGTGAAAGTGATGAGCAGGACGGCAGAGGCATGCAGCCAGGGTAGGATGGAGGAATCGGTGATTTTTTGTTTTAGTAGATGGCGCTGGGCATTAGCGAGAATGATGCCGTTGAGGAGGAAGGCGCAGGCGCTGATCAGGATACTGAATAAGTCTTGCAAGGGGTTCAGGCTGTTGCCGCTTAACATGAGATTAAAACTGAAACCGGAGGCTAAAACCAGTGGTGCTAAAGAGAGGGGTCCGAGTGAATCGATTTTTTTCCATGACCAGAGGGCAGAATAAAGTAAGGCGACTGCTCCGAGCGCGGCGGCCTGCCAGGGATCCGGGGTGGCAGCGAGCACGACTAGTAGCCATGAACCCAGGGCGATAAAGGAGGTGAGTGGGGAGATCTGCAACCACAGGGTATCGGTGACAAAGGTGGATGGTGCTTGCGTGCTTTTTTGGATCCAATAATTGCCTAGTAGGACATGGGCGAGGGTTGTCAGTCCAGCCATTAAGAACCAATTTTGACCGGTGGATACGCCTTCCCAGTTTCCATTTTTCAGGGCGGAGAAAATTGCAAAGACGATAGGGATCCAGGACAGTGCGGAGAGCGTCCGGAAAGGGAAGCGTCGGCTGACGATTAGCAGTCCGAGACCGAGCAGGCTGGAGGCGAAAAAGTCAGGGCCTTCGCCTAGGTGTTTTTGCAGGAACAGATGAATGGCAAAAAGGGCCAATCCGTGGATCAGGGTTTCGCTTTGGATAGAAAGTTTTTGCTTAGCCAAATCGGTGCATTTTTCCCAAAACAGAGTGGTGATGGTCAGACTGCTTATTACGATGATGACGAGATTGGCGGCATCATGGTTGATGGATGCGGCGGGTGTTTCGAGTAGGTTTTTGCAGAGGAAAAAATAGCTACCCAGAAGAGGGATGGCACCGGCAAAGGCCGTTTTACTGGAGTGGATGCGGAACAAAGTAGCGAGCAGGGGTAGGCTGGAAAGCGCGAGGGCTGCAGGAAGGTAATCCGCTCTGGAGCTGATGCTGAGTGAGCCAAAGAGCACGATCAGTCCGCATATGATGGGGAAAGCAGTGGATGCCCGGGCCTTGAGGCCGACGGAGCTGTTGCTATGGCGGAGCATCAGGGCAGCTGTAGCAAGCAGAGGGATCAGGGCAAATACAACGAGGGCGGCATCTTGAGAGATGGAGAGCCTTTTTGTGAGCGCGTAGGTGAAGGGTAAGAGTATTGCCAATCCGGTGGTGAGTGAGAGATTACGACTGAGCATTTCACCTTTGCGGTTCTGAGGCCAGTAGCGGCGCGTGATTATGACGATAGCAAATGAGAGAGCTATCAAGGTGGTGCCTAGCAAAAGGGCCGCGGTGCTTTGACTGGTTCTTGATGAGAGGAAAGCGTAGGTGAGATAGCTGAAAAACAGTGGCGGGATGGCGGCAAAACAGGGCAAAGCTTGGCGCATCAGCGGGGAGAGGGCTGCAAGGCCGAGCGAAAGCAGCAGCATGAACCAGATGGGATCGGTGATGCCCCGAGTGGATGGGTTTAGGGCGAAGGCAATGGCCGAAACGCCGATCAATAGGGCTCCTGCCAGGCGAATCTGCTGTGTTTGCCGGAGTTGATCCTTGACGGTAGCGATACCTGAAGGGAACCAATAGGAGTGAAGGCTTAGCTGGACAGTGAGAAATAGTAGATAACAAAATCCAGCGATACGGAAGGTATCGATCCACAACCAGTTGTTGCGATCGATCAGAATGAGGTCGCGCCAGAACCAGCCGACGGAGGCGACAAAAACCAAGGCAAATCCCAGCGCGATCCAACGTGAGTGACTACGGCGGGCGGTCCACAAGAGGGCGAAGCTTTGGAAGGCGATCGCCAACCAGCGCACGGGGCCGTCGAAAGCGGAAGCAAAACCGAGACAGAGCAGCGCACTGCTTTTGAGAAAAAGCGTTTCCGTGAGCGCTTGGTCGGTGGAACGAAAGTAGTGAATCAGGGTGAAGGAGAAATACAGCAGGGCAAAAATGAAATAGAAAGTGGAGAGCTGGTCGGGATAGATCAAACGGGTGAGGGCGTAAGCGAGCAAGGCAGCGACGGAGGTATTGCTGAGGATGATCCAGCGCCGCCAGCGATCGCTGAGTGGGTGGATTTTTCGAGCGATGGCGACCAGGTTGCTGCTTTCAAAAATAACCGTCAGGGCAATCAGCGCACTAAGGAAAATGATGAAAGAAGGAGCGTCGTCGCTGCGCCAGTCGAGCAGGATGAACGCTGCATAACAAATCCATGAACCGAGTAAGGATATGATGAAAGTGATGAGCCAGGCTCGCTGGGCAAAAAGAAAAGCTCCGGTGGCCGCCAACAGGACAAGTCCGATCAAGGCAAAACGATCGAGGTCGTAGGAGTGGGAAAAAGCGCAGGATACAAAACCTAATAACAAGGTTAAGCTGGCGATGCTTTGATCTTTTTTCCATAAAGACCAGGCAATGGTGATGAAAAGGGCTGCAACCTGAGCCAGGATGCCCAGCGACGGAGAATCGATGACTTTGGTTGCGGGAAGGGCAAAGGCGGCGAAGGCAGTGAAGTAGAGCAGGGCAAAACCCCCGGCGGTGATGGCGCGTCCGAATTCCACCATGGGCTCTTTCATCCGAGTGCCGAGAAAGACGGTGCCGGAGGATACCAGCAACAGGGCTAATACCCGTAAAATGGGTGGGGTGTGCAGACTGACATAGATACCGGAAAAAACTGCTCCGATGATAACCAGGATCAGTCCTCCACGAATCGCCCACCAAGAAGCCAGTTGGGTTTCGGCGCTTTCACCGGTCTCAGCTTTGCTGGGCGGCCAAAGGTGCAGGCGTTCGAGAATGGCGCGCCAGGGGATGCGGTCGAAAAAGGAGCTTGTGGTTTCGCTTGGGGGAACGGTTTGTTCTGCCGCTTCGTTGGTCGCCTTTGAGGATGGTGGTTGGTCAGTGGTGGTTTTGCTGACTGTGGCAACACTTGGAGGTAAAGGGGGTGGGAAAAAAGTTTTGCGGGTGGGGGATTTTTCTATTGGTTTGATTTTTTCCTCAGCTATCGGTTCCGGATCTTGCCGGGGGAAGGTTGTAGCTTCGGCCTGGTTGTCGGTTTTAGGATCAAGCCGATCCATGCGTTGCTCGATGCGTTTCAGTTCGATTTTGAGTGCGCGGTTGGAATCCTGTAGTTTTTGGTGGGTTGAATCGTGATTCTCTATATTGTCTTTTAGATTATTTAGCTGGGCACGCAGCTTATAATATACGAAGAGAAAAACGCCGAGGAGGAAAAAAGAAGGAAGAATCGGGTGCATAAAATTTTTGGCTAAGATGTAGGTATAACAAGAATTGTGTTTTCCTGTAAATTGATTAAAATTTTAAAAACATTGATTTAAGTGATGATGGCGCAAGAGATCTCAGTTGGGAGAGTGACGGTGGTGATTCCAGTGCGGGATCGTCCGGAGATGTTGCTACGCGCAGTGAAGAGTGTACTGGCTCAGAGCTTTCGGGATTTTGACTTGGTGGTGGTGGATGATGCTTCACAGCTAGACTTGCCTGAAGTGAGGGATCTGGTGGAGGGCGCCGGGCATCACTGGCTGTCTCTGACTAAAAATGTGGGGCCGGCGGGCGCGAGGAACGCCGGAGCGCAGATGGTGAAATCAGATTGGCTGGCTTTTTTGGATTCGGATGATGTGTGGGAGGTGGAGAAGTTGCAACAGCAGGTGGACTGGCACGCTGGCCACGCGGGCATTGAAATTTCCCAATGTGAAGAGCAGTGGGTGAGAAATGGTCGACCCTTTAATAAAAAAGCCAATCAAGCGCAGCCCGAGGGGGTGATTTTTGAGAACTGCGTGCGGGTGTGCTGTATCAGTCCGTCTTGTGTGATGATGTCGCAAAAGCTGTGGCAGCACCTGGGTGGTTTTGATGAGCGTTACCGGGTATGTGAGGACTATGAGTTGTGGTTGCGATTGGCGCTGAATGAGCCGGTGGGGTTGGTGAAGGGGGACGCGGGGCCCTTGGTGACTCGTCATGGCGGGCATGGGGATCAGTTGTCTTTTACGCTGCCTGCGATGGATCGTTTCCGGGTGATGGCATTGCTGGATTTGATGCTGAAGGCGGAGTTAACCCCGCAACAGAAGCGGTGGGTGTTGAGTGGCATTTTGCAACGATCAGAGGTTTTGCTGAAAGGGGCGCAAAAAAGAGCTAAGGAGGAAGATGTGCGTATTTATGGACTAGCGGCAAAAAATGACTGGCAGAGTATGGCAGAGGGAATGGAGGGGATTTGTTTTTGAGCTGGCTTGGCGGGGGGGTAAGACAAAATAGTTAAGCTGCTGACCGCTATGAGTTTCGCCCTTGCAGGGCTGGAAGAATTGGATTTTTTACCCAGCGCTTCGCACTGGGCTATATCATTGAGCACCGTTGGTGCAAAAGAGGGTCCCCGGGTTATGCCATTGAGCACCGTTGGTGCAAAAGAGGTCCCCAGGTTATGCCATTGAGCACCGTTGGTGCAAAAGAGGTCCCCAGGTTATGCCATTGAGCACCGTTGGTGCAAAAGAGGTCCGGGTTATGCCATTGAGCACCGTTGGTGCAAAAGAGGTCCGGGTTATGCCATTGAGCACCGTTGGTGCAAAAGAGGTTCGGGCTATGCCATTGAGCGCCGTTGGTGCAAAAGAGATGAAAGCAAACTGTCCTGTAAGGACAAAATGTGATAGCCCAGTGCGAAGCGCTGGGGTTAAATCGGTTTTATTACCAGCCCTGAGCCGGAGCGTAGCGTAGACAGCCGGAGGCTACGAGCGAAATGATGTTGATGTGTGATAAGCTAGCTTTCAATAGCCAATGGCTAACTTTTTTGTCCTGCAGCTGTTGGCGGGGAAGTGTTGTTATACGGGCTTGATGGAAGGGCTGTTTTGAGGCAATCTTCCAGAAGCTTGAGAGCATGAAGTCTTTTGAAAACAAAATAGCAGTGATTACAGGTGCCGGTTCGGGGATCGGTCGATCTTTGGCGTTTCGATTGGCTGGGGAGGGGGCAAAGGTGGCCATAGCCGATATAGATGAAGATGCCTTAAG
The DNA here is from genome assembly GCA_045046875.1 of Verrucomicrobiota bacterium. Lineage (GTDB taxonomy): Bacteria > Verrucomicrobiota > Verrucomicrobiia > Verrucomicrobiales > DEV007 > JAADHD01. The sequence continues at coordinate 54,436 of JASFYY010000006.1, read as the reverse complement.
TCAGACCGGCCGTGAAATCCGTGAGCAAGGCGGGGAGGTCTGCGTTGGCTGCTTTGATGTGGCCAATCGTGGGGCGGTGCATGAGTTTGCCGAGACGGTGCTAAATCAATACGGTTCGGTTGATTTGGTGATCAACAATGCCGGCATGGTGATGGAGCCTTTGGGCATAGAGGAACTGGAATATGATGATTTTGAAAGAGTGATGAATGTTAATTTATGGGGAGTAGTGAATGGAAGCAAAGCGTTCATTCCTCATTTATTAAAACAAGCCGAAGCTAGTTTGGTTAATGTTTCCAGTGTTTATGGATTAACCGCAAAAGCGCTGCAGACGGCTTATTCAACGAGCAAGTTTGCGGTGCGGGGGTTTAGTGAAGCTATCAGGCAAGAGTTACGTGATACTTCGGTCACTGTGACGGTGGTATTCCCGGGAGGGGTAAAAACCAATTTAGTGAGAAACACCCACCTAAGCGGAGGGGGTCAGGATAGGACGAGTTTAGATCAACTGAGTGAGCAGCTAGAGAAAGTGGTGAGAACCACAGCAGCGGAAGCTGCTGATGTGATCATCGAGGGAATTAAAAATAAGGCGACCCGGGTATTGATAGGTGAGGATGCTCGTTTTTTTGACATGGTTGCGCGCAGGAATCCTGGTAATTATGGGGTGATTCTGGAACAGCACCGGGCTAGGCGGATGGCAGAGGAGCATGAAGAAAATGAATCCATCTAAACAATTTCCTCCTGTTCTTCTTGATGATGTCATAGGTCTTTCGAGTGAAGGGCAGCATCAACCTTGCGAGCATGCTCAAGCTGGGAGGATTTGGAATGTTTTTGATCGGGGGGATTTGGATAAATTATCCATTCATCCGAATGAAAAAAATCCAGTGTTGCGGATCTATGATCTTTCTTTGATTGATGCGTTGGCGGCTCATCAGCTCGATCATTTGCCCGTCATTATCAGTCATCTGATTGATCTTAAAGGAGGCTCTTTACCAGAGCATAATGCGGGCATAGCTATAGAGGTGGCGAACCGTGCTGACCTGGAAGCTGCCAACCGGCTTTCGTGTAGTTTGCTGATAGGGAGGAGTTTTGAGGCTCCGGGCCCAAGTAAGGAGTCGTCGGCTTTCATTATCTATCAGCTGTTGAAGTCTGAAAGTTGTCATCCGTTTTACATTCATGGTGCGACGGGATTCGCTCTTTTTCAAACCTACCTGGCCTTGGGCGTTTCGGGGATTGTCTTATCGGCAGATCAGTTCAGTTCTGGAGCAAGAGACAAAACTGTGAGATTTTCGTTGGGAGGCAATAACATTGTCAGACTGGCCTTTGCCGGAGGAACCCCTGAAGCGATCGCCTACCGGCAGCAACAACAGAAAGAACCCGGATCGTTTTTAAAAACCAGTTTTGAGCAGGGGTATTGGGCTTCGGAAAAGAGTGATCTGTGGGATCATAAATGGCGGGATAAAACACTCGAGTATTTAAAGCTCTACAATTTATCCCCTAGGGAAATTGTTAACCAAAGCTGTTTTCCAGAAGCCAGTCCTGCTGCGCTCAAGGTGGGGAGTCGTTACCCTTTTTTTCAAGGGGCGATGGCCAACATCACTCAATACCCTGACTTTGCTGAAGCCGTTGCAAAAGAAGGTGCGCTGCCTTGTCTCGCACTGGCAGGTTTGTCCGTTCAGCGATCAGTTGAGATAGTTACTGAAACGGCGGGAAGAGGCTTCCCTTTTGCGGTTAATTTTGTGGCCCTGTCTCTTTCCTCCGAGGATCTTGAATCCCTGATCGGACTTTTTGAAGAAACCCGGCCCGCTTACGTAGTTATCTCAGCGCCGCAACTGGATCATGTCAATCGGTTGCTCAAAACGGATCTGGAAGTGGCGGTTCATGCCCCCAATCGAGCAATGTTCAAAGTGTTGTTTGATATGGGCTGTCGCAATTTCATTATCGAAGGAGAGGAGGCGGGCGGACACACTTCCAATGTCGGAGGGCTGAGTGCTTGGCAGGGAGTGTTGGAAGAAATTCGGGATCGCAACTTACAGGATAAAGTGCACCTGATTTTTGCAGGCGGCATTTATGATCGGCGGGCGGCGGATTTGCTTTCCGGCTTGCTGTATTTTTATGGTTTGGAGAAAGATTTGATGGTGTCGTTGCAGCTGGGCACCGCTTATTTGAGCACGGTGGAGGCGGTTGAATTTACCGGGCTTCCTGACGCTTATCGGCAAACGATTATAAGCGGAGAGGATACGGTGATCACCGGGGAAAGTGTGCATCGTAATGTGCGCCAGATGGTGACGACTCATTCGACGGATTTGCTGGAAAAGGAATGGTCAATATTTTCTTCCGAGTTGGAGCTAGGCGAAAAGAAAAAAGCTTATGAACGGCTTTATCGAGGAGGGCTGAAGTTAGCGGTCGGAAGTGAGCAATTTGAGGAGGATGGCAGTTACATGGCTGGGGCGGTTAGCACCCTGTTGTTGGAAGTTATGACGATAGAGCAACTGCATGAGGGGCTGGTGCAGGAACCTTCTATTGAGCAGGAGAGAACTTTTGAACCGATCGCCATTGTTGGCATTGGTTCTATTTTGCCAGGATCAAATAATGTCACTGAACATTTTAATAATATTTTGCTCAAGCGTTGTTTTATTACGGATACGCCGGACTCGATTTGGGAGCGCAGTGTTTATCTTGAGCCCGGAAGTGATGAAAGTGATACGAGTTATTCAGGTATTGCAGGTTTGCCGGAAGAGGTGGACTCGGATTTGACGGCTTTTCGCATTCCTCCAAGTGTGTCGGATGAGATGTCGCAACTGCAGATTGTGACGCTCAAATGTGCCCAGCAGGCTTTGCAGGATGCGGGTTATTACAAACGCCCTTTCCCCAAGAACCGGGTGGGAGCAGTGATCGGTGCCGCCAAGGTGGCTTCGGTGGATTTGTATGACAAATTAGTGTGGAGAAAAATCCGCGCCCGTCTAGATGATCTTATTAAAGAGGGTAGCTATGATGCGGAGAGCGTGAAGAGCTTGATAGATGATTACGAAGAGGAGTTCAACCAGTTTGAAATCACGGCAGATACGATTTTGGGAGGAAATCCTAGTTTGGCAGTTTCGCGTCTTGCTTCAGTGTTTGATTTCCAAGGTTTGACCAATGCCATTGACGCCGCTTGCTCTTCTTCTTTAGCGGCTATCGGCAATGCGATCACTTTGTTACAGGAGAGGCGTTGCGATGTGGTTATCAGTGGAGGAGTAGGCACAGGTACCGGGGCAGAGGAATTTATTGGGTTTTCACGCATTCAGGCCTTGTCGAGCAAAGGTTCTTTTCCTTTTGATGAAAGAGCGGATGGTTTTGTGATCGGTGCAGGGGGTACGCTTTTTGTATTGAAACGCTATGAGGATGCGATTCGCAATGGGGATGAGATCTATGCGCTCATTCGAGGATGGGGTGCTGCCAACGATGGCACAGGCAAGGGCATTGCGGCGCCTGATTTTGAGGGTCAAACCCGCTGCCTTAACGACGCTTATGTCAATAGCGGTATCGATCCGCTGGATGTGGATTTCTTGGAGTGTCATGCGACCGGAACTCCGGTAGGCGATGCCGAGGAACGTAAAACTGTAGCGGAGTTTTTTGGCAAGGATCGGCTGCAAAAAAAGTTAAGTCCTCTTGTTTTGGGCGGGAGTAAGGCGATTACGGGGCATGTGCGTTCCGGGGCGGGAGCTGTTGGTATGTTGTCAGGCATATTTGCCATCAACCAGCGATGTGTGCCGCCTCAGGTTAACTTTGAACAAGCTCCCGAGGGGGTGTGCCTTGAGGATTTAGGATTGCACGTGGCAAAAAGGCCGGAAGCCATCGTGAATGAAGAGATCATTTCGGGGATTTCTTCTTTTGGTTTTGGCGGCATTAATTATCATGCGGTGCTTTCAAGTTCTCCCAGGAATCAACGCAAGGCTTTAGTCGATGTTGAAAGAGCCAACTATTTGTCTTTTCCCGAATTGACCAGTGACGTGGCCTATGTTTTCCCAGGTCAAGGTGCTCAGTTCGCCGGAATGCTGCATGAATTCAAGGATTGCCCTGAGGTAGCTCATTTATTGAAAAAAGCAGATGAGATTTATCAAGAAATTTCAGGCTCATTGTTGTCGCCGATACTGCTTGAGCTTCCATCGGTGGATGTTGAAACTGAAAAGGAGCAGATGGATAGTCTGCTATCGACTGAAGTTTCGCAGCCTGCTATTTTTCTAAGCTCGGTGGTGATGCTGGAGTGGATCAGGCAGCAGGGGGGCGCACGGCCGGGATTGGTTCTAGGTCATTCGCTGGGGGAGTATGCCGCTTTATATGCTGCTGGGATATTGGGATTTGAAGATGCCTTCACCCTGGTTTGTTTGAGAGGGCAGTTGATGAGTGCTGCGCGGTCGGCTGAAGCGGGGGCGATGATTGCGATTGAAGCGGGAGAGCGAGTTGCGCAGAGCCTGATCGATCAGGTGGATGGGTATGCGACTTGCGCCAATCTGAATGAATACAGACAGACTGTGATCTCAGGTGAGCAGAGCGCCATTGATGCGATTGAGAAAATTGCAAGACAGGCCGGGATGAAGGCTTTTCCATTGAATGTATCGCGGGCTTTTCATTCGAAGTTAGTTGGCGACTGTGTTGAACCGATACGCAAACAGCTTGAATCGATTGATTTCAAGCAAAGTGAAACACCGGTGTTGGCATGTTTGAGTCGTGAGTCTTTTCCCGTTGGGGGAGAATCCGGAGCCAGCATGGGGCAAGATGACAGGCTGCGCGTTATCAGTTTGCTGAGTCGGCAAATTGATCATCCTGTTGATTTTATTTCGCAAATAAACGCGGCTTATGAAAATGGGATACGCCGGTTTGTCGAGGTGGGGTCAAAGGGCACGCTGACACGATTGATTGACCAGATCCTTGAAAATAAACCATTTCAGACTGTATTTTTGAATCAAGTGGATACAGATACGCTTCAGCAGATTGAGCAATTGCCCGGAAAGTTGAAGCAAGCGGTGGAGATCAAGCGACAGCCTGCGCCGGTTTCGAGCAAAGATCGCAGGCCGAGTAAGAAAAAAGCCGTTGCAGAGCCTGCTGAAAAGAAAATGAGCTTGATAGACCAGGTCTTTGAGACCGTTTCCTCAATTTCAGGTTATGAGCTTGCTGCCATTGACAAGGATGCGGAATTTGAGCGTGATCTTGGCATTGATACTTTGAAAATTTTTGAGATTCTCTCTCGATTGCGAGGTGACATCCTTCCTCAGGAAATCGAGAATTTCAGAGAGTTAACCAGTGTGCAGAAGATCTTAATGGTTGCGGAGAGTTATTCGAGTTCAACTGAAGAAAAAACGGCGGGAACAGGGTCGTCAATAGGCTGGTACAAACATAAGATGGTGCAGACGGCTACCTTATCTGCGAAAACACCCTTAATGACGGGAGGTGATTTTGGGATAGATCGACTGGAGCTGCCTTATAGTGGAGATAAGCACCAGCTGGTTTTGATGCGTCCTTTATTAAGCTCGATGAGGTCCGCCGGAGAGGAGCTTTTGCCGGAATTGCATCAGAAAATAGTTTTTTTGGCAGGACTGCCGGACGGGCAGCGTCCGAGTCATGTTCACGTCATGACCTACTGCCCGGCAGACCGTTTTTATGACGGTGCTTTTTTTGCGCTAGAAGCGATGCTGAAGGTCGCGCAGTTGGATGTTCCGGGTATCCGGTTTTCTTATGCGCACTTTGATGGGGACTGTATTTCTGAAGAGGAAATGCGCCGGATCTTGAGCCGTGTAGAGGACCTTCCCGATACAGGCAAACATGTTCGCAAGGATGGGAGTATCACACAGGGCAGATTGTTTCCATTAAATGGTTTGTTTGGCAGTGAGGACAGGTTGCCTGATTTGCTCACAACAGATGATCTGGTATTGATCACAGGCGGGGCGAGGGGCATTGCCGCTGGCATCGCGAGGCATTTGATTGAGGTGACGACTGCCCGGTTTATATTGGTAGGCCGAAAACAGGAGACGGAGAGTTGGATTCAAGCATTGCCCGATGACCGCGTGTCTTACCGCGTGGCCGACCTGACTGATCCTGAATCCATTCAAGCGCTGGCTTTGCATAAGGAGCGGGTCTCGCTTCTCATTCATGCCGCAGGCATTGAGGTGCCGGCAAACCTGGTTAAAAAAAGCGCTAAGGAGTTTGCGCTCACAATGGCTACAAAAGTTTTGTCGCTTGATGACATTTTATCAAAATTGGACACTGATAATCTTCGCGGGGTGGTTCAGTTTTCATCCATTGCAGCCTATCGGGGGAACTATGGTCAGGCTGATTATGCCGCCGCGAACGCTTTGTTGAATGGGACACTTGAGGGAGGTATTCCTGCTCTTTCCATTGCCTGGCCAGCATGGAGTGAAGTGGGTATGGCCTCTCGTGGTGTTATCAAGGAAATTCTGGAAACCAGTGGAGCTGCATTCATCTCGCCCCAGGAAGGGAGGGAGGTTTTTGAGAAGCTTTTGACCGGCTTGTTGCTGTCTCCGCCTCGGGGAACGACTCGTTTTGTGGCGTCAGGGAAACTGGCAGGCCCTTATATGACAAGCTATCAAGGAGAGGACCGCTTTGATGGGGCTAATTCTATTGCACCGTATCGCTTGTCAGATCCCGATCAGAAAATATCGACAGCTTTTAAGCTTGATTTGGATAGGGTTCCCGCACTGAGAGAGCATCACTTTTATGGCACCATATATATTCCGGCAGCCGTGATGCTGCGTGAAATAGTTAGATTGGTGATTGATGAGCAAAGGGAGGCTGGCGATTTGGTGGAATTTTCCAGCATTGAGTTTTTATCTCCGATCAGTGTTGCCGGGGATACTCAGCAGCAGTTGCATTTTTCCCGTCAGAACGACTTTGTGCTGCTTGAAATGGAGGAGGATGGAGGATCCCGCCCTATTGTGAGTTTGAAGCTTGGAGTAGGGAAAAAGGCAGCTTGTTTTCGAGAGGATGATTTGGACTTGCTCGCAGCAATGAGATCAAGCTCTGAGCTTCGAGCCACTCCCTTTTCCATTCACCGTTTGAACTTGAAAAACAGTGAGGAATCTTCGTTCAGGGGGGCTTTTGCCACTCTTGATGAGTTGCAATATAATGGTTATATCGTCACGTCGAATGTGGACATGAGTTTGGCGGCTCAACAGGGAATGATCCTGAGTGATACGGGGCGTGTGCCCTTATTGCTTGAAGCAGCGTTTCAGACGGCTTCACGGTGGAAACAGTTCGGCATCAATACCCGGCACTTGTTCATGCCCAAACAAGTGGGACGTTGTACGATTGACTATCAAGCTTGCGCGCAAGCTCGTGAAGCAAAGGTTTATTGTCAGTTTGTCAAAACCGATGAAGTCAATAAGGCCCGAACTCTGAACATCATTGTGGTCAATGAGAATGAAGAGGCTTTGATCATTCTGAAGGGTTTTGTCACCTCTCCCACTTCGATTCGGGAACCGCTCTGCATCCACACTATTCCGCAGGGAGTGCCTCTATTGATCCATCATAGCGACCTTTTGACCTTGTCTTTGCCTCAAGCCTATCAGTACGCTGAGGATAATAGAAACAGCATCATCACTGAAAAAGAAGGCGTTGAAATTGTTGCGCTTTCCTCCGACAAGCGGCGCAAAGAAAAGTTTGCGGGTAAGCTCGCCACCAAATTGCTTGCCCAACATTTGTTAGCCAAAGAGGGGCAGCCCCAGCAGGTTCCCTTGGATTCGATAGAAGTGTTTTCAGAGGGATCTCCGGTGAGTGTTGATTTTCATGCCGCGCAACTTGAGGGCGATTCTTTTTTCTCGATCAGTCACAGTGAGGACTTGGTGTGTGTTGCGCGAAACAAGCAGCCGGTCGGGGTGGATGTTGAAAAGATCCGAGCACTTCCTGCGAAGGTGGTGACGGATTGTTGCGGGGCAAAACTGGAGGAGGAGATTCGAGCGTATATTACGGACGGAAATTTTTGTGAGCAGGACAGGGATTTTCTCAAACAGGCTTTACCTATTTTAATTTTCACCCAAAAAGAAGCGGTGTTAAAAGCGGCGGGCATTGGAATTGGCGAAGGGCTTTCAGATGTGCGGATTGAGGGCATTCATGTGCAGTTACCGTTCATAGCCACTTTCAGAGGATTGAGCTACGAAGTCACTAGCACACATGACCGGCAGTATGTGATATCAGTGGCAAATTTGGCGGAGGAGGATTCCGTGCGGGAGGAAACATCCCGGGAAATTGAAGTCATCAAACAAGTGCCGCTTTCTTTTCTGCAACAAGATTGTTTGAGGCGTGATGGTTTGTTGCGGCCTGATGAAAAGTTCAGTTACACTTTGGATCTGCGTATTCAATTTGAAGGGGAGTTCTATGCGGATGTTTTGCAGCAAGCATTGGATGTGGTGTTTGGCCGCCACGAGGTGTTGAGAATGGTTTTCAAAAAACAAGAGGATCACTATGTGGGCTGTATTTTGAAGCTGCCCGAAGTGAGTCTGGAGAGAGTGGAGGTCAGCGATGAAGTGAGTTTGACTGAAAGCATGCGCCGACATGCCCGGGTGAAGTTTGATCTGGAGAAAGGGCCGCTTTTCAAGGCGACATTGTTTTGCCTGGGTGAGAATCATAAACAAGTGCAATTGGTTATTGATCATAACATCATGGATTGTTTTTGTGCTTTGATCCTGGCTCGGGAGATCACCGGAGTTTATCAAGAGCTTGCATTGGGCAATGAGGTGGCCCGCGGTGCGCCCAGTAGTTACGAAGACTTTGTTCGTCGTGAGAGTGCGCGTAATACGCCGCAGCGGGTGGCTAGCTTACAGCGTTACTGGTCCAGAACTTTTCGCGGACTCGACGCGGATCAACTGGCTTTGCCAGCAGTTGCGGGAATTACGGATAGTGAGAAGCGTTCGGCTGAACCGCGTGGGCATTTCATCAAACAGAAGTTGGATTCTGATTTGGCAAAAGGCTTGGATCAAACTTGCCGTCAAACGGGAGTGACCTTGTTTGCGGGTTTGCTGGCGGCGGTGCAGAGCGCTCTGATGAAAGACAGCGGCAAGGGGCAGGGTTTGGTGCACATTCCTTTTTCCAACCGGGACCGGGTTTTGGATGGTGGAGCAACGGGTAACTATATTTGCCTGCTGCCTATTCGTGCTGAAATTGGGAAAGATGAGGTTTATCAGGATCTGATGAAAGCCCAACGCGCGACGCTTTTTGATGCTATTGGACATGGTGATATCGCTCCGGCGGAGCTGGCGGCTTTGCTTAGAAAAGAGACACAGTTGTCTTGTTCTCCTCCGGCAGTGATTTGCCAATTGATTCAGGAAGAAAATGATCCGGAGCAAGATCAGGGTCAGGAGTTTATTTATTCGGTTATTGACGGGATGAACCCTTACACCAGCCTGGTGCTGAGTTTTTATGCTGATCCGGGTGGGATTCGTTGTGTGACGACTTTTAATCCGGATTTGGTGGATGAAAATACGGTGGAAGGGATCTTACAGCGATGTTGGGTGGAGTTGCAGCGAATGGTTGCGGATCCGTTGCAAGCTGTGGCAGCGCCTACGGTGTTGGAGATCGGGGAAGGTGGGTTTGAGGCAGAAAAATTGAAAGGCGGTGAAAGTTCACTTTTGTCACAGACAGAATCAAAAGCGAGCATAGAGGTTAATCGTGAGCAAGTGGTCGATCAGGTCCTGGTGATTTGGCAGTATGTGCTCAAGGGAGATTATTTGATGAAAGCCGATGCCGACTTTTTCGAGCTGGGCGGAACGTCTTTGCAAGCGGTAGAGATTGTCACCCAGGTGAAGGAGGTTTTTGGGTTGGACTTGCCATTGGCGAGTTTTGTGGAGGCGTCGACTCCGGCACTGCAGGCTGAGCTGATTCTTTCCCGGGAATGGGAGGGGGGCTGGCAAGCGGCGGTGGCGCTGAAGGCTTCAGGCAACAAAGCAGCTTTCTTTTGTGTTCACCCATCGGATGGCAATGTACTTTGTTATGCCGAACTGGCATCCGCGATGGGGGAGGATCGTCCTTTTTATGGATTGCAAGCCAAAGGGCTCAAAGGTGACGAGGCTCCTTTGCGGGAGGTGGAGGAAATGGCGAGTTATTACATTGCGGCTATGCGTGAGGTGCAGACTGAGGGGCTCTATCATATTGGGGGTTGGTCGGCGGGTGGGGTGATTGCTTTTGAAATGGCGCAACAACTCAGGGCGATGGGGGAAGAGGTTAATTTGATTGTCATTGATGCTATTTTTCCACAACAGGCGGGAGATCAGCAGGTGGATTCAGGAACAACAGGGACGCTTGGGCAGGAGGCCGAGGCCGCCAGACAAAGGCAGGTGCTATTGGGTGATGACCCTTCGCCGGTGCCGGAGAGTTACCCTCAGGGGCAGACTTTACGCGCTATATGGGATACTGCTTCGGCACGTTATCAGCCCAAGATTTATCCAGGCAGGATCACCTTGGTGACCTCCGAGTCGTATGAGCAGCGCAAACAGTTTTTTATCTCACGCTTGAAGCTGCAGATCAAACGGGGCAATCTGGTGAGAGCCGCGCGGGTGCTTTCCTTTCTGGAAATGGTGGAGAGTCAGGGGCCTTCGACCTGGCAGCAAGTGGCGGGCAATGGATTGGAAATTCTGCCTACGTCTGGTGATCACCATAGTTTGCTGTATGAGGAAAATTGCCGGGATTTGGCGCGGCATTTGATGCGCTGTATGGATGTGGCGGAGATGAGCTAGGCTGTTGCTGAGGGTGGGCAAGCGGAGCGCCCGCCCTACAATCGCTGTGCTGAACGCTCTTCAGGCGATCAGTTTTTCAGCATTGCCGTGCAGCAAGGCGTTCAGTTGCTGCTTGCTGATGTCGGGTGCCGATTCGGTGACTTTGAGCGCGGCGGCTTCGGGGATGAAGACGGGGGCGTAGGAGCCGTAACAGAGGCGCTTGGCGGGGATGGTGCAACGGGCGATGCCGGCGACTCCTTCGAGCATGGAGATGTCGAAATGGACTCCAAGAGCGGCGAGACCTGTTTGCAGTTTTTTGTTGGTGATGGTGCGCAGGCCGTTGATGATTTGGATGCGTAGGTTTTTGAAATTTGGTAGAAGTTCGAGCAGCGGGCTGGGGTCGGTGGCGGGCACGACGGCTTTAGGATGCTGGGTGCGTTTGTCCTCCATGTGTGGAGCGATTTGCATTAGCAGATTCCGTTGGCTGACTTCTGAGAGTAGCTTTTTGAAATCAGGGTCGTCAAGTTGGTAACCGTGATAAGCTGGGTGCAGGCGGATGCCTGCCATGCGGTGGACTTGGTGGCAACGGCGCAGGCTTTCCTGCCAATCGGGCAGTTTGGGGTTGATGCTGCCGATGGCGGTGAAAAGGTCGTGTTGTTGACAGAGTTGGGCGTGATCGGCATTGATCCGGTCGAGGTCACGGTGAAGCAGGGATTCCATTGGAGCGGCCCAGGCAGAAGTGATGCCGAGCGAGCGCAATTTGGTCGCGAGTTGCCCCGGATTTTCCAGTGGTGGAGAGTGGAAGGGATGGCTGCCGAGATAGACATTGGTATCGATGATGGCAGCGGGCGTCGAAGCGGCGAGCGCAGCAAGGGGGCTGGTGCAGGCGCTGAGAGCGATCGTTGATTGCAGAAAGGTGCGGCGTTGCATTGGAAAAATGTGAGATTTGAGATTGAAGAATGAGGAACCACTAATGAAGATTAATAAACACGAATGAGGGGAGTTTGAAATGGGAGGGTTACAGCCTACAGCCTAATTCCCTACAGCCTTCTCTTCTAAAATGGGGCTGAGCATTTTTTTTAAGTTGCCGCCGAGGATGAGGTCCTTGTCTGCTTGGGAAATGTTGGCGCCGTGGACTTTGGCGAGTTGCGAGGCAAAACTGCGGCCGGGGGCGTCGCTACCGTAGAGGATGCGGTCGGCACCGAGTTCGCGCACTGCCATTTCGACAAAACCGGCGGTGGGATCGGAGCCGGCGATGCCTATGCTGACGTTTTTGTGAGCACGGATGGCAGGAATGCCGAGTTCCCAGTTGCCGCCGGTGTGACCGCAGACGAGGGGGACGTCGGGGAAGCGGGTGGCAAGAGTGGCGACATCATCGGGAGTGGATTCGCCAGCTGGGTTGCCGGCGGTTTTATACCAAGTGTGTTGGAAGATGACGGCTTTGAGTTCGGCGGCGCGTTTGATGATCGGGTCGATGGCGGGATCGGCGCAACTTTGAGCAACCCACAATTTGACCCCGAGCATGGGGCTATTGGCGACGCAGCGTTCGAGCTCGTCGAGACTGGCTTTTACGTGTTTGGGGCTGAGGTAAACAAAACCAAAAAGGCGGTCGGGGAAGGCGGTGATCGCTTCTAGCACTGCGTCGTTCTGACGACGCAGATCGTCGGGGCTGGGATCGGTATTAAATTTGAGCCCCATGTAAACACAGTAGCGCTCGATGCCATGGCGGTCACCGATTTCGATCAGGCGGCGGGCGTGTTCAGTGGCGGTTTCGCCCTGGCCGGGGCTGGTGAGGTGACAGTGGAGATCCCAGATCATGGTGATGGAGCTATTGGTATGGGGGGTGAGTGTGGAAAGATTTTTTTAAAAGGGTGTCCAATAAAAGGAGTGTCTGCTTTATAGTTGGTGATCTTATGAATAAATCTATGAAAAAACGACTGATTTTGATTTTAACCTTGTGTCTGGCTTTTTTGCAGACAGTGGGGGCGGCGGATAAATATGATGTGGTGATCTATGGGGGCACCAGCGCAGGGGTGGCGGCAGCGGTTCAGGTGAGCCGGATGGGCAAAACGGCTTTATTGATCGAGCCAGGGGTGCATCTGGGCGGTTTGAGTTCGGGTGGGCTGGGATGGACGGACTCGGGGCGCAAAAATCTGATCGGTGGCATCAGTCGGGAATTTTACCAACGAGTGAAAAAACACTACGACGATCCCAAGTCGTGGCCTTTGCAGAAGCGTGAGACTTTGAACGTGAAAAGAGGCTCGGGACTTTATTTGCCGGATGCGGATGCGATGTGGGTGTTCGAGCCAAAAGTAGCGGAGGCGATCTTTGAAGAGTTTGTCAAAGAGAAAGGGATCACGGTGCTGCGTAAAGAACGCCTCAATCGCGAGACCGGGGTGAAAAAAGAAGGGGCGCGTATCGTATCGATCACGATGGAGTCGGGTAAGGAGTTGGTCGCGCCGATGTTCATTGATGCGACTTACGAGGGTGATTTGTTGGCGGCTGCCGGAGTGAGTTACACCGTCGGACGTGAGGGCAATGATCAGTATGATGAGAATTTGAACGGGGTGCAAAAAACACAGATGCACGGGCATTTGTTTTTGGAAAAAGTCGATCCTTATGTGGTGCCGGGGGATCCTAAGAGCGGTTTGGTGGCCCGGGTGCACGACGATGGTGCAGGCGAGGATGGCACCGCGGATCATCGGGTGCAGGCTTACAACTACCGCATGTGTATGACTCGGGACCAACGTAATTTCACCGCTTTTCCTAAACCTGAAGGTTATGACGAAAAGCAGTATGAGTTGCTGTTTCGTAATTTTGAAGCAGGTGATATGCGCATGCCCTGGAGTCCGGGAATGATGCCCAATAACAAAACGGATACTAATAATTTCGGAGCTTTTTCGACCGATAATATTGGCATGAATTACAAATACCCTGAGGCGTCTTATGCCGAACGGGATGAGATTTTAAAAGAACACGAGACTTATCAAAAAGGCCTGATGTGGTCTTTGGGCAATCACCCACGGGTGCCGCAGGAGATTCGCACAGCGATGTTGAAGTGGGGATTGGCGGCGGATGAGTTTGTTGATAACGGCAACTGGCCGCATCAGATCTACGTGCGCGAAGCACGGCGCATGGTAGGCGCCTACGTGACGACCGAGTTGGATTGTCGCCGGGTGCGGGTGGCCAAGGATTCGGTGGGCATCGGATCGTATCAGATGGACTCGCACAATACCCAGCGTTATGTGACGGCGGACGGCCTGGTGCAGGACGAGGGGGACGTGCAGGTATCGCCGGGTGGACCTTATGTGATCAGTTATGGATCGATTGTTCCGAAAAAAGCGGAGTGTGAGAACCTGTTGGCACCGGCGGCGGTTTCGAGTTCGCATATCGCTTATGGATCGATTCGTATGGAGCCTGTGTTTATGATTCTGGGGCAGAGCGCGGCGACCGGGGCGGTGTTTGCGATCGAAGGAACTTCGGTAGTGCAGGATGTGCCGTATGCCAAATTGCGCGAGCAGTTGGTGAAAGATGGCCAGTTTGTGGATTTGCCCAAAGGGCTCAAAGCGAAGATCTTCATTCCTTTGTCGAAGCTGGAGGGCATCGTGGTGGATGATTCGGAGGTCGAATATGAAGGTGATTGGATTGTCAGCAAGGGATCGCCGCAGTATATCGAGAGAGGTTATCATCAGGATAAAAACGAAGGCAAAGGAGAGAAACGCGCAACTTTTTCAAGTCAGCTGAAAGAAGCGGGGACTTATCAAGTGAGCATCACTTATCCTGCCAGTGGCAATCGGGCGTCGAATGTGCCGGTGACCATTTATCACAAGGGCGGTCAGACCACGGTGAAGGTGAACCAGAAAGTGAACGAGGCCAAGCCTTTTGGTTTGCTCTCGCTGGGTGTTTTTGAGTTTAAAAAAGGCGAAGCTAAGGTGGTGGTTTCTAATAAAGGCACCGATGGTTATGTGATCATCGATGCGGTGCAGTGGCTCAAAAAATAGCTGGCCGATAGAATATCCTGGACATTCTATCGGTTCACTCATGATCGGTTCTGGTTAGTTCTGATCGGCATGGGTGGGACGGGATTTGTTATGATGAAAAGGAAGTGGGATAACAGATGGAAAGCGGGCTTGGTGTTGTTATCACTCGTTATGAGTGGTGGGCTTCGGGCCGAGCGTGTGGGAGATAGCCCTAATATCGTCATGATCATGGCGGATGATTTGGGTTATGAATGCCTCAGCTGTTACGGTGGGCGTTCGTATCAGACTCCGCGTTTGGATCAGTTGGCTGCGGAGGGGATGAAGTTCACTCATGCTTTCAGCACACCCTATTGCTCGCCGAGCCGGGCTCAGTTATTGACCGGGCGTTACCCTTTGCACAACGGGATCAAACGGGTGATTTTTCTTCCGGACAAACACCGTGAGTTTCTCGATCCGCAGAAAGAAACGGGTTTTGCCAAATTGCTACAGAACAAGGGTTATGCCACCGCTATCGCGGGCAAGTGGCAACTGTCATTTCTCTACGAGCGCGATACGGTGAATGGATTTGGTTTTGATCAATACCAGTGTTGGAAGATCATGGATCCGAACCATGAAAAAAACTCGCGTTATTTTGATCCGGTTTTTGTGCGTAATGGCGAGACGATGGAGAAGCAGTTGCAGGGGGAATACGGCCCTGATGTGAATGCCGATTTTTTGATTCGTTTCATGAAAGAAAACAAGGATCGTCCGTTCATGGTTTATTACACCATGTTGTTGCCCCATTATCCCTGGGGGCCGACCCCTGATAGTGACAAGGTGCTGCCCAAGGTGGGAGGTATAGGGAATCCGGATTATTTTCCTGATATGGTGGCTTACATGGACAAGCTGGTGGGGCGTATAGTCGATGCGGTGGATGAGTTGGGGCTGAAAGAGAATACGGTGATTATGTTCACCGGGGATAATGGAACCCAGAAACCGCTGACTTCTCGTTGGGGTCCGGATAATCGAGCGATTCACGGCGGGAAAGGTGATCCTTCCGATGCGGGGACGCGGGTTCCGTTGATAGCCCGCTGGCCGGGTAAGATCAAAGCGGGAAGTATCAATGAGGACTTGGTTGATTTCTCCGACTTGCTGCCGACTTTTGCAGACTTGGCGCAGAGCTCTTTGCCTGAGCCGTCGATCAATGGTCGTAGTTTCATGCCGCAACTTCTGGGTGGGAAAGGGGCGCCGCGGAAGTGGGTGCATATTGAAAAACAGGGTATCCGTTATGTGCGTTCACGTGATTGGATTTTGACCAATAAAGGGGACATGCGTCCAGTGGTTGAAATCGGACAGGCTCCGGCAGCGGCAATTGATTTGCCGGGAACGCCGGAGCAGCAGCGCATTCGGCAGCAGTTGAGGGCGGCGTTGAAAGCGGCGGTGAGTTTCGAGCAGGAGTAGTCTCGTGGAACGCAATGGCATTGCGTAGTGGAGCTTGGGTGGAGTATTGCGGCTAAGCTGTTTTATGAAGAACGGCGGGTAAGGAAATCCGCGCTCCTGTGGGTGGCGGTAAGAATGACTGAGTGACGATCTTTGCTCAGGGGGGAACCAGAGTTTTTTTTCAAAAAGTGCCCTGATGAAATGGGGGTAGAGGCTATTACCTGTTGGAAAGGGGCGCTATTCGTTATTTGAAATTAAAACTTTGTCCAAAAAAGTCGATTCCTTGCCTAACATCTGTAGACACTTGCGGAAACCTCATGAAACAAGCGATTCAATTCAGAAGTTTTCAAGTGAGAGCCACAAAGTGGATGAAAGATGAACAGGGCGTTTATAGGAAAAATGGGGCGTAACAGATCGGGGTTTAAAAATGAAAAACATGAAAACTGGAACAATAACAAGCGCATTGCTGATCACGTGTTTAACTGCGCTGTCTGTTGGTGCACAAAGTGAAAAGAAAGGAGGTAAGGAACAGGTTTCCAGTGGTGTAGAGAGCAAGAGTTTCCAAAGCCAATTGCCGTCAGCTAAGTCGTGGAGGCTCATTTGGAATGATGAATTTGATGGCAAACAATTGGATTCCAGCAAGTGGGGCTACCGATTGCATCTGATGCAGACACGTCACGAGACGTGGACTGAGGACGGAGCCGAATTCGACGGCAAGGGCAACCTGCTTTTGGGGATTTATGAAAAAGACGGGCAGTTTTACTCTTCGCATTTACAGACTGGCCAGAATTATTTGGACCGTCCTGGGAACAAGTTTGGAAAAACAAAATTTGTCTGGCCTGTCGCCGAAATGGAACCCGCAAAATTCGCCCATAAATACGGCTATTATGAGATCCGCTGCAAATTGCCTACGCAAAAAGGGTGGTGGGCTGCGTTTTGGCTCCAGTCGCCGGTTATCGGGTCAAGTTTGAAACCGGGTGAGGCAGGGGTGGAGATGGACATCATGGAAAACTTCACCCGTGACGGGGTTATCAGCCACAACTTGCATTGGAACGGTTACGGAAAGAATCATGAGCACGCAGGCTCGGGGAAATTGGAAATGAACGTTTCGGATGGCAAGTTCCACACCTATGGGTTGCATTGGAGCCGGGAAGGTTACGTTTTTTATGTGGATGGCAAAGTGTCATGGAAGGTGGACGGTCCGGTATCCGATCGAGAGCAGTTCATTTTGATTTCCACAGAAGTCATGGGTTATAGAAATGGAGCGCCGTCGCCTTTGCTTAAGAACGCGGTGCTGCCCGATTATTTTGTGGTCGATTATGTTCGGGTATTTGATGAAATCGGGGAAAATGTTGAAAAATAGATGAGGTGATGGAGGCAGTGGTGGTTCGGGGATCGAAAGTGCGTGCGCGGTCTCGCAGAGCTCGCCCTTCCAAATAGTAGTCTCTCGTGGAACGCAGTGGCATTGCGTGGTGGGGCTTGGGTGGAATATTGCGGCTAAGCTGTTTTATGAAGAGCGGTGGGTAAGGAAACCCGCGCTCCTGTGGGTGGGGATTTTCGTGACGGATGTGCTTTGGCGGGGCGTTCGTTTATATTCTTTTTATTGAGGGATTGACAGCGGGCCTTGAAAGAGAATAATACAGCAGGTCTGCGGGAGAGCGGAGTTTTCATAAGTCACTTGTTGGCAAATCCATAGATATGTTTTCTAAAGTTTTACGTGATATTGCGAAACCGCAATGGTTTCAGATTATTCACACCCTCAAACGCTCCAACGGGATGTCGGTTACGGAGTTGTCGAAGGCCTTGAAGATGAGCTACATGGGAGTGAAGCAGCATTGTGTGGCGATGGAAAAAAAGGGCTATCTGGACACTTGGCGTCGACCTAAAGCTGTGGGGCGTCCGGAGAAGGCTTACCGTTTGACGGTCAAAGCGGATCCTTTATTTCCTACGGTCGGACACGACATGGTGGTTCGTATTTTGAAAGTGACCGAGCGTCAAATCGGACCGAATGAACCTGAACGGTTGCTGTTTGGGTATTTTCAGGATTTGGGGGAGGATTTTGCCAAGCTGGTGAAGGGCAAGTCGGTGATCGAAAAGGCTACTTCACTGGCTAAAGCGAGGGACAAAGCGGGCTATTTGTCGGAGTGTTTGTATGACCCTAAAGGTGGTTTGAGGGTGGTGGAATACCATAACCCGATGCAACCTCTGTTTGAGCAATACCCCACGGCTGAACGGATGGAGGAAAGTATGTTTGAGAAGTTGCTGGGAACTTCGGTTGATCGTGAGATGGAAGAGGCTTCGGGGCTGAAGTGTTATGTTTTCCAGGTTGCGACGCTTTGAGCGAGGGGGGGGAGAAGGATTCAGAAGTCAGAATTCAGGAGGGGAATGCGGGGGAGTTCTATTTTGCGAGGATGGTTTGCAGGCCGGCTAGGCAGATTTGGGACCAGCTTTCCAGGGCCTCGTGGCGGGATTGCAGCTCTTCGGGGGTTAGGAATTGTAGCTCTTCGATGATGGCTTCGTTAGGGGTGACGTCGGCTGAATCGAGGTCAAAGAGATGCACGACGCCGAGATGCACGGCTCCGACTTCATTGGAGTCGTCATTGATCAGGGCTACGATGCGCTGGGTGTGGGATCCGGTGAGGTTGACTTCTTCGTTCACTTCGCGTTCGACACCGATGCTGTAGGTGTCTTTGTCGAGCGAGGCTTGATCGGCGTCTTCGGAGTTGATGTGACCGCCGATGCCGATGGATCCCTTGCTGGCCAGGCGCTTTTCGCCGGAGCCTCCGCCGCGCACATAGTGGAGAAAGCGACCCTGGTGGTGGAAGATCGCGTAGGGGATGATTTGTTTGTGGGAGGGATTGTCTTCCGCATCATCGCGGGCGAGGAAAAAGTTGTTTTTTGGATTGAGCAAGGCCGGCAGGTATTTCTGTGGCTCCAGGCAGAGCCCTTGAAAGCTGCCTATTTCATCAAAGAGTGCGCGTGGAACGACCAGAACATTTTCATCAGCATATTTTCCCATGCCGATGTTTTACCCTAATTGGGGAAAATGGCAAGGGGGGAGTTTGAAGGGAGGGCGTGGGACGTAATGGCATTGCGTGGGTCTTGGGGTGGTTCGGGGGATCCGCCGGATTGCCAATCCGCGCCACGGTGTGGAGGGGCGAGTTGGGGGGGCGTGGGACGTAATGGCATTGCGTGGGTCTTGGGGTGGTTCGGGGGATCCGCCGGATTACCAATCCGCGCCACGAGGCAAATTGCCAATCCGCGCCACGGTGTGGAGGGGGCGAGTTGGGGGGCGTGGGATCCTCCGTCGCCTGACAGGCTTTGGCGGACAAGTTGTGGGATGTGAGCGTAATGGTATTGCGGGGGAGTGGGGGGCGAGAGAATGATGAATTGGGGATTTTTTGTGCTTGTCAGTATCGCTTGAGCCGTGCAGGTTCGGGCGACTAAACGCTGAAAGAAGCGGCTAGGCGAGGAAATAAAACTTGGATGAGTAAACACAGTGTGATCGTTGGAGCTAATGGGCGCTTGGGCAGTGCTCTGCGCACGGCTTGTGGTGCTGCCGGACATACCGTGACGTCTCTAGGACGTCGGGAGATGGATTTGGCGGATGAGGCATCCATTAACGCGACTCTCGAAACGCTGGATTACGACACGCTGTGGTTGACGGCTGCATTGACGAATGTGGATTATTGTGAAAGTCATCCGGATCAGACGGAAAAGGTCAATGCTCTTGCGGTCGAGACGATCGCGCGGATCAGTGCCCGGAAAGGGGCGCAGGTGATTTTTTTCAGTACGGACTACGTTTTTGATGGAGAAAAAAAAGAGCTTTATCAGGAAGATGATCACACGCATCCGCTAAGTGTTTATGGCGCATCAAAAGCAAGAGCAGAAGAAAGGTTGCTTGGGCAATCGGCGACAAATTTGGTGATACGCTTATCCTGGTTATTTGGTGAGAATAAGCCCGGTTTTCCTGAATGGGTGATAGGGAAGGCAATGGGAGACGAAGCTTTTTCTGTTGTTGCCAACCGGTGGGCATCTCCGACCTATACGCAAGACGTTATTTCTGCACTGCAACCGATGATTGATGGAGAGTTTGAAGTCTCGGGGATCTTACATTTATGCAATCAAGGGGTCTGCTCTTGGCAGGAGTGGGCGCAATATTGCGTTGATTGTGCGGTGGAAAGTGGGGTTCCCATTCATACGTCGAATATTGAGAGTTGCTTGATGAGTGACATCAAAAGCTTTGTCGCCCAACGCCCCGCCTACTCCGCCATGTCCAGTGAACGTTATCAAACCCTCAGTGGTCAGACCATGCCCTATTGGAAACAAGGCGTTAATCGTTATGTTAACGACTATCTCGCTCCTCAACTGAAAAAATAATTATCGAGCGGGGAGCTCGCTCTTCCATGAGGGAGAGGTTAATTGGGCGATGCGCTGGTGAGGATGGTGTGTTGAAATGGAGGCAATGAAAAATGAATTATTAAAATGATTCTTTTTCTTTTGCTTATTTGCGGTTATTTGTCTTCGACCGTGGAGGGGGGAGGTAATTGGTTTTTTTTGCGCAAATATTTATAGTTTTTTATGTCATCACTACAGAATAAAATAACAGCTGGCGACGCGGTGGTGACCGTGGTGGGGATGGGTTATGTGGGCTTGCCTTTGGCTCTGAATTTTGCCAAAGCGGGTTTGCAGACTTTTGGCTTGGACATTGATGTGAATAAAGTAGAGACCTTGAATAAAGGGGAGAGCTACATTGAGCATATTGAGGCCGGACGAATCGCTGCCGTTGTAGACGGTGGAAATTTTTCAGCGACTACGGATTTTGCTTGTGTGGCAAAAAGCGATGCCATTGTGATCTGCGTGCCTACCCCGTTGAGCAAGTACCACGAGCCTGATTTGAGTTACGTGGTCAGTACGGTGGAAGCTATCGTGCCTCATTTAAAAGCTGGGCAATTGGTCAGCTTGGAGAGCACTACTTATCCAGGGACGACAGATGAAGAGCTATTGCCTCGAATTGAGGCCCAAGGGTTGAAAGTGGGCGAAGATTGTTTTCTCGTCTTTTCTCCGGAACGCGAGGATCCAGGAAACCCTGATTTTACCAATACCACTATTCCTAAAGTGATCGGGGGAACGACTCCTGCATGTTTGGTGGAAGGGGAAGCTCTTTATAATTTGGTATGCGACCAAGTAGTCCCTGTCAGTTCGACTCGTGCGGCAGAGTTCACCAAACTATTGGAGAACATTTACCGTTCGGTGAATATCGGCCTGGTGAATGAAATGAAGATCGTTGCGGAGGCGATGAATGTTGATATTTGGGAAGTGATTCAAGCGGCGGCGACCAAGCCGTTTGGCTTCACGCCTTTTTATCCCGGGCCGGGTCTGGGTGGGCATTGTATTCCTATTGATCCGTTTTATCTGACATGGAAAGCGAAGGAATATAATATTCACACTCGATTTATTGAACTGGCGGGGGAGATCAATGAATCGATGCCCCAGCATGTGGTGCACCGGGTTTCGGATAAGTTGAATGAGCAAAGTAAGGCGGTGCGCGGCAGTAAGGTGTTGGTGATGGGCTTGGCGTATAAATCCAATGTGGATGATGTGCGTGAGTCGGCCAGTTTCAAGTTGATGGATCTGCTTGCCGATAGTGGAGCCGAGGTGGATTATTTTGATCCACACGTGGATGAGGTGCCACCGACCCGAGAGCACGCTCGGTGGACGGGGCAGAAATCTATTGAGTGGAATCAGCAAAACGTGAGTTCCTATGACTGTGTGTTGATTGCCACTTCTCACGATAAATACAATCTGGATGAGCTAGTGGAATGGAGCGATACCATTATTGACACCCGTAATTTATTAGGGACTCGCGAGACCAAGACCGGGCAAGTGCTCAAAGCTTGAGGGGGGGGAGAAAATTGTCCACTAACCTCCTCCGCCAAGGCTACGGCGGTCAAGATGGGCACGAAGATACACGAAGGAAGAGAAGAGGGGACGACTTTGGTGATTTTAAATTTCAAATATTAGATTTCAAATTTTTCTAAATGATAGCAGTTATTGGAGCAGGAAATTGGGGGCGGAATCTCGTCCGGACTTTATCGGGATTAAATTCGTTAATCGCGGTAGCCGAGGCGAGTGATGAACTTCGCGCAAAATTGGCGAAGGACTATCCCGAGGTGGATTTATATACGGATTACAGTGATCTGTTGAATTTGGATGAGGTGAAAGCGGTGGCGATTGCTACGCCGGCTCCGACTCATCATGCAGTGGCAAAAGCCTTTCTCGAAGCAGGCAAGGATGTTTTTGTGGAAAAGCCGATGACGATGACGGCTGAGGAGGCCGAGGATTTGGTGAAGATAGCCGAAGACAATGATCGCATCTTGATGGTTGGGCATTTGTTGATGTATCAGCCCGCTATTGGCAGGATCAAGAGTTTGATTGAAGAAGGCGTCATTGGGGATGTGTTTACGATTCATCAGGAGCGTAAGAAGTTGGGGCGTGCGCGCAATGTTGAGAATGTTTTGTGGAGTTTTGGGGTGCATGATGTGGCGGTGTTATTACACTTGGTAGGCTCTGCTCCTATAAAGGTGAACGCTTTTGGGCACAGTGGGTTGCAGCCTGAGTTGGGAATCGAGGATGATGTGTATCTGCATCTCGATTTTGCCAATGGAGTGCAGGCGCATTTGCATAATTCCTGGTTGTGGCCGGAAAATCGCCGTTGCCTGACGATTGTGGGATCAAAAGGAGTGCTGGTTTACAACGAAATCGAGCAGACGGTGAAATTGCATCGCCAGAGTATCGATAGCAAAACCCTGGACATCACTAATGAGGGTGAAGAGGTCGTGCACGAGGGGGCTAAGCAGCCTCTGGAGATCGAACTGAGTCATTTCATGGATTGCATTGAAAGTCGTGAGACTCCTATTTCAGATGGAAAGTCGGGTCTGGAAGTTATCCGGGTTTTGGAAAAAGCTGAGATCAAGAAGTGATCCACTAACCTCCTCCGCCAAGGCTACGGCGGTCAAGAGGGATACGAGCCGAGACGAGGGAGAAGGTATCCACTAAGGACACTAAGAGCACGAAGGAAGAGAAGAAAAATGGGGTGGGATTTTATATTAAAAAACTTAGTGTTCCTTGGTGCCCTTCGTGGACGGAAATGATTTATATTAAAAAAACTTAGTGTTCCTTAGTGTCCTTAGTGGACGAGAATGATTTATCTTATGTATTCACATCCGACAGCAGTGATTGACGAGGGCGCCGTTATTGGCGATGGCAGCAAAATATGGCATTTTTCCCATATTTGTGATGGGGCGGAAATAGGTAAGGGCTGTAATTTTGGTCAGAATACCATGGTGGCGGGAGGCGTTCGCATTGGCAGTAATGTCAAGGTGCAGAACAACGTGGCGATTTATACCGGAACGGTTATCGAAGATGATGTTTTTCTGGGGCCGTCCTGTGTGCTGACCAATGTTACTAATCCTCGCTCGCAGGTGGTGCGGCGGGGGCTCTATGAAAAGACGCTTATTCGCCGTGGGGCAACGGTAGGAGCGAATGCCACGATCGTTTGTGGGATTACCTTGGGACGATATGCCTTTATCGCAGCGGGTGCGGTCGTGGCGAAGGATGTGCCGGATTACGGTCTGATAGTGGGAGTTCCCGGGCGCTTGGTCGGCTACATGAGCCGTCATGGCCATCTCTTGCGCTTTGACGAAAATGGTCATGCCACGTGCCCTGAGTCGGGCTTTGTTTATGAGCAGGATGGAGAGCAGGTTCGTTGCCTGGATCTTGATGAGGAACAGGCTTTGCCGGAGGATCTCAGCGAAGGGGCGAAGAGCTACGATGACTTTAAGTCGGGGGATTAAGAAATTGTCCACTAACCTCCTACGCCAAGGCTACGGCGGTCAAGAGGGACACTAAGGAACACGAAGGAGGAGAAGATTAGGACGAAGTGGGGGAGATGTGGAACGTAATGGCATTGCGTGGGGGTGGGGTGGTTCGGGGGATCCGCACTCGACTGAAAGGAGAGAGCTGGAGGAAACTACCCGAAGGCAAATTGCCAATCCGCGCCACGAGGAATAGTCAGAGGAACTACCTGAAGGCAAAAAATGGGAAGGTCTTTATTTTTTTAAAAACTTAGTGTTCCTTCGTGCCCTTCGTGGACAGGAATGTTTTTAGAATTTTTGCCACCACTTGGTGGAGTGGCCTTTTTGTTTTTCCAGCTTTTCTTTAAGGGTTGAAATTTTCGTGTCGCACTTGTGCAGTTTATCTTCTAATTGAGTCACTCGCTTCTCTTGTTCGCGGAAGGCGTACATGATGCGGTGCATTTCTATGGTTTCATCAATTGGTAATTCGGGGGAGTGAGTGTGATGGGCAGTGCGCCAGATTTGTTGCAATTCACGACCAAGTTTGTAGGTGTGGCTGTAGTGGGAAAAAAAAGCAGTTGCCCAGCTAGTTGTTGCTTCTATATCTGGGTGTGGGGACTTTACCCATTCTTGACATATTTCTTTGTAGAGCGATTCAAGTTGATCCACTGCATGACCGAGAGAGGCAGAATCTCTTGCTATCTTACTGGTAGCTGTGCTGCTTTTAGCATTCCATGCTTGCAGTCGAGCTTGTACATTTTCCACGGTGATTTCATCCGTCATTGCATCGTAGGCAAAGCTGAGATTTCTCATCCGGGTAAAGTTTTCTGGGCTGATTAACGGCCCCAGACCCTCGGCATCGCATACTACCAGCCCGCAACCGCTTACCACCGCCTCCAGTGCAGCTTTGCCTTTGGCGAAAACCAGATCGCTTTCTTGCAGCGCAGGTCTTGGGTCGGCGAGCACTTCGCCTACACCTGCACCTACGGCGCGACAAATCACTCCCTCTAGTTCGCAGGCTTTACGAATGTCAGCGAGGAAGTTGTCTTCCTTGGCGTAGTTGCTGAAAACCAGGACACGTTCTAGTTTTCCGAGCAAATCAGTTCGCTGGGAAAAGTGGTCAAGATCCACGCCATTGAGAATGACTTGCACTCGATCTTTTTCGCAAGCGTAGATGGATAGTAACGAATTTTGGCACTCCACATCTACCGCTACCCAGCGAATCACGTTCGGAGCCAGGCAAGGGGCCTCTTGCCAGGGGATGGTGCCGCGGTGAAACGAAATCACGGGCACTTGCGGGAAATGCAAAGCAGCCAGGCTCGTTTCCCATTCATGGTGTCCGTGGATGACATCGGGTTTCCACGGTGTTTTTTCCAGAGAATCGATCACGACCACCCCTTTATCCCTTAATCGGTCTGCGACCTCACCTTGCTGACGGGAAAAAGCAGCCACTTCGTGACCACGACCTTTCAGTAAGCGGGCGTAGTCAAAAACAGACAGCTCGGTGCCAGCAGGTTTATCGAGGGTATTGTTGGTGAATAGGATCCGCATGAGAAGATGGGGAAACTTCGGAGAAGAAAGATGAGTTGTCCACTAACCTCCTTCGCCAAAGCTACGGCGGTCAAGAGGGGCACTAAGAAACACGAAGGGGGACGGGAAAGATGAAAAGAGGTGATCCACTAAGGACACTAAGGGCACTAAGGAAGAGAAATGAGGGACCCGATTAAAAAAACTCTGTATTAAACTTCGTGCCCCTTAGTGCCCTTAGTGGACAAAAATCTGTATTATTGCCATCTGGGCACTTGAGGCAATTTTTCAAAATGTTTGTCAAACGTCAGCAATATGCCGTTACAATGCACTGTGGTCGCAGCAATCCACAAATCGTTTGTTGGAATCGGTGTTCCTTGTTTTTTTAAATATGAATGCAAGCGAGCATATATATAAGTCGTGCTTTCATCAGGGCTGCCTACACGAACCCTCGGTGAATTCATAAAACGCTCTAGTACCGCTTCATTTTCAACCCCTTGTGCCCCTGAAAAAAATCCTGCCCTCAATTCAGCCAGCACTATTAGCGGTAATATGATTTCATCTGCACGCTGGATGGCATCAAGTGATATCTGATTATTTTTGCAATACGCGGTGTAAGCATTCGTATCAATGAGCAATCTCATTTCCAGCAATCTTCATCAATTTTCTCAAAATCCTTAAGTGCTTCCTCAAAAGCCGGATCATCCTTCCAAGAACCCGCCAAATAGTCCAAATCATGATACTTGGCGGATTCCTCATGAACGCCTAGCCCTTGCGCAAGAGACTCCAGTAACACTTTGTTCAAACTCTTACCTAGAAGCCGCGCTTTACTGCGTAAAGCTATGTCCAGATTATCAGGAATCTGTCGAATCGTGTACTGCGTCTTATTCATGCCTACACAGCCTACGGATACTGTAGGCATTTGTCAAGAGGTGGTCCGTTAATCTCCTTCGCCAAAGCTACGGCGGTCAAGAGGGCACGAACCTCCTGCGCCAAGGCTTCTACGGTCAAGAGGGACTGAGGAAGAGGAATGAGGGGATCCAATTAAAAAAAATCTGTATCAAACCTTCGTGTTCCTTCGTGTCCTTAGTGGACAAAAAATCTGTATTAAATCTTCGTGTCCTTAGTGGATAAAAATGAGTTTGTTCGTGCTCTTTGTGGGCGGGGGTGCTAAAAAGCGGGGATGGAAAAAGAGTTGTTATTAAAGGATGAGTGTTTTGCCATTGTGGGAGCAGCGATTGAGGTTCACCGCGAATTGGGCTGTGGTTTTCTTGAGGCGGTTTATCAGGAAGCTATAGAAATAGAATTGAAGCAACGATCCATAGATTTTGATTCGCAGCCGTCACTTCGAATTCATTATAAGGGGGAACTGCTGAAAAAGGAGTATGTGCCAGATGTGATTTGTTTTGGGACAATCATCGTTGAATTGAAGGCTTTGGATCAGCTCACCGGGAAAGAGCGATCGCAGATTCTGAATTACCTGAAAGTTAGCCAGATGAAGTTGGGTATTTTGATTAATTTTGGGAGC
Organism: Verrucomicrobiota bacterium; assembly: GCA_045046875.1. Lineage (GTDB taxonomy): Bacteria > Verrucomicrobiota > Verrucomicrobiia > Verrucomicrobiales > DEV007 > JAADHD01. The sequence goes on along the minus strand of JASFYY010000006.1, from coordinate 27,429 downwards.
AGCGGAAAGCTCGAATGGGAACGCTTTGTCCACTAAGGAAGAGAATGGGGAATAGGTATCCACTAAGGACACGAAGGGCACTAAGGAAGAGAACGAGGAGGAGCTTTGAAGGGGGAAAGGGGAAATGGAAAAAATGGGAGGAATGAGGGGATTTATTAAAAAAAATCTATATTAACCTTCGTGTTCCTTAGTGCCCTTCGTGGACAAAAAATCTGTATTAACCCTTCGTGTTCCTTAGTGCCCTTAGTGGACAAAAAATCTGTATTAACCCTTCGTGTTCCTTAGTGTCCTTCGTGGACAAAAAATCTGTATTAACCCTTCGTGCCCCTTGGTGCCCTTAGTGGACAAAAAATCTGTATTAACCCTTCGTGTTCCTTAGTGCCCTTAGTGGACAAAAAATCTGTATTAAACCTTCGTGTTCCTTAGTGCCCTTAGTGGACAAAAATGCTCTGTATTAAAACTTCATGTTCATTAGTGGACAATAGGGGTTTATCCGTTAAAAGTTCAGTTCTCTGTATTAAAACTTCGTGCTCCTTAGTGGACGGATTTCTGATTCCTAAAAACCTACAGTCTAAACCGCTACAGCCTTCTTTATCCATGTCCGTTCCATTACTCGACGTCAACGCCCAGAATCTGCCTCTTGAGGAGGAGCTCACCGCAGCTTTCACCACCGTTTTGAATCACGGACGTTTCATCAACGGCCCGGAGGTCAAGCAGCTGGAGGATGAAGTGGCGGCATTTTTAGACTTACCGTATGCTATCGGAGTTTCTTCCGGCACCGATGCGTTGCTGCTGGCCTTCATGGCACTCGATCTCGGTCCTGGGGATGAAGTTCTCTGCCCGACCTTCACTTTTTTTGCTACCGCAGGCACGATTGCCAGAACGGGAGCGACTCCGGTGTTTGTTGATTCTTGCCCGGTCAGCTTCAATGTCGATATCGAGGATGCGAGGCGTAAGGTCACGGATAAAACCAAGGCGATTGTGCCGGTGCATTTGTTCGGTCAGAGTGCAGACATGGATGCGGTGAATGTTTTTGCCAAGGAGCATGATCTACGGGTGATCGAGGATGGGGCTCAAGCGATCGGGGCGGCATACAATGGCAAGAGTTCAGGTGGGTTGAGTGATTTTGGAACGTTTAGCTTTTTCCCCAGTAAAAACCTCGGGGGCTTTGGAGATGGAGGCATGTTGGTTTGCAATGATTCTGCTTTAGAAGAAAAAGCCCGAATCATGCGTATGCATGGAGGCAAGCCGAAATATTATCATCACGTGGTGGGTGGCAACTTCCGCCTCGATACGCTGCAAGCAGCCTTGCTGTTGGTGAAATTGAAACGTTACGAACAATACACCGCTGCCCGTCAGGCCAATGCGGCGTATTATTCAGAAAAACTCGCTGAGTTCTCTGGAATTGTGACTGCCGACTTGGGACATAGCGGTGATGCATCAGCTCAGAATGAGTGGATGGCGGGTCAAAATGCCAAAATCGTATTGCCTATCATCATTCCAGGCAATACTCATATTTGGAATCAGTTTACTTTGCGGGTGATTGGGGAAGGCCAGCGTGACGCTTTGCGAGCGCATTTGACGGAACGCGGCATTGGTAGTGAGATCTATTATCCGTTGACGATGGATCAGCAGCCTTGTTTTCAAGATCTGCCAGCTAGTTCACTATCTGGCTGTGAGGTGTCGCATCAGCTTTCGGGTGAGGTGTTGAGCATTCCGGTGTTTCCAGAGCTGAGCGCTGAAGGGCGGGATGAGGTGGTGGCGGCGATTGGGGCGTTTGTGGGAGAGTGATCCACTAACCTCCTGCGCCAAAGCTACGGCGGTCAAGAGAACACGAAGGTCACGAAGGAAGAGAAGGCTTTTCTGAAGAAACTTAGTGCCCTTGGTGAGCTTCGTGGACAAAATCCCTATTTTAGTGAGGGTAATGAATTGATTTGTCGGTGGATTCGAGGCAGTATCATCGGCAGATGACATTGGCTTCCGATATAGAGAGTGAGACAGCATCGGCTCGGTTGTTTTCGCAAGCAGACGGAGTGGTGGTGCTTGCGTATGGCGGAGCGAGTGGGGGATGCGGGGTTCAGCTGATAGACCTTCTTGAAGAGCTATCAGAATCGTTGCCTGTGCTCATCATTCAGCCTGAAGAAACTTCTGAAGGAGGGGCTGCTACGTTCGAAGGGAAGGTTAGTAAAGTAGAATCGGTTCCTCCTGACCCGGGTCAAGCTCAGAATGCTGCTGTGATGTCTGCTATGAGGTCTTTGGCGATTAAAGCTCCAATTCTGATTTTGCTGAACCCCTTGTTTATCCCTTTTTGGGAGCGGGCGTTTGGGGTTTATCGTATGTTTGCTGTAACGGAGAGGTTTCGAAATGAGACAGAGAAGAGAGAGGAAGCAGAGGGGCGTGAGGCTTTTGAGCGAGAAAAAAGGAAACGTATTCTATTGTTCGAGAGGTCGGTCGATAGTGTTCTGTTTGAAGAAGATGGAGATTTTGAATGGATGAGACAGGCGTTTGTCTATCAAGGGGTATCACACAGGATTGAAAGCTTCACAAAATCCGAGCATGCATCGATGCTTGCTCGGAGTGAAGAAGCAATTAGCAAGCAAAGCAGATATCCTCATCGGCTTGACATTCTCATTTTGATTGATGATCTGGGAAGAGGGCAGGAATTGGCCTCTGATGGAGCAGTAAGCATCTATTATCGTTGCTCGCGGCATCATGTGTATTTTGCTCTAAAGCGATCTAATGAAGAAATGAAGGTCGGTGAGAGCATTCCCGACTACAGCGGGTTTGATGTTCTTTTAATCGACCAATCCAGCGATTCAAAGGCTTCCGAAGCTCCGGAGAAGAGAGTTATTGATGCAGTGAATGGATTTCGTGGGTTGAAAGGAGTAGTGATCAAAAGCGGGTCTGATGTTGCATCGGAGAAGATTGTGGCTGATTGGGGAATACAGTTTCTAGTTTTTGAGGATACGGTTGGTCGGCAGGGAGAGAGAGTTGCGAATCTGGATGCATTCATTTCAAGCTTGATGCCGGGGTTGCCTAGTTGGCAACTTCACTGTGCAGGAACTAGCCTTTCGCATCAGGCATGGACATATGAGGAATTGTTGACGAAATATGCTGATGAAGGCCTCGAAATTGAAGGGCAAATTGACCCTATTGAAGAGCTTGGATTACTCGATGAGGAGAAAGTGAGATTTGAGAGTGAGCTTGACTGCATGCGGAGGGAGATCTCGGATCAAGATCAAATGATTCTGGAGTTGGTAAAGAAAAAGGAAGAATTGAAACGGCTTGAGGTAACGCGAAGGGAAAAGACGGAAGGACTCGGGTTTATTAAAAAAGCAGCTTTAAAAATAAGGGGTAAATTATAAGCTGCTAAAAGCAAAATTGTCGTGTTTCGAAGACCGTCATATGAAGCTGTTGGGCAAGTTGAAGATGGCAGATTCAGATATTAGGAAAAATTGAAATGGCAGAAGGGATATCGTGGAACAGCGTAGTGGTGCTAGAGGGTGAGTGTGAACCCTCCGAAAATAGGAAGGTTGGAGCGACTGTTGATGATGAAGTTTTGGGTAGGAGTACGATTTATGTGGGAGTGAGATCGATAAATTCGGAGAAAGGGCAGGAAAAAGGGGGCATAACGCATTCAGAGGGGAGGGTATTTATTGTTTCAGGTGATGAGCAAGAAGCTGTAGAGGAGCTGAAGGCTGTTTTGGCTGATTTTGGTATCACCGCACCTCTTTTTTGCCTAGCCGACTCTGTATGGATGGACTATTTTTCTACTGTTTTCTCTCCAGGCAAGTTCGCCATAAAGGGCTGGTGTCGCTCTGAAGATTGTACAGATAATATTGCAGGGATAAAAGAATATGAGTTTGTCAGTGAAGGTGTGCTGGCGCATATAGGAGAGCAATTTCCTACATCTCGTAAAAGAAGTGAATCGTGTCCGCTTAAGGTATTGATGTTGATTAATCCGGCTTCTTTATATGTAAATACGACATTGGATTATTGTGAGGCGTTTGATCTTTTTTCCAAGCATCGCTTTTCATTCGTTTCTTCAAGAAATATTCAAGATGTTAACCAAGTTGGCGAACCGGGAAGCGGCTTGGATTATTCTAATTATGATGTGTTGATGATTCACTATAGTGTGCGAATAGCATTATGGAAAACCTCTGTAGATAGAGGTGTGATGGAATCGATTCAAAAATTTACAGGCTATAAAATTCTGTTTATTCAAGATGAATATGACTGTACTGAATCTGCTAGAGAAAGGATAGTGGCACTGGGGATCAACGAGGTGTTTACATGCGTGCCTGAGAAATTTGTTGAGCGAGTGTATCCGAAAGAACAACTTCCTGGCGTAAAATTCAACTCTTGCTTGACAGGTTACCTACCCCCTATGTTGGATGGAATGAGGTTTATGCGCCCCCTTGCGGAACGAACTTGTCGAATCGTCTATAGAGGTAGATCATTGCCCTACTATTATGGTGATCTAGGGCAGGAAAAGCTGCAAATAGGGAAGCGGGTGAAGGAGGTCTGTGAAAAGCGTTCTATATCCCATGATATTGAATGGGCTGAGGATAAAAGGATTTACGGTGGTGAATGGATTGAATTTCTTCAATCTGGACGAGCTACTCTGGGATCTGAAAGTGGTTCTAATGTTTTCGATGTGGATGGGACTATTCGGGAGCAGGTGAATAAAGTCTTGGGGGAGAATCCTGACCTTTCATACGACGAGGTGAGGGAGAGCTTTTTTGAAGAAGGTAATCTGAATGTAGAAATGAATCAGATTTCGCCTAAGATTTTTGAGTTCATTGCATCTCGAACAGCGCTCATCCTTTATGAAGGAAGTTATAGCGGGATTCTTCAACCGAGTGTGCACTACCTATCATTAAAAAAAGATGCATCTAATTTAGATGAGATATTGGTGGCACTGGAGGATTTGCCTAGATTAGAGGAGATGACCGAGAGGGCTTACAAGGATGTTGTGACTGAAGGGCTTTATAGCTACCAAAATTTCGTTAGAGGTATTGATCTCATTCTTGATAAGAGGGAAACTAAAGCATGGGTGGAAAAAACAAGAGGTAAAAAAAGGTCATGCAAGGTGGCTCCTCCAATAACTCAAAGGAAGCTTTGCGAATCGGCATTGGAGTTCACTGAAAGGATCAGAGCTAATCATTTGGGTAAGGTTCGAGCAGATGAAGTGGCTCACCTGAAATCAAAAAAGGGAAATTTCCATGGAATGTTGTTAAGGCGTAAGGAAAAGACCACCAAACTTCATGCAAAGCTTGGTAAGTGTCTTCAAGGATAACACTGAGCTGACGATAGGTTATTCATTTGCTTTTCTTGCAGTAGCATAGAGGTCCAAACCAATGAAAGATGGCCAGTAAGTATTGAGAAGTTTTTTTCGGGGGTAGTCTTCGAAAGGCGAGCCTTGATCAATATTTTCTAAGTTCGCAGTGAAAGATGAAAATTTATCGCAATACTGTCTCAATGATCGTTTTGATATCCAATCTGTGTGAGGTGCGCTGTCGCCTTTCGAGTCGGAGTCATAGGCAGCGCGATCAAGGGAGGAGCTTTCGCCCACAACTCCATGATAACCAGTGTTCTCTTTTGCCAAATAGTCATGGGTCAATTCTGGAGCCATCTTCCATCTGCGGTAGGAGTATGCGTAATAAACCATGAAAATCAGACTTCCACCTGGTTTTAGTAGATGCCAACATTGATCAATAGCTCTCTTCAAGTCGCCGGTATGATGAAGGCATCCAATTGCGATGATGACATCGAAAGAGGTCGCTTCGAAAGGTGGTTCCAAAATACTGCCTTGTATAGCTTTACCCGGTTGTCGTATTTGCTCCAATCGATGATTGACCATACTGACTGGCTCCGCAGCAATATCAAGCCCTTGTAAATTTGCTCCGGCCTCTGCAATGCGTTGAGAAACTGTTCCGTATCCCAGTCCAACTTCGAGAATATCTTTGCCTTTTAGCTCAGCAAAGGGGATGTAGGTATAAAGATAAGGGTAGTAGTCAAAATACCAGTCATCGAATTTCTTGAGAGAATTTTGAGAAGAATCTGTTACACCTAAAGCTTTGGCTGCTTGCGAGCCACACAGTTCGTCCCAAAATCCAGAGTTTCGATTTGAGGTTTCTTCCAGATGCATTTTTGATATTACACAATAAGCTTCCGAGAGGCAATATTCTTCTTGTGGGCTAGCACGAACTAGCTAATTTGTCTTTCGGCATAGCATTGAATCTGAAGATAATTAAGCAGACTCGGGAGACTTGAATAAAGAAATTTTATGGAGAAATTACAGGAAAGCGGCAAGAACCCTATGGGCGAGTCAGGAAGGAAGTTAAAGATCCTGATTCTGCTGCAGTTTCATAATTTGAGAATTAATGCTGTTAGGGATTATGTTGAGGCATTTGATTTATTTTCTCGTCATTCTGTAAGTTATGCGCATGGACTTTTACCGGGGTGGCCGGCATCGGGAAAGATAGATTACGATAAATTTGATGTTTTACTGATCCCTCATCATTGTCGTGTGTTGGCAGGAGATGAATCGTTCAATTTTGAAGTTGGCGAAGCCATTAAGAATTTTTCAGGTTATAAAGTTCTAATTTTACAAGATGAGTATGATAGGACGGAGCTTGCCCGACAGTGGATATTGAATTACGGGATCAATCATGTTTTTACGATTATAGCCGATGAAGATGTCGAGAAGGTTTATGATCCCAAGCGTTTTAAGGGAGTGACTTTCACCAACTTTCTAACAGGGTATATCCCCCCCAGTTTGGACAATGCTACATCTATCAGGCCGATGAGCGAACGCCCTTTCCATATCGCGTATCGTTGTCGAGAGCAGGGGTCGTGGCGTGGGGAGCTTTGTTATCAAAAATTGGACATTGCCAAAGTGGTGAAACGGGTGTGCGCAGAAAAAAGAATTCCGGTGGACATCGAATGGGCGGAAAATAAATTAATTTTTGGGCCGGCCTGGTATGATTTTCTTCAGAGCGGACGAGCTACTCTTGGCAGTGAAAGTGGCTCCAATGTTTTTGATCTAGACGGGAGTATTACTAAAAACGTAAGAAAGGCTTTGCAGGAAAACCCAGAGATGGGATATGAAGATTTGCTGGGTAAGTATTTTGAGGATGAAAACATCGGGGTACGAACCAATCAAATTTCGCCAAAGTTTTTTGAATTTATTGCTTCAAAAACAGCTTTGGTTTTGTTTGAGGGAAATTACAGCGGTATTTTGAAGCCGGGTATTCACTATATTCCTCTTAGTAGGGATTATTCAAATCTAGCAGAAGTCCTCGAGCTACTGGAAGACATTCCTTTTTTGGAGGCAATGGCTGAGAGAGCTTATTCAGACGTGGTGCTGAGTGGTAAATATCACTACCGCGCAGCAATTGGCAAGATGGATGAACTTATAGAGCGGGAAGTTGAGCGTAAGTTGTCTCCCCGTCAGTCAGAGCGGGGGAAAGCCGGGTATTCTGGGCTTTCAGAGGATGTTCCGTTCCCCATTGATATTTTGCGCAGATATGAAGTTTCGCGCAGGGAAGAGACCGTGCTATTGAGGGAATCTGTCTGTTCTTTGCGGGCGAAGAAGAAAGATTTTTCAGGAATGAATTTGCGTAGGGAACAGAAAATCACTAAACTTCGAGAAAAGCTGAACAAAGGAAGTTAATTGCGCTAAAGTTGCTGATTTAGAATGTTTTATGTGTGGTATCGCTGGAATTATTTCAAAATCTAATCGTCCTCTTACAGGGATCATACCCGCTGTTGAGGCAATGGGCAGCCTGCAAAAGCACCGCGGTCCTGATGATTCAGGCACTTGGTGCCATGAGGCTGGAATAGTTGCATTCAATCATCAGCGGCTCAGTATCATTGATGTGGATCACGGGCATCAGCCAATGTCTGATGATGCGGGTAACTGGATTGTATTTAATGGCGAGATCTATAATTACATCGAACTTCGCGTGGAAATTGGCGCGGGAAAATTCCGGACTCATTCGGATACAGAAACCATTCTTCAAGCTTATCTGAAATGGGGCGATGATTGTGTGACCCACCTCCGAGGTATGTTTGCTTTTGCCATTTGGGATGAGCGTAAACAGCGATTATTTTGCGCACGGGATCGTTTTGGTATCAAACCCTTCTATTGGGCAGAAATTGACGGTGCATTTTTGTTTGCTTCAGAGGTCAAGGCCATGCTGCCCTTTGTCGATGAAATCGCCACCTGCCCGGATTCGCTCGGCGATTATTTGACTTTTCAATTCTGTCTGCCTGGAGCGACTTTGTTCAAAGGGATCAACGAACTGGCTCCTGCCCATACATTGAGTTTGAGTGCTGGCCAAGTAAAAACCAGCTGTTATTGGGAGGTTCATTATGTTCCTGATCACGGGAGCTCGGAGGCGTATTTTCACGAGGAATTGGATCGGTTGCTGGCAGAGTCGGTTCAATTGCACATGCGGAGTGACGTGCCGGTTGGAGCCTATGTGAGTGGGGGAATTGATTCCAGCCTGCTAGCCAAACTTGGAAAGGACAGTGCTGAATCAGGGTTTTGTGGGGGGTTTAATGGCAAATTTTCATTGGGGGATCAATACGACGAGAGCCGGTATGCTCAGATGGTCGCCGACGAAGCCGGGTTTCCCTTGCATATCATCGATATCAAGCCCGAAGACTTTACAGAGAATATTGAGAAAATTATTTACCACCTCGATTATCCTGTGGCTGGGCCAGGGTCTTTCCCCCAGTATATGGTGTCAGGTCTGGCTGCAGAACATTGCAAAGTGGTGTTGGGTGGGCAAGGGGGGGATGAAGTGTTCGGGGGCTACACCCGATATCTCGTTGCTTATTTTGAGCAGTGTATTCGAGCAGCTATTGATGGCACTATGGACGATGGGAATTTCATTGTTACTTACGAGTCTATCATCCCTAATTTGAGCAGTCTGCGTAATTACAAGCCCATGTTGCGTTCATTCTGGAGTGATGGACTTTTTGAGGACATGGATCGCCGCTATTTTAAATTAGTGAATAGGGCTCCGAGTTTAGGGGATATTATCCATTGGGATAAACTACCTGCGGCAAACTCTTTTAGCAGATTTCAGAGTATTTTTCATGGGGGGAATGTGGGAAAGCAGTCCTATTTTGACTTAATGACCCATTTTGACACCCGAACTCTTTTACCTGCTTTGCTTCAAGTCGAGGACCGAATGAGCATGGCGCATGGTTTGGAATCCAGGGTGCCCTTATTGGATCACCCCTTGATTGAAATGGCGGCATCCATGCCAGCTAATGTGAAATTTCGCGAGGGAGATTTGAAGCACATGCTTAAGGATGTATCTAGGAAACACCTTCCGGCGGCTATAACGGATCGTACCGACAAAATGGGATTCCCGACTCCGCTGAATGAATGGGCAGCAGGGCCGTTGCGGGATTTTGTGGGAGACTTGTTTTCTTCATCAAAAGCATTGGGTCGTGATTTTATCGACAACGCCAAAGTCCTTGACAACGTGAAAAAGGAGGGGAAATTCGGACGCAATCTTTGGGGCTCAATGTGCTTGGAAATTTGGCAAACTCAGTTTCATGACCGAGCGGCAGAATTCAGAAAAATTCGCCAGCAAACGGGCTTCAATTCTTAAAAAAGACTATGAAAATACTCATCACCGGCGGAGCCGGATTTATTGCTTCACACATTGCTGAACGACTGGTAGCACAAGGCGACCAAGTTCTGGTGATTGATAATTTTTCGACTGGACGTCGGGATAATATAGTTGAGGGCGATTCCCTCGAACTGGTTGAGGGAACGATTGCGGATACTGACTTGGTATCAGGTGCATTTGAGCGATTTCAACCGGACATGGTGGTTCATGCCGCTGCATCCTATAAAGATCCAGATGCTTTTGTCGAAGATGCGATGACCAACGTGGTCGGCACCGCGAATATTGTGAAAGCTGCCGAGAGCGTGGGTGTGAAGCGTATGATTTATTTTCAGACAGCTTTGTGTTATGGGCTCAAACCTGTTGAAACACCGATCAGCTTGAATCATCCAATTCTGCCTAAAGACAGCAGTTACGCGATCAGTAAGACCGCGGGAGAGCACTATATCGCTTTGAGTTCTCTTGAGTTCCTTTCCTTCCGTCTGGCGAATGCCTACGGCCCTCGTAACCTCAGTGGTCCTCTACCCACCTTTTTTCATCGTATCACCAACGACAAACCTTGTTTTGTGATGGATACCCGCCGCGATTTTATTTTTGTCGATGACATGGTGGATGTGGTCATGGGGGCGATTGCCGGTAAAGGTTCAAAAGGTTATTATCACATTTCTTCGGGTGGGGACGTGTCGATCAAGGAGCTTTTTGATGCGACCATCAGCGCGCTTGATGTGACTTTGGATGAAGATGTGGAAGTTCGCCCTCGTCATCCCGATGATGCTGCGTCGATTCTGTTGGATCCTGCTAAAACAGAAGCTGACTTTGACTGGAAAGTCAGCACGCCTTTGACAGAAGGAGTGGCAAAAGCGATCGCCTATTATAAGAAATTTGGCATCGAACAGACCTTCACTCATTTGAAGGATCTTGATTGATTGAGGTCTGTCATGCAAATAGCAGATAGTGATATTCTGGTAGTGGGGGGTGCTGGATTTGTCGGTAGCAATCTCGTTCGGCTGGTTCTTGAGCAGGGGGTGGGCTCTGTCACCGTGGTGGATAATTTGCTTTCTTCGGAACGCGATAACTTGCCAGATGATTCCCGTATTACCTTTGTCGAAGGTTCGATTGCAGATGATCAGATTTTAGCCAAACTTAAAGAGGATGGCTATGATTTCATTTTTCATCTGGCGACCTATCATGGGAATCAGAGTTCGATGCATGATCCCATCGCGGATCATGATAATAATTTAATCACGACACTTAAGTTGTTTGAGAAAATAAAGGACTGGAAAGAGAAGCTGAAAAAGCTGGTCTATTCAGGAGCGGGCTGTGCCGTCGCGGCGAAAACTTACGGAGAGGCACAAGCGACCAGTGAAGATGCCCCGATCAGTATTGAGATGGATAGTCCTTATTCGATTTCTAAAATCGTCGGAGAGTTCTACTGCGATTATTATCACCGACAGCACGGAGTGCCAGCTGTGCGGGCTAGATTTCAGAATGTTTATGGACCAGGTGAGGTGTTGGGAGCTGGGCGCTGGAGAGGGACGCCCGCTACGGTATGGCGCAATGTGACACCTGCGTTTATTTACAAGTCATGCAATGGAGAAGCACTGCCACTCGATGGCGGGGGGAAAACTACTCGGGATTTTATTTTTGTGAAAGACATTGTTCGAGGATTGGTGGCTTGCGCTTTGAAGGGGGCACCTTGCGAAGCCTATAATTTAGGTACTGGACAGGAGCGAACGATAGGGGAGTTGGCAGGGCTGATTAATGAAGCGACAGGAAATAAAGCTGGAGTGGAAATGAAACCTCGCAGAAGCTGGGATAAGTCAGGTTGTCGCTTTGGTGATCCTGCGAAGTCTGAAAGAGAATTGGGATTCAAAGCTGAAACTAGTCTTGAAGAGGGAATTCCGCAGACGGTTGAGTGGTTCCGCAAAAATGAAGAGAAAGTCAATCGTTGTATTGCAAAACATGCGGATCACATGGGTGGGTGAGTGGCTCTTTTGAGTGGTGTTAGAACTTATGAGGGAAGCTTGTGTTAGTTATAAAGAGGTAGTAATTTTTAATTCCAATGGATGAAGTAAAAGATGCAGAATTAAGAAAAAGCCGTGCTGGTGACCAAGGGTCTGCAGCTTACTGGACGGAACACATGGTTGCGCATGAAGATTTTTCCGATGTGGCGGACTCGATAGATCACTTCGAGTGGCGCTCCGCCCAATATCCGGGTTATATCGATCTTATGCCGGTCAACGGGCATGACGGAAAGGTTATTGTTGATTACGGTTGTGGACCAGGAAACGATTTGATAGGCTTTAGTGTTTATTCGAACCCTCAGAAGCTTATCGGACTAGATGTGTCAGAAACAGCTTTGAGTGCTTCTGAGAAGAGGCTTAAGCTTCACGGGAAACAAGCAGAGCTTGTGCAAATTGAGGAAGAAGATAACCAGATCCCCCTTGAAGCAGAATCTGTGGACTTGATTCATACATCAGGAGTGTTGCATCATTGTAAGAATCTTGATGCAGTTCTTTCCGAACTGAACCGTATTCTAAGACCGGGGGGCGAGATGCAAGTTATGGTATATAATTACGAAAGCCTCTGGGTGCACCTTTACACAGCATTCATTCACCAGATAGAGCAGGCACTATACTCTGAATGTGATATCAGGGAAGCCTTTAGACAAACAACGGACGGTCAGTATTGCCCCGTTTCCAGGTGTTATAAACCTAAAGACTTTCTCGCTGATGTTGAGAAAACTGGTTTCACAGGCGAATTTGTTGGAGCTTCTATTTCGCTAACAGAATTGAGACTTTTACCGAGAAGGTTTGATGCAATTGGAAGTCGAAAACTCGCTAAAGAGCATCGAGATTTTTTGTCTGAGCTTACTTTTAATAGTAAAGGGATCCCAATAAGCCAAGGGGCAGTGGCGGGGATAGGTGGTTGTTACAAATTTATTAAAAGGTAAGGTGAGCGGAGCGGTTATTTTTTACTGAGCACTTTTTTTTCTAGCTTGAGGATACGCTTGTCGCGGCGAGAAATCATTCCTCTGAAATTTTCTAATTTATCTTCTAATTGGGAGATACGGTCGCCGGTGTTTTTCTTTATTTCTTCCGATTCGAGTAAGGTGATTTGAGAGATTAAGTTATCTATTAACGAGGAGACAGCTGGATCAAGAGATTGAATCAAGCTGGAAATAGCAGGTGTTTTTTCTGGTTTCTCTGTGTTCATAGGGATAGATGCTGGTTCATGGAGTGTATTCTGTCTTGCTGCACGATCACGAAAATATAAATAAAGGAGTGACGCATCCAAGCCGAGAGGGGCAATCGCGAGATCATGGTATATTACGTCAGATGTCCACCGTTTCCAAAGTTCTGATTCAGGATGTATAGCGGGCTTACCTTCAAGCCTGTAGAGGAGTTTTTCTATTTGTTGAACAAGGGGTTTACTGATTTTTAAGGGAATTATTTTTATTGCATTTCTTAACTTGATAGCTAAACGGTGTTTTGTGGGAAAAGATTGAGCCCCATCTCGAAGCAGTTTATAATGTTCTTTTTTCTGCTGGTCGGATGTCCATTTAACTAATTTTAGTTCTTTCTCACTTTGTAAATAAAGTCCAGACCAATTAAATTTAAGGGTTTGAGATTCGTTCGGCAATTGCTGGCACAATGACAGGTAGTCGTGAGCCACCATATTGTGGGCAGGAGTAGAAAGGTTGGGGATGGGTAATTGCTTGTGTACAGAGTCGAGGGATCCATAGGATTTTAAAAATGCTTCGGCATGCCTAACATGCCCCTGACAAAGTGCGCCATTGGATAAGTTAGTGCTTACCGTGATACAGAGACTTCGCCCAATATCTATTGCTGATTTTGATAAAAGTAAAGCAGCTGACATCGAAGTGTAATCCGGTGCGAAAGGGTGAAATAATTTACCCGTTTTTTTAATAATTCGGTCGATCAGGATTCGATGGAAGGCACCAAAAAGAATTTTTCCCATGCCATACATCCCGCCTTCAGTCCCTCTAACTGTATCACAGGCGAGGCGCTTTTCCATAATAAGGAAAGGGTCGAAAGGGCAAGGTGTAAGGTCTATAGGGTGTCGCTCTTTATAAATACCCTGATCACAACTTTGTTGCTCGTCCTTTGGTCGGAAAATATCAGGGTACCAACTGATTATTTCAGGGCTTTTATTTTTTGTAATCTCTTTTAAGGCTTCGATGCAATCAAGCCGAAGCGCGAATTTATCTTCAAGCAATGTAACGTAGTTACCTGATGCTTGATCTATGCCCCTATTCCAGTTGTCCACCATGTTTAGTTCGTTATCGGCCAGGAAATAATGAAAGTTTGGGTGATCTCCCACAGTTTCATCAAAGATAGATCGAGCTGAGGTGTTTTTAGGGTTATCGCATACGATAACTTCAAAGTCTTGGTCGCTTTGCTGCAGGCAACTCCATAAGGCGTGTTTAAGCAGCTGTGGTCGATCGCGCGTTGGGATGACGATCGATAAGAAAGGTGGTGTGTTCATTCGAATACAGCCAAGATTGCAAGTGCTTAAACCCGCCTCAGATAGGCCGAGGGCCAATGTGTTACGTTAGTTTTAAGATCGCTTTCACTGAATGGCCAAGATGGCTGTTCGAGAATGAATTCTGAATGAGATTCACAAAAGGTCTTAACGGCCTCAATGGGATTGTCATGAGACCACTCGGGTTTGCCGCGAGGGGCATCAGCGACCAGATTCATTACTCCGTCAGTAGCTACAATGTAAGATCCCGGTGATACAAAACCATGATAGGACTCCAATTCTTCAAGAACGTGGTCTCTAGAATGATCTGAATCTAGAATGACAAGCACGGTGGCATCTTTGGGGATTTGCTGTTTGACGCTAGACACTATCTCAGGAGCAGTTGAGCTGCCTTCGATCAGAGATATTCGAGAAAACATCCGGTGTTCTTCAATGGCTTTACGGTTGTGCGGACGAATTTCGATATCCACGCCGATCACGTGCCCTTTGCCCATTGCTTCAAAAAGAGACGCGTAGTAGATCAATGAACCGCCATGCGCTACACCAGTTTCAATGATAATATCAGGTTTAATGCTGTAAATTAATTCCTGGATACGAATCATATCCTCGGGAAGTTGGATGACGGGACGCCCTAGCCAACTGAATGTGTATGGATACTTCAGTGACCAGCCGACTTTTACCCAAAGATCAGAAATCTTCTCAAAAGCCTCGTTCGAATAGAGTGGTAATGAATGAGAAGATTCACCGTCAGTTATGGTCAGGCTTTCTTCGTCGGTATTGATCTGGAACTGCATATAGACTGCTAAGGTAATGCAGGGAAAGGGAGTGTCAAACGCTCCAAAATTGAGATTAAAACGGCAATCAATAATGTATATTATGCATGAATCACTGCATTACTTGCTCCATCGAGATTTGTAACTTTCTCTTTCGGAGGAGGTGTAAAAATGTTTTGCATAACGAGATTGATAGATTTTTTCAATAAATGAATCCGAGAAAGAAATGTCTGATAGCACCTCTCGATATTTTTCCGCATAATTTTTATCCTCGGCGATGTTTGCTTTTTTAAGTTCCAAGAGGCTTTCGGAAATTTCAAGGACGTCTCCGAGGGCTTCAAGAATCGAATCGAAATTTTCTAAGCGATAGACACTTAGATCCCCTTTGCCTCCACGAAATGTTTTGTAACCGATTTCTTTAGGGAAAGGTTTCGATAATACGTTGTGTTCAGATGCGGCGAGTAAATCTTCATCAAACCAGCGGTCCAATCGGCATATGTCAAACCACCAAATTCCTGCTGGGGACTCGATAGCATTTTGAATTTCATCGACAGATAAATCCAATTGTGATCCACCGTAATTTACGCCTTGTTCAAAAAATAAAGAAAGAGCCAATGCTATAGGTTCTCTTACGCCGGCTAAAAAGGTGATGTTTTTCTGTCCCAATTGATTGATTATTTCCTGAGTTTCAACTGCTCGGCCAAGATGCTGGAGCTTGGCAGTTTTGATTTTTTTATTGGTAGTAAGATTTGCCTCATCAGTAAATCGTTGCATGGTCTTGGTAGAGTATATGTGCCAATGTTTAACCAATGCGTCTGGGAAAGAGGATGCTAGGGTAGCAGCTACCGTCGAGCCCCCGCATTTAGGCAGCGATAATATCGCGAACAGGTGTGATTTTAGCTGGGGCGGCTTAGTAGGTTTGATCTGGATTCCAGCGGGGATCTTGGAATTCATGATAATTTCAAGTGACGCGTTTATTTTTTCTAGGCTAATTGATAATTTTTGCTTTTGAGAATCCACCGCTTTTCGATTCCGTGTAATCCGCCCATTCAGATTACGCTCAGTTTTTCGTAATTTGTTACGGAAATAGAGAAAGCAAAGCAGTGTGATGATTAACTGGCCCGTTAATATCACTATGACAGGTAGAGCCCCCTCCAAGGGGAATGAGTTTGTTTGTATTTGAAATATCACGACGTTGGTGTTTTAGCGTTTAAAAGTTCAGGGCATAACTTGGTGATCAGATCCTCTAGCCCCTTCTTAAGTGATGTTTCCGGCTTCCATCCGAGAGACCGAAGTGTAGAGCTGTCGGCGATAATTGATACAGGGTCATTTAAAAAATCAGTTTTGGGGAAATAAATCAGTTTTGAACAATCCATCAGATCGCAAATTTCCTCCGCCAGTGTTAACACAGAAATTCCCGTACCCGTACCTATATTGATGCTGCCGCCCGGGGAGGCTTCAAGGACGGTAGTAAGAGCCGAGGCAATATCAGAGATGTGTATATAATCCAGAGTGTTCTCGGGTTGTTTCAATTCCATGGCTTCCCCTGCACAGGCTTTTTTGATCAGTAGGGAGCTCAAGCGTTCTGGAGCTTCGCCGCTTCCATAAGGATAAAATATTCTGGCCCAAGTGAGGGTGCTATCTGGCGATAATGTTTGTCGGAGTTGTTCGTGTAATTGTGCCTTGGCCTTGGAATAACGATGGGAGGGATCAATTTTAGTGCGCTTTTCTTGGAGCGGATTACCGCCTGATAAGTCGTATTCGATACAGGTTCCGAGGGCGACAAAGCGGTTGACCCCTAATTGTTCCATCTGCTTTAGAAAATTAAGACTATCGGAAACGAGAATGTCATTCTCTTCAGAATCCAGGTAAATCCCAGGTGTAGTAATCCATGCTGAGTGGAGGCAAGTATCAGGAGCAAAACTTTTAATAGCATCCCAAGGCGCCTGAGCGAGGCTGCCTTGCAAATGGGTGATTTGACCCGCTTCGTCGAGAGACTGTGGAGCAGGATTTCTTGATAGAGCAGCCACTTGATGCCCCCATTGAATTAGAGATTTTACAGTCTGTGAACCAATAAATCCAGTTGCTCCTGTCACCAGTATTCTCATGATAGGGTATCGAGGAATGGGAGATTTTCATCTCGTTTGGATGAGCAAGTGCATTCAAGCGGCCATTCAATATCCACAACAGGATCGTCCCAGCGAATTCCTCGTGCTAAATCGGGATCGTAAAATTCCGACATTTGATAATAAAGGTGGCAGTTTTCGCTCAGACACTGAAAGCCATGCGCAAAACCTTTGGGGATGAATAGCTGACTAGGCGTGTCTTCTGAAAGTTCAAAAGCCTCCCATTGTCCAAAAGTTTTCGATTCTTTTCGAACATCAACAACAACATCAAACACTGCCCCTTTAATACAACGGACAATTTTGTCTTCACCTTTGGGTTCAGCTTGCCAATGCATCCCGCGAATAGCTCCTTTTTTTTTGGTAATGGTATGGTTGCATTGCACCCAATTACTAGGCAAACCCGCATTCTGAAATTCATGTTGGCAGTAGGTTCTCGTAAAGGAACCGCGTGAGTCGGTAATTGGCTCAAGTTCTATAAGGACTACACCGTCTAATTTACCAGCAATGAATTTCATGATCGTTCACAGAATTTCGGGATTTGGAATAGGCCGGATGAAGTGCCCCCCAGCATCGAGATAACTTTTTTGTTGCGAAATAATTTCATCAGAAAAATTCCAAGTGAGTAGCAGGGTGTAATCTGGTTGTGATGCAGCTAACCTTTCCGTTGAATGAATCGGAAGATGCAGACCTGGGCTGAATGAGCCTTGTTTGTAGGTGCTGCGATCTACGATGTAGTCGATTTGCTTGGGATCTATATCACAGAAATTCAGCAAGGTACTGCCTTTGGCAGACGCTCCGTAAGCAGCTATTGTTTTTCCTTTTGCATGAAGTTTTGAGAGCAATTTGATCAAATGGCTTTTAACTTCATGGGCTTTTTTAGCAAAAGAATGATAATAGGCTATGCTCTTGATGCCGCATTTTTTTTCCATCTGTAAAAGTGATTCAACCGAAGCGTCAACAGGCGGGTTACTTGTTTGTTTAGCCGCAAATAGACGTAGAGAGCCACCATGAAGTGGCAGTCTTTCGATTTTCACAATAGTCAAACCATGTCGTTCGAATAGGGGGGTAAGTGCAGTCAGGCTGAAGTAAAATACGTGTTCGTGATAAATGGTATCGAATTCGCTGTGGTCGATGAAATCTATAGCATAAGGAAATTCAAGAATAATGCGTCCCTCGGGTTTGAGCAACTTCTCTAACCCAGCAACAAAATCATTGGTGTCTGGGACGTGGGCAAAAACATTATTGCCAAGGATAAGGTCGGCTTTGCCATGGTTGCAGGACACTTCGTCAGCGCATTCCTCGCCGAAAAAGCGTTCGATGGTTTCTACACCCGCTTGTCGGGCAACTTTTGCGATATTAGCAGCAGGTTCGATGCCGAGACAGGGAATACCAGCAGTGACGAAATTTTTGAGCAAATACCCGTCATTGCTGGCAATTTCAACCACTAAGCTTTTTTCGTTGAGCTGGAGCTGCTCGCGGAACTGTTCAGTTGCCAGACGTGCATGTTCAAGCATGGCGTCGGAAAACGAAGAGAAATACAAATAATCTGAAAACAGATCGGTAGGAGGAACCAGGTGGGATAGCTGCATCAGCCAACAGTGAGTGCAGACTTGCAGGCCAAGAGGGAATTTGGGTTCTTTTTTATGTAAATCAGCTTCTGAAAGTAAATTATTTGCCAGGGGTTGTATCCCTAGGTCGAGTACGTGCGCCAGTGCATCACTTCCACAGGAAAGGCAGAGGGTGACCGGTTTTGCCAGAGGTGTTTGCTCGGTCATTGTGATGATTTCAGTAAAGTGCTGCTGTCTGCCTGAAAGGTTTCGATTTGTTCGAGCATGAGTTTTTTTAATTGCTCATTACTAGAGTTGGAATAATCGGCTTGATACCATAACAAGGTTTTGTTGACGGTTTCGGAAAAGCTCCAAACAGGTCGCCAATTGAGCACGGAGTCGGCAAGTTTGATAGCGATTTTTAGTCGAGAAGCTTCGTGAGGGGCATCGCTCTCGGATTCATCTTTCCATGAGCCTGGCCAAACTTTGAGGGATTGCTCGACCAGATCGCGAACCGTGCGCTCGCAATCAGTGGAGGGGCCGATATTAAATGCCCGTGGCTGGGTCGACCCTGCTGCGGCATCAGAAGAAAGCCAGCTACCAAGAGCGAGGTAGCCGGAGAGGCAATCAAGCACGTGTTGCCAGGGACGGGTTGCGTGGGGATTACGTATAGGGATAGGTTGTCCTGTCGCTAGTGCTTTGACTAGATCGGGAATAATACGATTATCCGCATAATCTCCGCCACCGATGACGTTGCCCCCTCTAGCTGTAGCTAAGCGACCAGGAACATCAATCGTTTCAAAAAAGGATTGATTAAAAGCTGCGGTGATGATTTCGGTGGCGGCTTTACTGGCTGCGTAGAGATCATGTCCGCCCAAGGCGTCATTTTCAGAATAGGCATGGGAGGATTCCAAGTTTTTATAACACTTGTCGGTGGTGACGACGATGGTGTGGGCTGTGGGAGCTTCTCGTCGTACAGCTTCGAGTAGGTTAGCTGTGCCTAAGACGTTGGTAGAGATGGTTGCCAATGGGTCTCGATAGGACTCGATCACCAGAGGCTGGGCAGCTAGGTGAAAGGCAAAGTCGGGTTTGAAAGCTTTCACCGTTTCAGCAATGGCTTTGGGATCACGAATATCTGCTCGTCGATCAAGCTCTAAATCCGGCTGAACCAGACAGAAGAGCTTTTGAGCTTCGGGTGCGGGGTCTAAGGCAAAGCCGCCTATTTCAGCACCGAGTCGCGATAACCATAGGGTCAACCAAGATCCTTTGAATCCTGTGTGGCCTGTGATAAGAATACGTTTTCCTTGATAGGTCTTTTGGATGTCGTTGAAATCCATGTTTCAGATTAATTAAAGCTGGTCGCTCCACACCTTCCAAGGAGCTTGCCCTGTGTCCCACATTTCTTCAAGTTCTATTCGGTCACGCAAGGTATCCATCGGACGCCAGAAGCCGCGGTGCTTGTAGGCGCTTAGTTGACCGTCGCGGGCGAGAGCTTCCAGAGGAGCTCTTTCCCAGCTGGTTTGATCGCCGTCCTGAATACGATCAAGAACAGAAGGTTCTAAGACAAAATAACCGCCGTTGATCCAAGCTCCGTCTCCTTCCGGTTTCTCTTGAAACTGTAGCACATCGTTGGTAGATCCAAACGCTATCGCGCCGTAGCGGCCAGGCGGTTGCACTGCGGTCAGGGTGGCTTCACGTCCTTGTTGCTGATGAAATTCTATCAATCGACTGATATCGATGTCGGCGACTCCATCTCCGTAAGTAAAACAAAAGCTCTCATCATCAAGGTAGTCTGCAACACGTGCTAACCGTCCGCCTGTCATGGTGGCCTCGCCAGTATCGACAATGGTCACTTTCCAAGGCTCGGCTTTTTTGCGATGTACTTGCATGCTGTTGTTTTGCATGTCAAAAGTGACGTCGGATCTGTGTAGGAAGTAGTTGGCAAAGTATTCTTTAATCACATAACCTTTGTAACCAGCGCAGATCACAAAATCGTTGATGCCGTGTGCGCTGTAGGTCTTAAGGATGTGCCAAAGAATGGGGCCACCACCGATATCCACCATTGGCTTGGGTTTGAGGTGGGTTTCTTCCGAGAGGCGTGTGCCTAAACCTCCTGCTAGTATGACGGCTTTCATCGATTGGATCGCTTTGTATTCTTGACGATATTTAAGTAAGATTGGTTTAGATTCTAGTGTGGTTGCATATACTGAGCATTCACATTGAAGCGGGTCTGCGGAGCTTTGTTTGCGACCGTGAACACTTGACTGCATCAAGAATATTAGCGGAATTTAATTCGAAATGATCCTCAAAAAACTGTTCTTTCTCAAAATCACAACTGCGACATTGGGTTGTCAAACTGGACAATATCGAGTCAGTTGAATTCATTGCTTGCCATCCTCCTTTTACACTGAGCACCGTTCCCTTTTTTGCAGGTATGAGAACTGAGCGGGCTTTGCTGTCGAGTAATTGGCGGTGGCCGCATTCGTCGAGTCTCCTGTTGTGAGTTTCGTGGAACAGCTTCCAATCAAAACGATCCAGCAAGCGCGAGGCATATACGCGTCCGGCGCCCAAGGGAATTGAAACCGAGGGTTGGTAGGCCAATTCCCATAAGCTTCCAGCTAATTCACTCTCGGTGTCGACGTCGTAGAGGAACCAGCTTTCGGGTGCGGCAAACTCGAAACCTCCGGAGGGGCCCTCTTCTGAAAGTAAGGAAATAGCGTGAGTGAGATAACTTCTAGAGACGAGGTCATCCGACCCGGTTATAAGGAGATTCTTCGGGTTCGATTGACGGGCAAAGTCCACTCCTGTTTGCCATTTTCGACCAAGAGGGCGGTTGGCGATGAATCTGACTCCAATTCCTCCCAATTCTTCACGCAATTTTTTGGCAAAAAGAAAATCCCGGGCATCACTGCAAGTTAAGAATACGGCTAGATTAAAGCCGAGGTCACGCAGCTGCACCAGTTCTCTTACGACGAGCGCAATGATCTCATGGCGCCCAAGAAAAGCGATCACTACGGCTAGATCAAGTGTTTCTGACGAAAGCTCGGGATCGAGATCGGCTTCGAGTTCGGGTGGTTCGCTGTGTTTTTGAAACACAGATTTCTGATTAGGGAAAAGCTGTGAGGGAAAAGGGGGGGGGAGGGGTTTTTCTGGTATTTTTGTTTGTGTGTCTGCTTTCCAAAATTGAAATCGGGAGCGTCGTTTTTTTGTTTGGCTTTTATCAGGAGAGTGCGTTTTCTTTGGAGCTTTTGTGAAATCCGCAAGGGGATTGATGAAGCTTGCCTTTGGGGACCCGAGTGATTGCTCTAATTTAGCAAGTTTAACCGGCTCCCAAGTCGGCGGAGAGTCTTCATAGCCAAATAAACAGAGTAGTTCCGCACCCGAGAGGGGGGCATCTTTGTTTCCAAATTGTTTTAGAGCAAGGGGTTTGGCTGCGGTGCCTAACAAATAGTCTTTATGATGGGGAGCAAGATCTGCTTGCTGACGCTCACGCTCTAGCAATAACTCCTCACGTTCTGATTCGTGCATCGTTTCGAGTCGGGAATCGCCTAGAATTGCCCTCGTCTCTGGATTTTGTGTGGCGTTGCTCAATAGCAGGCGGTTGATCGTCTCTACAGTTGCAATAGGGTTGGAAAGTAGATCCTCCAAACGAATTAAGTGTACACGCCCTGATACTTGATGACGTTTTAATAGTCCTGCTGCCAATGCCGATTCCGTCACCCATGTTTTAGCAGCCACTTTAGGGCTGAAGCCTTCTTTTATCAGTCTGCTCATGGCGGGGAAGGCATGCTCTATAAGTAAAATAACTTCCCCTTCGGGCATTGCGTTGAGGAACTCCTCCGCAGCATAGCAGTTTTCTGGAGTGGCGTCGGCCCATGAGTTTGCGGAGGATGTGATCAGACGACTGCGGAAAAAATTAGCGGCAAAATCTGCTCCATCATTGGATGATTCTAAAAGATCATAAACTTCCGTTCCTCTTAAGTAATATGGGTGGAAGTTGCGGGTGCGAATTTTACACCAAGGCAAGAAGCCCTCGGCTTTGGAAAGAGGTTTTTGTAATGACTGTATGCAAAAATCGGACCAGTCTTTACCTGAGCCATTCCATATCTTCGGGTGGCAAAAAACATTGGTGACAGGTCCGCAGTCGTAGTCGGGAAGGCGATTGATATAATCGCCAAGTAAACGGCACCCATAGGCAGACGAGCCGCCTATCAGGAGTGGTCTGGAAGCTGGTGTGGTGTTTGCATTCATGGTGCTACGATTCCGGTATCGATCCAGACACGCTTCCAAGCCAAAAAAGCCTGTGCGGCAGATCCCAGGTATGTCAAATCTCGCCAGGTTTCCCCGGTGCGGGCATCCACAGCAAGGAAGCCGTCTCTTTTAAGTTCTCCAAGAGATTGTAGTCTTCGCTCTTGGAGCTTGGCGATCGCATCGGGAGCAAGACTGAATCCCATTTTCTGCCGTGCCCAGATGATGGGATGAAATCCATGCTGGTCGAGCAGTTCTTTCAATGGGCTTTTGCGCCCGTAATCAACGGTGATGTGTTGGTTGGCATCTGCAGTGAGAGCGGCTTCGACGATGCGATGATCGAGGAAGGGGACTCTAACTTCAACGCTATGCGCCATACTGGCATAATCAAGGGTCGGATTGAGGTCTTGCAAAACGTAGGTTTGTAGTTCCAACCAACGGTGGCTCGCAGATTTGGGGAAGTCGGGCAAGTGATAACGGTTTTCCATGGATTCAAACAAGTCTATGAAACTCTGCGAGCTTTGTGGGGATCCAGGGAGGGAGAAATTTTCGGGACTTCTGAAAATGCTACGTATTTGTTTGACGAGGCAATCAACGGATGGGGTTTCGTAACCATTTGAGGGCATGAAGCTCTGGTTCAATTCAGGGGAGGGGGTGCGAGAGTAGCCATGAAAAAGTTCGTCTCCACCGTTGGCGCTGAAAGCGACCGGGTAGCCAGCTGCTCTGATGCTTTTGGAGACAAGGTAGGGTATGGGAGAGCTGGCACTGGGGGCGCCTGAGGTTCTTGCATAATCCTCGAGAATTTCTTCGTAGTCGACGTCTTTGAGCGGATCACATACGGTTAGCTCTGAGCCCATTTTTTCGGCTACGTAACGAGCCATGTCTGTTTCTTCCGAGCGCAGGTGGAAACAATCGACGTTTCCCATCAGAGCAGCAAGAACAGAAGAGTCGACGCCGCCACTGAGAAAGAGGGCAGTTGGCACATCTGCTTCACGATGTTCATCGACTACGGTTTTTAGAATTTGAGCAAGATCCCCCTGGCGAGGTTGTGGTGTCCAATAGCGTTTGCGTTCCAAGCATGCGTCATTTCGAAAGCTGATAGCTTCTGCTGCATCGACTTTTTTGACGCCTTCAAAAAGGGAGTCGGAGCCACTGGTGGCTCCGAGCAGGAAATAGCTATATAATGCATCCCAGTTCAGCTTCCAGTCAGCGTCAGTTCCTATTCCTTTTACGATAGCTGCCGGTGAAGAAGCGAAGTAAACTGCGCCGTCTCTTACACAATAATACAGCGGTTTGATGCCCATGCGATCACGAACCAGATGCAGGGTGTGGGTTTCCTGATCGTAAGCAGCAAAGGCAAACATACCAGCGATTTTTTCAACGGTCTTGTCTACTCCCCAGGTCTCCAGAGCTTGTAATAATACTTCGGTGTCGCCAGTGGTTTCAAAGCTAATTCCTTCGCTTTCCAGCTCTATTTTGACTGCTCGGAAATTGTAAATTTCCCCATTAAAGGCAAGGGCCCATCTTTTGCGAACCATGGGCTGGTTTGAACGTTCATTCAAATCCAGAATGGACAGACGAGTGTGGCCAAGCACGCAGCGACTGTTGCCGGAGCTAGGGTCTTTCTGACTTTCCCAAATGTCTGCATGATCCGGCCCACGGGTTTTTTGAGCGATGTTCATCGCATCAATAGCAGATCGAGCATCTTGTCGCGGCGCTTGTTTGTCTTCAAGCCTGAAGTATCCAGCGATTCCACACATAAATGAAATTAAAAAAAGAGATACGTAGTTAATTTAGTGCCTTCGGGCGGTTCTTAAGATGGCGAGTTTTCAATTCCTCAAAAGACATTCAAATTAATAGGAGTAAGGCTCTAGTCAAGCCAAAGCTGTTTGATACAGCTCGATTACAGTGAGGATTTCAAGGGGGCGGCTAAGATGCTTGCCAGGATGGGTATTTCGGCGTAGGAAGTAGGTCTTTCCGGTAATAAACTTATGGGGCGGGGCTTAACTTTGCTTGGTAAGATAAAGGATTGGTATTAGTTCATCAATTAAGATACAAAATGAAACTACTCACAGTTGTAGGAGCACGACCGCAGTTCATCAAGGCCGCCGTAATGAGTGAAGCTTTGAGAAGCCGCGGTCATCAGGAGATTTTGGTTCATACCGGACAGCACTATGACGCTAAAATGTCAGATGTGTTTTTTACTGAGTTGGGCATTCCTGAGCCGGATGTGAACTTGAGTGTTGGATCAGGAACTCATGGGGAAACAACGGGTGAGATGATGGCTGGCATCGAGAAGGTTTGCACCGAAGGCAAGCCTGAGCGTATGCTGGTATATGGGGATACCAATTCAACCTTGGCTGGAGCTCTGGTGGCTGCCAAGTTACACATTCCTGTTATTCATATTGAGGCTGGGTTGCGTAGTTTTGATAAACGCATGCCAGAAGAGGTGAACCGGGTGTTGACCGATCATGTGTCGGATTTATTGTTTTGTCCGACGGAAGTTGCGGTGGGGAATTTACAAAAAGAGGGGATTACCGAGGGAGTACATCAGGTGGGGGATATCATGTTGGATTCCCTTTTGCGAGTTATTCCTCTAGCAGAAGAAAAATCGACTGCTATGGCGGATTTTAATTTGGAAAGAAAAGCTTATACTCTGGTGACTATGCATCGACCATCTAACACAGATGATCCGAAAGTGCTTCGTAGTTTATTGGAATCACTCAATGATTTGGGAGACGTTTTGTTCCCCATGCATCCTCGTTGCGCTCAAATAATTGAGAGAGAGGGTTTGAAGGAGGTCATTGGGACAAATGTTCAAATCGTGGAGCCTCTTGGTTATCTCGACCTGGTTACGGTATTGAAAAATGCCCGTCTGGCAGTGACGGATTCTGGTGGGCTTCAAAAGGAAGCATACTGGTTATTTGTTCCATGTATCACACTACGCGAACAGACGGAATGGGTTGAGACGGTGAAATCAGGTTGGAACCAGTTGGCCGGAAATTCAGCTGCTAATTTCCAGCAAGCTGTGAGTAATGTGTCTAGACCGGAGTTGCATCCGGATTATTACGGTGACGGAAAAGCGGCTGAAAAAATATGCCGTTGGATTGAGGCATGAGATTGTAAAGCTAGCGTGGAGTTACTCGGTATGAGTGACTTTTTTGCAGCGGGCTACAAGCTTTTCAAGTTCGGTCTTGGCATTGATTTCCTCTCTAAGTTTCAATGAATTAGCACGGCACTTTTCGATGTCCTCTCTGGAAAGTGAATTCAGCATAGTTGCCATGGTTGTGGGTTCGAAGTCATTTGCTACCCAACCGATATTGTTGTCACGTGTGATTTTAGCCATGTTGACGGAAGGGGCAGTTGCGACGGCGAGTCCCGCGACGATGAAATCAAAAAATTTGTTTGGCATGGCGTGCAAATTATTGAATGAGGATGGAGGAAGGATGTAAAAGCCCATGTCGTAATGAGCAATAGCCGAGACAATTTCATTGGGTTTGACCGGAGCTTCAAAGTGAATTCGTCCAGGGCAGATTTGATCAGCTTTCTGTTTGAGTTCACTGATGTAATCTGGATTTCCGGTAAGCATGAAGTGCAGTATAAAACGGTCATCAAGTAACTGAACGACCTCAATTAATTTTTCAGGTTCTCTACCGGGCATGGCACCTCCATGGTGAATCAAGTGTATTTTATTGTCTTTCAATTCCGGACCGCGTGAAAGGGCTTCCAGCTCTGGGGCGTTTCGGATTAAGATGGGTTTTTTCATCTTAAATTCTTTCTGCATTAAAGGACGGAAGCTTTCGGCCACGGTGAATGTGCCGTGAGCTTTACGCGCCATGCGTTTTAAAATGCCGGTCACGAGGGGTTTTCGTTCCCACCTCCATGCTCCACCTCCTGTCATTTCCCGAGTGGGGTATTCATGCAAATCCAGCATCAATTTGCAGCTGTTGTTGTATTTGATGGCGGCGACTCCTGCAGGAAGTGTGTCTACGTCATTGCAAAAAATCATTCTGTATTTTTTGGTCTGGGCTAGATGCCAGGCATAGCGCATATGAGGTATTTCCATACAGTAAGCATGGGCGAATCGCTCGCTGAACCGTGATAACCAAGCAAAAATCCGCCGCCGCATGATTGTGCGTGGAAGCCGCGTGCCTTGGGTTTCGATTTCAATCCACTTCAGGTCAACTGTATCATCATTGGCAAAGGGGTTTTCACCAAAGCCTGCTAGGGTAAGATCAAAATGAGGGGCTAGGTAGCGGGCTTGGCGCAGCACTCGTGCGTCTCGGGCGATCGGGCTGTAGGCCAGAATGAGTGCTTTGGCTTTTTGTGAAGACTCGGTATTGCTCATGGGTGATAAGATGAGCCTGATGGTCAATGTTCAAGGGGTCTGGGTCAATGGAAAACCTTCTGCAAGGCCGTCTAGATTTCACTTGCCACACGCTGGGGGCGGGCAACAGATCTTGGGAAGTTGTTTTATCAGGTGGAGCAATGGTCAATGGATAATGAAGAATCCTCCGGCGTCTGATGGGTTTTGGCGGATGTGAGGCGTAATGGTATTGCGCGGGTCTTGGGGGGG
>JASFYY010000005.1:0-28557 GCA_045046875.1 Verrucomicrobiota bacterium | reverse complement strand
TTGTAGCTGGAATTGGAAATCATTGTTGCTGGTTCTTTTTATCAGTTTTGCCTGTTTGCCGACTTCCAGGGCTCAAGAGCCGGTCGGTAAGGGTGAGGCGAAATCCTATCAAGCGGCCAGTGTGGCTGATCCAGAGATTGCGCTGACTTCGCTGAAGCTGTTGTTGCGGCCTCTGTCTGCGGATGAGTTGGGGGTTGAGCTGTCGGCTTGGTTGAATTTGCTGCAGGGCAAAACGTCGCAGTTGAGTCAGGTGGAGCTGGCTTTGGCGGATCCTGGAAAAAAGGCTGATGCCGCTGAAAATAACAAAAAGGTGGTCCGGCTCGATGAGGAGAAATCGGCGATGATTGAGAGGGTGCAGCAGGTGGTGACGGTAGCTGATAGCAAGGGCGTGGATACGGCGGCGGCAGAGCTGTATATCAGCAGTGTGGGTGGTATTCCTACTAGCGGCGGAGCGACCACGGTGCTGATGGTGATGAAAAACTGGATATCCTCTCCACAGGGTGGGGTGAAGCTGTTGAAATCACTCGGTTTGTTTGCGCTCTGTGTGATCGCGGCTTCATTGATTGGCCGCATTGGTTCGGGCGCTTTGGGTAAAGCCTTGGATCGTGCCGGGCAGACTTCGGATCTGTTGCGTTCTTTTTTGGTTCACAGTATTCGCCGTCTGGCCTTGGTTGTAGGTATTGTGGTGGGCTTGGCTTATCTGGGGGTGGATATCGGGCCAATGATTGCGGCCATCGGCGGTGCGGGTTTTGTGATTGGTTTTGCCTTGAAAGATTCGTTGGGCAACTTTGCCGCGGGTTTGATGATTTTGTTCTACCGTCCTTTTGATGTGGGGCATTATATCAAAGCGGCGGGGGTTTCCGGTACGGTGGAATCGCTGAGCCTGGTGGCGACGATTTTAAAAACTCCGGACAATCAACAGGTGATCATTCCCAATGGTAAAATCTGGAATGACGTGATCACTAATGTATCGGCCAAGGGAACCCGGCGGGTGGATTTGGTCTTTGGGGTGGGTTATGACGATGATTTGAACCAGGCCCAATCTATTTTGGAGGGGATCCTCAAAAAACACGAACTGATTTTGAATCATCCTGAGTCTGTCGTCAGGGTGAATGAATTGGCCGATTCATCGATCAATTTTGTGGTTCGTCCGTGGGCAAAAACCGCTGACTACTGGGAGGTGTATTGGGATGTCACCCTCCAAGTGAAGGAGGCTTTTGACGAGGCGGGGATTTCTATTCCATATCCACAGCAGGATGTGCATGTGGTGGGGAAGGCTGTAGCTGATTAGGCTATAGGCTATAGGCTATAGGCTGAGAAGGCTTTGGGTAGAGGGGCGGTGAAGGTAAGTGCTTCTTTGCTGCGGGGGTGGGTGAATCCTAAGTGGCTGGCGTGCAGTAACATGCGTTCTACTTTGGGTTGCTGGCGGGAGATCTGGGCGTAAATTTCGTCGCCGAGAATGGGGCAGCTCAGGGATTTCATGTGGACGCGGATTTGGTGGGTTCTGCCGGTGTGTAGATGACATTCGATCAATGCCCAGGCGGGTTGCTTGTCATTTTGATCAGCGTCGTCTTTTGACGTCCGGAGGATTTTGTAATCGGTGTGGGCGTGTTTTCCTTTGGGGGCTTCGAGCACGGCCATTTTTTGACGATTGACCGGATGACGGCCGATGTGGTTTTCTATTGAACCGTTGTTTCGAACTGGGATGCCCTGCACCACACAATGATAAATTTTGGTGGTTTCGCGGTCGGCAAACTGGCGGCTGATTTCCTGATGGGCGGCATCATTTTTTGCCGCCACCAGACAGCCGCTGGTATCTTTGTCGAGACGATGCACGATGCCGGGTCGTTGGACGCCGCCGATGCCGGAAAGTTCACCTTGGCAATGGTGCAACAGGGCATTGACCAAGGTGCCGTCGGGATTGCCGGCAGCCGGGTGGACGACGATTCCGTGGGCTTTGTTGATGACGATAAAATCCTGGTCTTCGTAGATCACCTGCAAGGGGATGTCCTGCGGCTCGACCTCGGCGAGTGGCACGGGGGCGGGGATGGAGACGCTGACGGTGCTTCCCGGGGTTAATCTGGCTTTGGGCTTGCTGGTCTGACCGTCGACTTGCACGTTTTCATCGCGGATGAGCTGCTGCAGCCGGGAGCGGGAAAGGTGCGCCAATTGCGCCGCCAGAAACCGATCGAGACGGTCTCCTGCACCTGATTTTGATGAGATTAAAAATTGATATTCCGTGGATTCGTCCATTTTATTTATCAGCGTTTGAATGATTGATATTCAAGCATGAAGATGTTAGCTTCGCTCGCATGCCCACGCAAGAACAGGGACCACTGATTAACGCCTGCCCGGAGTGTGGGGAGGGGATCGATGTGTCGAGCCAACCTCCCTACGCGAAGATCGAGTGCCCGCATTGCAAAAGCAGTATCCGGGTGCGCACGGCGCTGGGGCAATACCATATCCAGAGGTTGTTGGGGGAAGGGGGCATGAGTCAGGTTTTTTTGGCGAGGGACGAAACTTTGGGACGTTCGGTGGCACTGAAGGTATTGCACAAGGAGCTGAGCCGGGATGAAAAACTGACCGCTTCTTTTGAGCGTGAGGCCAAGACCACGGCTTCGGTTAATCATCCGAATGTGGTGAAGGTCTATACGGTGGGTTCGGACTACGGTTATTTTTTCATCGCCATGGAGCTGGTGGATAATGTCAGTTTGGAGGAGATGATCACCAATGACGACCGGGTGCCGCAACTCAAGGTGCTGCAGATTGCGCATGACGTCACCAGTGGTTTGTATGCGGCGTATAAAGCGGGCTTGATCCATCGCGACATCAAACCCGGTAATATTTTGCTGACTTCTGACGGCCGGGCCAAGCTGGTGGATTTTGGCTTGGCGGTTCAGACCGGCCATTTTGATGCGGATGAAGATGTGTGGGCGACACCTTTTTATGTGCCGCCTGAAAAACTCGATGGAGAGCCGGATGATTTCCGCGGGGATATCTACAGTCTCGGGGCAACTTTATTTCATGCGATCAGTGGCACGCCGCCCTATGCGGCCAATACGGCGTCACTGGAAGAACTGAAAAAGATCAAAGCCAAAACGATTCGGTTGATTGAGACGGTTCCCGATGCGCGTAAGCGGACTTGCAAGCTGATCGACCGGATGATGGCACGCAAGCCCGGAGACAGGCATCAGAACTACAAGGAATTGTTGACTGAGATCGTTGAAGTGGAGAACAAGTTGGGAAGCCGTAGGCGACCGGCGACGTCTATAACGACGATTCACGGTGAGGAGGCGCCAAAAAACAACTGGGTGAAACCGGCGGTGGCTGCCGGTGTGGCGGTGTTGTTGATAGCGGGAGCGAGCCTGGCTTTTATGGAGAACCAGGAAGAGGAACTGAATGACAGTTTGCTTTCGGGTGGTAATGAACGGGTATTGGTTGCGGGAGAGCAAAATACGGCGGCCAGTTATGTCGAGGCACGGGCAATGTTGGGGGAGGGCCAGGTGGCCAAAGCCCAAGCGCTATTACAAATAATTTCAAAGTCGAGCGATTTGAAAGAGCCGACCCGGACGTGGACGCAATTTAATCTGGGTTTGTGCCAGCTTTTACGAGGTAATGAAAAAGAGGCGCGGGAAATTTTTCTCGGATTGACACCAAAAAATGAAGCTGAAAAAACTGGATTGAAAACCGCCGGGTTGGGAGAATTTTTTCAGCAAAGCGGGAAAGCTTTGAACGATGTATTACCGGTTCGCAATGATGAATTCACATCTTTGGGTAAGGGAACGGGGCAACAGGGCTTGGTGTATTTGGCTTTTGGCTTGAAAAATTGGAACCAGGGGCAATTCAAGTCGGCTGTTCGTTTTTTCAAACAATTCCAAGTGGCAGAGTTTCCCGAACCGTCTTCGTGGGTGGAAGGATTGAAAAAACAAATTTCAGTTTACCTGCAGGATGGAAAGGTATTAAAAGATTTGCCTAATCCCCGCTTGTCGATGGATGATGCGCAATTGGCCAAGGTGCGGATTCAACTCAACACAGCGAAAGAGCAGTTGAAGACCCAGGGAGCGGCACCTCAATTATTGGAGGATCGAATCGCTCGCATTCAAGTTTTGCAGAAAGAGCAAAAACGTTTGGCGGCACTGCCCAAGGTGGCGCCGCGGCCGGTAGTGGCCGCAACTGCGGGAGGTGACGAGACGGTGGGTCCCCCTGCGGACAGAGGTGCGGCGATGTCGGGAGGTTCCCCCTCGGCCGGAGGGGCAGGCGATAAACCGCCGGTTTTGGATTCTTCGCTGGATGCCGAAAGTATGAAGGATTTGAAAAAAATCCTGGCGGTGGAGCAGGTGGCGCAAGGTTTGGGAGCTAA
This sequence comes from Verrucomicrobiota bacterium, assembly GCA_045046875.1. Classification (GTDB taxonomy): domain Bacteria; phylum Verrucomicrobiota; class Verrucomicrobiia; order Verrucomicrobiales; family DEV007; genus JAADHD01. The sequence goes on along the minus strand of JASFYY010000005.1, from coordinate 24,197 downwards.
TTTTGAATTTCCCCAGGCAGCGTCTCGATTTCAGATGGTGGATGCAGGAACGGATTTGGGTAGGCAGCTGTTGGCAGGGGAAATGGATATCGTAAAAAGAGCGGAGTCGTTTTTAACCTTATTGATAGGTAAGCTGAATGAAGGTGTTTATGAGGGTGATGTGTTGCGTAAGGAAAAACCCCCTTTGCAGGCTAAAATCACAGCGGCCACACGCACGGATTTGGTGGTAGATCTGGGTTTTGGAGGGAATGAGGTGGCTCTGGAGGAATTCTCTTCATCCTGGTTGCTGACGGTGGCTCGTGAATTGTTGGAGGAAGAAGTGAAATCCAATTCGGAGAATTACGCCAACGCAGTGTGTTTTGCCTGGGCGACGGGAGAACAGGAGCTTGCGCATAAATTAGCCAAAAAAGGAAAAGATTACCCTGAAGGGTTCAAGGAAATGTGGAAAAACAAGATGAAAAATCTTCCGCGTTGAACCATTAGATGGAATTGTGATCTTGTGGCATGGAAAAGTCGAACGATAGTGTTTTTATGTCTAAAGATGACGATATTCCATCGGCTCCCACTCCTGAGGAGATTTCCCGTAAGCTTTCGGAGTTCATGAAAGCGAGTTTTGGCGACTCGGTTTCTTTCAGTACCATGACTGATGGAGCGCCTTTTCAAGAGGATGATTTTATTGAGGCTGACGAGGAATTCCCAGAAGAGAGTGAGGAAAGGTTCAGTAGCATTTTTGATTTTGATTATTTTCCCCGTGACATCAAAGCTCATTTGGATCGATATGTGATTCGTCAGGAGGAGGCTAAAAAGGTGCTGTCTATAGCCGTTTGTGATCATTATAATCACGCCAAAAGTTTCAAACGTCTGGAAGAGGATCATCCGGAGAAAGCACGTCAGACTGAGTTTCAAAAACAAAACGTGATCATTGTCGGCCCGACCGGGGTGGGCAAAACTTATTTGGTCAAGCACATCGCAGAATTGATTGGGGTGCCTTTTGTCAAAGCGGATGCCACCAAGTTCAGTGAGACGGGTTATGTGGGGGCGGATGTTGATGACCTGGTGCGCGAATTGGTGCGTAAAGCGGACGGAGATGTCGAGCTTGCGGAATACGGCATCGTATATATTGATGAGGTGGATAAAGTCGCCACACGCGGGGAGATGATCGGACGTGATGTCAGTGGGCGGGGGGTGCAGACCACTTTGCTCAAGTTGATGGAGGAGACGGAAGTCTCTTTACGCAATCCGATGGATATCCAGTCGCAGATGCAGGCGATGTTTGACCAGGGTGGCGGAGGTAAAACGAGCAAGAGTTCTATCAGCACACGGCATATTTTATTTATTGTGAGTGGTGCTTTTTCAGGTCTCGAAAAAATAATGCATGAACGGCTCCGTCAGGGAACGATCGGGTTTGGAGCGAGCAATGAAGCGACATCCATGGATGCGACCTCATTTGGTGAGGTGGAGACCCAGGACTTCATTGAGTTTGGCTTTGAAGCGGAGTTTATTGGACGGTTGCCAGTGCGGGTGGTGTGTGAGCATTTGGAAAAAGAGGATTTGCTTGAGATCATGCAGAGCTCGGAGGGTAGTCTGATTCGACAGTATGAAAGGGAGTTCCAGGCTTATGGAATCAATGCAACTTTCAAGCAGGATGCTTTGGAAATGATTGCCGAGCGTGCTGCCAAAGAAAAGACTGGTGCGCGGGGCTTGATGACGGTGTGTGAGAGGATTTTGCGGGACTTTAAATTCGAGCTGCCCGGCACTTCTTTGACCGAGATCAGTATCACCCGGGATCTGATAGAAAACCCGGGCAAAGCTTTGTTGGAATTCAAAGACCTGGACGATGGTTTCTCTGGTTCCAAGATCGTCTCGGAGTTGAATTCTTTCCGTCGCCAGTTCAGCGAGCAGCACGGGGTGGAGTTGGTGTTTGAGCAGGATGCGATGAAAGCTCTGGAGGAGTTGAGTCAACAGCGAAACATGAGCGTGATGAAGTTGTGCTCGGATTTGTTCCGTGATTTCCAATACGGGATGAAGTTGATACAGAACAATACCGGGGAGAAAGTATTCAAGTTGGCGCGGGAGGCAGTAGAGGATCCGGACGCTTATCTCAGTGCCTTGGTGGTGGATTCTTACCCTGATTATCAGCGCAACGATTCGACGGCAAAAACGAAGGACGTGGATCCCGCCCCTGAAGAAGGTGATTCGGGGTTGGATTCTGATTCGGATTCTGATAGTGAGGAGTAGATGCAACGTTACCTGCTAGCTTCGATATTGATTGGCTTAATGGCTTTGGTTGGGGTGATTTTTTTGTCCTCTGTCGGGGTGTTTCAAATGCTGACAAATTGGCTCGAGCATTTTTACGTCGCCGCTCGCATTTTCCCTCACGTGCAAGCGGAGGCTCCGGCTTCCCAGTGGGTGGTATTGGAATGGATTTTGTTGGCAGGCAGTGCTTTTGGTGTGGCTTGGTGCGTGATTGATATACCGCAAGTGGGGCAGAAGATGTTGGTATTTCTGAGCTTGGTCATTGTGGTCTGTGGTTTGTCGTTCACCCTGGCTTTGTATGGCGTGACTTTCCCTCCTTTTGCTACTCTGACCGCGGCAACGGGCAGCATGATGATGGGCATTGTTTATGCTGGAACCGAACAAGGGATGCGCAAACGCATTTTGCAAAACGTATTGGGTTCGCGTGTTTCAAAGGAACATTTTTCGGAGTTGATCAATGCCCCGCAAATGATCTCGCTGGAGGGTGGAACTTATGAAGTCACGGTGTTGACCTGTCGTTTGTTTAATCACTCTGAGTTGAAAGGTGAAATGAAAGCCGCGGATCTGGTGGCGCTGACAAACCGTTTTCTGCGCAATACCGCTGATTTTTTGATGTCGCATGGAGCTTACCTTGACGAATCCAGTCCGGATTGTGTGAGGGTGTTTTTTGGTTTGTTATCAGCTGAGGAAGATCATGCCAAAAAAGCGTGTCAGGCGGCGCTTGAATTGAAACAACGCTTGATCAACCTCGACACTGAGTGTGAGAACAGGTGGTTTCACCGTCCTCATCATGGGGTGGCGATCAGTTCGGGGCAAGTGACCGTGGGAGTTTACGGTTCGGCGCGGCATTTTTATTTCAGCGGAGTGGGTCTGGTGACGGATTTTTCGAGAAGGATTTGTGCGATGAACCGGGTTTACAGTTCGGATGTATTGCTCAGCGCGCGAACCCTGCAATTGGCTGGAGATGACATCGAGGTCAGGCCGATGGAGATGATCTACGACCCTGAGAGCAAAGTGATGACCGAGGTGTATGAACTGATGGCCGCTACAGAGGATTTTGATGATGAAGCTGGTGAAAAAAGGGACGCTTTTTGGGAAGCGATGATTTTTTACCGGGAAAAGAACTATGAAAAAGCGCTGGAGAAATTCAGTCAATCGGCTGGGGATGGAGATATAACGGAGGACCAACCCTTGGAGTTCTTTATTGGTCTGACTCAGGATCGTTTGACCCGTATGGGTAACGAATCCGGGGCAAGTGATTCGCATGAGGTTAATCAAGGGCACGCACGTTTGTTAAACACACTATAGAAATCCGTGAACCAGGTAGATTATCCAGCTCCGGTGAAGCAGTTGATCCTGCAGTTGAAAAGACTGCCGGGTATTGGCCCGAAGAGTGCTGAGCGTATCACGGTGTGGTTGCTGCAGGATCGAGGGGATTCGATGATGACGGCAATCGCCAAATCCCTGACCACGGCAGAGCAGGAGATCGGTGAGTGTGAGACCTGCGGTTTTTTCTCCACCAACGAAGGGTGCGGAATTTGTGACCGCAGTGGGAGGGATGAATCGGTTTTGTGCGTGGTCGAACAAGCGACGGACATATTGCCCTTGGAAAAGAGTGGTGCTTTCCGTGGTTATTATCACAGCCTACGAGGACGTATTTCCCCGTTGGAGAATGTTTCGCCGGGTGATCTACGGATAGATTGTTTGATCAAGCGTTTGAAAAACGGCGCTTTTGCTGAGGTGATCCTTGCTCTCAGCTCGGATGTGGAAGGGGAGGCCACTGCCAATTACCTGGTGGATTTGATGGCTCCTTTTGGAGTGAAGATATCCCGACTGGCGCAGGGGCTGCCGGCAGGAGGTGGGCTTGAGTCAGCGGATGAATTGACCTTGTTCCGTGCTTTGGAAGGGCGACGGACAATGTGAAGGGGAGGATCTGAAAGACTCAATTCATCGGAAGTTGATGGTTATCATTCGATGATGACAGGGTTTGAGACGAAATCGTTAAGCTGCTGACCGCTATAGGTTTCGCCCTTGCGGGGCTGGAAGAATTGGATTTTTTACCCAGCGCTTCGCACTGGGCTATATCATTGAGCACCGTTGGTGCAAATGAAGTGAAAGCAAATTGTCCGTAAGGACAAAATGTGATAGCCCAGCGCGAAGCGCTGGGGTTAAATCGGTTTTATTGCCAGCCCTAAAAGGGCGCAATGATGTCGAGGTGTGATAAGCTAACTTTTTTGTCCTGCACCCCAGGTGGTGTGAGCTGTAAGCTGGTCTTATTTTTCTGACAGCAGTCTGGTCACTTCTTCGTCCAATCGGGAACCGTGCAGGTTGCGGGTCATTACTTTTCCATTTTTGCCAATCAGGAAAGTCGCAGGGAGAGCCTTGATACTGTATTTTTGCGCGATTGAATTTCCCCAACCTTTGCCGTCAAAGTATTGAGCCCAAGGAATGTTGTTTTCTTTGATAAAGCTTTTCAAGGTATCTCCATCTTGATCCAGAGAGATCCCGATGATCTCAAAACCTTTGTCGTGGTGTTTATTGTAAGTATCAAGGAGATTGGGCAACTCCGCTACGCAGGGGCCGCACCAGGTGGCCCAAAAATCAAGCAGCACGACTTTTCCTTTCATCGCAGCGAGATCCACCTTTTCTCCAGTTAAAGATGTGAACGCGATTTCCAGTATGTCTCCTTTGTTCGGAGCATTAATTTCAGCAGTGGTTTGTTCCAAAAATTGATCAATTTGTTGAGCCATTGGGTGAGCGCTTAAGTCCTCCCTCACTTTGGCAATAAAAGTCTTGGCTTCTTCCCGGCTGCCAGTGGAAGTCAGTGAAAGGGTTAGTGGCTGCACGGTGTCGGGCAACAGGGTGATTAAGTCAATGTCAGCAATTTTTTTCCCGTTGGTGAGAAGCTGGTATTTTTCTTTTAGAACAGGAATAGCCTGTTCATTGTTTTCAAGATTCAAATAAGCGGTGATTAGAAAAGAAAGCCCGTCGAGCCGGTCTTCAGCTTCGGGATTAGCTTTCAAGTAGGCTGTAAGTTTGGTTATTTTTTCTTTTTCGATATCAGTAATGATGGCTTTAACTGAATCGGTTGAAGTTGCGGCCGAGTCCTGGGTTTTGGCACTGTGTTCGGCCTTTTCAGGAGTATCTTTTGCGTATGAGCTGACAGTGAGTGCAGTGGCAAAGACTAATAAAAAAGTATGGATGGTTTTCATAATGAACTAGGCAAGTGATACAGGCTAATCCGCCGGACAAAAAAGAAAAGGTGATTTTTTCATTCCACTACCAGCCCGTTTTTTATTTCAGGTTGTGGGGATAGGGATTTCCAAGCCTCGGTGAAACGCTCTTTGGTGTCGGCAAATTGTGGGGAGACTTCTATTTTTATCTCGGGGATGCCATTCCCGTCAGTGTTCAAGTTGATCCCGTTCGCTTTGAACCAACGGGCAAACTGGCGCAGTTGGTCGTTGCGTGAGCTTTCCGGGGAATCCGAGCCCCGGGCATTTTTTACCGGGCTGAATTCGGATTCACGCAGTGCCTCCAGGATTAATGGGTTTTCAGCGAAAGGCAGCGCATCAAAAATAAACATTTCAAACTTGATCGCTGGTGCTTCGACGAGCTGGCCATTCTCGTCGAGCGAGCTGTTTTTTTTGTGAGCGACGTGGAAGGGTAGATTTCCTTCGCCACTGTTTCCGCCAAGTTTTTCGACCAGTTCACGATGGAAAATATGAACAGCAATGGAGCCGGCACGAAAGCGCAGCGCTCCGTCGGGATCGGTTTGTTGTTGCAGCTCTTGCGCCAGATCTGAATATTCGATCACTTGGGTATGCTCTCCTTTTTTACAGAATACACCTACTTTTTCATCGGGGTCTTTTTTGACGATGATTTTACTAGAGAGTTGGGAATCTTTATTCAGATGAAATCCAATGAAAGCCGGGTCGATGCATTTTACCAGTGGATTGTCCACCTGGAAACAGGACAGCAGGTCGATGCCTTTTTCCTCCATCCACCGGGTCGCACCCGAGCGTACCAGCGCGCGTAGGGATCCTCCGTGCCCATCCGGGCTCATGGCGATGTTGTGTTTGTCATTCAATAGGATTTTCCCTTCTTGATCAACAATAGGGATGGTTCCCTGGGGGAACAGATGAAGACTTTCGGGATCCAGTCCGAAGAACGAATGATCACGAAAAAAAGCGGAAGTTTCATCATGATTTTGTAACGAGGTCATGATGAACCAGGGGATCGAGCATTGATACCTTTCGCCACTGTTTTTTATTTTCTCGGCAAATATTTGGAATAAGGATTTTTCGCTGACCGGTGAGATGGGAAAGGTTCCCTTGGGGCCATCAAAACCCAGTCGGGTGCCTTGGCCTCCGGCTACGGTGAATGCGGCTACCCGACCATTGCGAAGTGCCTGTTCACCCGTTTTGGTGGCTTTTTGCCAAGCTTCGCCATTTTGATTTTTTGATAAAACCGGGATGTAGTCAGCGGGTTCCGGATCTGCGTCGGGACTTTTGGTTGGGGCATTTTTTTTGACCAGGGTTTTAACCAGTTGATCAATTTCATCGAGATCAATGGAAGCGGCTTGCCGGGTGAGGGCATCTTGTTTGTCGGCGGGCAGGTCGTCAAAAAAACGGAACACTTGACCTTGGCCGTGTTGATCAAAAAGATGGCGAGGGTGAATCATGGGGGGAAGGAATGGAAAATTGAGAATGGGAGATTAGGATCCTAGTTCGATGGAGCGGTCGCAGGCGGCTTTCAAAGCGTCGTGGATGATGGAATCAAATTGATTGTGTCTTAAAGATTCCAGGGCGGCGAAGGTGGTGCCGTTGGGACTGGTGACATTTTCCCGCAGTTGGGTGGGGGAGTCGCCCGTTTGTAGAACCATTTCGGCTGCACCGGCGACGGTGTGGGTGGCCAGATCGAGTGCGGTTTGTTGATCGAGGCCTAGTTTCACTGCGGCGGCCACCATCGATTCGATCATGGCGAAGATGTAGGCGGGGCCACTTCCGCTGAGCGCGGTGACCGGATCGAGCAGGTCTTCTGTGACTTCGCTGACGTAGCCTACTGCGGCAAGCAGGCGGCGGGCGCTTTCTGCGTCATCGGCAGTGGCTTTGCTGCCGAGGGAAAAAGCCGATGCGCCTTTGCCTACCAGTGCCGGGGTGTTGGGCATCACGCGGATGATGCGATGCTGGTTTTTTGCTGCCGTTTCAATGTTACTGATGCGGATGCCGGCAGCGATGGAAATGAGTAAGCGTTGGGGGTGTTCATCGAGGGCTTCGAGCATTGTCAGAAAGCCCTGGGGTTTGATGCACAACAGGACGGTGTCCGAGTTGGCAAGCACTTCGTCATTGCTGCTGGCGGCCTGCACGCCCAGATCGTCGGCCATCAACTTGACGGCGTCTTGATAGGTGTCGAAAACCCGCACTTGCCCGGCTTCGACGATTTTTTTATTGAGAATGCCTTCCAGCAAAGCTCTGCCCATTTTGCCACATCCGATAAGTCCTAGATTCATGATAAAAATTGTTTACGATACTATGGTATAGTGTCCAATTCCTTCAATCCATGTTTTTTTCTCATCTGAACTCGAAAAACCACCTCGGAACGTTGGCCTGCGCGGCGGCAATCCTGGTGCTTTTACAGACTTGGGTAGAGCAGGTCTCAGCGCATCTGGAGTTGTATCACAATGTGGAAGTGAATTTCACGGAAACGGCGGAAAACGGCAAGGTGCGATTGTATTTCACCATTCACGCACCGGAGCTGTTGGTGGGTTATGAAAAAGCCGGGGCGGAGATTTTTGATGCCCAATGGCTGCGCAGTCGTTCGGACGCGCAGTTTAAAACTTTGTTTGAAAGAGGGCGTAAGTTTGTAGCGGAAAAATTCACGTTCAAGGTGGATGACGGCGAAGCCATGGATCTGAGCAGCAAGCTGCGTTTTACTGAACCCGACATCATTAGGAAGAAGTCCTTTGTTTCCGGGGTTCCGGTGGGTTGCATTCTGGTGAGTGCCGAATTCAAATTAAAAAAAGGGGCAGAGCATGTGGAAGTCACGCTCAGTGAAAATGCAGGTAAGAGGCTCTTGCTGGTTTGTAATCGCAAGGGTGCTTTTCCTGAAGTTCACGACATGGATACGGGCGCCCGGGTGAAGTTAAAAATACCCGTCCAGCAAGGTGGAAAAAAATAGCAGGGGAGTTGCTGGTTTATTGGGCTCCTACCCGCTTTTTCCAATTCAGATAAGCCTGCTCCATTTGTTGGACTCGTTCGATTTGTTCGGAGGCCAGGTTGCGGGTTTCACCGCCGTCTTGTTTCAGATTATAGAGTTCCCACGGAGCATTGGCATGAGCGCGGCCTTTGGGTTTCACCAGTTTCCAGTCTCCCATGATGACCGCGCGGCCACGGGCGCAATTCCAAGCGAGCAGCGGATGTGGCTCGCGTTGTTTGCCGCGGAAGATCGGAACCAGGCTGCGCCCTTCCATCGCGACGGGGTGGCGACCCTGGAATTCGGCGGGGTATTCGATGCCGGCCAAATCGAGGAAGGTTGCCATGAAGTCCATCACGTGCCCGGGTTGATCGGTGAACTGTCCGCCTTGTTTGATCAACTCTGGCCAACGTGCGATCAGTGGAGTGCGGATGCCACCTTCATAAGCCGATTGTTTGTAGCTGCGAAAAGGGACGCTGCTGGTGCCTGCCCAGGCTTTGCCATACCCGGAAAAGGTGTCAGCCGGGCCGGGCATGTGGTCGGGGCCACTGCCGCCTTTGATTTTTTCTCCGTCGTTCCGCCACGCAGGGCTGCCTTTTTTTAAAGGGAATCCTAGACCGCTTTTGGATGGAATGAATGCTCCGTCGCTGGCCGCGCCGTTGTCAGAGAGAAAAAGAACCAGGGTGTTTTTATCCGCGCCGGAATCTTTTAATACTTTCAACAGACGGCCCACCCCTTGATCCACTTTGCTGATCTGTGCGGCGTACACCGCCATGCGTTCGGCTTGCCAGATTTTGTTTTTGTCTTGCTGCCAATCTGGAACGCTTGGGTCTTTTGGTGCAGGGCTCCACTGGGTGGGAAGCAAACCTAGTTCGCGCTGCCGGTGCTGTCGCTTTTGGGTCCATTCGTCCCATCCTTGTTCCAAGTAGCGTTTACGGTAAGGTTCGATGTCCTGTTCCCTTGCGTGCAAGGGCCAGTGCGGAGCTATGTAGGCCGCGTAGAGAAAAAAGGGCTGTTCTTTTTTCACCGCATCCTGGAGAAACTCTTCAGCATGGTCGTTAAAGGCTTCGGTCATGAAGAAATCCTTGGGAAATTCCCAGGCTTGATCATCGAGGTAGAAGTCGTTGTTTTTCACCGCGTTCCAATAGCTGATTTTACCTTGGCAGTTGGGGCCGAAAAAACGGTCAAAACCACGTTTCACCGCTAGATCCCGCCCTTGCCACTTGCCGACCATGGCGGTGTGGTAACCATTGGCTTGCAGGACTTCGGGGATCAGCACACATTTGGAGAAATTCTTCGGTTCGTTCCAGCGGTCACCGCGGTGTCCGGTCTGTTGGCTGTAGAGCCCGGAGAGCAGGGATGCACGGGTCGCTCCGCAGACGGCGTTGTTGTAAAACTGGGTGAAACGCAAACCCTCCCTGGCCAGGGAGTCGATGTGAGGGGTGTCGATTTCTCCACCATAACATCCCAGGTCAGACCAACCCATGTCATCGACCATGATGAGCAGAATATTGGGGCGCTCGGCAGCGGCTAGGGAGGCGGGGCAGCAGGCAAGCAGAACGAGTGACAAATACAGCAAGGGTTTCATGGGGGGATGTTGTGAAGACTTACATTATGCTTCAGCTTCTCCCAGGCAAGCGGCTAATTCAGCAAATATTCAGCTTCGCGAGCGAGCCGGGTGCGCAGCGCTCCGATTCCGTAGCGATAGCGGGAAGCGGCGGTATTAGGTGAGATTTCAAGGGTTTTGCCGATTTGGTCAAAGGTCAGGTCACCCCAGATTTTGAGGGTGATGACTTCACGGTATTTTTCCGGGATGGAGGAGAGTGCCACTTGCAGTGCCCGGCTTTCATCATCTTCGGGCAGCTCAAACCATGACACCGGATCGCCGGTTTCAGCGACAAAAAATTCTTCTCTTCGAGTGCGGCGATCCTGGCTGCGGCCTTGATCAATAGCGCAACGACGCACATTGGTGTATACCAAGCCCAGGATTTTATCCTCTGGTTGCTCACCGACAGTTTTCCAGGTTTTGACCAGGGCTTTTTGCAAAACATCTTCAGCGTCAGCTTCGCTGCGGGTTTGCTGACGGGAGTACAGCATAAGTTTCGAACCGTGGGTCCGTATCCAATCATTCCATGAGCTGATTTTTGCCATTATTCAGGGATCTTCTCTGCTAATACTGCCTTTCTAGTAAAAAAAGCGCCGCATGGGAAGCTTTCTGTCTCTAAAAATGACAATATACGCAGAAAAAAAGCTGAATTCCCTCTGGTTGGGGATGGTGAATGCAGTTACATTTTTCCGATAACAGCAAAAAGAGCAAGTATGAAAAAAACAAACAACATCCGTAGAGGCTTGATAATAAGTGCATTGGCGGTGTTTCTGGCGGCAGGGGCGGGCATCGAGGCTGCTGATCAAGTGGAATACCGGACGTGGACCAATCAGCAGGGAAAAAAAATCGAGGCGTCTTTGTTGAACAGCACCGATGGCAAAATCACTCTGGCTATGAAAAACGGGCGTGAGTATCAGCTCAAGTTGTTTGAAGTGAGCAAAGCGGACGCGGAATATGTGAAGCAATGGGAGGCGGAAAGAGCTGAAATGGAAAAAGTAGCAGAGCAGCCCAAACCCGCGACTTCACCGCTGATGACTAAAGCTGGCAAATTGTTGTTCAGCGATGATTTTTCTACCATGGCAGCTGACTGGCGTCATCCGATGGGTGCCTGGCAAGCCAGGGATGGTTCGCTAAAAGGTGCTGAGTTGGTTGCTGATGACCATGGGGCTGTTTTTAAACGTGCCTTGCCGTTTAAAAATGCGATCATCGAATTTTCATTCAAGTTGGATGGAGCCAAGGGGATCAGCCTGAGCATCGATGATGAAAAAGAACACGTTTGCCGTATGAGCATCAACGCCAGTGGTTTCACAGTGCAAAAAGATGATCATGACCATGAGGGACCCGACAAAGGGGTGCAGTTTGAACGACGTGAGCTTGAGCTCGAAGCGGGAGTATGGCACACCGCGCGTATTGAGATTCTCGGTGATGAGATGTTAGGGCAAATCGGGGAAGAAATTGGTTTTGGGTCGGATGAACTGATTGGAACTGAAAAAGCCAAGTTGGGATTCACGGTGGCTGGAGAGTCGGCAGAGTTCAAAGACTTGAATGTTTGGCAAGCTTTACCCAATGAGGATTGGGAAAAAATGCGCCGTCGTTTGTTGCGGAAAAAGAAATAAGTTGGCCGGGCTCTCAGGATCAGGCTTTTATTTTTTGATTTTAGCCAGGCGTTTTTTCTGCCAGCTTTGGTAAAACCTAACATCTTTTCGCAACAATTCAGGGGTTTGCAGGGCCGGTCGGGTTTCGGAAACCACCAGCCCTTGGTAATTGATTTTTGCTAGAGCGGTGAACACTTTGCGGCCCAAACGGGGGTTGCTGTGGATGGGGCGGTGCTCTTTTGATCCGGGCTCATAACCAGGAAGGTGAACACGACGAACCTGGTGGCCGTGGCGCTTGAGGAATTTTTTCAAAGTAAATAAGAAAGTAGGCAGCGGGGCTTGTTTGAGGGTGTATTTCCATAAGTGCTCGACATCCAGAGTCAGCCACTGATAATTTTCGGCCCAGTGCCAAAAGTTTTGAGGATTGAGACGGTGGTTTTCCACTGCGAGATAAAGTTCGGGATCCAGGTTGAGCAAATCCGGGGCATAAAGACGGAACATAGGTCGATGGATGACCATGGACTCACAATTGAGCCGGTGGTAGAGTTTGACGGCCTTTTTCAAATGTTTACGGGTGAGTGGGGCGCGATTGGGGAAATGCAGGCCGTAGCTCAAGTTGTGGTCCCCGGCGATGTCAGCCACGTCTTTCCAGTTTTCCAAGAGCGTGCTATTTAGGAATAATTCGGCATGATGGAAGCCTGCTTTTTGCGCGTTGCCCAGACGTTTGTGCAAGGGGGCGGATTTGGTTGCAAATTTCAGCAAGGGCGCTGGATGTTTTTTCATCGGTGAGTGAGAAACGGGAAAGGTTTGGCTGCGTGCTTATTTGTCATTGCCTGTCGCAGTTTTCAATTCTTTTTGCCAGCTTTTTATTTGTACTTCCGCCACCTGGATGGCGAGTTTCAATCGTTGCACTTCATCGTCGATTTTTTTGAGTGCGTTGTCGCGGTCCACTGGAGAGCGCTTGATACTGCCGCTGCGACGGGAATAATATTGGGATGTTTTGATTCGCTCTTTGCCTAGATTTGAAATTTTCTGTTTGGCGGCCGAAAGTTTGTTTTGAAGTGAAGTGATTCTGGGTTGGATGGAAAGCCGGTATTGTTCGAGTTCGCGCCGGTGGCGCTCGGCGAAGGCTTCTTCCATTGGGGACGAGTTTTGTGTTTTTCCGTTGGTTGATTTGGGCGCCGGGGGGGGAGTTTTGTTTTGCGGGGTCTTACCTAGCAGGGCTTCAGATGAAACCAGGGAGCCTTTGATGAAAAAGCGTTTTTGAATAGCTGTCGGAAGGTCGTCGTAGGGAACATTCATCCAACCTGAAGCGAATTTAAGGCGTAAATAGTGATCGGTGATATCCGTGACCTTGGATTGTTGCAGTTGCCGGCCATTGGCCAAGGTGAGGTTACCTAGTTCGGTTCCAATCAATTCCTTGCGGTGAGCCGCTACAGTGGCTTTGAGTTGAGCTGCTAGTGGTGCGATGGATTTTTCGAGTCCGGCGTAGTCCTTTTGCAGGGTTTGGTATTCGTGTTGCAGGTGATTGAGTTTTTGCTGGGTCTGGGTCAAACGATTGACGATCTGATTTTCCTGATCGGTGACGGCACTTTTGTCTGCTTTGAAAGCGTCGGTTTCCTGCTGCAACTTAATGACTCTGGATTGCAGCTCTTGGTGTTTTTTTTGCAGCAGCAGATATTCCCGTTCCAGCTGAGTGCTCCGGGGCTTGGAGCTTTTGTTTTTTTCATTGCGATTGCAAGCAACCAGCAGCAGCAACACGGAAAGTGCAGTGCTTACGAGCAGCGTTGGCAATTTGGAAATCATTTGTTTTGGGCAAGTTAGCTAATAGTGGCTTGAATTATATCTCCGGTATAGAAATTTGTGCTAGTTTATTGTTGATGAAAATAAGTGTTCAAATTAGGGGTCTGGTTGTTTTATTGGCTATCGCGGTGTTTTTCTCGGTAGCTTGTGACGGAGGTAAAGCAAAAACAGGAGCTGCGGCAGATGCGGCAAGTGATGGGGCGGGGGCGAAAAAGGTGCAGCAGGATTGGCCTTTGTTTCGGAGGGATGCACAAATGCAGGGGGTATCGAAGGAGAATTTGAAAGCCCCGCTCGAGTTGGTTTGGGAATTTCATGCGGAAGACGAAGCTAATCAGGAAGAGGGCACCGAGGTAAAAAAACGCAAACGGGCTTATCCGATTAAAGCCACTGCAGTGATCGTGGATGCTATGGTGTATCTGGGCACCGAGCAGTCACGCTTTTTTTGTCTCGATCTGAAAGACGGCAAGAAAAAATGGCAGTATCAATCAGAGGGGCCGATCACCGGGCCGGCCGCCGTGGTTGGGGATCAGGTCTTTTTTGGTTGTCAGTATGGTTTTCTTTATGCTTTGGACAGGGAAACAGGGGAGGAAAAATGGCGCTTTGAAACGGATGATAAAATTGAAGGAGGGGTGAATGTTTTGCAGGTGAAAGACCCGGCGACGGGCAAACTCCAGACGCGCTTGTTTTTTGGCAGTTATGACAATCACTTGTATGCAGTGGATGCTGCGACCGGGAAGTTGATTTGGAAGTATGAGACGGACAATTACCTGGTAGGCACGCCCTCTGTGGTCGAGGGGGATGAGGCAGCAGTGATTGTGGGTGGCTGCGATGGATTGTTGCATGTGATCTCGGCGCAGAGTGGTAAGGAGATCCGCAACTTTGATGTGGGGGCCTACATCCCGAACTCGGCCGGGGTGCGCGATGGCATTGCTTATGTGGCTCATTTTGGTGGTGAGATCGGAGCTTACGATGTAGCCGCGGGCGAAGAGGTGTGGAAGGTCGCGGCGGGCAATGGGGTGGAACTTTACGCTTCACCGGCGGTGAGCAAGGACCGGGTTTACGTGGGAGGGCGGGACAAGCTGCTGCGTTGTCTGGACCGGGTCAGCGGCAAGGAGGTGTGGCGTTTTGCTACGCGTAAAAATGTCGATAGTTCGACGGTGGTGTGTGACAGCGCGCTCTACGTGGGAGGCATGGATGGCAGGCTGTATGCTGTCGATCCGGCAAGCGGAGAGGAGCTGTGGTCATACGAAATCGGTGCCAAGCTCACCGCGTCACCGGCGATTTCCCGCGGGACCCTGGTGATCAGTGGCGAGGACGGTGTGGTTTACGCCTTTCGCGAAGCCGAGTGAAAGGTTTTGGGATTTGCTGATATCACTACTCTTAATATTAAGATGTGATCCGCGGTTAAAAACAGCTAGATAAACGGTATAAGTCAGGACTCAGTCAAGGCGACGGCGATCACTCGGCCGAAGTCATCCAAGTCGGCGATTTCTGCTTCGCTGTAGTCGTGGGAGGTGGGCATGGCGACTCCCAAAATGCCGAACAAATCATCATGTGGCCCCGCTTTCAGAAACATGGGGGCTGCGATGCAGCCTTCCATCTTGGTGTCTTTTGCCGCAGGCTTGGCTTTGCCTGATTCGTCAGTTTGCAGGTTGCATACTTGCACGGCGGCGTGGCGTTTGGCGGCAAGCCCTGCCATTCCCTTACCCACAGGGATCGCGCTAATCGTTTCGAGGATCGAGTCAGGTATGCCGCGCTGGGCTTTCAAGTCGAGCAAACCCGTCACACAGTTCAGCACGTGAACTGTGCCGGTAACACATCCGAAGTAATCCAGGATGATGTCGAGGATTTCAGGCAACGCGCTCTCGCCGCCTTCCTTGATAAGAGAATCTATTTTTACCAGGGTGGGTTTGTCTTTCTTAGTCATAACATAAGATAACAACGAATCTGAAATGTGCTAAGACGCAAAAAAGAAGATGGCAATTTTTGCGTAGCTCGGGCGTCTGGTTTTCAGCGTCCTTTTTGCGCTCGTTTCAACTGTTCGATTTCTTTTTTCAGTTGGCCGACCAGTTCGCGGAGTTCGTTCATTTCTCGTTCGATTTTTTCCCCATGGGAACGACCCTCATTCTGCTGACGGTGTTTCTGAAGTTCACGCTCCATGTGTTCTGCCTGTTGGCGGAGTTTTTTGGATTCTTTTTCCATCCCGGCTTGCTCAAGGTTTTCTGCGGCTTGGAGGATGTGATGCAGGCGGCGCTCTATTTCTTCGACTGGGGTTTTGGGCGATTCAGGTCGTCCGGGACGCCCTGCTGCTTTTGGTGCGGGTGGATGATGGCCGGGGTGGGGGATAGGCCCTCGACCATGCATGGGAGGTCCCATTTTACGAGCTAACTCGGCATGATCTTGAATGAATTCACGCAAGTTACCGGTGACTTCCCGGGCTTCATCCCTTTTGCCTTCGCGGTATAAACTGCCGATTTGCTGATGGAAATCTCGAATGCGTTCGCTGAATTTTTGTGCTTCGGGAGGCAGGTTTTTGCGCTCATTGCCTGCAGCATGAGGAGGGCCGGGGGGGCGTCCCTTGGGCTGATCTCTTTTTGCATGATGATCACGGGTTTTGTCCGAGTCACATTTTGAGGAGCTTTTATGGCCGTCTTTTTTATCTTGTGAGGCTTTGCAACTGGCGCACTCAGCAGATTTAGCGGATTTACATTTTTTCTCCGCTTTGTCTCCTGCTTGGACGAGGGTGAATGTGGCGCTGCAGGCGATGCCGACAATCAGCGGAAGCAGTTTGCTGGTGAAAGAGGGGTTTGGGTAGCTTGGTAGTTTCATCTTTATAGGGGGATAGGGGATCAGATTCTATTCGTTAGAGTAGTCCTTTCCGTTCAGGCTGTCGATAACAGAATTCTGCCAAGTACTGAGCGCGGCTTTCATTTTTTCAGCCCGCTCGTTTTCTTCAGCGATCATATCGTGTTCTTCAAATTTGTCTTTGTCGAGATTATACAATTCGTAACTGAGCTTTTTGCTTTTTTTGTTGATAATGCGGTGCAGTTTCCAGTCCCCATCGATCCACGCGGCGTGACCGCCCAATTCGTCGATGTTGTATTGTTTTTTGATTTCTCCTGCGTCCATACGCAGCCGCAGTGGGTCTTCTTCTTGTTGCCCGGCTTTTTGTTTGGCCAGTAAGTCTGTCATCCAGCCTTTACTCGGAGTGCCGACGCCTTTGGTATTGGTATCCCAGAAGCCCATCGCTTTGCTCCGTTGGCTCTCTGCGCCTTCGATCAAAGGCAGTAGGCTGATGCCGTCGAGCGGGTGGGAATGACTGACCTTGATTCCTGCGATTTCGAGCAGTGTCGGGTAGATGTCAACCGTATTGCAACGGCTCATGCTGATGCGGGCTTTTGAGATTTTGGCGGGCCATTCCATGATCGCGGGTACCAACAAGCCGCCTTCGTAAATCATTCCTTTCCATCCGCGAAAACCACCGGTATCCCCGATTTTCTGAATGGCTCCGTTGTCGGAGCAATACCACAGGACGGTATTGTCTTTCACTCCCAGGTCGTTGAGCGAGCTTCTCAGTTTGCCAAAAGCACGATCCATTCCGGTGATTTCACCATAGAGGTTTTGTAACTTTTTAGGGGCGTCTTTATAGAGTTTAAAATCCTCTTTGGCAGCAATATGTGGACTGTGTGGTGAACCAAACCAAACCACGGCAAAAAAGGGTTTTTCTTTTTTGGCATTTTTGCTGATAAACTTGAGCGCGGCATCAACCGTCACCTCGGAGCTTTCGCCTTTAAATGCGACGGCTTTGCCCTGGTCGCTGAGGATAGGATTGTTGTCGAAAAAGTTAGGCGCGGAAACCCATTCGTCAAAACCGCTGGCTCCCGGTGTGACCGGGCTGCCGTTAATGACCGACCCCAAATGCCATTTGCCAAAATGTCCGGTGGTGTATCCGGCGGTTTTCAGTGCTTCGGCAATGGTGACTTCTTGCGGACGCAGGGTATTGCCCCACTTGAAACATCCAAAACGATTAGGATGGCGACCGGTCAATACACTGCCACGGGTGGGGGAGCATACGGGGGCGGCGGCATAGAAGCGGTCAAAACGCAGTCCGTCTTTTGCCATCGAGTCAAAGTTAGGGGTTTTGAGCTTGGGGTGACCAATGTAACCCATTTCTCCCCAGCCCTGGTCATCGGCCATAACCAGCACGATGTTGGGTTTTTTATCAGCGGCATCAACGGGAGTGTGCAGCAGCAGGGGGGATAGCAGTGCTATGGTGAGAAGGATGCGGGCGAGGGGGCGAGCAGAGTGAAGAACGAATTTTTGCATATGAAACTGGGTGTGAGCGTTTAGTTAATCGCCCGTGTTGGTGAAATACAAGGCCGCGATCGCGTCATGGGGTTTTCAAACGGTAGATCTGGAAGCTCCAGAATTCTTCGAGCCCTTTTAAATAAGCGGTTTTTTCAAAGACCTGCGGATCTTCGAGGGTTCTCCATGCCTCAGGGAATTCACGTTCGACCCGTAGTGGGCTGCAAACGTAGATAGATAGAGGCTTGCCGCTGTCGCGGGCTTCTTTTAATACGCTGTCGAAATCAGTTTGTTTTTTCACCGGATGAACCCAGGGATCATAAGTGCGCATCTGAACGGCTCCTGATCCGATTGAGCAGGTGAGTTGTTTTTTGTTTTCAGGTTTCAGGGCAGGGGCTTCTCCTCGAACGAACTCTACGGCATCTCGCATGGGTTCGCGTTCGAACTGGCGTAGGCGGCTCAGCGAAGGAGTGACGAACAGGCCATAAAAAGCGATCAATAGCAGGGCACAGGCGAGAGTCGTGGAGCGCCATTTTTTTGGCTCTTGGTTTTTTCTGAAAAAACGTTCACTAGAAGTAATGAGCTCGGGAATAAAAGCCAGGGCTAGAGCAAAGATGAGAACGCTATAGACCACATACCAAATGAGGAAAATGGTTTCTGACAGGGTGTTGTGCAAAGCAATCAGGGCGAGGGCTGCAAAAGTGGAACCGATGAAAAGGCGTAACTCGGTGCTTTTTGTCAGCGCGGTGAGCAGGCCGGCGAGTAAGAGCAAGGGGATGAAAAAAGTCATCAATATCAAGATGCCAGGTTGCCCTGCTTGGTACATTTGCACGCTGAACCCATTATGCAAAGTAGGGTCGGCCATGGTTTTCCAGGGTGCCCCAATGACGAGGTGGGCCCAGAGATCCTGCAGATGGCCGAGGGTGATTGGCGCCATGTCCTGTTGGTGGGTTTTGTTGTAGTCGATCACCCGGATTGCCATGGGAGTCATGATCTGGATGAACAGCATGGCTCCGATGGCGGTGGATACCCCCCATTTCCAGATTGAGCTGATATTGCCCCGCTTAAGTAATAGCGCCAAAACGATCAGGTTCTGAGCGACGGCGAGGTAAACCGATCCGGCAAAAGCCAGTAAGTATAGACTTTGCAGCAGTCCGTAAAGTAGCCACCAGCGCCACTTACCGGATCGCAGGGCAAAGATGAGTGCGATGAAGGTGAGCGGAATAAATAACATCAGATCTGCGTAACCGCGGGCCTCGACACTGTAACGAAGATGCCAGGGGTTGAGGGCAAGTAGCCAGGCTGCAGTGACTCCTGCCAGTGGATAGCCTGTCACGTGCAGTAAAAATGCCAATGCGGCAATGCCCAGTAAGCCATTGATAAAAGGTGGCAAACGGATCACGGATTCCTGGAAGGGGCGATCTCCAGCATTATAAAAAATTCGTTTCCAGATTTCGTGACTGATACGGGAGCTTACGGTTTGAGTGACATGATTGTTACCGTTTGAAGTGTAGAACAGAGTGCGTTGCCAGCTGACGTTTTTGTGTTTGAGTTCGCCGGAGTCGCTGACCACGTTTTCTCCCCAGAGAAATTTTCGAAAGGCCATTTCTTCATCGTTCCAGAAGCTGTGTTCGAGTCGTGGTGCGCGGATCCAGGCGGCGGCCAAGAGGGCGGCACCTAGACCGAGCAGGAAAAGGCGTCGTGACCAGATCGAGGTAGGGCTGATAGGGGTGGATGTTTTTGGTGGGGGGCAGTTGCCTCTTTCTGGCCACCAACGGGAGCTGAGTAATAAGGTGGTGGCGATCAGGGCGTTTGCGGCGGTGGCAAACCATAAACCGAGGACGATGCCGCCACGACTGTCGATGCGCTCACCAGCGAGGAATTTCTGGGGCAGTTGTTTGCGCCACGGGTCGTCGCCCCATATCAAGTAGGCGATGGCCGCCAGCAGCACTGTGAGCAAAAATAGAATGATTGCAGCGTCGTTGCGCTTGTGGTTATACCACCATTGCTTGAGACGACTTGACAGGGAGTGGGCGAGACTGGGTTTCACTGTCGGAATGGAAAATTCAAGATGGATGGTGGAAGGCAGAAGCTGTGCTTAAGTCGGAAAGTCTGCCTACAAGTAGGCTAGACTAAATCGCAGAAAGGCGGCACTTCAAGTATTCTGATGCAATTTGGGGAAATGTGCGTTTTGCGATGGTTGACAGAGCGGTTTTTATAGTTACCATCAGGCACACGATGCCGGAGTAGCTCAGGGGTAGAGCAATTCACTCGTAATGAATAGGTCGTCGGTTCAATTCCGACCTTCGGCTCTCCTTTTTGTATGAGGGATGATGGGTGGTTTTTAGCAAACTAAGACCCCAGCTAAGACCGTGGGGGCTCCGCCAAAGACCATATCCGTCCCAGCCTGTTATTGTTTGGGCGCTTTGTTTGTGGGGGTTTTGTTTGTTAACCTGTTGAAAATAGCTTTGCCATAACGACCGAAATTTTGTCCGGCCGGCCAAAGTTTCGGTCGTTATGGTGCTAAATGGAACAGCTATGAGGGAGATGGGGGTAAAAAGGGGTGTTTTTCGGGCGAATTTCCACTTGCTGATGGGCAAAGTGTGTTCTAAAGTGCGCCTCGTCTTGTTTGAGCGGTCAAACAATCAAACTTAATTAATTAATTTTTTACGAATTTACACTCTGATGAAGGCAGATTTTCATCCCGAATACAAAGAATCAGTTATCCAGTGCTCTTGTGGCGCTGTGATCCAGACTCGCTCAACTTCTCCTGATATGCGCGTGGGCATTTGCTCATCGTGCCACCCGTTTTTTACGGGTGAGCAACGTTTTGTAGATACTGCAGGTCGTGTGGACAAGTTCACCCAGCGTTACGGTAGTGCAAAAGCCCGTAGGGTGGCACCCAAACCTGCTGCAGTTGAACCTGCGAAAGAAGCGCCTGCGAAAGAAGCGCCCGCAAAAGAAGAGGTGGCTGCTGAAGCGGCGACCGAAGCATCTGCTTAGATACGAATTTTGTTAAAACGGTGATGACGACGCGTGAAGCGTTCGTTTTCACCGTTTTTTCGTTTTATGGAAAAAGGTGGCGGAAGTATCTGCTGTCTTGATATTAATCACCCCATGTTTTGAGCTTATGGATTTTGAGCCTCTAATTGAGAAAAAAAAGAACCAGTTGGCCGGGCTTGAAGAAGCGATGGCCGCTCCGGGTTTTTATGATGACGCGGATAAAGCGGCAACGGTTACCCGGGAATATACCCGGACGGGCAAACTGCTGAAATTGTGGGAGGAATTCGCCCAGGCAAAAAGGGGCTTGATCGAAAACAAGGAATTGGCCAAATCCGACGATGCGGAAATGGCAGAATTGGCGGCGGAGGAAATTCCAGAGCTGGAGGAAAAAATTCCGCGCTTGGAACAGGAGATCACGATCGCTTTGCTGCCACCGGATCCGGCGGAGGAGCGGGATGTTATCGTGGAAATTCGTGCGGGCACGGGCGGCGATGAGGCTTCGCTGTTTGCGGGGGATTTATACCGTATGTATTCGCGATTGGCGGAAAAGGGGGGATGGAAGATCGAAATGCTCGAAGCGAGTGCGTCGGAAGTGGGGGGATTCAAGGAGGTGGTGTTCAAGGCATCGGGGGAAGAGGTGTATAATATACTGAAATATGAAAGTGGGGTGCATCGGGTGCAGCGGGTACCGGATACCGAAACCCAGGGACGCATTCATACTTCGACAGCTACGGTGGCGATGATGCCGGAGGCTCGTGAGATTGATGTGGTTCTCAAACCGGACGAATTGCACATTCAAGCCACCCGCTCAGGTGGGCCTGGTGGACAGCATGTGAATACCACTGACTCGGCGGTGCAGGTGACTCACTTGCCAACTGGCTTGATGGTGAAATGTCAGGACGGTCGCAGTCAGGGCAAAAACAAGGAAAAGGCTTTGCAGATTTTGCGTGCCAAGTTGTTGGAGCGCAAAAAACGTGAAGAGGAGGAGAAATATTCTTCTCATCGTCGCAGTTTGATTGGCTCGGGTGGGCGTGAGGAAAAAATCCGCACTTATAATTTCCCCCAGAACCGACTGACGGATCACCGGGTGGGTTATACCGGTTACAACCTGGATCAGGTGATGGAAGGGCAGTTGGAAGAAATTTTCGACAAGCTGCGGGTTTCAGAAATGGAAGAACGCCTGCACGAACTGGAAGCCGAACTGACCTGATCTTCGAATTGATTATTCCTGAATCCTGAATTCTACCTCCTGTATTCTGTCCCATGACCACGATTCTTGATACTCTGCAAAAAGGCGAGGCTTATCTAGAGCGTCACGGTGTTGAGGATGGGCGGTTGAATATGCAGCATCTGTTGGCCTTTGCCTTGAAGTGTGAGCGTATGCAGCTCTACTTGGACTTCGACCGACCAATGAATGAAGAGAGTTTGCAGTTGTTGCGGGACTTGGTGAAACGTCGTGCGCAGGGGGTTCCTGTTCAGCATTTGGTGGGCAGTGTTGAGTTCAGTGATTATGAATTCAAGTGTGATGACCGTGGTCTGGTTCCCCGTCCTGAAACGGAAGAACTGGTTGAATTGATTTTGACGAAAGAATGGCCCCAGGGGATGCGTATCCTTGATATGGGAACGGGTTCAGGAGTGATTGGATTGACTTTGGCTGTAAAGTTAGGAGAGAAGGTAGATGCGCAGGTGGTATTAGCGGATTTTTCTCCCAAGGCTTTGGTTTTGGCGGAAGAGAATCGTAATAATTTGAAGCTGGGGGCGGACAGGGTGACTTCGCTGCAGTCGGATTTGTTTGTTTCGATCACCGGTAGCTTTGATTTGATCGTGGCTAATTTGCCTTACATTTCGCAAAGTGATATGCAAAAGCTCAGCCGCGAGGTGCAGTGTGATCCTGAATTGGCGTTGGCTGGTGGGGTGGTAGGGACTGAGTTGATGGAGCGTTTTTTGCGCGAGTGTCGCAGTTATCTGAATGACGGGGCGGTGGTGGCGATGGAGTTTGGTTATCAACAAGCCAAAGTTCTCAAGGCCCTGGCGCTTGAAATGGGATTACAGGATGTAGAAATAGTGAGTGATGACAGCGGACATGAGCGTTTTCTTTTTGCTCGTAATGTTGATTGAGAATAATTTTAGCTTAAACGGATATGGACAAACTTTTAGTACATGGCGGAGCTCAGTTAGAGGGCAGTGTGGCGATCAGCGGATCGAAAAATTCATCGCTGCCGATTTTAGCGGCGACTTTATTGACCAAAGGAACCTGTGTGATTCGCCGGGTTCCTGATGTCAGCGATACCAATTATATGATCCAGATTTTGCAAAACCTCGGTGCCGAGGTGGAGCGCGCGAGCGGCACGGTGATCGTCAAAGCTGAGAATATAAAATCTGAAGCACCCTACGAATTGGTGCGTAAGATGCGGGCGTCGATCTGTGTGATGGGGCCTTTGTTGGCGAGACTGAATGAGGCCAGTGTGTCGATGCCCGGGGGCTGCGTGATCGGAGACCGCCCGGTGGATTTGCATTTGAAGGGATTGGAAGGGCTCGGGGCTGAAGTCCAGATGGAGGGAGGGGATATTCTGGTGAAGTGCGAGGGAGCTTTGCAAGGGGCTGAGATTCCTTTGCGTGGTCGTCATGGGTCGACGGTGTTGGGGACGGATAATTTGATGATGGCGGCGACTTTGGCCGAAGGCACCACGGTGATTGAAGGTGCTGCTTGTGAGCCTGAGGTGACGGATTTGGCTGATTTTTTAAATAAAATGGGTGCCAGGATCGAGGGTGCAGGCACACGACGGATTGTGATCGAAGGGGTGAAGGAGCTCCATGGCACTGAACACCGGGTGATCCCGGATCGCATCGAGGCGGGTACTTTTCTGGTAGCCGCTGCGATGGCGGGTGGACCCAAGGGGGTGACTTTGAAACGAGTGAATGGGGAGCATTTGACGGCTGTGATTGATGTGTTGCAACAGTGTGGCTTCACCGTCGAGGTGGGTGAGGATACGATTCATCTGCATAACGGAGCGGAAAAAGTGGGTTGCAATGTGACCACTGAACCTTACTCAGGATTTCCCACTGATATGCAGGCACAATTTTGTGCGATGTTTGCGACGATGAAGGGCTTGAGTGTGGTGACGGAAACGATTTTCCCCCAGCGCTTCATGCACGTGCCTGAATTAAAGCGCATGGGTGCGGATATCGAGCTTGAAGGTGCGACGGCTATTATCAAGGGGGTGGAGAGTCTGAGTGCTGCTCCGGTGATGGCCAGCGACTTGCGGGCGTCAGCTGCTCTGGTGCTCGCGGGTTTGACCGCCAAAGGTGTGACCGAGATCAACCGAGTGTATCATATTGACCGGGGTTACGAGCATATTGATGAAAAACTGATCGACCTGGGAGCGAGGATTGACCGGGTGAAGGAGTGATAAGAATGTTGAATTATTGGGCAAGAT
>JASFYY010000004.1:0-68434 GCA_045046875.1 Verrucomicrobiota bacterium | reverse complement strand
CCTATCTCTCTTCTTACTTATTATCCGCGTACATCCGCGAAATCCGCGGTAAAAAAATCCGCCGAATAGGGTCAGTCAAAAATTACATTTTCACTAAAAAACTGCCATTCTTGATGACCCCTCCCGCAGATATGAAAATCTACGCTACGGCTCACCGCCCTACTTCCTCCCTCCCAACTGCGCTCCAATCCCCTGTACGTTCTCCCAGCGTCGAATCACAATGTCGACTAACAAGAGTGCGATGAAAATCTTCACCAGCCATGGCAGCAACTCCACATAGCGTGCCACATCCGAACCTTTGAACTCCAACAGATCGTCTGCTGATTCTAAATACTGCCCGCCGGTGATCTCACAAACTTCACGCAATAAATCTGCATCCACTTGTCCCGTCGCCACCTCCGCCGAGGGGTTGTGCACATAACCCGCCGACACCATCTGCGCGCCTGCCCTCGCCCTCACCAAATACACCCCGGCTTCATCCGGACGGAAACTCCCCGAATAGAGTCCCGGCCCCTCTTGCTCCAGGGCTACCGAGCTCAACAAACGCATGCTCGCCCCCAATGAATGTGAGGGCACAAAATAGATGTCGGCTTCCACCGCCGCCGCGTTGCGCCGGGTTCCAGCATCCTCCAACAGATCCACGGCCAGACGCACGTCTTCATCTTCTTCACGTAAAGCGAGATCCATATTCTGCCCTTGCGGTGCACGGGCGGTCTCGCGCAATACCTGCGCCCAGAACTGACTGTATCCTCCCCACTGGGTCACCCACAGCGGAGCCCAACGGGTTTTGCAATCCGAAGTGAAGGCGGTCACCTTGCCCAAACCAAAACGCCAATGTGCCAATAAAGGATCTCCTTTATCCGTCACCAATGGCACCTGGGCGGTAGCTTTGCGATTGGTCTTCACATAACCCAACAGCGGCGGGGTGTTTTCCTGATCCCAGTTTCGCAACATCGGATGCTGCTCGACCAGCTGAGGTTCAAAAGCTTCCTCGCGAATCATTCGTCCCGTGTGAACCATGGTGTCCTGAGTGAAAATACGCGTGATCGCTGTCGGGTCCATAGTGACATAAGACTGCCCACCGCCCGCTGCCGCAATCGCCTGCAACAATCCCACCTGGGCTCCCGCCCCGACCGCCACCGTGGATATGGTGATGCCCTCGGCGTGGCATTGCGATGCCAGCGCTTGATAACCCTGACCCGAAGTCTGGCCATCGGTCAAAACAATCATGTGTTTGATTTTGGCACGCACCTTGTTGAGCGCCTCCCGCCCCGCCACCATGCCGGGATAAATATTCGTTCCTCCTCCCGCCGATAACATCGAAATCTGATTGGCAATGGTGCTGGTTGAACTCACCCGCGTCATCGGCACCACCACATGCACCGCCGAATCAAAGGCATAAACTCCGATGTAGTCCTTACTGTTGAGCAATTCCGCCGTGGCAATTGCTGCCGATTTGCAGATTTCGATCTTCTGTCCCGACATCGATCCCGAGCGGTCGACCACCAAAGCCAGGGCTGACGACTGAAACTCTTCCTGATCCGGAGCTTTCAGTTTGACCGGCAGAATTTCTTCTATCGGGGTGCGGTAATAACCGCCCACTCCGAAAGAATTCATTCCGCCAATCATCACAAATCCTCCACCCAGTTTATCGACATAATCCCGGATCGCCGCCATCCGTGTTTCGCCCAGTTTGTGGGCAGACACGTCCGAAACAATGATGCCGTCATAACCTGCCAGCTCACGCAAAGACTCCGGCATGCCCTCGGGAGACCGCACATCAAGACGGATGCCCTCCCTGGCCATGGCATTGTGTAAATAGGAAGCCTCCCCGGCCTCACCTTCGATATATAACAACAAAGGTTTGCCGCGCACATCGACAATCGTCAGCGCTTCGTTGTTCTCCGGAATCGCATCGTTCGCTTCAAATCCCTCCACCACCACACGGTAATTGTAAATATTGCGCTTCTCGGGAGTGCGCACAAACTGAACCAGCTGATTCTGTCCCACCTCCACCTCAATAGCACGACTCTCAACTTCCAAGCCATTTTCAAAAAGCCTTACGCGGCCACTTCCTTTTAATGAACTCTCTACCGTTGCGGTCAAATCCAGGCTAGCCCCCTCATTCAACCGGGATTGCGAACTCACCAACTTGCTCACCCGCACATCTGGCCGCACCTCCCCGGCGATACCCAGGGCATGAATCTTTATCCCTGAAATAGCTGCCTGGCGAGCCAGGCTCTGCAAATCTCCACTGGTCTCCAGGCCATCCCCAACAACCACAATATGCCTGGCCGCACCACTGGGGAAAATCCCCTTGGCCAAGCGCACCGCCGCGGCAAAATTAGTCGTGGCTCCATTTGTTTCCATCAAACCCGCATGATCTTTTAACAAAGGACTTCTCCCTCCAGCTTCAGGGTAGCTCAAAACCCGGGCTTCACTGCCCGCCGCGACATAAGCCTGCTGCACCGTCCCCGGCAAAGACCTAGCCAGCTTATCAGTCGCCGCATAAACCTTCTCCAATCCCACCTGTCCCTGACTCTGGGAATGATCCATGACAAACACCGCTGCTTGCATCTGACTATTTTCCACCCGCGCCGGAGAAGCCAATGCCAATACCGCAAGCAATACCAGCAGCAGACGAACCACCAACAGCAGTCGCCTGCGAAACACCGACATCGGATGGGTCGAGCGCGCATCAAACCACATCAGCAACAAAGCCGCCGGAATCACTAACAATAATAATTTTGGATACAACCAATCCATACTCAAATCTTTCTCCCTCTTCTCTTATGCGTAGTTCAATTTCTTTCCCCTTCTTCAATAAACCGCGTGACGATGAAACAACCAACTCTCCACCACCAGAAAAACCAACAACAGCCCCAGAATCCACCCCGTCACATCCCCCCATTGCCCTTTTGATCTGCCGGCCATGCGCGTCTCTCCCGCTTCCATCCCTCCGCTCTCATCTGGCAATACCGCTAAATCCGTTTCTTCCCGTGACAACAAATGAACCACCCCGCGCTCTCCGCCCGTCGTCCGCCACACTCCGGTCTGATCCAGCTCCAGCAAAGAGCCACTTAACACTTGTTTACGCTCCTTCCACTGCCCCTGTTTCCAGTCCGTCCATAACAATTCATCCCCCTCGACCTCGATCAAATCACCGCTATGATTTTCACGCACCCGCTCCACCACTGCCTTGGATTTCTCCGAACACCAGAAAATCGCATTGCCCATCAATAACGGAAATGACGCCGTTAAAGGCAGGTGCTCAGATCGCCCCGGAGAAAAACCCATCACCACCAAACGTTGCCCCCGCACCTCTCCCGCAGATAAAACCGGTTCATTGCCCGCCAACCACAAAGGCTGCAAGGATCCGCCCTCGACATCAAAGACGCTGGTTTGAGTCAAAGCCACACGCGAACTGCTGACGCGGAACAACAACGGGTGCTCTTGATTCCCCACCCGGATGCTTTCATAAGGAATGCCTGCAGTCCCTCCCACCGCCCTGGCCTTGATCGGCCCACTGTTGCCGGTTGGATTCATCACAATCACAGGCAAATCCGTCGGCCACTCTTGCGGCAGCCAGGAATCAAAAATCACCACATCCACGGCCTCGCTCAACGGCCAGGCATCCGGCCCGCCTTTCCACAAATCAAGCTGGCCTTCCTCCTGAATCGCGGTCAGGGCAATCTCGGTAAAAGGATCCGGCTCAGGAGTGATCCATGCCACCACCACGGAACGCGTATTCGGCAGAGGGTACACCACCTGGTCATCTGTGGCCAGACGATCCCCCTCCGTGCGCAGTTCCAAACGCAGCAATTGGTCCTCACTGCCTTCAATAGGAATGATCAAGGACTCACTTGCCCCCGGTTCCAATTCCAGTTCCCGTAACTGCAAAGGCATGCCCGCCAAATTAACCTCCAATTGGGTTTTCAGCGTTTTTTTTGCGGCGCGGTTGCTACTGATTTTCACATAAGCCTCGAACTTGCCCGATTCCATCGGAATCGGACGCACTTGGAAAGCGGTGAAACCCACATTCAGTGCATCGGGCAGGGCCATGTTCACCCACTCCAACGACACGCCTTCAGGCAAAGTCATGCCCTCGACCGTAACCGGATTGTCATTTTCAGCCGCCTCTTCAACATCCCTCTCCGACACTTGTTCGTTTAAATCATCTTCTCCAAGCCTGACCACCGGCGCGCTGTCCGACACTTGCCAGATCACCGCCGGTTTCTCCAAATTTGCGATGACTTTCGCGGCCTCCATTGCCGCAGGTAAATCCTGGGCAATCGGCCGCACGGTGATTTGATCCAAACGGGAAATCAGTTCGCGCCGCTTCAACGTCCTCGGCAACACCACTTCCGGACGACTGTCAAAAGTGATCAATGACACCCCGATCACTTCGGGCAATCCATCCAAACGCGCACGAATCTCTTTTTTCGCCAGCTCCATCCGGCTGCGCCCCTCGCTATCCACCGCCGCCATCGAGGCCGAACGGTCGAGTAAAATCACCACGCTGCGGATATCATCAACGCTCGGTGAAAACACCACCCGCACCAAAGCCAGAATCGCCGCAGTCAGCATCAACAAGGTCAACAACAGCGACAATAACTTTTTCATCCGCCGCAACCACGCCGACTCCTGATGCTCCCTCGCCAGCGTTTTGAAAAACACCAAAGTGCTCACCGCCACCGTCTTGGATCGACGGCGGAAAAAATACAAAACGATCGGAATGATCGTTAACAAACCGAGATAAAAAAACGCTGGATGAATCAATTGCATAAGACGCCGCTATATTCTTATCATGTTCCCGCCAGAGCTGAGCCCCGGGATAGCAGTTCCAAAAACTGATCCTCAAAAGGAAGATCCGTTCGCCATTGCTGATAGTCCATTTGCCGCGAGCGGCAGGAGTGTTCGATGTCCTGGGTGAACTTATCAAAAGTTTCTTCGTAGCGTTTCAAATCGCGCTTGGTTAACCATAATCTTCTATGTTCCTCCGTTTCCACATCGATCAATTCAATCTCGCCATCCAATTGAGGGCTGCGTTCCTGCGGGTGATACAACTGGATGAAATGCAACTCCCCCGGCCAGGTGGTTGCATGGCGGACGGCTTCGTGGGCTTCGTTTATGCCTGAACCATAAAAGTCCGAGACCACAAAAATGATGCCATATCTGCGACGTGACGGACGGAATTCATGGAAACAACGATCCAGATTTGTCATTCCGCCAAAAGAAGTTTTACCCAGATGATCAATGATACGCTGGATGTTTCCCTGGCCTTTCAAGGGAGGCAAAACCTGCTGCACTTTTTCCCCCATGGTGTACAAACTCACCCGGTGATGCCCCACCAGCCCAAGGTAGGACAAAGCCACCCCCAACTTCAAAGCGGCAGTTTGTTTGTCCTTGAACGGCTGACTCATCGAAGCGCTGGTATCGATCATCACATGGATATGATACTCTTGAATTTCCTCATAAAGACGAATGAACAACTTGTCCAAGCGCGCATACAAACGCCAGTCAATAGCCCGGTAATCATCGTCGCGGGTGTAGTGGCGAAAATCCTTGAACTCCCGGGTGTAACCAGTCGAAGGCGATGACTGCATGCCTTTTTTGCGCAGCTGTTTCCTCTTGCGCAGACGCAGAAAAAGCGCTCGCAGCCGGTCGAGAAACTCGGCGTCGAACAATTCTTCGTTGCTTATGCTGTTTTCTGCCATGATTCTATTTTTTTGCTGCGGCCTTTTGCGATGGTTGCCGGGAACGCAACATCACAAAACTGCTGTCGTTCACCATGCTGAACAAACGCTCGCCATGAACCTTGTCCCGCAGGGGAAAACAATAAGCCGGACGCCCCGGAATACTGCGCACATAACCTTGCCATGCCACCATGCCCTGTCCATCCGCTGCGCTGGCATAGGCGCTTTGTTTGACCAAATAATCCGCCATCAGCTCCGGCCATGCCGAGCTGTTGATCACTCGTCCGTTGTAGGCATTCAGCACCGTCAAACCCTGGCCATGCGACACATAAATACGCGAGCCCGACATCACTGCATGAACCGTGTTTTGCTCTTCTTGTGCTTCATTGATCTTCACCTGTCGCTGCTGACCATCACTCAAGCTTAACTGACTCAATACAGCACCGTGTATAAACCAAAGCTTGTCGCCCGCAACCCCCAACAGCACTCCCGACACCGCATAACGTTTGCTTCCTATCGGCAGAGACAAAGATATATCCTGCAAAGACTGATCTCCCATCAACAACAAACGATCCCCGTTCAAGCGCGCATCCGCAGCCCCCTTGCCCGATCCCCTCAGACTATTCCACTGCACCGCCGCCGCCACCAATGCGCCTTTGCCTTGTAAAAACGGCTTCAACTGGCTCATTCGATTCAATAAATCATCTCCTTTATCGCTGTGAGCCAGAAAAGTCGTTTTAGCCTGCAAGATCGATCCCACTCCCTTCAAGGGTGATGAAATTGGCAGAGTTTGCGCAACATCGACAGCGGAAGGCTTGGCTGCGTTTTTTTGTTTTTCATCCTCCCGAACCCGGTCAAGATTAAGGGGGAAACGTTGCACTCCCCGGTCATCAAAGGACCACAGGGTTTTGCCATTGGTGGAATCCAAAATTTGGCAGCTGTTGCCAAATACAAACAAACGACCAGCGGAAAATGTCGCTCCGGAATTCAAGCTGTAAAGCAAGGCATTGCCAGTTTCCCCTCCACCTAGATTTCTGCTCCATAACAACTTGCCGGTGTTTTTTTCAAAACAACTCGCCACATCCAACATCGGAGCATAACAGAGAAGGTGATCGCCATCCAGAAACAACACGGGATCAGGACGTGCCATGGAGAAACTTCCCATTGCCCTATTGAGCGGAAGCTGCTCGCTCAAGTTGGATTGCCAAAGCAAGGCCCCGTCTTCGTTTTGATAACATCTGATTTGATTGCCCGCAGACAAGAAAAAATAATCCGCGGCGTCCACCAGAATAGAGGGAGTTTTTTTCACCCCCGGCGCGATGTAAGAAGGCTTCCCACTACCCGCTCCCGGGCCAAGCTGCGCGCTGCGATAAGGAGCACTCAGTTGTCGCACCATAATACTGCCGCCTTGCTGACGCACTTGAAATTGAGAGTTGCTGATCGTGATGCCTCCACCACCGAGGGACGAACTGCGCAAATTTCTCTGCCCGGTTTTTGTGCTCTCTGCGGATAGTTGGTATTGTTCGCTCCAGAGTAACTTGCCGCTCTGCGCATCGACTTTGTAAACTCTTCCCTGATCATCCAATACCAGCACCGCTTTTTCTCCCGCTGCCGAGATCTGCAAAATCCGTGCCCCGGGATCAGCCTCAAAGGCCCAGCTCATTTCAAGCTGTCCCAAAGGACCTTCGCTCACTTCGTTACTTACTAATTTTCCACCAATCTCCGGCTGCGCTGTTTTTAACAAACTTTCAGCAGCTTCAAGGGACATCGCCAAACCATCGGGAAAAGCGATCATCGATTTCTGATCTTTTAAAAATGCCTTCAGTTCTTTGATCACTTCGTCGCGCGCAGTTTCACGCTGCAGACGGTTCAGGGCAAAAGCCCTCGCCCATAAACTCCATGAGAGATCCCGGCTTGGACCCGCATCCTGCTCCACCGAATCCAGCATCACCAATACCTCGCCCAAACTTTCTTTGTCACCAGCGTTCAATAACTGGGAAATGGAACGCCAATAAGAATCCAGCAAATGAATGCGCAGTGCCTGCAAAGTATCCGCTTTCAAAATCATCTTCCCTTCTCCGCTAAACAAGCGGCGCAAAACCACCCGCAGCTCCTGCTCATCTCCCAAGGCCGCCAACAGGCTCAAGCGTTTCTCCCATATGGCGGAATCCCCAGGTTCCATCTCACTTAACTTCTCAAGACATACCCTGGCATGAGAGACCAGTGAATACTCCAGAAAAACCAAATAGGCCGCTCGCAGAATCGATTCATCCGTCACTTTTTCCATGTCGAGGTTCTCCAACAAAGCCTTGGCCAGATCCGGCCGGGAATTGGAATGATAAAGCAAGGCCCGGCGCAATTGATAATCATCCGCGCGCTTGCCATCTTCCTTAGCTAACAATTCCAACTGCTCTTCAACCTCTCCTGCATTATCCGGAGATTTATCCAAGGCTTTCACCAATAACAAACGCAGGCGCACCTTCAGCGTGCCTGGCAAGGCGGGGTCGGCGAGTTGGTTGCGCAGCGCTTGAGCGACCCGGCTTCCCAGGCGTTTTTGTTCACCCAATTCGCACAAGGTCAAAAAACGATCAACCCGCTCCGGGCTCCATTTTTTATTCTCTTCCAGAAAGCGGAATTGTTCGGCATCAAAAAACTGCTCACTTTGCTCCAATAATTCATAGAGATCCAAACCCGTTTGCAACCATTGCGCATAACGCGCGGAAGTGTCTGCGCTAGCCCGGCTTTGCATCAAAACCTCCTGCGCTTTGTTTCGGTCACCGGTTTTCCCCAATACCGTGACCAACAACAAATTCAAGTCCAGGCGATTCCCCTCACTTTTCAACCGATCCTCCAGAGCATCGCGGGCTTCAATCAGAAAATCGGATTGCACCATGAATTGAAGCAAGTCGACAAAATTCTCAATCTCCGCATCAACCATCGAAATCGACGCCAATAGCTTTTCCGCTTTCCCTCGCTGCTCAAGCGCCAATAAGGTCTCGAGTAATTCCCGCTGCACATCCAGTCGTGCTGGCACTAGCTGCATCACTTCTTCTAACAACTTTGCCGAATCAGAAGCCTGGCTTCTTTTCCGCAAATAACGCGCCAAATCAAGCAATCGTCGGGCGCGCTCTTCTTTGTTAAGCTTCGCGATGATTTTTTCCAAACGTTTCCTGGCCTCCACCGTTTTGCCTGCCAGATATTCAGCTTTGACCAAACGATACTGCAGGTCTTCACGACCGGATTCACCTTGCAGTCGTTTTTGCAAAAACAACAACATGCCCGCTTCATCACCGAGGCGGTCAAGCAGTCGCAACGCCTCTTTTTCCAAGCTCTCACTCTTAGGCAAACGATTGGCTGCGCTCACCAGAACTTCAGCAGCCCGGCGGCGCATTTCATTAGCGGACAACAGTTCGGCATAGTCCAATACCGCACTCTCATTCATAGGGTTTTTCTCATACCGCAGCTTAGCTATTTCAAGCAACTGGTCACGGTCAGCATTGTTTTTCACCAAGCTCATTCTCAGTTTCATGATTTCACGTCTGCGGTGATAATCAGGAGCCAAGCGTTTCAGCAAGATATCCATGCGCTTAGCCACCGCATCAAAATGCCCAAGCCCTGCTTCCGCACGAGCCGCTAACAGCTCGATCTCCACGCCGGTTTCCGCATCAGGCTTTTTTTCTTGCGCCTTTTTGATTGCCTGCAAACACAATTCTTCAAAATGATAACGATGCATCTGTTTGGCTAGAATCAAAAGCGTGGCGGAGCTGTGGCCTTCCGCTGTCAACAAATCACGCAGATGACGTTCAGCCAAAAGCCTTTCATCATTCTCCTGCGCTTGAGCCAACAGTTCTTCTATCCAAGTTTGCCGACTGCCCGCCGTCTGTTGCAAATCAATCGCGGCTGACAAGGTTTTCAACGCGCGTGCATCACCACGTTTTTTGTAATCCTGATACAAAAGATATTTCAAGCCCGGATGCTGCACATGCTGTTGCGCCGCCGATTGCACCATCTCACTCGCCTCTGCCCGATCCAAGGCTTTCAGCAAACGAATCATCACCACCTTGGCCCCGGCATCCTCGCCATACTGACTGGTGTGGGCACGATACAAAGCTAACAAATCCTCTAAGCGGCCAGCTTTTTCATACAGTCGTATCAGACTTTTCAGCGGAGCCTGCAAAGAAGCATCGTAATGCAAGGCAGTGCGAAGAGCTAAAGACTGTTTGTCAAAATCTTTCCCCTGCAAAGCCGTCGATTTGTCCTGAGCCAACAAGCCCAGGCTTGCTGACATCACCAGCAAAAAAACACACAAACAATGCAGCAGCTTAATCACAGACTTTAAATGGGGCTTTCCCGATTTCAAAATTCAAGTTTTAAATCTGTGCTCTAGGCGGCGCTAGCTTCGGAAGGCGTCGGCACCTTGTCCAACAAATCGGTCACCAATTGATCGATGTCGATGCCTTCGGCCTCGCCTTCAAAGTTGAGAATAATCCGGTGCCGCAAGGCTCCGGAAGCAACCCGGCGCACATCGTCAGTAGAAACGGTCGTGCGTCCATCCAATACCGAATGCACGCGCGCACCTCGAACCAGTGCCTGCAAGCCCCTCGGACTGGCGCCATAACTGACATAACGCTTCACATCTTCATTCGCGCCTTCCACATCGGGGTGCGTAGCCAATATCAAGCGTGCGGCATAAGCCGTCACATGATCGGCCACCGGCACTTTGGTCATTAGCTTTTGATACTCAATCAAACGCTTGCCCTTGATCACCTCTTTCAATTGTGCCTGTTCAAAACCCGTGGTGCGCTTGGAAATCTCCACCAAGGATTTTTCGTCAGGGAAAGACAGCTTCAACTTAAAAATAAACCGATCCAATTGAGCTTCCGGCAATGGATAAGTGCCTTCCATCTCCATCGGGTTCTGAGTCGCCATCACAAAAAACGGAGTTGGCAGCTCGTGCCGCTCACCACCCATCGTCACCGCATGCTCCTGCATCACTTCAAGCAATGCAGCCTGGGTTTTCGGTGTTGCCCGGTTGATCTCATCAATCAATACCAGATTGGCAAAAACCGGACCTTTTTCAAAGTCCATCCGGCGGCGGCCGTTCTCATCTTCATTGACGATTTGAGTTCCCAGAATATCCGCAGGCATCAAATCCGGAGTACACTGAACCCTACCCGGATCCAAACCCATCACTTCGGACAATACCTTGACCAAAAAAGTCTTCCCCAAGCCAGGCACCCCTTCGAGCAGCACATGCCCTTGGGAAAAAATAGCTGCCAGCATATCTGTTAATAAATCATCATAACCCACGATGGCTTTTTGTATTTCGGTTTTGAGCAAAGCGAAATCTTTACGAAATTTTTCCAAGTCTTTTTCCATATCTTTTTTTTAGTAGTCAGGATTCAGTAGTCAGGATTCAGTAGTCAGGATTCAGAATATCCAAGCGCTACACTTCCTTTGTTTTCCAATAAAATCTGTAGGTTATTTTTCTTCTTTAAATCGTTCCCTCAGGGCAGTGAAATACTTGAGCACATGATCTCTGCGCGACAAAGGTAAAGATTGCTCGTCCAGAGCCTGTTCCTCTACCTTGATGAAATCCACCGCTGCCTGCTGTCGTTCACGTTGTGCCGTTTCCTGCCGTGCTTTGCCCTGCACCGAGCGCGTCGTGGATTCTCCATCCGCATTGATTTGTGCGGCTACTTTTGAATCCCTCACCGCTTTCTGAGCCGCTGTTTGATTCGATGCCAAACCTGTTGTTCCGTTGCCCACATTCTGCCCCCCTGCAGCAGCCACCGCCGAGCCCGCGCTACTTCCATTACCCTGTCCTGCTCCCAATCCCGCACCAGGTGCTTTCATTCCCTGCCCCTGCCCGGGAACTGGAGCCATCAATCCGGGTGCTCCGGATTTTTTGCCCTGACCTTGCCCCATCGCCATCGCCTTGCCCGGCCCTTTCCCAGGTCCTTGCTGTGGATTTTTAGAACCCGGAACCGGCGCGGCTCCCCCCGGTTTCATTTGCCCCGCACCCGAAGGTTGGTTCTGAATCCCAGGAATAGGCAGTTGTGACTGTGAGGTGCTTTGTTGATTGATCGGGTTATTGGCCATCGAAGCACCGGGTTTGCCAGCCTTACCCGCTTGCAAAGGTTTCATCCCTTTGGGCATCTTGGCTCCCGCTTTGTTACTCGCCAGCTTTTTCATTTGCTGCAATTTGCTGCCGCTGATTTTACTTCCGGCCTCACGTAATTGATTGGCCAGCTCCTGCATTTTTTTCTGCGCCGCTTCGCGACGCGCCAACTTGCGAAAATGATCCGCCAAACGTCCAAAGTCCCGCGCTGCGGGTTTGGGCTGCTTGCTTTCCATTTTAATTGAAGCATTACCCACATGCTCACCAACAGGCTTGCTTTTATCCTCCTTATTGGCAGCTTTCATAGTGCGGGCCAATGCCGTATTCATCCGTTGTTGCACTTCCTCCTTGATTTCAGGATCATCCAACATGCTTTCCAAGCGGTCTGATTCCGCCGAACCCAATTGCGCGTTTTTGTCTTTTAATGCGCTGGCCAAATCCGCCAGATCCGCGTGCTGGCTCATCTCTTTCAACATCTCATCCGATGCCCAGGCATCGGTGCCGGCTGCTAGTTTCTTAGCCAGTTTTTCTGCCGCCCGGGCGCGCTGCTCAAGCGCACTTAATACTTCACGCGCACTTTTCCCTTCGGATTTATTCAATTCCTCAGAGACCCCTTTCACCATTTCCTGTAATTTTTTAGCCGCTGCTTTTTCCTCTTCAGTCAGGCCTTCCATCGATTTGAAAGCTTCATCCTTGTTTGCCAAAAGATCCCCCTGGTGTTGGGCTTCATTCAGCATCTCATCGGATAGGCGCGCATCCCCTGCAGCAATGCCCGGGCGCAAAACCGGCAGCAAAGCAAAAAACAAAAGCAAGGCCATCATCAAAACGGCGGTTCTGATCGAAGGCAGGGGCAGAGTTTCCTCTACCTGCCCACGCGCATCGGGCAACTTGTTTCGAACATTCAACAGATGCCGTTTTTCGCCTTCGCTGATCAGCTCTTCTTTTTGCTCAAAAGACAAAGCTGACGCAAACATATCCTTTGATCCGGAGCGTTCATCCCACACCATCAATGCGGTCAGGGAGTTGGGAAGATGAAGCCGGGTCCATAAAGCGCCCAGCGCCAACCAAACAAATAACAGAGTCAAAGCCACCCAAATTTCGCCCGAGTTCCAATGCCCCCATACCCTCAAAGCTACAATGCCCAGTATGGCGATCACCGGCACAATGACCTGGCCTTGTTTCAACCATTCACGGAAACGGATCCCCGCCAAACGCGATTGAACCAGACGCGCCAAGACTGATAGTGAAAGTTCCTCCGTTTTCACATCTTCTCGCTCTGGTTTCCCCGCGTCACTGGCGCTTGCCTCGCTCATTCAAATTTATTACTCATTGCCCCAGTTTTGCCAATACCTGCCCGATTCGTCTGCGCACTTCAGGATCGCTGTTGGTCTGGTATTCCTGTTCCAGAATTGATTTGGCCAGGTAACCGAATTCAAGCAGCCCTTCACTCGCCTTTTCCCTCATCTGCCACTCAGCTGCCCCCATCTGACGAATGAGACGGGAAAGGTCCTTGCGCACCGTTTCTCCAAGTTGCGGTACCGGAGTTACCAACTCCCTCACATCGCGAAGAGGCACCCGCCAATCCTTACCCCGAACCCGTAGTGATAAAAAATTCTCAGCCAGGTAACCGGTGATCACTCCTCCGCCCCACAGTTCAAATCGAAACATTGAGTTCTCTCCTTCATCGCTACCAAGGTCTTCGCTGACATTTTTCATTAAGCGAACTTCATCCGGCCTCACCTCTACCGTTTCGGTGTGAGTCAATACCCTGAGCAGGCCATTGGTCACTTTGCCGATAATCAACTGGTTGCCCGCCGCTTTTAGATAAGGCTCCAGAATCACCGGACCATCTTCCGAAATCGCCACCTTTCCCGATTTGACCGCTTCGCTGCGTTCAATTGAAACACGCGTCACCACTGCCCGGATTTCGTGCAGCTTGATTTTTTGTTGGCCAAAAAATGCTAAATCCAAAGTCACCTGATCACCCATCAGATAGACAAAATTTCGCGCCCCGTTTTTGAACTCCACATAATGCCCCACCGCCTCTTCTTCTTGCGGGGCCATCCACGCGATGTCCTCCAAGTTGAATGTCAACGGACCCCATGAAGTCATACCCGAAAAGTTCAACACCGCTCCATCAACTGCAGCCAAACGATCTCCGCCATAAGTTTCCAGCATCGCCCCCACACGGCGATCCCACTTGCCCTCGTCGGCGATTTTCCCCATCACCAAACGATCGAGTTTGCTCACATCGAGATTCATGCTGCCGCCTCCGGCCATCACAAAACGCAAACCTTTCACCTCCACTGCACCGCTGAACACCTGTCCATCCCGCAGAAATACCCGGGCCCCATCCCGACGTCCCCGGTTGCCGCCCACCAGCGCCGCGACTTTTTCAAAAGGAATCTCAGCCTGCCCATAAACGGTATTTATTGTCAGCCTGGAACAGATGGCTTTGCCGAGCAATCGTGTTT
Source organism: Verrucomicrobiota bacterium (assembly GCA_045046875.1). GTDB lineage: Bacteria > Verrucomicrobiota > Verrucomicrobiia > Verrucomicrobiales > DEV007 > JAADHD01. The sequence continues at coordinate 54,143 of JASFYY010000004.1, read as the reverse complement.
TCTCCCCCATCGCCAGTGTATCGCGGCTCGAACGATCCACTCCAAGCCCCTGCACATCGGAACCCTCCATCAAAGCCACTCCCCCTGAAAGCGTATTCCCCATGTAATTAATCACCAGGTTTCTTAGCCCTCGAGGAATCGAAGACTGAAGTCTGGCGAGGGTCACCGGACGAAAAAGACGCCTCATCGTTTTGCGCTCAAAGCTCGTAGGTAAAGGCACCTGGGTCACCGCATGAGCCAATACCACCGTTTGGCCCGGCGCCATGGATACGTTGTATTGAAAATTCAGTGCGTATTTATTCTGACTACTGATGCTCGGTTTGAGCGCGCTTTTTTCCGAACACAATGAAAAAATAAACGCCCGGTTGATCTGGTTTGACCCTGGCATCACCAATACGCCGCTCTCCCTCGCTCCCATCATCACCGAATTGGAACGCCCGTCATTGCTGATGAAGTTTTTGTAATTGCCACTGAAATTAGTTCGCAAGCTGAGATTGACGGTCAAAGGGTTGGACGTGGTATTGGTCAAAACTTCCAAATAGCGCATCACCCCCTGCTTTTCCAATAGGCGAATTCTTCTCACTACTTGCAAACCCATCATCGCTGAGCTCCGTCGGTTATGCAGCACATACTCAGAGCCGTCCGCCGTCATCATTGGCTGGTAGGTGTAAAACTGTTGATTATTGATGTACAAGCTGAGCCCACTGTTCACCATCATATTGTTACCGACCCTGCCCAGATTGCCGTTTTGCTCGACATTCCAACTATTGCCCTGCTTGTCCGTTCGTATGCCCATCGCCGCGGGAACCAGACGTTCGACTTTTACCGGTTTTTGGGTCTTGCCCGCAGGGTTGTTTTGTGCCGCCGTCTCAACAGGAGAGACAAAACACAAAGCCAGACAAAGGAGCAACGCTAGGCTGAAGAAGCTGAAACAATGATACTGGGCTGATCTCATTTCACCTCCTTGTTAAGATAAGAAATAAAATGCTGCACCGGAATCTCCCAAGTGCGCGCTGAAGTTTTCACGGTCAACGAACGTTCGCGCAGCTTGCCTTTCAAGCGATTACCACCGCTCAATTCCAGATTAAATACCGGCAGCACACTCTGGTCATCCACGCGTTCCATAGATACGATTTCTCCGGGGTTTATCTTTGTCACGGCAGCCCCTGATACCAAATGCAAAACATCCATTGAGATTTTGCCATGCAGTAAATTGCTACCCACCAACAGGCAACACGGCGTCGGCAAACTTGCCCTTTCTCCGATATCTTCAAAGTCCAACCACTCATCGTCATCGGCTTTATTCTGCAAATCGGGCTTTCCTATACTCCAAATTCCTGCGATTTCACTTGGACTCACTTGCACCGGATCAGCTGCGGGAATTTTCAAATCCAGATCCTCACCACTGAGAAACACGCTCATCCAGGAACCGTCATTGCGGTGCAGTCGATACTTGGGCACTGCCCCATTGGTGTAGCGCAGAGACTCGATCTGCGTCAAAGACAAACGATCCGCCCCCCAGGGACTTAATACATCCAATTTCACACGGCTCGCAGTTGCCTCGTCAACGGCCAGCACGTCACCACTACGTAAAGCCACAAACTTGCTCGTCCCCTCCGGTGCTTTACCGTCGATCTCCCGCAACTGCGTCAGCAAAAACATCAAGTCCTCCACTTTCAACTCCATGTCCCAACCATCACGGCTGGTCATGCTCAGATCCCGAGCTTCGATATTCCCCGCCAAAACCTGACCGTCCCGCAAAAACACCCTCGGTGTGCGTCCTACCCCGCCCCCCCCTTGAATCGCAGCCACCTGGCCAATCGCCACGTTTCGCTCTCCCAGTGCCGTCTTGATCTTCAATTTTGCGTTTTCATTCACCGTGCCGGCCAACTGGTTCTCTGCGGTGATCCACAACACATCTTCCCACAAGCGCTGGGCACCATAAGGCCGGGTCGCCTGCTTCAAAGCCACCAGGGATTCCAAGGAATACGGTTGCACCGTGTTTTCAGGTAGAGCCGCTTCAGAAAAATTAGCCACCACTTTCACCAACCCGCGTTTCACCTGCGGTTGCAACAAGCGGCGGCGTAAATAAAAGGGCCGCAGCACTTCGTCCACTTCATCCGGTGACCCCAGATTGCGTTGCATGATCCAATGCACCAATGCCACCTTGCCACCAGCGGGAACTTCCAATTGATAAATAAAAGACAACTCCCGGTGATTCGAAGAGAAAGCCAGTTTGGGTTTTTTTACTTCGCCGTCACCCGCTACTAAAACCACCGTATCCGGCCGCCCGTCCGAACGGCTGTATTTGATCAATACCGCGTGATCCCGTGAACCCAAATTGCTGGAATCCCGCCCTCCCATGATTTTGCCCGAACTGCCATGCAGATCCTGCCAACTGGATCGAAACATCGTCTTTAGCTGTAGCGTCAGACGCACCGCCGCTTTGCCTTTTGCATTGGAAAAAGAATCAACATATCGAACCCCTCCACGTTCGGGGTCAAACCAGACATCCCGTGAAACCAGCACCCCCTCCGCTTCGCTACTTAATAACAAACGCCCCTGCTGCCCCTCTTTCACCGCACCATCATCCAAACGTTCAGCCTTGGCTGCTTTGAACGCCTTGCCATTGATCACCAAGCCCATCGCCGATTGGTAATAACTGAGTGGTCCGGATTGCAAGGCTCCACTCTGCATCAATTGCCAGTTGAAACCCAAACGGTCCGCCCATAATTCGAACTGTGAAGGGATCGGGTCGACAACTACTTTTCCCGGCAGCTCCTCTTTACTTGCCACAGCCTGTGCACTTTCTGGCGTTTTTTTTGCTACGGCTTGTTTGCCTTGCAAGTTCTCTGCTACTTTTTTCTCCGCCTGTTGAGCGTAGGATGGAGACAGCGCCAAACAGCAAACCACAACGCAATAGCTTGTCGTTAAAAGGATTCTCGAGGGTATTTTGCTCAACACAGTTACCACTCTAGCCGAATTCCCCCGCCTGCCAAAGCGGAATCAATGGAATATTTCACTCTTTTGGGGTCATAAAGCGCACTGGCGAAACCTTCTTTTTGTGGAACCCTTGCCTCTATTTGATGACTTTATCCCGCCCACCTATGCGTAGCCCTTACCCAACTCTATTATTCTCCTGGGTGATCATAGCGGCAGTAGCCATGTGTGTGAGTAGCTGTGAAAATGAAATCAGTGAGATTTCAGATAATAACACCGGTACAACGGTTGATCTTCACCTCAAAGTCACTCTCACTCAAAGTTCTACCGTCCCCACTTTGGATCAAATCAGCCCTTACGAAGAAGCTTTGATCATCAATGAATACCAAATAGTGGAAGTCTTTGACGGTAAAAAGCCCGACTCGGATAAAATTCGTATCGCCCAGTGGGCGATCACCAATAAACAGAATTTACCACTCACCGCTCAACAGGGAACGATACAAACCCTCTACCTAACTCCGCTCTCATCCCTGCCAGAGCTCAAGTCTGTTTATCAACGCAACGATCTGGATTTTGATCCCGAAGAAAAAATCTACTACGACCTCACCCCCATCCCTGAAGACTACACTCCTCCCAAGAACCTGCGTTATGATTACCGCAGCGATATCACCCGGCGCCTGCAAGTCTATTGGCTGATCCGCCACCAGTTAAAACTCGCCGTGCTGGGTAATTCGCATAGTGCCGCCGCTGTAGATCCGGAGTTGTTCTATCAACCGGGCAACACCGACGTGCCTGTTGCCTTGAATTTATCCCCAGCTGGCAGTGGCATTGAATTTCAAAGCCTCTTGGCGGACCAATACCTCGCCAACCTCCCCCGTCTTGAATGGGTAATATGGGGAATAAGTCCTCGAATATTTAATCAGAATTACGCCATCGATCGACGGGCTCAACTGTTTCAAAAAAGTCCGGGGTACCTCTACGATCAGCAACACTGGCAGCAACTAATCAATAAAACCACGTCAGCAAAACCGGCCACCTTCGATCAAATCAGAGAAACTCTCGGCAGCAAGTTGCATCCCTGGGGTTGGGCAAAAAGGGAAACCCGCGATTTTGCAGTCCCACTGTCGGACGACACCCGCAAAGCCATGCTGAAGGAATGCCGAAATCCGCAATTCACTTGGAACGACAAGGCTTGGCTACGCTTCCAAAAATCGGTGGAAAAATTAGCGCAAAGCAAAATCAAAGTCCTGCTCTTCACTCCCCCCTACCACCCCTTGGTTGCGGACACTGCGGTAATTGATGGTGATGATACCGGCAAAGCTGATTATGCTCGATTGGTGGAAAAATTAAAAATCCTCAGTGAAAAATTTTCATCCGTTCATTTTCTCGACATCCACCAGAGTGGCCATCACGAATTCAAACACGAACATTTCTCCGACATCGACCACCTTCACATTTCCGGTGCAAAACTACTAACTGAAAGATTAGTGGAATTTATTGAGAAAAACTAATAGCTCCAAGCCGCATGGACGGCCAACCCTCCGTGGATGACACGCCATCAATATCTTTCCTTATGAAATAGGAAAGAATTAGCCGCGGAGGTCACAACCTTAGCGAAAGTTATTCAAGACAACACATTATCCCCACCATTCTCCCTCTGTTCGATCGTCACCGGCCAGCCGGGGAACTGGTTGTCAGATTTATCATCGCTGGCATCAACCAAAAAGCGAAAGCTATCCAGCACGTAGGTTTTTTTCTCGCTATCAATAGTAACCAGGCCAAAGCCGCTGCCTTTTTGGTGCGCTTTTTTGTAGCGATTTTTCTCGGTTGGAACAATTGGATTGCCCACCGCGTAAACATACACTTTGTTGCCACAACCATCGATGTATTCACCGGTATTTTCACGATTGGCCTTGGGTCTATTCTGATGCAGCATGCCCACTTCATCCGGACGCCACCAGCGTGGATAACCCGCAGCGATTGCCGGGGTGCAGAAAGACCAGTTGCTGTCACGTTGTTGATTGACACCATACTGCGACAAAGTGGTCAAATGCTGATCCCCATTGATATGCAGGGCTTTTGATTCGCGAATAATGTTAATCGCGTTGTCACGCGGAGTTTGCGGCCAGGCTCCGGAATCCAGATCCGCTTTCAGGTAACCATCATACTTGCCATGATGGGTGGCGACCCCGGAAAAAACGGTTTGGCTGAGCAGAATTTTCATCGTATGTCCACGCCAGTCCTTGCCCCACTGTTTGAGGAATTCCTCCTGCCGCTCTCCCAATAAAACCAAACCGGGTTTATCTAATGCCGAGGTATCAAAATCAGGATCATAAACATGATCTGCCCGTCCCGAGCCAGTATCCACTTTTTCCGGCCCGCTTTTCCATTGGCGATCACCGAGAATCGCGAAGCTCACACCTCCATAAAGGATCTCGCCATAATACACACTGATATCCTGTAAGCTTGGCGTGGAATCAAATGGGTCAGGGTGGTGTGCGGTATTGGTGCGATGAACCACATTGACCATTTTAGCAGGCTCCCGATAACCGCCTTTTGATGAAGCGCCACCAGACTGATCCTTCATTTTAGCCCCACCTTCACCCCATATATTGCCTTGAAACACATCGTGATCATCCGGCAAGCAGAGCGTCGGACGGTCTTTCATCGCTTCGCGGAAAGACCAGCCAAACTGATAAAATTTACGCAGGTAATTCAAAATCGCCGGATCAGCCGGATCACGAATGATGCCAAAACCACCGTGATTCTCATACAACTGGTCTCCGGAAAAATACAGCATGTCGGGATCTAATTTCACCAGATTGTTGGCAACCGGTTCATAAGGAAAAGCGTAGTCGTTCTGACAAGTGAGCGCTCCTAGCCGCAGCGCCCGTCCTTCAGGATTAGCTTTGATCTTACCACTCCACTCGGACGGTGTCTGGCTGCCATCCTTGTGCTGCTCCATATAAACCAGCTTGTAAGGAGTCTCCATTTTTTCATTCCATTTAGGTAGACGAAAAGTAGCGACCCAGGCATCAGGATCGAGTGGGGCTTTGCCATGCGATTTCCACTGGCCGTTTTGTTGTAAAAAAAGTTCAACTTCTTGATTATCCTTTTCACCAAGCGGCCCGGTCAAGGCGCTGAGCTTCATCACAAAACCCTCGTCGCCACGGGTATCACCTAGCGAATACATCGACCACAACAAAGGACCGAAGCGGTTTTTCTCAGTAATTTTGAAAGCATCGCCGCCGACCTTCCAATCACTGAAACGGTAACCTTTTTGCGTTGTGCGTTTTGGTGCTCCCTTGTAATTGCTGACCAAGGCAATGTTGCCTTCCACCCCTTTGGCCGGCACCACATTTGAGAGCACCGCCAGCAGCTTTCCCGAACTCAAGGAAGTGGCACTCAGGGTCAGGTGAAAAGCCCCCTCTTTAGCTTCTCCTATCAAATAAAGTGCGAACTCCTGACCTTCGCCCAAGGTTTTGACCTTTTTCTTTTTATTACCTAATACCAGATTTTTACCCACCAGTCCGGCCTGGATCCCGCCCCTGGCAAAAGCATTGCTGCGGTGCTCGTTGAGGTCACTGCGCACTCCCAATCGAAAACCGGCGCCACCGTCTGCTTTTTTACCGGCTTCTTGTGGTCCAACCTTCACCGACATGGCGAAGCTGCCTTCAAGGTTGTTTAATTGATGGGTGAGCGAATGGATACTGCGATTAGCTGCTCCGGTTTGACACTGCGCCCAGCCTTTGATCACCATCCAATCCTCCATTGGATTGGCCCAGAAGTCGCCCCCCAAAAACACCCGGTCATGGCTTTTTCCCCAGGCATCGAGACGTGTGGTTTTGATATCCGAGTGCGGCCCCTGAGCCAAACTCTCAGCAGGTCGATAAAAGGTGAAAAGGGTTCCGAGGCCAAGAAACTTCAGACCGAGACGTCTGGAAATATTTTTAATCATAGTAGCTGTGTTGTGACTTTTAGTATTACCCAGGATTCATTTGAAGCTTCAAGCTGCGAATGCTCTCAAATTACAATCAACGTTGCCGGTCATTTGACCACCATCTCCCCTTTCATGATCACCCAGTGACCTGGAAAGGTGCAAAGATAAGGGTAAACGCCGGGTTTTTCCGGCGCGTTAAAACGCAGGATAAAACGGGTATTCTCACCCAACAAAGGCGTGTGATGTAGGATTTTCGGCGAATCAGGAATAAACCCTTTGTCGATCCCTTTGGGATCCTTGGCCATTTCATTGCCCGCCATGCCCACTTCTTGCAAGGCACCCGGTTCGACGATGCATAGATTATGCTGAGTGACGTCAGGGTTGGTGAAGACCAGCTTGACCGGTTCTCCGGGTTTCACTTCGAACTTGGTCAAGGTGTAGGAAATGCGCTCGGGAATGCAGGATATCCTCATCGTTTTGATATTCTTTTGCCGGTCAAAGGCCTTGTCTTTTGCGCTTGTTTTGGGATTGAGCGATTTAAATTTTTGTTTTTTTACGACCAGGGTTTTACTAAAAGCCAACAACTTGGGGTGACTGCTAAGGTAAGCTTCATTGGCTTCCCAATATCGATTCAGCGATTCTGCCCCGATAGCACACTGCATGGTGTACTTTAAATGATCCCCCATCGGCAGATCGAGGATCGGCAGTATTGCGTTGAGAGCCTCCTTGCTGCCGATATAAGTCGCCGCATTGGCGGCTTCCATTCTGACGATACCATTGTCATCTTTTGCCCGTGCGGCAAGTTCTGTGATAGTCGCCGCTTGATCTTGATTCCAATAGCGCAACTGACGCGTAGCAGCAGCGCGGGCGTGTTGCTCATCACAGTTGAGCAACTCACGCAACAAATCCCCCCGCTCGGTCGCATCCACACTGCGATAAGTCCACAAGGCTTCGACCTGGTGATGGCGATAACGCAGGTCGGCTGGATCCAGGTTTTCCACCCAGGCATCGAGCGCTTGGGCTACGGCTACCGGATCATGCTGATCTCGCAATTCACGTTTGCTCCAATAACGGTAGCGGTATTCACGGCGTTTCAGATTGTCGAGCAGCCCGGCAATACTGGCACCGCCGATTTTTGGCGGGTCTTGTAGCTTGGCTCCTTTAGGCACAATGCGCCAAATACGCCCGGACTTCCGGTCACGGCGGGGATCGCGTAAAGAATACTGCATGTGACCTTTCACCGGATTATACCAATCACAGATGTACATCGCCCCACGCGGGCCGTAGCGTAGATCAACCGGAATGAAACTGAGGTTTTTTGAAAACAACAAATCCCCGAGGTATTTTTCCTCAAAGTGATCATCCTTCTCTACCCATTGATGCATCTCAACTCGATTGGTTGGTTTATAACGATTTTTGATAAACCCGCCTTGCAGCTCTTCAGGCCACATCGGGAAATCAACAAATTCATGCCCTGCGACCCCTGAATAAGCGGGAAGATTACTAGCTTTCGGGTGTTGCTTGGGATAGGGCGGATTGGTGGCGTGAAAGGCACTGGCGAAAATTGGATGACTAGCGACGTGATGCCCCCAATCGGAATAAGTTGCCCCCCAGGGATTGGTGTTCGGGTAGTTGCCAAAAGTGATCAGCTTTTGGGTTTTAGGCCGAAAACGAAACCAGGCAGAATTGTCCGCACGAATCGGCCCATAGGGCGTTTCCACTTGGGAGTGATGAAAAACCGATTCGCGGAACATCAGATCCCCGTCCGGAGTCCAGAGAAAATCATGCAAAGCGTGATGGGAATCTTCGGTGCCAAAACCGGTCAGAATTTTTTCTTTATAGTCTGCTTTATCATCCCCATCCGTATCAAGGATCAGCGCCAGATGAGGTTCTTCGGAAACATAAACCCCGTTTTTAGTCAGCTCAAAAGCCAATGGGATTTCCAGATCATCGGCAAAAACCGTGGACTTGTCGGCTTTACCATCGTGGTCGGTGTCTTCAAGAATGACAATTTTGTCATTGGGTTTATTGCCCGGATAAAGATGCGGGTAAGTAGTGGAACAAGCGACCCACAAACGCCCGCGTGCGTCCCAACGCATTTGGATCGGGCAAGCGATCTCAGGGAACTCTTCTTCAGAAGCAAACAGATTGACCTCAAAACGTGGATCGATGTCAAACTCCGCCAACTCAGCCGCCGGTGACAACCACTTGTTGGCTCCACGCGATTCGATCACCGGCCCCAGTGGGGGTAAATTGGAATCGTCGACGGGTTTTCCCTCGAAGGTCTTGCCCTTGGCAATCTGCCAGGCACGTTGGTCCCGATTGTCCACCATAATGCCGAAATTGCGCATCGCAGGTAGGAAATCGAGATAACCGTAAGTCTTGCTGCGTCCACCGGTATAATAAAATGTATTGAGCGGACGGTAACGGTGGAAATACTGTTGGTTTTTGTCGATGACCACCGCCCGCAATTCTTCGTTAGCGCTGGGAGGAGATACGCTGAAAGTCTGACGAAAAAGCTGGTCGGCAAAAACCTTGTAACCTTCATTGTTCAAGTGCGATCCATTGATAGTGAGATCACTTTGCCCGTCGGCCATCGCCGCTTGAGTCGAGGCGAACACATCCGCAAAACCAACATTTTGTTCCGCTGCCACTTCTGCCATCGCCTGGCTATAAGCGGCCAGACGCTTGTTGTTCATATCGGCAGCAGGGATTTGCAAGGCTGCCGTACCCGTCACAGATGCTTGTTTTGAGTAAGCCTGATCGATGTTTTCATTGGCAATCGGCGAGACCAATACAATCCGGGGACCAGTCTTGCCATTAAAAGCGCTGGTTTTGAGATCGATAAGGTAGGTGGTCAGCTTTGATTTGAATTCAGGTAACCTTTCGACACCAGCGAAAGATTCGTTAAAACCGAAAGCTGCAAAAATGACGTCGATCTTTTCGTAAGCCAGATGTTGTTTGCTGCTGGCGAAGTTGTCCGGTCGGGGTTGCACATCCGTCTCGTCCGCCGACCAGGCAAGGGTGCGAACCACCAACTGATGATCCGGATAGGCCAGTTGAAGAAAGGATTCAAAATGGGCGTAATCCGCCGCCCGGTCAAATAAAGTATTACCGATAAAAGCAATGCGATCCCCCGCTTTCAATTTGAGCGGCAAAAGAGTATCCACGGCGGCCACCTTTTTCGGCAAGGCACTTGTATTTTCATAAATACCAAATGCTGCCAGCTTGGGGTCCTGACTCGGAGGAGCCTTGCCCGTTTTAGAGTTTTTTGCATCATCCACCTTGGGCATCGGTGTTGGACGCAGCGGATCTTTTTTCTTTTTTTTCTGAGCTGTCAGTGTCCCCACACCTCCAAGCAAAAGAGTGACCAGAAGCAAAACAATCAAGCGGGGTATGAATAAGGTGGGTTTCATAAAAAATCTGTAAGATCGGATTAAATGGCTACATGCATTCCCACGGCCTGTCATGAAAAACACCGGCGCAATGACGTGATACGAGCAGGCCCGAGCCACTCTTATATCTCCAAATCCACCAAAGCCGGAAACTCCCTGCGCCAATCCTCCACCACATCTAACACCAAGTTTACTGTGATCAGCTGTTCATCTTTGCCCGCATCTGCGAGTACCTTGCCATGGGGGTCGATCACCACACTAGCTCCTGGGTAATCCCAATTGGGGTCTTCACCACAGCGGTTCACCCCAATCACATAAGATTGGTTTTCAATGGCGCGGGCACGCAGCAAAATCAACCAGTGATCCACCCGTGCTGACGGCCAACTGGCAATCACCACAAATACTTGAGCTCCCTGCGCCGCTCCCCGACGGAACAGTTCGGGAAAACGCAGGTCATAACAAATCAGCGGACAAATTTTAAAACCTCCCCACTCAAACAGACGAACCTCTTTACCTCTCTGGTAATGTTCATATTCATTGGTATAACGAAAGGTGCGAATCTTCTGATAACGGGCCAGTGCCGCCCCTTTTTCGTCCACTACCAGCAATTCATTTTTGCCTTTTGCCTCACCCCCGGATTCAGCCGAATCAGACGCGCCTCCCGCTCCTGCCACCCGAGTCACCAGTCCACCGATGACAGCACAATCATATTGAGCGGCCAATTCAGCCAAAAAACCTTCCACCTCGGAAGGATCCTCTTCAGCGATTTTATCCACATTCATCGAAAATCCGGTGGAAAACATTTCTGGCAAAATCAGCAAACTTTGGGCTGCAGGGCCTGTTGTTTCAAGCAATTCTCTGATTCTGGCAAAATTAGCCTCCCTATTCTCCCAGATGATATTGGTTTGACAAAGCACTACATTCATTGCTCTACTTCTCACTGGATATCACCATAGTTCAAGCTTACAGCAACAATTTTTTACACCTCCTATTTCATGAAAACCATTTACGTCTTTCCCGCCCTTGTGATCAGTGCTGCTATTTTCAGTGGAGGTTGTCAAAAAAACGATGCTCCTCCCACACACAAAAAAGGCAGTTCACCTTCCAGCAGTGTCGCTAAAGAGGCTCCAGCGAAGGCTGAAAGCAAAGCTGACAAAAAACCTGCGGCTCAACATAAGGTCGAACACGTCTCTGCTGTCCAAGCTGCTGAACATCTCAAGAAAAATCCCACGATAGTTATACTGGACGTGCGCACACCTGATGAGTTTTCCAGCGGGCATATCAAAGATGCCATCAACATCGATTTCAAAGCCTCCTCATTTGCAGAAGAACTGAAAAAACTAGATCCAACCAAAACCTACTTGGTTCATTGTCGCAGTGGCGGACGCAGCACCAGCTCACTAGACATCTTCAAGAAACTCAAATTTCATCACATCCTGCATCTTGATGGAGGAATGATGGACTGGGGCAAGGAACAGCTTCCAATTGAGAAATAAAGATGGCTGATAAACCTGCCCTCAATTCCCTTCTATTTCAGCACTTTACATAAACCATGCCAGCCGTCGCCACAGGCACCGATCTTCGTGAACAAATCCTCGCTCTGAAAAAAGAGCGCAACGCCGTCATTTTGGCTCACAACTATCAAATCGGAGAGATTCAGGATATCGCTGATTATGTGGGGGACTCGTTGGGTCTGGCATACCGTGCCAGTGAAACCGACGCCGATGTGATTGCTTTTTGTGGAGTACATTTCATGGCGGAAACGGCAAAAATCGTCAACCCGGACAAAACCGTCATCCTACCTGACAAAGATGCTGGTTGTTCGTTGGAAGAATCCTGTCCGGCTCCTGACTTGGAAGCCTTCCTTAAAAAGAATCAGGATAAAAATTACTACGTCATCGCCTACATCAACTGCAGTGCAGGGGTCAAAGCTCTCTGTGACTGCATCTGCACCAGTGGCAATGCAGTGAAAATCGTTGAAGCCGCCCCTGCGGATCGACCTATTCTTTTTGTTCCGGATCAAAACCTCGGCGAATGGGTGATGCAGCAAACCGGACGCAAGATGGATCTGTGGCAAGGCTCCTGTTACGTTCATGTTGAATTCACCCGCGACAGCATTCAAAAAATCAAGGATGAATACCCAGACGCAGCCGTCGTCGCCCATCCCGAATGCACCACTGCCGTTCGCTTGCTTGCCGACGAAGTCTGCTCCACAGAAAAAATGATCGCGTTCTGTCGTGACAGCCTGGCAAAAAACATCATCGTCATCACTGAGAGTGGCATGTTGCACCGCTTGCAAAAAGAAGCGCCTGATAAAAACTTGATCGCCGGCCCTACTGACCGCTGCAACTGTGCTGATTGCAAATTCATGAAAATGAATACGCTGCAAAAATTACACGACTGCCTGCTCAATCTCAGCCCGGAAGTCACCATGGAGGAAACAACCCGCCAACAAGCCGAAGCTCCGCTGCAAAGAATGCTTGAACTCAGTCGCTAACTTTCGATTCGCAGAACCCGCTATTTATCATGCAAAACTACACTTGGGATTTCACCTTCAACAACCTCTTTGAACGCTGCCTCTCCAGCTATCGCGCCGACGACAAGGATCACAACCATTGGTATGATGAGAGTGACCATGACTTTCTCAAGTCCACCGGTTACCAGCCTTTGGAGTTTTTTGATTATGTCGAAGATTGCGCTGTCCACAACGATCCCGCGCCCACCACTGCGCTGATGATCGCTTCCGTTCGTCGCGACTACCTCGATGTCGTGCAACATGGCAAAACCAGCGAGCCCCATGTGCGCTCCGGTGACCTGCCTGCAAAAGATGCCGAGCTTGAAGGTCTTGTCTGGCTACCTAGAATACTAGCCAAAGCACGTGCCAAGCTGCGCGGCGAACTGCATCCCGAAAGCATGTTTGGCTGTGGCGGGGATCGCCATTTCCTCAGAACCCATGACATCGCTCCTGCTGATTTTCTGAGACTGGTATGGGCTGCAGGTGATGATGACAGTAAGGTTCTCAGCTACATTCACTCCCACCCGACCACTTGACGTCTTTGTTTTATCTATTTCACCATCTGCTGACTCTCAATAAAAGCAGGCTATACCCGTGCCTGTCGGCTATATTTTTGCTCCTCAACCCCGGGTTTTCATCTGCCGAAACCTCCACGGAATTCAGGGATGCGGTTCAATCATTAAGTGATGGCAGACCGGCTTTAGCGGCACAAAAACTAGAACGGTTACTGAATCAAGACGGTCCATCAACCGGGCAACAGGATCGACAACAGACCTTTCAACTATTGTTGGAAGCCTTGGTGCGTGACGGAAAATACGAGCAAGCCATAGCTTTATTTTCCCTCCATGATGAATTGCAAAAAAGCAATTCCTCTCGATTCTGGAATGCTCTGGCGCTGACAGAAAACGGCAACCTTGCCTCAGCCCAAAAAGAATTTCAGCAGCTTCTCACTGAAGACGACTTTAAACATCACCCTTATCATGAGTGGGCAACGCTTGCTCTGGCACAGAACCAAGCCAGGCAAAAAAAACTGATCGAAGCACGGGACTTGCTCAAGCCCCTACTCGACACAACCGACCCTGAAATGTCCGCGCGGGTTCGTCTCACCGGTGCGCAATTCGAACTTCAGAACCAAGACGTAGCAGCGGCTACAATTTTACTAGGTTCGCACGAAAATGACAGCCAATCCCTCATCGATCAAAATGCATTTCTTTACCTGCGGGCTCGTATTGCGATGCAATCAAGCGACTTCCCCAAAGCCATTGCTTACCTTGAAAATTTGCGCAAAAATGAAAACCCCGCATTTCAATCAACTCATCAAAAAGCAGTATTATTACTTGGCGAAGCTTACTTGGCTATCAAGCAAAAGGAGCAAGCCCTGAGTCATTTTTTACATCTGATCAAAGATCACCCGGACACCCCCTTCCTTTACCAAGCCTTTGATCAATTGCTTCAAAACGGCGCACTTTCAAAAACCGAAATCCATCAAAACCTCAAACAATGGGCCAATGAAGACGCCATCCATCCCGAACGGCAAGCTTACGCCCAATTCCACCTTGCCCAGGATTCAGTTAAAGAACTTGAGGATTTTGTTAGACAACATCCAAGCCATCCTGTGATCAGCCGGGCTCAACTGAGGATTGCAGAGCTTCTCATCGCTCAGAAAAAACTCAATCCAGCGCAAGCACTGCTAAAGCAGATGCGTCTAGCTGATGCGCCCTCCGCGCTGCTTCCTCAGCTCACCTTCTTGCAAGCTTTGGCCTCCTTCAAGCAAGGCGATTATATTAAAGCTGAAAGCCAGTTCAGTGCAGCTGAAAACAATGCGAACAAGAGTCAGGGAAACTCATCTGACCCGGCATCCTTCAACGTGGCGCTGACAGCTCTGCATGCAAATGACGACAAGACATTCCGCCAATACCAGCATTTATTAGAACAAGGAAAAAACCAAAACTTACAAGCTGAGTTACTGCTTGAACAAGCCCTTTTCCTCGCTCCTCAATCCGTCACGCAGGCTTTTGACCGGCTGGCACTTTTCCTGGAAAAAAACCCTCAAGCTGAGCGCACCGCAGACGCTCATCTAGCACTTGCTGAACTCTACCTCAACGAAGTTCCCCCCAAGCCGGTTTCCGCCAGAGAACATTTGGAAGCCGCAGCAGAAGTTACCATGTCCCAGCAACAGCAGGAATCTCTAGACTACATTGCGGTTTGGATTGAAGAGAGCGACGGCAATCACTCTGGGATCATCGAACAAGCTCTACGCTACCTTGATCACTGGCCTCGCTCGCAAAGATCCGCGGAAATAAGAATGAAACTAGGAGCCGCTTATTATCAAGAAAAAGACTACTTTCAAGCCATCAACACCCTGGAACAAGTCGCCGCCTATCACCCCGACTCCCCCCTGGCCGCCCCGGCTCTTTTTGCTGCCGGCAAAGCTGCCAGTCTCTCTAAACAAGGTGCGGACCAAGCACGGGCGATTGAATTATGGGGCAAACTCGCCGAAAACGAATCCACACCATTAGCCCTGTATGCTCGTCATGAACAAGGCATATTCAAATTAAAGCTCGATGAATTTGATGATGCCATTGCCGCTTTCGACAGCATCCTCGAGCACCAGCCTGCTGCACCTACCGAGCTGAGGTTAGCCGTATTGGCTGACCGGGGACAAGCCATGTTCAATCTAGCTACTGCTAAAAACAACGATACGGATCTGCTATTGAACGCCATTCATTCATTCGACAGCATCCTCAGTGAGAGTAAAGCCTCCCTTTCCTGGCGCAATCAAGCAGCGGTGCGCAAGGCAAAATGCCTGGAGCGCCTGGGCCGCGTGGATGACGCCCTGAGCACCTACCATGATGTGGTGAAAAGTGACCGCCTTAGCAAGAGCACCAATACCAATGCTCCCGTTGCTCAAGTGGATTGGTTTTTCCGCGCGGGCCTGGGCGCCATACGACTTTTCCGCGAGAAAAAAGAATGGCAAAACGCCATTCATATAGCTGACAGCCTGGCTAACTCAGGCAGCCCGAGAGCAATTGAAGCAGCCAAACTCGCTGATTACATTCGACTCAAACACTTTATATGGGATCAACCGCAACGATGAAAAACATGCAGCCATTAATCTCACCCTCTCGTCAAAAAAACTTGTGCGCATGCATGTTTATTGCTCTCCTATTTAGCATTTCTGCGTGCACTAAAAATACAAAATACCCTATTGCACGCACCTTCAGCGATCCCAAAGACGGATCCCCCATCGCCGTCAACATTACAGGACGTACCGCTACACATGTTGAATTTACCCGCGTAAAAGATTCAAAATTCTTCTCATACCCGCTAAGTAAATTAAATCCCAAAGACAGGAAATATGTCGAGCAACTGCCTTTGGCAAAAACCGATGAAAAGCTGGTGCCCGCTGTTGCCAGAAATAACCCGCCCTACATCCAAACTCGCTTAGAAAGGATCAGCCAGCTGCAAAAAAGCATTGCTCTATTGGAAAAAGAAATCAAAGGAGAGCAAACAAACCCAGGAATGCTCACCCAACACAATAGACAAATCGCCGACAAACAAAAGGAAATTCAGGAACTCACTGCGGCCATCAAACGCCACCGTGAGTAAAGCCGGGCAAATACATTTAAACTTAATGTCACTTAATGCTCACCAAAATAGAGCCGATGATCAATCTGCTACAAACTGCAATTCGCCAAATGCGGCAGGCACATGAAAATCCGGAACATCTCCTCCTGGATTGACCCAGGAAATCCAATCTTCATCCACGGCACCGGCATTTTCAACATGACTGAATTCCGCGCGAAATAAACCGGCTTTCAAACACGCTTGTCCGCCTTTTTCGAACCAGCAGCCCAAATCCCGGAATGTCTGTAAGGGAATGCGCCCTTCTAATTCATAACCCGTTAGTTGCAAGCTGGGCCACACCTGCAGGCCGGGACAAGTCCAGTCCCAATTAAACTGCCGGTGATATCGCGTCTCGTAAGCCAGGATTTCCCCACGCGGATCCATTTCCAAGCCATAATACAGTTTCAAATCATCTGATGTGGTGAAAAAAATCTCTACACGGTCGGAGCCCATGACCTTTTCCATCGAATCAATCCCCTCTCCCAGCACCAAATCCAAATCCAGAACTTCATAGCGAAAGTAAAAATATTGCTCATCCCACAAAGCGCGAAACACGGTTTCAGGAGCTTTGGCATCCGTCCAAGGAAAGGCGAAATCCGCCAGCACCTCCGCCCCTGCCCATGACGCGGCAGGCAGGGGTGAATCGATCTCATTTTTTGAATTCCCGGTTTCTCCACCTAGGCGTTTCACGGTATAAGTTTTTTTCATGAGTTCAGTATCCAATATCAGGCATCGCTTGTCCAATGGCTACGGCAGCATCGCTCGATTGACTCGAAACCCACGCAAAATGCCGCTAATGGCAGCGAGCAAAAAATACGCAAAAAAGGCTTGCACCATAGGCAATAGAACGTCTTATTGTCCTATCAGGGGTCGGTTCGCTCCTTGAAACTCCAACAGTGCCCATCAGGTCATTGATTCAAAATTCAGAACCGGGTTTCACTGCTCTTGCACGGAAGGTCAAGTTTTTAAACTAAGTCCCCCGTTCAATAAGTGAAATAATCTTGTTCAGTTAGAACTTCAGGTTCTTCTCTGCATTAATCATTTATTTCATACATTCGTTTACAAGTATTTGTATTTGTTAGTCTCAACATGCCGGCGGCTTTTTTTAAAAGAGCCGGATCAATTAAAACTCAGACAGCTCAGGATCGATGTCAGGACACAACAAGTGGTCAAAGATTAAGCATATCAAAGCTAAGGAGGATGCCAAAAAGGGCAAAGTCTTCAGTAAGTTTGCGCACGAAATCGCCATCGCCGCACGCGATGGCGGCGGAGATCCCAACATGAACCCTCGTCTGCGCCAAGCCATCGATAGCGCCAAATCCCAATCAATGCCGAAGGATAACATTGATCGAGCGATCAAAAAAGGCACCGGTGACCTCGATGGAGGAACGATTGAGGAAATCACCTACGAAGGTTTTGGAGCTGGCGGAGCAGGTTTGCTGGTTCAAGTGGCCACTGACAATAAAAACCGCTCGGCCGCAGACATCCGCAGTGCTTTTAATAAAAACAACGGCAATATGGGCACTGCTGGCACTGTGGCCCACATGTTTGATAAAAAGGGAGAAATCCTCATCGACGCCGAGCTCATCGGAGAAGAGGAAATTTTCGAAAAAGCTCTCGAAGCTGGTGCTGACGACGTCAGCACGGATGATGGCGAACACATCATTCTCACCGCTGCCGATCAATTGAATGCAGTGGCCGAAGAATTGCGCAACGGTGGACTGCAATTGAAATCCCAAGGCCTGATTTTCATCCCCAGCACCCCGATCGAGATCACTGACAAATCGATCGCATCCCAGGTATTGCGCTTGTATGAAGCCCTTGATGATTACGACGATACCATCAGCGTATTCGGCACTTTTGAAATAGCTGACGACATTCTCGAGGCTCTGATCTGACCCAATGGCCTGTCACCCATCATTTTTTTTTAGTAAATTTCAACTATCAACATGAGCGAATCACAATCCGATTCTACTACCAGCCCTGCGGCAAAACCCGCTTCAGCGGCTAAGGACACCGCGGCTAAAAAGGTGCGTAAAAAAACGGCTAGCAAGCCGCGTGTCAGTAAACCTCGCAAAGACGATAGCCGTGACAATGAGCGTGGCGCTACTGAGGTTAAAACTCCGACTGCAAAAGCAGAAGCTCCAAAACGTAAGCGTGCCAAAGCAGCGACCCCGGATTCATCCGATGGCAAAACCCAAGCTCGCGAGGAATCGCGTGAAGAATCGCGTGATCGTTCGAACAACGATTCGGATAACCGCCGATCAAACAACGATTCCCGGCCACGACAAAATGCCTCACCAGTCGAAGATCGCCAACCGGACAATGTCACTCTCGAAGGGCCGGGCAATTCAGACCGGGGGCAAAACAAACAGCACTCCAACCGTCGAGGCTCTGACTCCAGGGATGACTCACGCAGAAACCAGAACCGTAGAGGGAATAACAAGGGTCGTGGCGGACGCAACCGCAACCGGCGCCGTAACAACAATGGTGGTGATCGCAATGAACGCGGCAATCGTAATGAAGAAAATGGCGACGAGAGAAGAAACCAACCTCGTCAGAAACAACGCGAACCCATTGATCCCGGACCTCCGGTCGAAGCGACTGGATTAGTAGAAATTTCCCCTAAAGGCTTTGGTTTTCTACGTCAGCAAAATCGTAATTATCAGCAGTCCCCCAATGACGTGTTCATCACGCCTGAGATCGTTCGTGTTCACGGTTTGCGCGATGGGGTGCAAGTCAAATGCCTGTCCCAGCAAGGCAATCGAGGACCCCAATTAACCGAATTGCTTGAGATCAACGGAGGCCCGCCGGAAGTTTATCATAACCTGCCTTATTTCGAAGAGCTCACCGCGATCAATCCTAGCAAACGCTACGCTTTGGAAACTAGGCCGGATCGTTACACCACCCGAGTGATTGACATGATGGCTCCCATCGGTCGCGGTCAGCGTGGACTGATTGTTGCTCCTCCACGAACCGGCAAGACCACTATATTACAGCACATCGCCGAAGCGGTGCTCGAAAACTACGAAGACGAGGTTCACCTCATCGTTCTGCTGGTGGACGAGCGTCCCGAGGAAGTCACCGATTTCCAACGTTCTCTGCCTGGTGCCGAAGTCATGGCCAGTTCCAATGATTCGAATGTGAAGGATCACACCCGCATCGCCCAGCTCGCTATCGAACGGGCCAAGCGTTTGGTCGAAGCCGGCAAGCACGTTTTTATTCTATTGGATTCCATCACCCGACTGGCGCGCGCTTTTAATAATGCCACCAAAGGCAAAGGACGTGGCACCGCTTCCGGCGGCCTCTCGGTAGGTGCATTGGAAATCCCGCGCAAACTTTTTGCGGCAGCCCGCAATACTCGTGAAGCCGGGTCGCTGACCATCGTCGCCACGGCTCTAATCGAAACCAATAGCCGCATGGACGACGCCATCTTCCAGGAATTCAAAGGGACTGGCAACATGGAACTGGTGCTCAACCGCCACATCGCCCAGAATTACATCTACCCCGCAGTGGATATCAATAAATCCGGTACCCGACGCGAAGAACTGCTGCTTGCGCCCCATATGTTGGAGAAAATCCAAATCATTCGTCGAGGACTTTCCGGTCACAAACCGGAAGAAGCCATGCAGCGCTTGTTGTCCTTTCTCGAACGGTTCAACTCCAACGCACAGATGCTATTGGAGATCAAAAATCCCTGAACCCTTAATTTTCAAACTCCCGCATTGGCTGACAAAACCTCATTACCTACTGAGCCCAGGGCATCCAAACTTAGCCCGGCCTCACGCAAAATAGCTTGGGTTTTAGATGAACTGATTCGAGTTCCAGGAACAAAATTTCGTATTGGACTCGACCCGATCCTTGGCCTGATCCCAGGCGGCGGTGAAATATTGCCTTCGATCATCGCTTGTTTTCTACTGGCTGATGCCAGCCGACATGGATTGCCCTTCAAACTATTGCTTAAAATGTCAGGCAACGTTTTTTTGAATGCCGTGATCGGAGCCATTCCGTTGCTTGGAGATGCCTTTTCCGCATATTTCAAATCCAATTCACGCAACTACGCGATGATGCAACATTTTTTGGAAAGCCATCACGGCGACCAATCAGAAGGAACCTGGTGGCCACTGATCTTCATCATCATCACCCTCATTGGGGTTACTTTGCTCAATGTCGCCATTTGGTTGTTTTTCATCGCCCTGCTCGGATATTTTTTTTAAAACCTCCTTTAAATTTGCGTATTGAGCCGAATGCAGAGCTCGGCTACCTTGCCACCAACATGTTTTATTTTGTTTCCAGAATCAGTAACTTAGTGACCTACTTGTGTCAGTGCTGGAAATCACCCAGGTTACAACGGGGCGTTAAATTACTGGTTATCAGCAGCTTTATATTCATCACCTCCGGATGTGAAGAAGAAGCGGAAAAAATCAAAGTGCTGGAAAAAGAACTGCTGGCATTAAAAAGCAGTTTCCGGGATTTGAAAGACCGCGTTCAAAGTGAAAGCGAGCGCACCGACAATTTCACTCACCGTATTGAGACCACCGAACAGCAAAGCTCGGACGCCAAAGAACAAGCGGCCAATGCGGTGTTGCAACAAGGCGAACGTTTTAAACGAGTGGAAAAAGGTATGGCGCAAATCGCCAAAGCCCAACAACAGCGTGAATCTCTGGCGTACCTCAAGATTGGCAGTCAGGGGCACGCCCCCATCCGAACCGGCCATGGAACCTTTTTAGTCAGACTAGAAGATCTCGAAGCCATCCCCGGCGGAGGGTTCCGCACCCACATTCAATTAGGCAATACAATTGGTCTGACGGTGCAACAGTTTGAACTGAAAGGTGATTTTGGCTCCAACGCTCCGGAATTGAAACCCGGCGAGCAATATGAACTGTTCAGCCAAAGGCTCGACGATTGGCAGAAAACACTAACTCCGTTCCAAGTCACCGTCGACACTGAATTGCAACCCAATAATTGGACCAAAACCGCTTTCAACTTACCTCGAAACAGTAATGGCTCTCCGGTTGAATTGCTACGGCTCTCGATGAGCGTCAAACGAGCCTACTTGAGTGAAAAAAAGAAACTCTCCGAATTTGCCATCACCAGCATAGATTCCAAATCCGCTCTGATGCTGAAATCCCCTTACGGATCTTTTCTAATGACGATCGATAGTGCGGAGAGGCAAGAAGGCGGCATGTTGATTCATGCCCGAATCGGCAACCCTCTGGGTTACACCATTACCCGGGCAGAGCTCAGCGGTTTGTTTGGGGGAACTCCACCCACCCGTACCGCTGATGAAAGCCCACAGAACTTCAACCTGCGTTTCAACCTATGGAACAAAAACCTGAAAGCTTTTAAAGTGCCCATTGTTACCCGGCTCAAACCCATGTTATGGACTCCGGTTAGATTTATTCTGGCCGCTGACGAATCCCACTTGAAACACATCCGATTAAAATTCGACGTGCAAAGAGTCTCGCTCTCTCAAGAACGTATCCGCTAACAATGACTACTGCTGATAGAGCCTCTGCTCTCGCTAGAGCGATTGGAGCATGTCAAGCCTGCGACGGAGTCAGTTGCGACGAACTTCTCGCGCTCGTTGAACAAGAGCTCGGCCACTCCCGGATCCTTGACAGCCCACAAGATCACGGCGACCTGCAATGCCTTGCCCTCGCACCTAGGACTATTCTTCACATCATTGCCGGGAACACAGCGATGGCGGGCATTCAGTCTCTAATCCGGGGCCTACTGTTGGGATCCCACAATCGGGTCAAACTCCCCTCCGCCGACCTGCCTGACTTATTAAGTTTCATCGAAGCGTTACCGGCAAATTTAAAAAAACTCGTCGAAGTGAATAATGAGCTGCCCGACGAATGGTTGCGTAGCAGTCAGGCAGTGATCGTTTTTGGAAGTGACGAAACCATCCAACACTTCCGTCAGCAGACTCGCCCTGGCCAAATATTCATTGCCCACGGACACCGCATCAGCTTCACTGTGATATTCGACGACAAAAACAAAGATGCCGCCCAGCTAGCCGCCCGCGACGTTTCGCTTTTCGACCAACAAGGCTGCTTGTCTCCCCATGACATATACGTGGCTACAGGCGAACACACCGATGCTCTCCAATTTGCCTCCGAATTGGCAAAAGAGATGCAACACTTCAATCAGCACTGCCCTCGAAGCAAACTCTCCGCTGCAGAAAATGCCGCCATCACCGCATTGAGGGATTCCTATGATTTCCGTCAGACCAATGACCCCAGCGTAAAACTCTGGACCAGTGAAGGCTGCACGGATTGGACGGTCATCTATGAAAAAGAACCGCAATTTGCCGTATCACCTTTAAACCGCGTGGTATTTGTCAAAGAGCTGCCAAAAAGCATGGATTTAACACAAGCACTTTTTCTGGTACGCCCACATCTCAGCAGTATAGCCGTCCATCCTTTTCGAGAAGAACACTTCCCCTCCCTACTTCATTTGGGCGCCAGCCGAATTTGCCCCTTGGGAAAAGCCCAACAACCATCCCTATTCTGGCATCAAGACGGACTGGCCCCATTATCTCCACTTGTGCGCTGGATTGATATTGGTTAAAGATTAAAATCCAGTCATGTCTGAACGTCCCGCCATCACCGCCAACGGAGTTATCCGTAAAATCTACGAAACCAGCCGCCTTTTCGAAATCGAAATGGACAACGGTTATCATGCCTTGGCCGTACTGCACCACAACGACCCCGAAGCCCCGCTTTCCCCTATCGGTAAAGAGGTAACCGTCACTTTTTCCCCGTATGACATGACCCGCTGTAAAATCAGAGACTGGATCGATTCTCAGCCGAATTCATAAGCTTCCCTATCTTCTGAATAGGCTTGCTTTTGATGCAAAATATGACTATTTTTTCACTACTACGATCAGGCTCCCTCAACCCATTGGCGAGTCACTAAATTTTATCACATCATGAGCGCAGAAAATACCACAGAAGCAGGCAATACCGTCAGCGACAACCTAGAAGCCAGCAGAGCCCACGCCGTTCAAGCAGCCGAGGAACTCAAAGCCGCCGCTACGCGGAAAGCCGAAGAGCTGAAAGGCAGCGCCAAGGAACAAGCTAGCCGGATACGGGACAAAGCAGAAGAAACCGCACAGAATTTCAGAAGTTCCGCCACTGACAATGTTGATCAATTCCGCGATTATGCAGATGAAAACTGGGGCGACATCAAAGAGCGCATCGATGACTACAAAGAAGAAGGCGAACGCTACGTGCGCCAGAACCCAACCAAATCCATTTTATTGGCCGTTGGTCTGGGATTCATCATCGGTCGTGTCTTACGCTAGATTACACTGCTCTGACACATCCATTTTCCTCAGCGTAGAATAAAATTCCAATTCTGTCATCGCGTTGTGTGTCGTTCCAACCTTCGTGAAAATTAACGCTGCGGGCAAACTTGCTTTAACAGCACTTTTCATAATATGAACACGGGGCGGCCTCCACAGGATCACAATTCAACACCACCCCCTGCCCGCCAGGGATTGGGAGATCTGACGGCCTCTACGCTGGCGGCATTTACAGATCACATCCTTGCCCGCCTCAGCCTCTTCCAGCTCGAAGCCAAGGAAATTCGCGGGGAGCTGCTGTTCAAGCTCTTTGTGATCTTAACCGCATTCCTATTTTTTGCCCTTGCCTATCTGACCTTGCTCACCGGTGCGATCGGCATGCTCACCATTCATTTTGATTGGTCATGGCCCAAAGTAGTATTGGTTACCGGAGGCATTCACCTCTTTGTAGCTTTTCTGCTTTTAATCATCGCTAAAAAGCGCTTATCTCAAACTGCTTTTAGAGATTCCCTTAAAGAAATAGAAAAAGACCGTCAATGGCTCGAAGATCGACAACGCCAACATTAAGCAAACGGGAGCAATTGATCGCCAAGCTCGATCAATCTCGCCTGCAGATCAACCGGGATGCGTCGCAACTCGGGGACATTCTCAATGTATCAAGAAAATTGGAAGCCTCCTTTCATGCTTATCGCTATTGGTGGATTGGCGGCGGGGTTTTAGCAGGTCTACTGGTTGCAAAAAACCTTTTGAGCCCGTTTCGCTCTTCGTCTGCCATCGACCATGAAGAAAAACCACCTTCTGATCGCAAAGGCGCACTTTTTGGCTTGCTTGGAATCGCTGGAAAGCAAATAATCCGGCTGTCCAAGCCCATTTTGAGAAAAGCCGTAGAAAAAGAATTTGAACAATGGTTCGCCAATATTTCGAAAGCTCGACAAGAAGACCTCGATAAATAACCTTTTTATTAACCACACAACACGCTTAAACCAAAATGTCAGATACCGGAACCATTGCCGTCCTCGACCATGTTAATGAATATTTAAAACTGGCGCAACAGTATGACTGCTCGGACGTCCACTTGTCCCCTACCTGCCAGCCTTCCTGGCGGCGCTTCGGTCGTTTGCAACCACTGTGGGAAAATGCCGACCACATCACACCTGAACAATGCGAGCATCTTGCCCGAACCTATTTACCTCCTGCTGAACTGGCTCGCCTAGAGGAAACCGGCGACGTTGATTTTGCTTACGACACCGATTTTGGCCGATTTCGAGCCAGTGTGATCAAACAGCGTCTCGGCTGGGAAATGGTCTTTCGGGTGATCAGCACCTCGCTGCGCAGCATGGAAGACCTGGGACTGCCCGCAGCCATCAAACCCCTGCTCCAGTATCATAATGGCCTCATTTTAGTCACCGGTTCTGTCGGCAGTGGTAAATCAACGACTCTGGCAGCCTTGATTAGCGAGATCAATGCGACGCGCACCGATCACATCATCACCTTGGAAGATCCGATCGAATACGTCATCGACTCCAATGCTTGCCATGTGAACCAACGTGAAATCCACACCCACACCGAATCTTTTGGCGCCGCACTCAGAGCCTCTCTGCGTGAAGACCCGGATATCATCATGGTGGGGGAAATGCGCGATTTAGAGACCATTTCACTGGCGATCACCGCAGCGGAAACCGGTCACCTGGTGCTCGCTACCCTGCACACTGGAAGCGCAGCCCGAACCCTCGACCGTATCCTCGATGTGTTCCCGACTGAACAACGGGAACAGATCCGCATCATGGTCAGTGAATCTTTGCGCGGCATCATCAGTCAACAACTGGTGCCCAAAGCCGACGGTGATGGACGGGCGCTTGCTCTGGAAATCCTGGTCAACTCTCCGGCGGTATCCGCTACCATTCGTGACGGCAAAACCTTCATGCTGCCTGGCATCATGCAAACAGGCAAAAACGTCGGCATGAGACTACTCGACGATTCCCTCATCGAGTTGGTCGAAGCAGGCACGGTGGCTGCAGAAGAAGCCATCGGTCGCGCCGTTGATCCCATTCAAATGCGTCGATCGCTGGGGGTCGAAGACTAGGACTAAAGACGCTTTTAATTTCAAATTTTTAATCTCAAATTTTTTCCCCATGGCAGTCATCGATCAATACTTTCAGCACCTCATTCAAGCAGGAGCTTCCGACCTTCATCTCAGTGAAGGCCAGCCACCCAAAATAAGAGCTCACGGAGCCCTGCAGCCCATCTCCGAAGGCATCCTAGAGCACGAATCTCTAAAAGGCATGTTGGCGGAAATATGCGATCCCAAGGCTTTCGAAAATTACTTGGAAAGTGGCGACCTCGATTTCGCTTACGAAATGGATGCCGACTCACGTTTTCGTTGTAACTTCTTCAAACAAAAAAATGGCCTCGGAGCCGTCTTTCGTTTGATCCCCACCAAAATCGCCACTTTGGAGCAACTGGGCATTCCCGAAGTAGTCAAAAGATTCGGAGATTTGAGAAGTGGACTGGTATTGGTCACCGGACCAACCGGCTCAGGCAAGTCAACCACCCTGGCGGCTTTGATTGACTACATCAATACCAATTATTCGCGTCACATCATCACCATCGAAGAGCCCATTGAGTTTGTTCACAACAACAAAAAAAGCATCATCAGTCAACGTGAAGTGCCGATCCAGACACCATCCTTTGCCGATGGTCTGCGCGCCTGCTTGCGTGAAGATGCTGACATCGTTCTAGTGGGGGAAATGCGCGATCTGGAAACCATATCCCTGGCTCTGACCGCTGCCGAAACCGGACTGTTGGTCTTCGGCACCTTGCACACCAATAATGCCCGTAAAACCGTTGACCGTTTGGTCGACGTCTTCCCCTCCGATCAACAAGCACAAGTGCGAACCATGCTGTCCGCTTCTTTGCGCGGCGTGCTCGCCCAGTTATTACTGAAAAAAACTGGTGGACAAGGCCGGGTAGCAGTTAACGAAATTCTCGTCGCCACTCCCGCCGTGGGAGCTGTGATCCGTGAAGGTGCCACCCAAAAACTTCAGGACATCATCACTGGTGGGCAAAATGTCGGTATGCAATTCATGGACGATGCCATCTGGGCAGAAATGCTCAGCGGCAATGTCGATCCGATCGAAGCCTATATGAAAGCGATCGACAAATCCCGTTTTGCCAATGCCCTGCCTCCCGAATATTCAGAGCTCGGCAACTCTGGCGGCGGCACTGCTGAGTAAACGACTCGTTGCTGAAATCTAGCTTACTGGCTCCCGGTCAATTCTTCGACCGTTGGCCAGGCGTGTTTTGGGTAACGCCCGCGTAACATCGTGCGCACATCCGCATAACTGGTTTTCCAAAAGCGCCCCAGATCATCCGTGATCTGTACCGGGCGCTGATTCGGCCCCAGGATTTCGACCCGCAACGGAATCCGCCCATCTCCCAAAACGGGCGTTTGTTTGATCTCAAAAAGCTGCTGGATCACCACTGATATCTTAGGGTTCTCTTTTTCGTGATAAATCACCTTGGCTTTTCGTTGCTCTGACAATCTCACCCGCTCAGGCGCATAGTGATCGAGTGACGACTTCTGGGCAGCGGACAACCAGCCTTTCAAAACCGGCTTCACCTCCCGGTTCTTGATGTCTCGATAGGAACTCGCTCCGCGACAGATTTCCTCATAAATCAACAACTTTGCCTCTTCGTCAATCGGTGAAACCTGCATCTCTTCTATACCGCGAGAAAACGTATTAATTCGTGCAATCCATTGATTAACAGAGTTATCCCACTTTTTTAAAATTAGGTTACCCGCACCAACCTGCTGCGCTAATAGATACGCCGCCTGATCTTCCGGAACCTGGCCCGATGATTTGCTCTCCAGCACTAAATCACGAAAACGGATCTCATTTTTAGCCACCACCCGGCGCGAAGACTCATCGTATTCCGCCGCCACTCTACTCACCAGATCATCGGGGAACATCTCTTCCAAAAGCGTTCTGTCGATCTGTGTCGCCAGATTCAACCTCACCTGCACCTCCTTGCCCTCGACCTCCGTCATCTCGCCTATCAAAAACAAGCTTTTGGCAAAAGCCTTTTGAGCCAAGACACTCTGTTTGTCGAGCAAACCTCGCCGGTTCCCCACCACCACGGATGACAAGGTTGATTCGCTCAAACGACGCCCCACCTGATCCGAATAACCCGCGAGAAGAATACGCGCCAGATCTTCCGCATTCGGCTCTCCAGATTGATCCTGCCCCTTGCCCACCAAAGGGTTTACAGCGCTCAGAAACTGATTCGCACTGCGCCCAATCTCACGTGCCGCATTGGCTCTGACCCCCAGGTGATCACAACGACCTGGATCAAAGCCCACCACCTGCGCGCCACACCAGGCTCGATAGATCGGCAACAAATCCGAGCTATCGTCCACCATCACATAATCCTCAAATTGTACCGCTGCCTTGCCGCGACCTAAAAACAAAGAACTACCCTGGGTCGCCGCCATCACCACCGCAAAAAATTCAAGACAACCCGCCTCCGCCGCCTTCAGCAATACCAAACCCTGCCGTGGGTCGAGCGGTAACTGACTTAAGTTCCATCCGGTCTCGGTCAACTTACCCGACTCTTGATCAATCACACCACTGCTCCGCAATTGCTGCAGAGCCTTATCCAACATTCCAGCCTGGGGCGGCTCATACCATGGAAAAACCGCTACATCCTCCACTCCACCCGCCATCAAGCCTGGAATCACCGCCGCCAGATCAATCCGATGGATTTCCGGCTGGGTTGATGCCATACGGCGCGCATGATCCTCATTGCTCCACAGGCGCAGACAATGACCCGCCATGGTGCGCCCCGCCCGTCCGGCGCGCTGATCCGCTGAAGCCCGCGAAATTTTCTCCACCATCAAGGTCTGCAAACCTCGTTTTGCGTCGTAACTCGACATTCGCGCCAAACCGCTGTCCACCACCAGGGTCACCCCATCAATTGTCAGCGAGGTTTCCGCCACATTTGTCGCTACCACAATTTTAGCTTTACCGCTGCTACCCCCGCTCACCGCGTCGTCCTGCGCCTGGGCAGACAAACTTCCGTAGAGTGGCAAAATTTGATAAAGAGAGCCCAGCGAGCTGTCCTGCAAAGCCTTGATAGTGCGCCTTATTTCATACGCTCCCGGCATAAAAATTAATACATTACCTTTATTATCAACGCTTTTTATAAATGACTTGATGGAACGAACGGTGTGATCCCAAATCCGATCCCCATGACGTTGCTTGCTCGGCGAATAAAGAACATCCACTGGAAAAGTACGCCCTTTGGAAACCAAACGCTTACAATTTTCACCGAGATAATTTTGTAGCCCTTCGCCCTCCAGTGTGGCCGACATCACGATCACCTTCAGGTCGGGGCGAGTGCTGTTCTGCAAATCCAGACAGCGAGCCAAAACCACATCACCATCCAGGTGACGTTCATGAAATTCATCCAGCACCACCGCGCTCACCCCTTCGAGTCGAGCGTCATTGATCAAACGACGCTGCACAATTCCCTCGGTCACGTAACGGATTCTAGTCCGGGATCCCATCACCTTTTCAAAGCGCACCTGATAACCCACTTCATCGCCCAAACGTCCCCCTCGCTCCCACGCCACCCTTTTTGCCAGCATCCTTGCCGCCATCCTGCGCGGCTGTAGCACCAGGACCTCACCTTCGCCCAACAAGTGATTATCTAGTAGAATTTGGGGAACCTGGGTTGACTTGCCTGACCCCGTTGGAGCCTCGATCACCACCCGCGGACAATCAACGCCCTCAGCGAGCGCCTCACACAAAGCTTCCTCAATCTCGTAAATCGGCAGCGTCTGGTTCCCGTCATTTCCCATCCCTGCACCCCAAATATCAACTTAGCCCAGATGCCGCTCCGTGATCGTCTGCAAGGCATCCAACCACCGCGGATGTTCATTCAGACAGGGAATCAACTGCAGCGACTCACCTCCCGCCTTAATGAAGTCCTCCTTGCCACGCATACCGATTTCCTCAATGGTCTCCAGACAGTCCGAAATAAACACCGGGCAGATCACCAGTAGTTTTTTGATCCCCTTGGCAGGCAGCTCTTCGATCACATGATCAGTATAGGGTTTCAACCACGGTTCCCGGCCTAGACGCGATTGAAAAGAATGCGAATATTTATCCTCGGCAATGCCCGCCTTTTCAACAAAAGCATCCATCGTTTTGAAACATTGAGCGCGATAGCAGGTGTCGAAAGAAGCATCTCCCTCCGAACAGCAATAACCTTCAGGAATCTGAAGGTGCCCTCCCGCCGGATCCGATTTCTGCAGGTGACGTTCAGGTATGCCATGGAAGCTGAACAGCAAATGATCGTAGTCCTGAGCTAAAAATTCTGCCGATCGGTCAACCAAGGCCTCAATGTAATCCGGATCGTCGTAATAGGGCGGCACCACATTCAAAGTCATCTCCGGAGCCATTTTTTTTGCCACCACCTTCACCCGCTCCACCGCGCTCTCATAACTCGACATCGCGTAATGCGGGAACAGCGGCACCACTGCGACCGAACTCACTCCCTGCTCTTTTAATTTGCCAACCGCGCTCTCAATCGATGGGTTCTGATATCGCATCGCCAGCTCCACCACCGCATCAGGAAAACGCTCTTCCATTGCATCGCGAATCGCCCGACTCGATATCACCAATGGGGACCCCTCCGGCTGCCAGATCTTTTTATAAGCCTGCGCCGACTCCTTGGGACGCGACGGCAAAATGGCAAAATTCACCACACAAAAACGTATCGGATAAGGCGCATCCAGCACCTTGCCATCCATCAAAAACTGACGCAAATAACGCCTGACATCTCCCACATCCGTGGAATCAGGTGAGCCAAGATTAACGAGTAGAATTCCCTGTTTAGACATACTTAGAATTGATTGCCCTCACCTTTACACCGCTGCCACCATTTTTCCGCTATTTTTTCACTCACAACTGCCAAAAAGCGCCATTACAAAAAGGTTCATTTCAAGCAGGGCTTTACCACCGCCTTTTCTGCACCCGCATCCTCCTGCACCTGCAAAATCAAAAAATGGAAAAAATGGGGTCACACCCATAACAAAATAACACTAAAAAATGGGGTCACACCCATAACAAAATAACACTTGCCACGATTCAAAAAAGCAACTGACCAGCCTTGAACCCTGGCTCAAGCCCTGCTACGAGATAGAAGTGATGCCCGATCTCTCTCTCAATATCTACCTATTAGCTCTATTCGGAGCTTTTTCACTAGGGGTATCAAAGACCGGCTTTCCCGGCCTGGCCATCGTCAATGTGATCATCATGGCTGAGTTGTTCGGAGCCAAAGCTTCGGTCGGCATGGTGCTGCCCCTACTGATTGTCTGCGATCTCATCGTCTACCCCATCTTCCGCAAACACGCCTCATGGAAACAGGTTTTGCCCTTGGTCGCTCCAGCCGTCTGTGGCGTATTGTTAGGTTGGTTGATGCTGGGCCAATTCAGTGACTCTGCAGCCAAAAAGACCATCGGTGGCATCATTCTCTGCATGATCAGCTTTCAATTGATCCGTGCCCTACGCTCCGAATTTCTCGCCCACCTGCCCGACTCTCGTTATTTCCGCTGGGGATCAGGGTTGACGATTGGCGTCTCCACCACTCTAGCCAACGCAGCCGGGCCAGTCTATTCGATCTACGCCTTGGTTCACAAACTAGAAAAAAATGATTTCCTTGGCATCGGAGCCCGGTTTTTCCTTTTCCTCAATATCTTCAAAGTCCCCTTTCTCGGCCAGTTGAACCTGATCAACTCCGAATCCCTGAAAATTGACCTCGCTCTCTTACCCGGCATCCTAGCAGGTATCCTGCTAGGGCGGCACTTGATCAAACTAGTGCCTCAGAGAGCTTTCGAACTGCTACTATACTTCTTCTCTTTTGCCGCCGGGCTGCGGATGCTTCTTTCATGATCAAACAATTACTGCTGTGCCGCCTCGAGTTTTTCCTCTAACTCATCTATTTTGAGTGACAATGTGCGACCTTTTTTGGCAAAACCAGTTATAATTTTTTGCCTGTCAGCCTTAGCGGGCGGTAAATTCATAGTATCCCATGCATACTTCTGTTCTCTTACCGTGTTCAGATGTTGATTATATGCCGATTCATGTCGAGTGAGTTCAGCCCTCAGAGCTTCAACCCGTTTTCTCTTCTCATTCATCTCAGCTATCCGCTTAGCTTTTTCACGCTCCCGTTGCTCATCACTCATTTTTTGCTTCAACACCACAGCATCATATTCTGCATCTAGCTTGAGATCCTTTTCTTTTTGAATCTGAGCATACGTCTTCAAAGCATCTGGTTTGCGTGCCAATATAGACTTCGGATCAACGGCCTCTATAGGCTTGGGAGGTGGCAAAATGAAATGTTTGCCAATCTCTTCCGGCATTTGCTCTAAAGCAAATACCCCCACTCCGCCACTATGGGAAAAACTCAGCCCTTTGCCGCCAAAACCTTTGTATGCCGCATTGGTTATTGTCTTCCCGTTTTTCAATCGAATTGATTTAAATTTTTTGCCCTTCTCAATGTTAACTTTGATCTTAAAAGCATCCTGACATGCTTTCAACACAGCCATGGTTCCGCGCAATTCAACTTCATAAGTTTCAATCTCTTTTTGGAAAATCCTATTATCGTCCACCACCCGCTTCAAGCTAGCCTTAAGCTCCTCTGCTTCACTTACTTGCGACTTCATTTCGTCGATTTCTTTGCTAACAGATTCTATCGATGCTTTGGCTCTCTCTATGGCGCCCTTATGATCTTCTTGCTCCAGCTTTAACTCGGCCACTCCGTAGGAATCATAACACCCCGATGTCAGCAAAACGCTAACCGCAAAGGGAAATACCAACACATATTGTATCCCTCTCTGCTTCATAAAAAAAGAAGCTCGCGCGTAGAAGGACTTCATTCTAATTAACTGCTGCATGATTAATTAACTATTTTAGATTCCAGTAATATTGTGGGTTCATGAATCAACTGTTTTCTGGCAGGTTCAGGCAAATCTGCAAGCTCAAACTCTTCCTCCCCCTTGTCGTGTTTTAAAGTTACCACCTCGCTATTCAGTTTAACTATTTCTGTATTAGAAAAAGTTACTCCATCCACCCGCAACAAACCCAAACGCTCCCCTATTAAAGATTTCCGCGTAGCAGTTTTCCAAGAATCGGACAATGCCGTGGAATAATCCAGGGCAGATTTCAGGGCGCTGTGATATTCATCAATATCTGTTATAGCAATCTTCGCTTCTTTTTCTTTTCTCTGCACAAATTCAGTTTCTCTAACCAATTGCATAGCTTTTTGTTTCTTGCTCTCCAGCTCATAAAGCTGTTCTTTAAGCAAGCGTAGCTCGGAGACGAGCTTAGTATTCTCCTCCCGCACCTTGTCATATTCATCTGAATTGCAGCCAACCAGCAGGCACATAGCTATTGCGGACGCACTAATTTTATAGAGTTGTAATGACCTAAACATGGCACTGGATTTTTTCGCTTCTAAACCTTAAAGAAATTCACCTATTAAATTGCAGATTTTAGACAGTAATAAAGTCAAAGTCAAACCCATTCATTCTCGACAACAGGGATTCCCGTTTAAAATGAATGTAATCTAAAAGGAATCCACCTAAATAATTCTATTCGTATATTCACCAATCCAGCTCATTCCTAACCGACACAAAAGCCTGCACAGCTTCTTCCAAATCTGCCTCCGAATGCCCTGCAGACACCTGCGTGCGAATCCGTGCCGCGCCTTCGGCTACCACCGGATAGAAAAAACCAATCGCATACACTCCCTTGTCCAATAATTTCGCCGATGCCGCTTGTGCGATCTTGGCATCTCCCAACATAATTGGAACGATCGGATGCGGCGCTTCTTTTCCGGGAATAGTAAAACCTTCTTCTTCCAGACGACGCCGGTAAAAGACCGTATTGCTCCACAAGCGATCCCGGTGGTCAGTTGATTGCGATAACATTTGCAACGCCTTTAGTGAACCTCCACAGATAGCCGGCGCCAGCGAATTTGAAAATAAATATGGCCGTGCCCGTTGTCTCAGCAGCGCTATAATCTCCTTACGCCCACTGACATATCCCCCGCTGGCTCCACCCAAAGCCTTGCCAAAAGTACCAGTCAAAATGTCCACCCGCGACATGCAATCGTGGTGCTCATGAGTGCCACGTCCCGTTTTCCCCATGAATCCGGTAGAATGGCAATCATCCACCATCACCAGTGCCTGGTATTTTTCAGCCAAATCACAAATCCCATCCAAATGAGCAATCGTGCCATCCATACTGAACACCCCGTCGGTAGCGATCATGATCCGTCCCTTGGTCACATCTGCTCTCGCCTGCTTTAACTGATCCTCCAAAGCATTCAGATCGTTATTAGCATAACGGTAACGCTTGGCTTTGCACAAACGAATACCATCAATGATGCTGGCATGGTTCAGCGAATCGCTGACGATCGCGTCATCCGCACCCAGCAAAGGCTCGAACACCGCGCCGTTGGCATCAAAGCACGCAGCGAATAAAATAGAATCCTCCGTCCCTAGAAACTGAGACAGCTCGACCTCCAACTGTTCATGAATCTCCTGTTTGCCACAAATGAAGCGCACCGAGGACAGACCATAACCCCACTTCTCCATCGCCTGTGACGCCGCCTTACTAATTTCCTCATTATCCGACAATCCCAGATAATTGTTGGCACACATATTGATCACCTCGCGCCCATCCTGCGCCAAGCGAATCCGAGCCGCCTGCGGGCTGGCAATGGTGCGCTCACTTTTCCACAAACCACTATCGCGGATTTCCTGCAAAGCCGCGTCCAAAGAATCTTTAACCTGCTGATACATAAATTCTGTTTTCTAAATATTATCTCCTACCTCCTGAATACTCACTCCCAATCCATCACCACCTTGCCCGACTGCCCGCTACGCATTGCAGCAAAACCCTCTTCAAAATCCTCATAACCAATCCGATGAGTGATCACTGGCGAAATATCCATCCCGCTCTGAATCATCGCGGTCATTTTATACCAAGTCTCATACATCTCTCGTCCGTAAATCCCTTTGATCGTCAATCCATTGAATATAACCGAGTTCCAATCAATTTTAGCGCTATTTGGCAAGATGCCTAACAAGGCGATTTTTGCGCCATGACAAGCATTGGTGACAATATCACCCAAAGCGGGTGGCGCACCGGACATCTCGAGACAAACATCAAAGCCCTCCTTCATGCCCAGCGTTTTTTGAGCCTGCGCCACTGTCTCCCCCTTGGCCAGGTTCACCGCCAGACTCACTCCCATTTTTTTGGCCAAATCGAGGCGGTATTCATTCATGTCCGAAATCACAATGTGACGGGCACCGGCATGTTTGGCAATCGCCACACACATGATTCCGATCGGCCCCGCTCCTGTGACCAATACATCCTCGCCCAGCACATCAAATTCCAAAGTGCTGTGAACCGCGTTGCCCAAAGGGTCAAAACAAGAAATCTGCTCCAGGGGAATTTCCGGATCCGCATGCCACACATTGGTCATCGGGATCGAAAGATACTCCGCAAAAGCACCCGGACGATCCACCCCTACCCCCTTGGTATCGGCACACAAATGCCGCCGCCCCGCCAGGCAATTGCGACAGTGCCCGCAAACAATGTGTCCCTCTCCACTGACAATCTCTCCCTCGTGAAAATCATGCACGTTGTTACCCACCGCCGCCACCCGCCCGACAAATTCGTGTCCCACCACCATCGGTACCGGAATCGTCTTTTGCGCCCACTCATCCCACTCATAGATATGCACATCGGTGCCACAAATCGATGTCTTGATCACCTTGATCAAGACATCATTGATCCCAATCTCTGGTTCTGGCACATCTTCGAGCCATAATCCCTGGGTCGCTTCTTTTTTCACCAATGCTTTCATAAGATAAAATACTAGCCAAGCCCCTACACTTTCTCAAGCAATGATCCAAGCCCTATGATAGGAAAAGTAAGATAGAAATGGCTTCTCAGAACGCTTTAAGCTCAAAATACAGGGAGTTATTGTGAATTTTCAGTCAAACTCTTACCTTGCTACTCTAGGCAACTGCGCGCTTCTTCAAGGAATGCCACTGGACAGAGAATTATTCCTGCCCCACATTCCCGCAAACATTGATAATTTATGAACAACAAACAAGATTCATCAAAACCAAGTGAAAACGCTTCCCGTCGAGCGTTCCTCAGTAAAACCACCACCGCTCTGGCTGCTGGAGCCGTAGCTTCAAAATTTGCTTTTCCCAGTGTCACTTTTGGCGCTGAGGACACCAAAAAACTCAAGATCGGCCTAGTTGGTTGTGGCGGACGCGGAACAGGTGCCGCCGTTCAAGCGATGACCGCCGATGACAACGTCGAGCTCACCGCCATTGGCGACCTCTACGAGGACAAGATCATGAAGCAAATGCGCCTGATCGCTCGTCAGAATCCAAAAAAATTCAACGTGCAAAACACCTTTGCCGGACTCGACGCTTACAAAAAAGTGATCGACTCAGGCGTCGACGTCATTCTGCTCACCACTCCTCCGGCCTTTCGTCCACAGCAGTTCAAAGCTGCGATCGAAGCAGGCATCCACACTTTTGTAGAGAAACCCATCGCTACTGACGTGGCAGGCATCAAGGATTTCCTCGCCACCAGCAAGATCGCTGCAGACA
Organism: Verrucomicrobiota bacterium; assembly: GCA_045046875.1. Taxonomy (GTDB): domain Bacteria; phylum Verrucomicrobiota; class Verrucomicrobiia; order Verrucomicrobiales; family DEV007; genus JAADHD01. The sequence goes on along the minus strand of JASFYY010000004.1, from coordinate 17,711 downwards.
AAAACCTCTCAGTGCTCTGCGGCCTCTGTTACCGTTATTCACAAAACGGCCGTGAGCTGTTCAAACGCATTCACAACGGCGACATCGGCGAAATCAAAGCGGTGCACAGCACTTACTACGCCAGCCTCGCTTACGCCATGCCACCCGAAGCTGACCGCCCTGAAGGCATGAGCGATACCGAATGGCAGCTCAAAAACTGGCACAACTACACCTGGGCCAGCGCAGACGGCCTGGTCGAACAAGCCATCCACAGTGTGGACCGCGCCTCGTGGGCCATGAACGACGAAATTCCGATTGCCTGCACCGCCATGGGAGGTCGCCAGCGTCCCAACAATGTCAGTAATACTTTCGATCACTACCACGTGACCTACGAATACAAAAACGGCACCCGCGCCCATGTGGACTGGAGCCAATATGGAGCAGGAACTTACAAGGAAAACTTCGACCACATCATCGGAGCTGACGGCAACGCCACCTTTGGTGATAAAAAAGCCGAAATCGTTGGCAAAAACCCTTACCGTTTCCGCAGCCGCAAAAAAACCAACAAATACCAAGTTGAGCACGATGAGTTTTTCGCCTCGATCCGCAGCGGCAAACGCCACAGCGATGAGGAATGGGTCGCTCGCAGCACCATGCTGGGAATCATGGCGCGTCACGCCGCCTACTCCGGCAAAAAAATCACTTGGGAAGATATCAACAACAGTCCTGAAAAACTGGTGCCGGACAACCTTAGCCTGGATGGCAAACTTCCCGTGCGTCCGCTGGCTATCCCCGGTGTTGCAGAAACTCAAAACGTATAAATCCAATCTAATTTTCTCAGCAAAGTTAAATCAAAAAAGGCGCAGTTCTTACTGCGCCTTTTTTATGCCTACGCAAGACTAAGACTACATCCACCCACCACTGTCACTGCTCAGCCGTCACATCCTTCAGCGCCTCCAGACCTTCGAGGATTTTTAACTTCCCCTTGTTTCGTCGTGTGAGTCGGCGGAAGTGATCCTTGTATTCTCCAATATCCTCACCCTTGCCCAAAAACAGCACCAGGTTCAACTGGGGCAAAGGTTTGTTCTCTTCGCGATAATATTTATTCACCAGGTTTTTGACATGCAATTCGACCTCTTCTGCAGTGTAAGGAGGTTTACTGCGGGCACCCCCTCCACCACCACCGCCCCGTGCGCGCGGAGGACTTGCCCCGGTCACCTGCCTGACCAATGCGGCGAAGTTAATCACGACCTTAGGAGCCAATCCCTTTTTTTGTCGCGCCTCATTTTCCCGTTTCAACCAATCACGGGTTTTTTGCACCGCTTTATTCCACGCTGCCCGCTCCTTCGCGTCCACCTGGGGGGCAGTTGCCGCCGCCGCCGGGGTCTTCGTTGGTGGCATCGCCCGAGCCATTCGCACATAACCCCCAGCTATGACAAAAACCGTATTCACATCCATTTCCAAAGCTATCTGAACAGCCTTGGCATAAGCGCTGATATCGCCACTGGCAATCGGTTCATTACCTGGAATCACAGAAGCACTGTCAGCGCTACGACTTAAACCCAGATTTTTATAATTACGATTGAGCGGAGCAAGCCACTCAATCGCCAAACGAACATTGGACGGTCGCGCCTGCACTAACTCAGATTGATAAACCTTCACTCGTTTGCCCTGGTATAACAAAATATTAAAAGAAGTCCCCCGGTTCAAAGAAGCCAACATTTGCTCCACTTCAGCCTTCACCTTGTCGTAAGCAAACATGCCCCCCTTTTCATCCACCAACATTTCCGGACTCGCATCCACAATGAACGCAATCTTTCGTCCTCCTGATTGAATTCCAAAAAAATTAACATCCGACTCTTCCGCTTCACCCTCCAGGCTCATTCCTAGGCCTGCTTTCATGTCAGTCAAATAGGCCGCCACATCGGTAGATGCCGTCTCTTGAAAGTCAGGCACCGTGACCGGGGAAGCAACTGAAGAACTGATCACCACCGTAGCCTTGGCCGACGCAGCAGAACGATCGGGGTTCTTCTTTTTATCCACCCGCTTCGGTGGCACGTCGAGAATTCGATCTGCTGACACATTGACCGCTACGATCTGAGGCGGAGCCTGCAGTGGAATCGCAATCACAATCGCTCCTAACAAAAATATCAAGCACATGTGAACCAATAGGGCAAAGGAGAATGCCGACATCTTCTGGCCCGCGACAGCTTCACGCTGCAAGGGACGGAAGTCTTCCGCGGATTCAATCACAAAACGACTGTTGTCCAAGGCCCGTTGACGCTGCTCTGATCCCCCCACCTTCACCAACACCTGTTCATTGGATGCCTCAATCTTGCTGACAACAGAAGGCCTGCGTGTAGAAAAATCCTCTTCTTTTATAACCTCTCCACTCTCAGGTTTTTCATGATTCACTTCCACCGCCAAAGGCAAAGATTCCGGCCCGCCTACGACTTCGGCCAAAACTGACGACGATGGTTGGCCTGCTGTCACCTGCTCTACAAACGCCGCACTGGTCACATCCGCCTCACCTGCCACTCCGTTCGCAGCATCTTCACGAGCGAACTCCTCGGCCGCCGAACGGCCCTCCGTCAGCATACGGTGCAGCCGGTATTGAACATGAGCAGGTGCCGGCCCTGCCGCATCGGGAGATTCCCTGACCAATCGCTTGGCTTCATCCTTCTGATCACAGAGCACATAAGCCTGAATCAAAGCCAACCTAAGATCCCAATCACATGGAACCAAAGCGAGTATCGATTCCAAGCTGTTCAGGTCTTTTTGACTCATTTAATCATCGGGGCTCCGTCACCACCATTTCGACAGAACCATACCATAATCGTTGAAAGATTTTTTACACATTGTTTTAAAACGTGGGAAATCTTCTACAAGGCCCTTCTGTAAAGCTGCTATTGGTATGAAGCTCCGGGAAAACATACGCCCACAAGGGAATGGGAAATCCTACTATCTTGAGACAGGTGAATTTTCAACGACACCGTCAGCCTGCATTGCTACAAGTCTCGGCCAATATAAAGTTTCCTGAGGCGCCCTGCAATCAGAGCAATAAAAATCCTCTAGGGCCCGCCGGTCACGTTTTTCAACCCCTCCATGCCCACTAAAATTTTCTTTTTACCACGATTCCTCTTGGTGATGTTTTTGAAATGCGTGTCTACCGTCGTACTGGGTTCCTCATCCGAACCAATGAACCACACCATGTTAATCTTAGGCCGGGGTTTACCCTTGGCTCGGTAGTACATGGACACCGAGTTTTTGATCTGATCCTCCACTTCCTCCATTTCATAACTGGGCCCCGGCTTGCGTTGAACATTGGGCATTATCTCCGCCACCACTTCATGCCAGTCCCGGATCACCCGCTGAGGCACCCCTTTCTTTTTCCGGGTCGCATTTTCCTTGGTCAACCAAACCTTGGCTTTAGCCAAGGCATCTACCCAGGCTTCCTCCTGCTTTTTGCCCCAACCTTTTTTGCGCATCCACTTGTCATACTCACGCTTTTCCATCGGCTTGTGGTGATGAATCCAACCACTGGTCAGTACAAACATCGCATTCACGTCCATCTCCAAAGCCCGCTGCATCGCTTTGATGTAATGAATCAGATCGTTCACAGGGATTGGCTCAATACCAGAGCTAACCGGCTTCGAAGTGAATCCGTCACGAATACCAATCTTCTCAAACTCTTTGTTGATCGGATCAAACCACTCAATCGCCTGCCGCACATTGGAAGGGGTTGCAGCTACCAGTTCGTCACGAAAGGTTGCTATTTTTTTGCCTTCAAAAATAACAATATTAAAAGCCGTTTGTCGGTTCATTCCTGCCATCATTTGGGCAATCTCATCCTTCACTTTGGTGAAAGCAGGAATCCCCCCTTTACGGTCGGTAAGCATGAAACGAGCCGCCTCGATCACAAAAACAATCCGGCTGCCACTGGAGCGGATACCAAAAAAGTTCACCATTGACGATTCGCCTTCCCCTTGCGTGAAACTCATCCCGGCGCCCACCGTTTGCGCAGTCATGCCAAGTGTCACGTCCACACTCTGGGATTCATCAAAGTCTGGAATGGCAATCGGTGAGGATGCCATCGAACTGATCGCGAAAGTTGGCGTTGATGCCGCGCTCGACGCAGTTGCCTGGGATTTTTTCTGGATCTTAACCTCCTCGATCTGTTCATCCGTTTCTGGCGTATAAGCTGTAGCTACAATTTGCGGAGGATTCACCGGCGGCAATGATATCGCTACTAATCCCAACAAAAGTGCAATGCCCACATGGACCAAGACAGCTACCGTCAAAGCGGAAGCCTTCTGAGTCGCATCGCTGTCCTTATCGTGAACCTTGATCGCATTAGGGTCCACTTCTCCAGCTAATACAATCGACCGTTCCCCTTGATGGTGCTGCGCGCCAGTCACTTCCTCCACCCCGTCGCTCGCGACCGCGACCGGTGAGCTTTCCTCAATCACCTCCGCCACTTGCAAAACTTCGCCAGTCACCGCATTGGGTGCTACCGGTCCCGTCACTGGATTGGCGCGCTCCATCACCTTGCCCGATACCGGATGCACGGGTTGACTCATACTCGCCTTGCCTTCAGGATCCAATTCCGAACGCAATTCCTTCACCATACGGGATTGCCCCAAAGTCATCGGTGCCAACGGATTACCGCGCAGAGCATTCAGCGCTTCATCATTCATCCCCAGTTCTTTATAAGCCTGGGCTAATTGCAAACGAACCTCCCAATCATCGGGATTCGCCTCGGCTAGAGTCACAAGTTCATGAAGATTGGCCATCTTTACAAAATATAGGTTAAATTGGTCTGCCCGTGCTAATTAGCGCTAAGGAAAGAACGAAAAAAATACAAATAAAACTATCACCACCTTGGCTCTTTTCCAAGTATTTAGCAATTGATACCGTATTTTCGTGAGCCACCTTCAGCCTCCACTCACGTTTTTTAACCCCTCCATGCCTTTCAATACCTTCATTTTACCACGATTCCTTTTAGTCTGGTGCTTAAAATGCTCCTCAACTCTGGCACTAGGGGTTTCATCTTCTCCCACAAACCACACGATATTAAATCTGGGGCGAGGTTTGCTTTTTGACCGGTAATACATCGACACCGCATTTTTCATTTGGTCTTCCAAATCCTCCAGGGTGTAAGTCGGCGTAGGTTTGTGACGAACCCCGGGATCAACTTTGCTGATGATCCCACTCAAACTGACCACCACTTTTCTGGGAACCCCTTTTTTGAGTCGGTTCTCATTTTCCTTCTTCAGCCAAGACTGGGCTTTTGTAATACTGGCCCTCCACGCAAGCTCCTCTTTTTCTCCCCATTTACGCTTTTTCATCCATTTTTCGTACTCGCGTTTCTCCATGCTTTTCCTGTGCCACCCCGCACCATCGCTCAATACAAATATAGTGCTCACATCCATCTCCAAGGCACGTTGTGTCGCTTTGACATAATAGGCTAAATCATTTACAGGGATCGGCTCAATTCCAGATTTTACAGGCTGCGAACTGTATCCTTTCTGCAAACCTATCGTTTCAAATTTTTTATTGATGGGGTCAAACCACTCAATCGCCTGACGAATATTGGACGGCGTCGCCGCCACTAACTCATCACTAAAAGTCGCCAGTCTCTTGGCATCGTAAATCATCAGATTAAACGCAGTCTGCCGATTCAAACCTGCCAACATCTGCGCGATCTCATCTTTCACCTTATTATAAGCAGGTATGCCCCCTTTTTCATCCGTGAGCATGAACCGCGAGGCATCTATGATAAAAATGACCCTATTGCCAGAAGCCTTGATCCCAAAAAACATGACCTCCGACGTATCCCCCTTGCCGTCATCAAAACTCATCTCCATACCCACATTCTGAGCGGTCATTCCCAAGGTCACATCCACACTCTGCGATTCGTCAAACTCAGGAATGGCAATTGGTGAAGAGGCCATCGAAGAAATGGCAAAGGTCGGCTTGGAAGCCGCACTCGCCGCTGTGGCTTTCGATTTTTTGGTGATCTTAACATCTTCGATCTGCTCATCGTCTTCCGGAGTGTAAGCCGTCGCTACGATCTGCGGGGGATTCACCGGCGGCAAGGATATCGCCACCAGTCCCAAAAGAAGAGCAATGCCCACATGAACCAAAACAGCCACAGTCAAAGCTGATGCCTTTTGTGCCGCATCACTGTCTTTCTGGTGTACCCGGATTGCATCCGGATCCACATCTTCCGCCAAAACAATCGCCCTCTCCCCCTGCTGCTCCAAATCCTCGCTCCAAGCCACCGCTTCTACTGGCGCGCTACCCTCATCTTCGGCAATAGCCACTGCTTGCAACACCTCTTCCCCTCCCGCAGCCGCTTCAGCATCCTCAACTCTCATCACCACCCCGGTCACCGGATGCACCGGCTCGCTCATATCCACCTTGCCCTCCGGATCCATCTCCTTGCGCAAGTCCTTCACCTGCCGGGACTGACTCATCGTCATCGGAATCAAAGGGTTCCCCTTCAACGCTGTCAACGCTTCGTCGACCATTCCCAGTTCTTTGTAAGCCTGAGCCAACTGCAACCTTACATCCCAGTTGTCCGGATTACTTTCGGCCAGAGCCACCAATTCATGTAAATTTGCCATGATATTATAAAAGGGGTTTTTGCAAAAAAGAAACAGGCTGATATTTCGACCAATGACTGGTCATACATAGAAAGTATCACTTTTCACTTCCCCTACCAAGAATATACCGTCCCATACCGTGTTTTCGGGACAAAAGCTGAAAATCACCAATCACCGCATCCCTAAGTTTTTCAACCCGACCATCCCCGGCAATCGGACCATCTTGCCTCGATTCCTTTTGCTCTGATGTCTCAAGTGTGCATCAATCGCGGCATTGGGTTTTTCATCTTCTCCAACAAACCACACCACATTAAATTTTGGCCGCGGCTTGCCTTTGACCCGGTAATACAACGAAACGCTGTTTTTCAACTGATCCTGCACATCCTCCATTGAGTAACTTGGTCCAGGTTTGTGCCTGACTCCCGGCATAAGTTCACTGACAATTTCATTCAAACTGGTCACCACTCGGCGAGGCACCCCTTGCGCTAGTCTGCGCTCGTTTTCCTGATCCAGCCACGCTCTTGCCTTTTTTACATTCCCGGCCCACTTGGCTTCCTCTTTTTCTCCCCATTTTTGTTTCCTCATCCATTTTTCATATTCCCGGTTTTCCATCGATTTTCGATGCCACCCCCAACCATTGCTTAGCAAAAAAATCGTATCCACATCCATTTCCAATGCCCGCTGTGTGGCTTTGATATAATGAGTCAGATCATTGAGCAAAAAAGGCTCTACTCCGGATCGAATCGCTCGGGAAGAATGCTCTCCACTCAACCCAATGTGCTCAAAATCCTCATTGATCGGAGCAAACCATTCAATCGCCTTGCGCACATTAGACGGCGTCGCCTCCACCAGCTCGTCCTGATAAGTCGCTACCTTTTTACCGTCATAAACAATCATATTAAATGCTGTCTGTTGATTCAAGCCCACAAGCATTTGGGAGATTTCATCTTTCACTTTACGATAGGCCGGAATCCCTCCCTTTTGATCCGTCAGCATGTAAGGCGAAGCTTCAATGATAAAAACAATTCGCCTACCGCGAGAACGGATGGAGAAAAAGTTTACCTCCGAACCCGATCGACCATCCAGGCTGCCCGGTCCGGTTTGCACAAAACCTCTTCCAAAATGGTCCTGCCCAACTGCCAGAACTTGTCTCAACGCAGCGCTTTGATTCTCTTCAAAAGCAGGCACATTAACCGCCGAAGGCGCATTCACGCTAAGTGCAATTGTTGGCATGGTAACTCCGGGGGACGATCGATTGGGCTCGCGGTGGAGCCGGGGAGTTTCACACACGATATCCGATTCATCCAACTCCGACACAGGAAAGACCGTAAACAAGGATATCTCTACTCTTGGCAGACTGACCACCACCAAGCCCAGCAACAACGCCAACAGCACATGCACCAAGAGGGCAACCGTGAAAGCCGAGAGCTTTTGAGTCGCACCATTATTTTTTCGATGAGGACGGATTTCAGTTTGAGTAAGATTTATCATAACGCTTATAGGTGGATTAAATTTGAGAAAAGCTGGTAAAGTCTACCAGCAACTTATTCCCAACCCTATCACCACGCGTTTTTTATGACTATCCCGTGTTCTCGCGATCACGTATTCTCGGTATATCCTGATTGGATAACAAAAATACTAATCTTGAAAAATGCAAAAAAACCTGCTTTTGCTACCTTTAGCTTAGCGATTGCCTCTGAAATCAATAATCACGAAAAGGTCCGCGCGGTTCTGCCGCATCCATCTCGCGCAGCCATTGATTGAAACGCCCTTTGACCATTTTCAGAATCTCTGGACGCGCTTGTGAAAGGTCATTTTTTTCTTCGATGTCAGCTTCCAAGTCAAACAAACCGCCACCGGCTTCACCCATGTCCACCCACTTCCACTTGCCCACCCGGGCGGCAAGCAGATCCTTGCGCTTCCAAAACATATCTTCGCGCGGTGATTTTTTCTCCCCCTTGAGCACCGGCATCATGTCAAAGCCATCCAGCACCACCCCTTCCGGCAGTGGTGCTCCTGCGGCCTTGGCAAAAGTTGGCAGCAACTCCAGGCTAGTGAGAAATTCATCACTCACCACCCCCTGCGGCAAATGCCCCGGCCAACTCACGATGCATGGAACCCGGATCCCTCCCTCCCAAGTCTGTCCTTTATGACCATGTAAAGGCGCGTTGCTCGCGCCCCCGCTTCCTCCATTGTCTGAGAAAAAAACCACGATGGTATTTTCTCTTTTCCCCTGTCGCTCCAACTCGGCAAGCAAATTGCCAATCGAAGCATCCATGCAAGTGACCGCCGCACGGTAATCGCGGGTTCTCGCCTCGCGGGTCGAGACCATCGCCTCCTTCCCATATTTTTTCCCTTTCCTGAATTCAGGCTCCACTGGGGGATACATTTTTTTAAACTTTTCAGGGGCCTGCACCGTCCCACGAATCTTAGGGTCCAGAGAAGATGAATTGTGGGGCGCATTAAAAGGCAAATAGAGGAAAAAAGGATTATCCTTCTGGTTTTTCAAAAAACGCATCGCCTCGCGTTCGAATAAATAAGTCGCGTAAGTGCCCTTGTCTTCCTCCGTCCGCTCCAGCTCCCGATACATCGAGTGAACCCCATAGCGCTCATGAGTGAAATAATCGATGCCGGTATTCACCAATCCGTAAAAATCATCAAAACCGCGATGCGTTGGCAGATAACGCTTAAGAATGCCCAAATCCCACTTGCCATAAATCGCGCTTTTATACCCCACCGGCTTCAATACCTTGGGAATCATGACCTCGCGCAAATCCATGCCACCGATTTTCTCCCAGCTCACATTGTATTCCTCCCAATTGTATTTTTTACCATAATCCGGAGCTTCATTGCGAATCATGTCATACATACCGTTGCGCTGGGGATAACGCCCGGTCAGCAAGCTCGCTCGCGAAGGAGTGCAGGCTGGCCACGACACATAAAAATTCGTCAAGCGAACGCCCTCTTTTGCCAAGCGGTCCAAATTCGGCGTCAAGATGTCCTTATTCAACAAACCCAGGTCAGCATAACCCTGGTCATCAGATACAATCAAAAGAATGTTCGGCTTTCCATCCACACACCACCCCAGCGGCACCCCTGCAGCAAAATAAAATAAAACAACGGCAACAATTAAAACAACACGCTTCATGAAAATGATATAAGCGCGTTCCATTTTTTATCAACCACCGCATTCATGCCCCCCACGCTCCAGCATTCACACTTCAAACTTCACCAATCCCCTCTGCCCACCTGCCATTCCTCCACTTGCTCACTGGGAATTTCCTCCAAAAACCGTGAAGGTGACTGCATCACCTGTCCCGAGTGGGCATTGGGCCAGATCAGCGGGTAAGTTAAATACAACTCATCCATCGCCCGGGTCACCGCCACATAAAACAAACGTCGCTCCTCCTCCAAACCACTGCCATCATAATCATCTTCCAATACTCGCCCATTGGGAAACATGCCTTCCGCCAACCAGATCACAAACACCACCTTCCATTCCAGACCCTTGGCCTGGTGAATCGAGGACAAACACACCACATTCGTTTCCTGCTCCTTTTTCCGCTTACCAGTGACATCGGTATCAGTTCCTGCCAACAAAGACAGCTGGGTCAAAAACTCTTCCACATCCTCAAAATCCGAACTGAAATTCTCCAACTGCTCGATATCCATCTTGCGGTTTTCGTAATTGGAAAACTGAGCTTTCATGTAATCCGCATACATGCCCTCGACGATCGAAGTGATCATCATCGAAGGCGGCTGCAAAGACCCGTCCACATCAATCAGTTCATCCAGGATGTAAACCAACTGGGTCCAATCCTTCTTACCTTTGGTAGGCACTGCAAAGTCGAGCATGTATTTGGAAAAACCATCAGGCACTTCTTTTCGACTGCCTTCACACGCCAGCCACTGCTTCCACAGCTTGTCAGCGCTTTTATCTCCGATGCCCGGCAGCATGCGCGCCATGCGCTTGAACGCCACCTCGTCCATACGGTTGGCAACAAACTTCATAAAAGTCGCCACATCTTTAACATGAGCCTGTTCGAAAAACCTAAGCCCACTGGTGATATTAAAATCCACCCCCTGCCTCGTCAGCTCCATCTGCACCTCCATCGATTGATAGTGAGCACGATACAAAACCGCAATCTCCTCAAGCTCCACTCCCTCCTCCTGCAGCTCTTGAATGCGCTGGGCCACAAACACCGCCTGGGTATTGGTATCACTCAGCATCACCAGGGCCGGCAGTGTCTCCTGGTCCGAACGGTGCGGAGCCAGTTCTTTTTTAAACTGTTCCGTATTGCTGCGAATCGCCGAATTTGCCAAAGTCAGAATCTCAGGAACCGAGCGGTAGTTGGTTTCAATCTTATAAACCTGCGCACCCTCATATTGATGAGGGAAATTCAAAATATTGCGAAAATCCGCGCCGCGCCAGGAATAGATCGATTGTGCATCATCCCCCACCACCATCAAGTTGCCGTGTTTACCGGCCAACAGATCAATCATATCCGATTGAATCAAATTGGTATCCTGATACTCATCCACCAGCACAAACTCAAATTGATGCTGATAAAGTTCGCGCAAATCATCATGCTCACGCAAAAGGGTCAGCGTCTTGATCAAAAGATCATCAAAATCCATACTATTAGTGCTCAACTTCTTATCCTGATAAGCATCCCGCATTTTTACAATTTCATCAGCCAGCTGGTCAAAATAAGAATAACTGTCAGCAATGTAATCACGCAGATTGGTTCCGGTATTTCTCGCCATGCTAAAAATATCGCTGAGCACTTGCGGCTTGGGAAAATTCAACGCTTTCACATCCAAGCCACTGTCTTTGACCACGGAAACCATCAACTCCTTCTGATCCTCACGATCCATGATGGAGAACTGCCGGGTCATTCCCAGGCGATCCGCATGACGACGCAGAATACGATTGCCAATCGAATGGAAAGTCCCGCTCCACAAAGCCCGGGGATCCACTGGAACCAAAGCGGATACCCGTTCGATCATCTCCCGCGCCGCTTTATTGGTAAAGGTCAACAACAGGATATTCTCAGGCTTAATCCCATTCTCTAGCAAATAAGCCACGCGGTAAGTCAAAGTGCGTGTTTTGCCACTGCCAGCTCCAGCGATCACTAGTGCCGGGCCAGGAGGAGCTTTGACCGCCGCCAGTTGCTGCGGGTTCAACTCGGCATCAAAGTCGATTTTCAGAGGGCTGTCGGCTCCACTGCCGGGATTCAAATTATAGACTCGGGCCATTGGCTAATTTAGAAAAAATGAATTTTAATGTTTAATGAAACCACAACAATGGTAATCTCCGCGCAGAATTTGCAAGTTAATCATTATGGAAAACCTTCAAAATTGGATCAATAGTGCGGTTGGGGCGGTCAATGCAGTCGTCTGGGGACTGCCTACCGTCTTCCTGCTCTGCGGCACCGGTATTGTTCTTACCATTCTTTTGAAAGGAATCCAATTCCGCGGTTTTTTTCATGCTATTCAAGTGGTTCGCGGGAAATTTGACCATCCGGATGATCCCGGCGAGGTGAACCACTTCCAAGCCTTGTGCACTGCCCTGTCTGCCACAGTCGGTCTTGGCAATATCGCCGGGGTAGCGATCGCAATTGGCATCGGTGGCCCCGGCGCTGTATTTTGGATGATTCTAGTAGGCCTGCTTGGCATGTGTACCAAATTCAGCGAATGCACACTCGGTTTGATGTACCGCCGGATCGACGACAAAGGAGTTGTGCACGGTGGGCCGATGTATTACATCGAAGCCGCTTTTGGCAAAAATTCCCTGGGCAAAAGCGTCGCTACTTTTTTTGCCATCGCTTGTATTTTTGCCAGTTTTGGAGCCGCTAACATGTTTCAGACCAACCAGGCTGCGAGCGTAGCGGAGGCAACCTTAGGTATCAACAAACATGTCACAGGGATCGTACTCGCGGTCCTAACCGCCATCGTCATTATTGGTGGCATCAAACGTATCGGCAAAGTCGCCTCATTCATTGTGCCTTTCATGGGCAGCATTTACGTGATGGGTGCTTTGATCATCATTATTGCCAATTTTTCACACCTGCCCGCTATATTTGCATTAATCATGAGCTCTGCTTTTTCCGGCTCCGCAGCCGTAGGCGGTTTTACCGGAGCCACCTTTAAGGCCGTCATGCTGCAGGGAGTCAAGCGCGCTTGTTTCTCCAATGAGGCGGGCATCGGATCCGCCCCCTTCGCCCACTCTGCAGCGGCAACGCGGGAACCTGTGCGTGAAGGCGCTGTGGCCATTCTCGAACCCTTTGTCGATACTGTAGTGATTTGCACCATGACAGCCCTGGTTATCCTGATCACCGGTCAATGGAAAGAGGGCAACCCAGGCGGCAGCCTGGAAGGCGCCCTTATCACCGCCAAAGCTTTTAATTACACCATCCCCGGTTTTGGTGATTATTTCATTCCCATCGCGGTGTTCTTTTTTGCCTACTCGACTCTCATTTCCTGGTCCTACTACGGTGAACGCTCCATCGACTATCTATTCAAAGGCAAAGGTTTGCTGACTTACAAATTGACCTTCTGCGCGATTGCCTACTTTGGCGCCATCTGGAACGCTAAAGGCGTCAATAACTTCTCCGAAATGATGATGGGCATCATGATCTTCCCCAACCTGATCGCCGTCATCCTGCTCATGCCTACTCTTTCACGAGCCACTGCCGAGTATTTCCGAAAATTAAAAAACAACGAGTTCGAACACAAATAATCCACCTTTCCTGGCATTCCCGCCCCCCCCAAAATCCCCTGCAACCTTCATCACTTGCCTGACGTAACAAAATTCGTACTATTCGTTGCAAAAAAGGCGGATACGCTCCATTGATCCTTGTGCACTGGCATTTGTCTTAATTTCTACATCCAAATTTTCATTCCATCCCTTCACTATGAGCGCTCTGTCCTGTTGTATCCACTCTGCTCCCTGTCGATTCTGGAACTCCTCCATCGGAAAAAAAATCATCGTAGCCCTCACCGGAATCGTGCTGGTCGGCTTCCTCGCCGGCCATCTGATCGGCAATTTGCTGATCTTCCAAGGAGAGCACGCCTTTAACGACTACGCCCACTTCCTGCAAACCATGCTGCACGGCTACGGCGTATGGATCGCCCGTATTTTTCTGCTGACTTCCCTGGTGCTGCACGTCACCGCCACCATCCAACTCACTATCGCCAACCGCGCGGCGCGCAACATTGAATATCAACGCCCCGCCACCGTCACCGCATCGGCCTCCTCTCGCATGATGATCTGGAGTGGTTCCACCATTCTGGCTTTCATCGTTTTCCATATCTTCCACTACACCGTCCGGGTCAGTCCAGAGCTGGCCGAGATCGGTGCGGAAAACCCACACGCCATGGTCATCGCCGGATTCAGCAATATCCTGGTCAGCCTCTTTTACCTCATCGCCATGACCCTGCTTTGCTCACACCTGAGCCACGGTGTCGGATCAATCTTCCAAACCCTCGGCCTGCGCTCACACAAAACCGCCCTGCCAATCGACCTGTTCTCACGCGCCTTCGCCCTCTTCATCTGGCTCGGTTTCATCTCCATCCCCATTGCCATCATGGTCTTCGGCTTCGGCAAATAACTTATCCTTTTACCTCCTCATCCCTTTTTTCTTATTCGTGTTTCTTCGTGTCCATTAGTGGTTCCTCTTTCTTCACTCAAATTTCAAATCTCAAATTTCCCGAAGCCATGCTAAAAAGCAACATCCCATCCGGTCCCATTGAGCAAAAATGGACGAAACACAAATTCGATTCCAAGCTCATCAATCCGGCCAACAAACGGAAATTCAAAATCATCGTGGTCGGCTCAGGTCTGGCTGGCGGCGCCGCTGCCGCATCATTGGCCGAGCTGGGTTACCAAGTGGACTGCTTTTGTTATCAGGACAGCCCGCGTCGCGCCCACTCCATCGCTGCCCAGGGCGGTATCAACGCCGCTAAAAACTACCGCAACGACGGCGACTCTGTTCAACGACTTTTCTACGACACCGTCAAAGGTGGTGACTTCCGTTCCCGCGAGGCCAACGTTTATCGCCTCGCCGAAGTCTCCAACGCCATCATCGACCAAGCCACCGCACAGGGGGTGCCTTTTGCCCGTGAATACGGCGGACTGCTGGACAACCGTTCTTTTGGCGGCGCCCAGGTATCACGAACCTTTTACGCTCGAGGCCAGACCGGACAACAACTGCTGATCGGCGTCTATCAGGCACTCGAAAAAGAAATTGCCAAAGGCGGAGTCACCATGCACTCCCGCACCGAAATGCTCGACCTGGTGACCGTCGACGGCCACGCCAAAGGCATCGTCGTGCGCAACATGGTGACAGGAGAAATCAGCTCTCACGCTGCCGATGCCGTCATCCTCGCCACCGGTGGATATGGCAACGCTTTTTACCTCTCCACCAACGCCATGGGCTGCAACGTCATGGCCGCCTTCCGCGCCCACAAACGCGGCGCTTGTTTTGCCAATCCCTGTTACACTCAGATCCACCCGACCTGTATCCCCGTCAGTGGTGACTACCAATCCAAACTGACCCTGATGTCCGAGTCGCTGCGCAACGACGGCCGCATCTGGGTGCCTAAAAACGCCGAGGATTGCAAAAATGCCGCCGCTTCGATCTCCGATGCCGACCGCGATTATTACCTCGAACGCAAATACCCCTCTTTCGGCAATCTCGCTCCACGCGACATCGCCTCACGCGCCGCCAAAGAAGCCTGTGACGACGGTCGTGGCGTCGGCCCGTCCGGTCTCGGAGTGTATCTGGACTTCCGCGATGCCACTAAAAGACTCGGCGAGAGCACCATCCGCGCCCGCTACGGCAACCTCTTCCAGATGTATGAAAAAATCACTGGTGAGAATCCTTACGAAACACCGATGCGCATCTACCCTGCAGTTCATTACACCATGGGCGGACTGTGGGTGGACTACAACCTGATGTCCAACGTGCCAGGTCTGCATGTGCTCGGCGAAGCGAATTTCTCTGATCACGGAGCCAACCGTCTCGGCGCCTCGGCGCTGATGCAAGGACTCGCCGACGGTTATTTTGTCATCCCCGCCACCATCGCCCCCTACCTCGCCAGCCAGACACCAGGCTCGATCACCACCGAGCACCAGGAGTTCAAGAAGGTCGAAGAAGAAGTGCGCGAACGGGTCAGCAAAATGATCAATATCAACGGCAAACGCACCGTCGACAGCTTTCACCGCGAACTCGGCCACTTACTCTGGGACAAGTGCGGCATGGCTCGCGACGCCAAAGGGCTCAAAGAAGCGCTCGCCGCCATCCCCGGCATCCGTGAGGAATTCTGGGAAAACGTGCGCATCCCCGGCTCCGGCGAAAACGTCAACGCCGAGCTGGAAAAAGCCGGCCGCGTCGCCGACTTCCTCGAATTTGCCGAACTGCTCTGCCACGACGCTCATGACCGCAAGGAATCCTGCGGCGGTCATTTCCGCAGCGAATACCAGTTCACCGAAAAATCACCCGAGGTCAAAGCGGGCAAAACCCAACCGGGCGAAGCCAAACGGGATGATGAAAATTTCTCCCACGTTGCCGCTTGGGAGTTCAAAGGAGTAGGCAAAAAACCCAAACTGCACAAGGAAGCCTTGAAATACGTAGCCGTGAAACAAACCATCCGCTCTTACGCCTAAGCCCAACAGCCACCCACGACCCACCACCCACATTTTTATTACCCGCATTTGTTATGGCTAATCTCAATCTCACTCTAAAAGTCTGGCGCCAACTCAACGCCGAGGATCATGGCCGCATCGAAACCTACGATGCCAAGGACATTCCCACCGAAGCCTCTTTCCTGGAAATGCTGGACATCGTCAACGAACGCATCGTGGAAGACGGCGGCGAGCCCATTCACTTCGACCACGACTGCCGCGAAGGCATCTGCGGTATGTGCTCGCTCACCATCGACGGCGTGCCACACGGCCAGGATCGGGGTGTCACGGTTTGCCAGTTGCACATGCGCAAATTCAAAAGCGGAGACACCATCTGGATCGAACCTTTCCGCTCGAAAGTTTTCCCCTTGTTGCGTGACCTGATGGTCGACCGCAGCGCCTTGGATCGCATTGTCGCCGCTGGCGGTTACATCGACATCCGCACCGGAGCGGCTCAAGACGCCAATGCCCTGCCGATTGAAAAAGACAAAGCCGAAGCCGCTTTTGAAGCCGCTGCCTGTATCGGTTGCGCCGCCTGTGTCGCCGCTTGCAAAAACTCCAGTGCGATGCTCTTTGTCTCGGCCAAAGCCGCCCATCTCAATTACCTGCCCCAGGGCGCACCCGAAAAACAAAAACGCACTCTGTCCATGGTTCGCCAAATGGATGAAGAAGGCTTTGGCAACTGCACCAACCAGTATGAGTGTGAAGCGGTCTGTCCGAAGGAAATCAGCGCCGACAACATCGCCAAGCTGAACCGCGACTACGCCATTGCCAGCTTCAAAGAAGCTGTGAGCTGAGCTGATTATTTTACCTTTATAGCGTAAAAATGCGCATACGAGACTGGCAAGCAGTAATTAGCAGGAACGAAAAAAATGAATCATGTCCCTAGATCTCGATAGCCGCGTCACTCTCATTGTTGCCATCCTCACCCTCTTCCTCGGCAAATTTCTCAACAAAAAAATAGGCTTCTTCCGCGCCTACAACCTACCGGAACCTGTCACCGGCGGAGTGTTCGTTTCGCTGATTTTTGGTGCTCTTTATTTTTTCTTCCAGGCCGAAACCCAATTTGACCTCGCGGGACGCGACTCTCTGTTGATCGTCTTTTTCACCACCATTGGCCTCAACGCAAAAATCTCGACCTTGCTGGAAGGAGGACGCCCCCTGCTCATTCTCTTATTTGCCGCGCTGGGTTATCTCATCATCCAGAATATCACCGGTATCGCAGTGATCAGTCTCACCGACGAACCTCTGGCTACAGGGGTTCTCGGCGGTTCGATCGCCCTCAGTGGCGGTCATGGCACTGCCATCGCATGGGCTCCCGCACTTGCAGAAAATTACGGCATCGCCAAAGCCTCCGAAATCGGCATTGCCTGCGCCACCTTCGGACTCATCCTCGGGGGACTCATCGGCGGCCCCATCGCCAAACACCTGATCAG
>JASFYY010000003.1:0-25881 GCA_045046875.1 Verrucomicrobiota bacterium | reverse complement strand
GACAGTTTGCTTTCATCTCTTTTGCACCAACGGTGCTCAATGATATAGCCCAGTGCGAAGCGCTGGGTAAAAAATCCAATTCTTCCAGCCCTGCAAGGGCGAAACGCATAACAGTCAGCAGCTTAACTATTTTGTCCTGCACCCGAGTTGCGGGTGTGAATTTAAAACCCCTTATAAGTGCTGATTCAAATTGGCTGGTTTTTTCATCCTCCGGTTCACAAAAGCATGCGTTAATTCCGATGTTTTTCCCCGTAATCGCTGTAGGGTGGGGGCATGTCGTCTTTTCTAGATTTTAAACTGAATCCATCACTGCAATCCACCTTGAAAAAACAAGGTTTTGTCACGCCTACTGAAATTCAGCAGCGTGCCTTGCCGGCTTTGTTGAGAGGGGAATCCGTGGTCGGAGTCGCGGAAACCGGGAGCGGCAAAACGCTGGCTTACGCTCTGTCCGTTTTGCATAAGATGAAGCAGCTGGAGGAAGCAGGAGATCCTGTTTCCGTGGCGGGGCAACCCCGGGCTGTTATCATGGTTCCCTCCAGTGATCTGGGTGAGCAGGTGACCAAAGTTTTGAAAGTGTTCACCCATGAAACTCGTTTAAGAGTTCGCTCGGCACTCGGCGGAATCACCATGGGAGTCGCTCGCCGCAATGTGGCGGGTCCGTTTGAAATTTTACTGGCCACCCCCGGCCGTCTGGAACAGTTGATGCAGCAAGAGCTGGTGAACCTTTCCGATCTTCGTTTCCTGGTATTTGACGAAGCTGATCAGATTCTCGACGAGGGTTTCCTGCCTGTCATCAAACGCATCCTGAAGTCGAGTTCCAGCGACCGGCAAATGGCCTTGTTTACGGCCACCGCGCCGGCTGGGATTCAGAATTTGATTCAGGAAATGTTCAGTCATGCGGAGCTGATCGAGACCGCGGGGCACCATCGTCAGGTTTCGACTTTGGCCACGCTGAACTATAAAGTGCCTAACGGAAAACGGTTCCCACTGCTGGAAGAAATCCTCGCGCAAGCGGTTGAGGGGGGGTCGCTGCTGTTCACCAATACACGGGCGCAATGTGACAAACTTGCCGAGCAACTGGTTGAGAATGGTTACAAATGTGCGGTTTACCGGGGTGACATGGATAAACTGGAGCGGCGAAATAATCTTAAAGACTTCCGCGAGGGCAAAATGGATCTGCTGATTTCAACCGACCTCGCTGCTCGTGGTCTGGATGTGGAGAATATTGATCGCGTGATCAATTATCACCTGCCTAAAGAAGTTGAAAATTACCTGCATCGTGCCGGGCGAACGGCTCGTGCCGGGCGCAAGGGCACCGTCGTGAATTTGGTAACCGCACGAGATCAGCATTTGATCGATCGCCTCGATTCAAAAGGGGCGGTGATTTAAGGGATCTCTGAAGACTAGCCCTACGCTTAAAATTTACAGACTGGGTCACATAGAAAACTGATCCGCTAGCCGCTTTCTATCGAGCCGGATTGGCCTTATAAGTAGGGCAATGTCTTTGCCGCTGCCCGAACCAGATTCACCACCGCCCTCCAACGATGAGATTCTCGATGCCTTTCTCGGCAGTCTCGTCGAGGATGGAATCGAACCGTATGATCATCAGGAAGAGGCGATCCTCGAACTTTTTGCGGGCAACAATGTGATTCTCAATACCCCGACAGGTTCGGGGAAATCGCTCGTCGCTCAAGCGCTGCAGTATCGATCGATTTGTCTCGGACGCCGTTCCTTTTACACCGTGCCGGTGAAGGCGCTCGCGAACGAGAAGTTTTTGTCGCTCTGTCAGGTCTTCGGGCCTGAGAATGTTGGAATGATCACCGGCGATGCCACGGTCAATGCGGAAGCTCCGGTGATTTGCTGCACCGCGGAAATTTTATCCAACCTGGCACTTCGCGAGGGTGATCAGGCGAAGGTCGACGAGGTGATCATGGACGAGTTTCATTATTATTCGGATCATGAACGGGGCGTTGCCTGGCAGGTGCCGCTGTTGACCCTTCCTCAAGCGCGGTTTCTGCTCATGTCAGCGACCTTGGGCGATACGGGATTATTCGAGGACGGATTGACGGCGCTCAACGGTCTTCCTACCGTTTTAGTGAAATCGGAAGACCGCCCCGTCCCGCTCGAATACGAATACAGCACGACGATGCTGGAGGAGAAAATCGAGCAGCTCGTTGAGGCGGATCGGGCTCCCATTTACCTCGTCCATTTCACCCAGCTTTCCTGTGCAAAAACAGCGCAGAATTTGATGAGTCGGAATTTTTGCTCGAAGGAGGAAAAGAACAAAATTGCATCCCATTTGGTTGATGCTGACTTCCGCAGTCCTTACGGCAAGGAGATGAAAAAATTTCTTCGTCACGGTCTTGGGATTCATCACGCTGGCCTGCTGCCCAAATATCGTGTTTTGGTCGAAAAATTGGCGCAGCAGGGTTTGCTCAAGGTGATCTGCGGCACGGACACTCTTGGAGTTGGGGTCAACGTTCCGATCCGCACAGTGCTTTTTACCCAGCTGTTCAAATATGGCGGGCAACAAACTAAGACTCTTGCGGTGCGTGATTTCAAACAAATCAGCGGACGAGCCGGACGACGTGGATTCGACTCTGTTGGTTACGTGGTGGCTCAAGCCCCTCCTCATGTCATTGACAATATCAAAGCTGAGCAAAAAGCAAAAGCCAAGGGCAAGAAGAGCAAGGCGATGAAAAAAAAGCCGCCGGAGAAGGGTTTTGTGAACTGGGATGAAGGAACCTTTCTCAGGCTGCGTGAATCAGCTTCAGAAAAGCTGAATTCGAGTTTCTCGGTGAATCATAGTATGCTCCTTAATGTGCTCAGCCGAACGCACGAGGACGGCTGTGACGCGCTTCGACAAATCATTCGTTCTTCTCACGAAACAGGCCCAGGAAAGAAGACGCTCCAACGTCGTGCTTTTTCGCTCTTTCGCGGACTGGTTGAGGGGAATGTGCTAAAAATCATTGCAAAATCGGAGCGTGGTGGAGCTTACAAGGTAGCCCTGAATATTGATTTGCAGGAGGACTTCTCGCTGAACCAATCTTTAGGGCTTTATCTGCTCGAAGCCATTTCGAAGTTGGATCAGGAGGACCCCCAATATTCGCTCCAGATTCTGTCCCTCGTGGAAGCCATTCTTGAGGATCCGACCGTGGTGATTCGAAAACAAGTCGATAAAATAAAGAGCGAGCTGATGGCTGAAATGAAAGCTGAAGGTATCGAATACGATGAGCGTATGGAACGACTCGATGAGGTTGAACAGCCGAAGCCAGGAAAAGAGTTCATCTACGCAACCTACAACGAGTTTGTCCTGACTAATCCCTGGGCGAAAGAGGTCTCAGTGCGACCAAAGTGCATCGCCCGCGAGATGTTTGAAAACTGGCAGTCGTTCGAGGATTACGTCAAAGTGTATGGTCTCGAACGCAGCGAAGCGGTTTTGCTCAGACATCTCTCCGAAGTGTTTAAAGTGCTCGTGCAAACGGTTCCGCCCGCTGCAAAAACTGAGGAAGTGCTGGAGGTGGAATCCTATTTTGAATCGATGCTTCGTGGAATCGATTCCAGCCTTCTGGATGAGTGGGAGAGGCTTCGAGATCCTGATTATGTACCGGAGATTGCGGAAGCAGAGGTTCCTGTGAAAAAAAATCCGATTACGAGGAACCGTGAAGCGTTTCAACGATTGCTCAGAGCGAAGGTGTTTGATGTGGTGAAAGCGTTGTCGCATCGTGAGTGGGGAAAGGCGCTTTCCATTCCGGATCAGTCAGATGAAGCCATGACATCGGCAGGATTGGGTAACTTGATGAATGACTATTTCGAAGATCACAGACTTATCCGCCTCGACCCCGAGGCGCGAAACAGAAAGCACTGCCGGATTCAGGATGGCAACGACTCATTGCTCTGGAAGGTGGAGCAGATTCTGGTCGATCAGGAAGAGCTCAACGACTGGTCGATCCGTTTTGAAGTTGATCTACGCGCCTCCGACGAGCAAGACGAGGTCGTGTTGCTCTGGAACACCATCGGACCGATCTTGGAGTTGAACTGCTGATCGGCTGAGATTTCATTTTTGCCGCGACCTTTACGCCCACACCCGGATGGCACACTGAAGTTAGCGAAGGAAGAGGGGTAGCTTTCAGTCGATCGCCGAAGACTGGCTCCAATCCTAAAACATCGCCTTTTGTCGAAGATTTGTTGGGAAAATTCAATCAATTTAAAAGTTTTTGTAAGAATTTTCAGACAAGTAGGTCTACTGGTCTGACTTGAGAAAATAACCATTACCCTTCTGAACATCATGCAATCGAAATCCACTCTTCACCAGGCCATCGACATCGGAGCCTGGAAACTTCCGAACCGAATGGTCATGGCACCGTTGACGCGTTGTCGGGCCAGTAAGGGACGTGTGGCCAATTCGTTGATGGCAAAATATTATGCCCAGCGGGCTTCCGCAGGTTTGATCGTCTCCGAAGCGACATCCGTATCGCCGATGGGCGTCGGTTACCCGAACACTCCCGGCATCTGGTCGGCGGAACAAGTGGAGGGCTGGAAGCTGGTGACCGATGCGGTTCATCAGGCGGGTGGGAGGATCCTTTTGCAGCTGTGGCATGTCGGTCGCATATCCGATCCACTTTATCTCGAGGGGCGATTGCCTGTCGCTCCCAGTGCCGTGCAAGCACAAGGGCACGTCAGTCTGGTTCGACCTGAAAAAGAATTTGTAATACCACGGGCCCTGGAGCTTGACCAGATTCCGGAGGTGATCGAGGACTTCCGCAAGGGATCGGAAAACGCAAAACTTGCGGGTTTCGACGGCGTCGAAATCCACGGTGCTAATGGTTACCTACTGGATCAGTTCCTGCAGGATAGCACCAATCTGCGAACGGACGACTACGGTGGCACTGTGGAAAACCGTGCGCGGCTGATGTTGGAGGTGGTCGACGCCGTTGTCAGTGTATGGGGGGCGGATCGTGTGGGCTTGCATCTCGCCCCGCGCTGTGACGCGCATGATATGGCAGACTCGGATCCAGCGGTGACCTTCGGATATGTGGCGCACGAGTGTGGGCGACGTAAAATCGCATTTCTTTTCGTCAGAGAAGGCTTGGCGGAACCTCGGTTGGGACCGATGATGAAGGAGGTGTTTGGAGGTGCTTTTATTGCTAATCAGGGACTAAGCCAGGAGGACGGTGAGAGACTGATCGAAGCAGGAGACGCCGACGCGATTGCTTGGGGACAACAATTCATTGCGAATCCTGACCTGCCCGAGCGTTTTGCAGCGGCAGCGGATTTGAACGAAGCCCGGCCTGGGACCTATTATGGCGAAGGTTCGGAGGGCTATACCGATTATCCAGCAATGGAGTTTACTGAGTTGGTAAATAATGAGCTAGAGTGATGTTCTCTCCATAAGCGGCTTGCAAACGCCGGTTAAATTTCATTTAAAATTGGAAAACCTAGTTTTGTAAGAATTACATTGAGCTGCTCGTCAGAGAAGTAAACCCATCGCCCAGAAAATATAAAAAATATATGACAGCCTACTACGATGCCTGATTTCGATGACGAACATCTCCGTACAGGGAACGATGGCGTTACGCGTTGTTGGTGGGGCAGTGATCATGCTGACTACCAGCGATATCACGATGAAGAATGGGGTCGCCCTGTCGATAACGATTTTAGGCTCTTTGAGAAAATTTGCCTAGAGGGTTTCCAGTCAGGACTTTCATGGCTGACCATTCTTCGCAAGCGTGAAAATTTTCGCAAAGCGTTCGCTGGTTTTGAATTCGACAAGGTAGCGGGTTTTGACGACCGGGACGTATCTCGACTTCTTCAGGATAAGGGCATTGTTCGCCACCGAGGAAAAATCGAGGCGACCATAAACAATGCGAGCCGCGCCATTGAACTCGTGGATGAGTTTGGAAGCCTGGTCGCCTATATCTGGCAATGGGAGCCGGATGCCAAAGAGACCCATGCTGGGAAGGACGAGCGAAAACACGTGATTCCCAGCATCACAAATACTTCTCTAGCTCTTAGTAAAGACTTAAAAAAACGTGGATGGAAGTTCTTTGGCCCGACAACCGCCTACGCGTTTATGCAGGCTATGGGCATGGTAAATGACCATATGGAAGGCTGCGTTATGAGGGACGAGATTGAATTGCTGAGGCGTGACTTTATCCGCCCACAAAAGAGACGCGCGTGATGATGATTGCGTAGTGTCCATTGTCGTCCGTGTCGAGATGGAGCGTATGGAATGAGGTTATCTGGAAAAATGACAATATTTACGATTGGTCGCATGACTCCTACTTCTCGGATTCTACCAAACATCTCCTGACGCAGCGACTTCGACGAAGGCGTCGATCTAATGCTGTAATGCTTCCGCGTCGGAGAGTCCTTCGCGGAGGTGCTCCGGAAAAGATTCGGTGGCGGCTCCGACAAGCAAGCCGAGAACGGCGTTGCGATGCACGTTATCCCCACCAGCGTTCACCCGTCGCGATCTCGAGCTGCAAATTTCAGTTTGCAGAAGTGATTGTTTCTTGACACTTCAAATAGGTCGGGTCTAGATTCCCTGTCTAAAGTTCATTTACATCGATTCGCAACTTGAAACTATTAAACAAAGCTCTAGCCGTTTGGCTCTCTATCTGGATCTTATGCCCAGGTGGAGCGCATCATGTTGTAGAGTTACTGCTGGATCATCCCCATGCAAGTTCGTCTCATGGAGACCATGGCTTTGTGGTTGCAATCGATGAGCATGTCGAACATGAAGAGTTGGATCACGAGGATAGCGGGGAGCATACGGTTTTTGATCATTCTCGAGATGCCGGAATCCTACAACTTGCGTCATCCTCTGTTGTTTTACCTGTGTGTCCTGTCACACTTTTTTCCGGATCATATCTTGTCAGACGATTTAAGCCTTCGGGTTCCTGGGAATTTATTGATCCCTTTCCTCCGCAAAAAACTGATCCTGGCCGAACTCCCTTTCGGGAGGTTTTTGGTGTCTACCTACTCTGAGGTGGAAGCGACTTGGGCTCTAAAAATCTCGATATTTTCTTCGGGAATTTAGGCTCCAACTTCTTGATCAATGTAAGACTACTTGCATTGATGACCCTTACTTGTTGGCACTGCCGTGCCTTTTCATCTGCTCTTTAAAAATCATGTATCAGTTTAAAATTTTAACAAATCAAAGTTCGATTGCCTTTCCAAATTTGAAAATCGTAAGACATTTAAGCTTGGTAATGGCTGCGTGTTTTGCGCTAGTGCATTTTTTGGGAGCTGTTGACCTAGAAGCTCAAGAAACAACAGGAGATATTACACCGGAGAGTATTGATAACTTGATGCTTAAAAATGCTTTGGCCTTAACCTTGAAAGGCAATCCGGAGCTGATCGGTTTTGAGTATGATATTCGATCAGCGGATGCTCTTATCCTGCAAGCAAACCTGCGTCCTAACCCGACGCTAGATACCGAACTTGAAGCATTCGGGGGGACGGGTGCGTTTAGAGGAGCAAATTCCACTGAATCAACCCTTTCTCTAGGCCAGTTGATAGAACGTGGCGGTAAACGGAATTTTCGAACCAACCTTGCACGCTCACAACGTGAGGTGAAACGTCTCGAATACGAAATAAAAAAGCGAGCGGTGTTGGTGCAAACCGCACTGCGATTTATTGATGTCCTGGAAGCTCAAAGGCGCATTATTGTCAACGAGGAAATCGTGGAATTGACGAGGCAGTTTGAACCGGTGATCAAGAGGCGTATCGAGGCTGGGAAAGGCAATCCTTTGGAATTAACAAAATCAAAAATCGCAATATCGTCTGCGATGGTTGAGTTGGATCAGGCAAAGCGGGCGCTTTTCTCAGCACGCGAAAAACTAAGCGCCCAGTGGGGGGTGGTGGAACCGCGGTTTTCAAGGGTTCTAGGTGAATTTGAGAGTATTGCTCCGATTGCTCCACTTGAGGAATTACGCAATCAATTGGTAACAAACCCGCGCCTGCTGAGCTATAAAGCAGAAGGTGAACGCGCTAAAGCTTCGTTGAATCTGGCTCGTGCGACCGGCAAGCCGGACGTAACGATTTGGGGCGGGGTTAGGCGTTACAGTATAAGCGATGATACGGCTTTCGTAGTGGGGGTATCGGTTCCGTTGCCGTTGTTTAATCGTAACCAAGGAGGGATTCGGGCAGCCAGTGAACAGCAACAAAAGGTAAAAGCACAGCGCGGTGCAGTAGTGATTCAGCTCAGTGCCGAGCTCACAGCAGCGTATCGGAAGTTCACAAGCAGTCACGCTGAAATCAAGGTTTTGCGTGATGAAATTTTACCGGCTGCAGAGATTGCCCAAAAGCAAGTCAAGGAAGGCTACCAATTGGGTTTGTTTCGTTATCTCGAAGTTTTAGATACCCAACGCACGCTTAGTACTGCTCGTTTACAACTCATTCAGGCATTTTCCAACTACCGGGACGCACTAGCGCAAATAGAGGGATTGACCGGAGCAGCCAGCCTGAAAACACACTCATCAGAATAAACGGACATGAAACTACTTATTAAACTAATTGCAATCACCGCCATCCTGTTAGCAGGCGTTTGGGGAGGAAAAGAAATTTTAAAGTTAGAGCCTCAGCACCGTGCAGCTGAAGGTGCTGGGCATGGGGAAGCAGAGGCGTCCGATTATCCCCGGGGGCCGCATCATGGTCGTCTGCTTTCCGAGGGGGACTTTGCTGTCGAAGTGACGATCTACGAACCGGATATCCCACCACAGTTTCGGGTGTTTCCTTTTTTGAATGGAGAGCCTTTAAACCTGGATGAAGTTGATCTGGTGATCGAGTTGCATCGATTTGCCGGGCGGGTTGATAAGTTCCAGTTCAAAAAACAAGACGATTACCTTGTTGGGGATTTGGTTGTCGAAGAGCCCCACTCATTCGATGTCAAGGTTGTAGCGAAGTATGCCGGCAAATCATATGCCTGGGAATACGAATCCTATGAAGGGAGGGTCGAAATTTCTGATCAAGCAGCGGCCAGCGTTGATCTTCAGTTTGAAGTCGCTGGACCACGAACGATGCGCACAACAGTTAGTATGAACGGGAAAATAATTCCCAATGAAACACGGATGATGCATGTTTATCCGCGTTATCCGGGGATTGTAAAAGACGCTCGAAAACATCTTGGTGATGAGGTGGCTAAAAACGAGGTGCTGGCGGTTGTGGAAAGCAACGAAAGTCTGCAACCCTACAATATTATTTCACTGTTAGATGGCACGGTGACTCATTACGATATCGCTTTGGGTGAATTCGTTTCCAACGATTCATTGATTTATGCGATTGCTGACCTTAGTTCGGTGTGGGTTGATTTGAACGTGCATCGGCATGATTTTTCACTATTGCGAAAGGGGCAGAAAATCCTCATTGATAGTGGTGATGGTGGTCCGGAAGGTGAAGCTGCGATTGTATACCTGTCTCCATTTGGTGCCGAGAATACCCAGACAATGCTCGCCCGTGCCGAGCTAGCGAACCCAGACAAAGAGTGGCTACCGGGCCTTTTTGTGAAAGCCGAGGTAGTCGTGAAAAAGGAGACAGTTCCCGTGGTTGTCAAAGACAGCGCCTTGCAGAAGTTCCGCGATTGGGACGTCGTATTCATGCAGGATGGAACGGTCTATGAAATCGCGATTGTGGAGCTGGGACGTCGTGACGGTGAATGGGTGGAAATACTGTCGGGATTGAAGGCCGGAACCAAATACGTTTCTGAAAACAGTTTCGTGGTGAAAGCTGATGTTCTCAAATCGGGTGCTAGTCACGATCATTAAAATTTAATCAGAAGTCCGATGCTCGAAAAACTAATACAATTTTCCATCAACCAGCGCTGGTTGGTTCTGGTGGGAACCCTTTTGATAGCGGCTCTTGGGCTATACAATTATCAAAAGCTTCCGATTGATGCTGTCCCGGACATCACCAATGTCCAAGTGCAGATCAATACGGAAGCGGCGGGTTATTCGCCTCTTGAAGCGGAGCAGCGAATCACCTTTCCTATCGAGACCGCACTTGGCGGGCTTCCATCATTGGATTATACGCGGTCGGTATCTCGTTATGGCTTGTCACAGGTAACTGTCGTTTTTCATGATGGAACGGACGTTTATTTCGCCCGGCAACTCGTCAACGAGCGACTTCAGGAAGTGAAAAGCAAACTCCCGCCGGGGATTGAACCCGCGATGGGGCCGATAGCGACTGGCCTTGGGGAAATCTATATGTTTACGGTGAAACCCGAGCCGGGAGCCAGGAACGAAAACGGCGAGCCGATTACACCGATGGATTTGCGCACGATCCAGGATTGGGTGATCAAACCACAACTGCGAAACATTCCGGGTGTCGTTGAAGTCAATACGATTGGTGGCTACGAAAAACAATACCACGTTGCGCCGGATACCAAGAAGCTGATCGCCTATGACGTGAG
Source organism: Verrucomicrobiota bacterium (assembly GCA_045046875.1). GTDB lineage: Bacteria > Verrucomicrobiota > Verrucomicrobiia > Verrucomicrobiales > DEV007 > JAADHD01. The sequence continues at coordinate 15,470 of JASFYY010000003.1, read as the reverse complement.
TTTTCATGATGTCATGGAGGCTTTAGCGAGTAACAACTCCAATGTCGGGGCAGGATACATAGAGAGGAACGGTGAACAGTATTTGATTCGGGCGGTTGGTCAGGTTCTTGGCTTGGAAGATATTCGTCGAATCACAGTTGGTAGTTACGACGGCGTTCCCGTTCACATCGAGGACGTGGCCGATGTGCAGATAGGCACAGAATTACGAACCGGGGCAGCCACTGCCGGGGGAGAGGAAGTTGTTCTTGGCACCGTGTTCATGCTTGTCGGAGAAAACAGCCGTGCAGTTTCTCAACGGGTGGCACAGCGTATGGTAGAAGTTAACCGAACTTTGCCCAAGGGGATCGTGGCTCACACCGTTTATGACCGGACGGTTTTAGTCAATGCGGCTATAGAGACGGTGAAAACAAACCTCTTTGAGGGGGCGGTTCTGGTGATAGTAGTTTTGTTTCTCTTGCTTGGAAATATCCGCGCGGCATTGATCACAGCACTGGTTATCCCGCTCTCCATGCTGTTCACCATCAGCGGAATGGTAGGCGCCAAAATCAGCGGTAATTTGATGAGTCTGGGAGCATTGGACTTTGGAATTATTGTAGATGGCGCGGTAATCATTGTCGAAAACTGTGTTAGGCGTTTGGCGGAGGAACAACGGCAATATGGGCGTGTGCTGAATCGCGCTGAGCGCTTTGATGTGGTGTTCAAGGCTACTCGCGAGGTGATGCGTCCCAGTATATTTGGCGTGTTCATTATCATGGTGGTTTACATTCCGATTCTTACTTTGTCGGGAATCGAAGGTAAGATGTTTCATCCAATGGCTTTCACTGTTTTGCTTGCCCTCACAGGGGCGATGATCTTTTCACTGACCTTTGTTCCGGTGGCCATCGCTTTGTTCATGGGAGGAAAAGTCTCCGAAAAGGAAAATATTGTAATGCGTATTGCCAAGATGATATACGCGCCACTGCTTCGCGTTTCCATTGCCAGTCGTAGCGTCGTAGCGGCAGTCGCTGTTGTCATAGTTGCGCTTAGTCTGCTACTGGCGTCGCGGATGGGTAGTGAATTTATTCCCAATCTCGACGAGGGGGATTTTGCCGTGCATAGTTTGAGAATACCTGGAACCAGTTTGAGTCAGGCGATTCATTTGCAAAATGCTGTGGAGAAAAAATTTCAGGAATTCCCTGAGGTGTTGGAAACGTTCTCTAAGATCGGCACCGCAGAAGTGGCGACTGATCCGATGCCTCCCAGTGTCGCAGACGGTTTTGTTATCATGAGGCCGCGTTCCGAGTGGCCCAATCCCAAGCTATCTCGTGCCGATCTAGTAAAAAAAATGTCTATAGGTGTCGAAAGCGTCCCTGGCTCAAAGTATGAGTTCCTTCAGCCGGTTCAAATGCGATTCAACGAATTGATAGCGGGAGTTCGCAGTGACGTGGCGGTAAAGATATTCGGTGACGACTTGGATGAACTGCTGACGGTGGGAAAAAAAGTGGGCAAGATTCTTGAAGGGGTTCCGGGTGCGGAAGATGTGGGAGTGGAGCAAATCACGGGTTTGCCACTTCTCACCATCAACATGAAAGGAGACGTGATGGCTCGGTTTGGACTGAATGTGTCGGATGTCCAAAATGTGATAGAGGTTGCCATCGGCGGCAAACAAGTTGGGGAGGTTTTTGAAGGTGACCGCAGGTTTCCATTGATTGTTAGGCTTCCTGAAAACCTGCGGACGAATCTAGATGCGCTGAAATACATCCCTGTCAGAATCCCACAACGTCAGCAATTCGATAATTCTTCTAGGTCTAAAAATTTAAATAAAACCAAGCTTCCCGATTTTGTGCCCCTGAGTGCAGTAGTGGATTTCAGTATTGCGCCGGGGCCAAACCAGATCAGCCGTGAAAATGGCAAGCGTCGAGTTGTAGTGACGGCAAATGTCAGGGGGCGCGACCTTGGCTCTTTTGTGGCGGAGGCTCAGGAACGAACCAAGGGGCTGGAAATACCCGTTGGTTACTGGATCACATGGGGCGGAACCTTTGAGCAACTGATTTCAGCTACCAAGCGATTACAGATCGTGGTTCCTGTTGTGCTGCTGCTCATCTTCACGTTGCTATTCGCTACTTTTGGGAACGTAAAGGATGCGCTGCTCGTTTTTACGGGTGTGCCCCTTGCTCTCACCGGTGGAATCCTTTCTCTTTGGCTGCGGGGTATTCCTCTTTCAATCTCTGCCGGGGTTGGTTTCATTGCGCTCTCCGGTGTCGCCGTATTAAACGGGTTGGTAATGATCACCTTCATCAATAATCTGCGCAAGACCGGAGTGCCACTGGATGAAGCCATTTTCCAAGGATCGCTCACACGCTTGCGCCCGGTGCTCATGACTGCGCTTGTTGCCGCCCTTGGTTTTGTTCCGATGGCGCTTGCGACTGGGACCGGTGCCGAAGTTCAAAGGCCGTTGGCTACGGTCGTGATTGGAGGCATTCTTTCCTCGACTGCACTGACATTACTCGTTTTGCCTGCACTCTACAAAATGTTTCACCGTAAAGATGAAATTGCCTCCGAGGAATCAGAATTTTAGCAGCCATAGTGTGGGGGATATATATTTCACTGTGCTAACGTTTGAAAAACGACCACATTTTATATTAGCTCCAGTGAAGGGATTCCTGAAATAGACTAATCGACTTCTTGCTGGAGGTCGTGTGAGATCGGTGAAGGTGGTTTTAAAAAAAATGTCGTGGAGTGTGAATCTGAAAAGTTACGCCTTCAGATGAAAGTAAGCGTGGATGTGTGGCACGCCGCGGAAGCACCATACCCTCTCCTGCCAAATGTTCGTTACAAGGTGAGATAGAACGATCTATTTAAGAAAACCGGAGGCTGAGATACTTTGGAGATTATCCGACTCCTACCGCCATTTAAGAGGGGTAAATTGGTTGGGCATCACCACCCGTTCAACAGTGCCCTTTCCCACCTGTCCTGGAAAGTAATTCAGGAAAAATGGAGATTCATCGCAACCATTTTTAATTAAATGAGTTTTATTTCATGCAAGCACAATTAAACCTAAAAATTAATGAAATCGCAATTATTCACTCTAGTCATAGCGCTATGCTCCAGCATCGTTCATGCCGATAAAGAACAGGAATCTCAGAGGGCCTGAAAAACAAGCCATGATCCTTCTCAAAACTTGCGACAAGGACAAAAGCGGTAGCTTCACGAAAGCTGAATTTTCCCGCTCAAATTTTTCCAAGGCCTTGGTTCGCCGTCAAGGGGAGGATAGAAGCAAGTCGAACCTTTACTAAAGCAGACAACAATAAAGACGGCGTATTAAGTAAAGGTGAGCTTGAACGAATGAATTACCACTTGGATGGTTCCCAAATCGAACAAAAAAGGTAAGCACAGGGCGCACGTTAAGGGCAAAGGTAATGGCAAAGGGAAATAAAAGCTGATGTTGAAACTTGCTGGAAACAAGCAACGGCTCAGAGCTTACTGAATCGAAAACGAATACAGCTGCGAGTTGTAGATTTTAAACTCAACGCGCACTGCTTGCCCCCTGAGCGGGTCCATCACTTTTTCAAAGGGCGAGGTATGCCAAACCTTACCTGGTAGCTTTATCTGGAAAGCTGGAAAGCTGGAAGGGGTGCTGGATGAATCGGTTGTGAAGTGGAAGTGGTAGAGGGCCCAAAAGAGCTGTGATTCCATGCTCGCCAGTGTTTCCAAAAGCACCCTTTCGTATTGTGAAAACACCTCAAAAACAGTCTTTTTGGGGTCCAAGCATGGAGCTAAAAACTCTTCGTTCCTTTTCTAACGGGGGAAAGAGCCGTTATGCTCGATGTAATCCTAAGTTTTCGTCCATACCCGGATGGAACACAGTCTATACTATACAAAACACCTGGCTGAAAAAAGAGGGAGTTCAGTTCGGTTTGCCTGCCATTATAAAAGACGTCGGACTAATATTTGGACAGGACGGGAATCAGGCTGAATTGTTCGGAAAAGTGATGCGATAAATTGCGATAATGTTGTCCTCCCTCGTTTTTCGGTTACCAACACGAATGATTTGCCTGTTATGAGTCTGAAAATTCTATATTACGATCAATGGCTCGTCGTTGTGGATAAGCCTGCAGGGATGCTGGTGCATCCGGGGCGTGATCCTGAACCGGTGGAGCAAATAGCGATGAAAACCCTGCGAGATCAGCTCGGGCAACGGGTTTATCCGGTGCATCGACTGGATCGCCCGACGTCGGGTGTATTGCTGTTCCTTCTCGATCAGGAGGTGGTGGATTGTGTGCGAAAGCAGTTCGATGAGCAATTGGTGAAAAAAACGTATACGGCGGTGGTGTGTGGTGAAACGCAGGAAGAGTGGACGGCGCGTGATCAATTACAAAAAAGCGAGGGCGAACCTTTTCGTGAGGCTGAAACGTATTTCGTGCGCGACCGAATTTGCACTATTGGGTCCGATGTTTTTTCAGTTCTGACGGCTGCGCCGAAAACGGGACGTTTTCATCAAATCCGAAAACATCTTTTAAACGGCGGTATGCCGATCGTGGGGGATTTTTTATACGGCGAGATCGGAAAAATGGAGCGAATCGCGGAATTGATTGATCAACCAAGGCTCATGCTTCACGCGAGGCAGTTGAGCTTTGTGCATCCCGTGGAAGGGTATGAAATCGTAGTGACGAGTCCGTTGCCGGAGCGGTTTACGCCGTTTGAAGGTTGCGATTTTTAACCGCGCATGGTCGCTGATTTCCGCTAATCGGGGCTTTGAAATTTTGTTGCCAAAAAGGGGTAGTGTAGAAAAAACTATCTTCGTTCACAACTTGTCCAATTAGAAGAGCTTAGGACAGTGTCGCAATATGGCGCAATTGCGGACATGAAGCTGTTTTTTTGTGGTTTATCGTTTCTTCATGAAACGCCGCACCTTTCTCACTTTTTGTTCCGCCTCAGGTCTTTCGCCCGTCATTGGTTCATGGGCCGCTTCTCCCAATGAAACGCCCAACATTGCTTCTATTGGAGTTGGAGGAAAGGGATGGACGGATTCGCGGGGAGCCGCACGTTATGCCAATATGCAGGCTTTCTGTGATGTGAATGTTGGACGCAATCGCAAAGGAGGCTGGTTTGGGGCAATGGAAAAATGGCCCAAGGCGAAGCGCTATCAAGATTGGCGAGAGTTGCTTGAAAAGGAAGGGGATAAACTCGACGGCATCACCGTGTCGACCCCGGATCACATGCACGCTCCAATCACGATGACGGCGTTGAAGATGGGAATCGCGACCTATACTCAAAAACCGCTTACTCGAACGGTTGCTGAATCCCGGCAAATCACGCAAGCGGCGAAGGAGGCGGGAGTGGCCACCCAGATGGGGAATCAGCATCATAATGGACTCACCTATCGCATGCTTGTGGAAATCATCCGTAGCGGAATCATAGGAAAAATTAAACAGGTTCATACCTGGTCGGATCGGCCGGTGTGGCCCCAGGGTATAATTCGTCCAAGTGAAAGACCGCCGGTGCCTGATACGCTGGATTGGAATCTTTGGCTTGGGGGGGCACCGGAGCGTCCTTATCATCCTTCCTATCACCCCTTCAAATGGCGCGGCTGGTTTGATTTTGGAGCGGGAGCGCTGGGCGATATGGGAGCTCATATCATTGATCCTCCGGTGTGGGCCTTGGAATTGGGTGCACCTCTTACCGTAGCTTATGAAGGGCCGGAACCGCGTCCGGAGACTTTTCCGGAATCGGAGCGCATTCATTATGTGTTCAAGGGGACAAAATACACCAAGGGAGATAAGCTTAAAATGACTTGGCATGACGGCAAACTCTTGCCGGATCTGGAATCAAACGGATTGCCTGCAGATATAAAATTACAGGGCGGGGGATCGATGTTTGTAGGGGAAAGTGGAACCCTGGTCGCGAAACACGGCAGCAGTAATGTGCCGGTGCTTTATCCACAGGAAAAATTTAAGGATTTTAAAATGCCGCAACTCGAGAAGATTGATCACTATCAACAGTGGGTCGATGCCATTCGCGGAGAAGGTAAAACGACTTCACATTTTGATTACGCCGGGCCACTTACCGAAACCGTTTTGCTTGGCACGATCGTTTGTCGTTTTCCAGGAGAGACTCTGGAATGGGATGCAAAACGGATGAAGTTTCCGAATAGTGTGGAGGCTTCAAAATTAGTCAGCTCTCCTTATCGGAAAGGTTGGGAAGTTGAGGGATTGACGTAAATTTCGAAAGGAGAGGATTTAAGCCGCCAGATGAAAATAAGCGTGGATGTGAGGCACGCCGCGGAAGTACCAAACCATATCTGGTCCTTCGATCTGCCAAGTGTCCCAGACTTTATCATTGCCAATGTCGTAGCGACCGCCGTAGCAGGAGACAAACAGCTGATCGATTAACTTTTTGTCCTCGATGGTCTTCATGGTGGCGTCCACATCGTCAGGTCGGAAACAAACCAGCATTCGGCGCATGGTTTCCAATAGCTTGGCTTGCTGATCTTTGCTCAGATCAGCACCACTGAGCCCGGGTAAATCAGTCTTGTGTTTCTCAATGACCGTATCTTCCTTTTCGCTTCTAGGTCTTCTATCGACCAGCACCTTTTCCTGTTGTTTGCCATCCAAGGCGCTGACGAACTCGTTAAAAATCAGTCCTTGATACCAGAAGGGGTTGCCCTCGTGATCTTTTGATTCTTTGAATGACTTGGCAAAATTGCCGTAGAAGATGGGTGCCCCGCCAAAGCCCATGCCTTTGTCGCTGTGGGCATTGCAACGCCGGGTTACGTGATGGCCGGTGTAGATGAATTCGAAATTTTCATCCTCCGGTGTGCCAAAAAATCCGACTGATGGAGTATTTTTTATTTTCCCCATGAGATCTTTTTGAACTTGCCAGTTCATTTTTTCGCGATGCTCGGGATGGTGCAATGACTCGAATATCTGTCGCACCAGGTCCTGTTGCTCTTTGCTGTAAAAGGTGTGCAGACGTTGCTCGGGGCAGACATACCACCAGTTGCTGATGAATTGACGGCTGGGGTGATCGACTGGCAGGCAGACTTTGCTGAGTTGTTCCTCGCTCAGGCTTTTGTAAAACTGCATCGCCAGGGAATCACTTGCTTTTGCTTCTAATTTGGCTGCCCGCAGGGAGGGCAAGGCCGCCATCACGGAGCCGGCGCCGAGGGCACGTAAGATCTCGCGACGACCGATGAGCTTGGTAAGGGCGTTGGGTGGGGGCGTATTCATTTGGCTAATTAGGGAGCGGGTTCGAAGCTTTTCAGTAGGCTGTATTTGCTGGCGTCCCAGAGTCGTAGAGTGCCGCTTAGGCCGCCGGCCAGGATGAGCTTGCCGTCGGGGCTGAGGGATGCGGAGTAGGCATATTCAAATTCGCCGGGTAGGTTTTTATTGTTGGCTTTCAACATTCCCGAACCTTCAGCGGTGAGCAGGCTGTCGTTGGTTTTTGAGAGGAACTGCACCACGGTGACCTCTTCGCCTTTGCCGAGAATGGTTTTAAATTTTTCGCCGGTTTCCGTGTTCCAGAGGATGATGTTTTTGTCGGCACCGCTGGTGGCGATGAGGTGACCGTCACCGCTCCATGAGGCGTCCAATACGGCGAGCGCATGCCCTTCCAGGGATCTGATTTTTTTCAGGGCAGGCAGCTGATAGATTTTGGCGGTGCCGTCTGAGGAGCCGGTGACAAATCTTTTTTTATCGGGAGAAAAGTTCAAGCTGGAGATCAGGTCGGTATGCGCGAGCAGGTCTTTGGCTTTCAGTTTGAGCGTTTTTTTATCCCATAACTTCAACTGGCCTTTGCGTGAGGGGATACCGCTGGCACTGACTAGAGAAGCATCGGCTCCAAAACCCAGCGCCGTCACCCGGTCAATCAAGATCGCGCCGTCTTTGCCATTGCCAATGCCCTGGCTGTATTTCCAGGAGCGTTGGGTTGGCCAGGACCAGGATTGACCATCTTCGCCAGTGGTCACCAGGCGGGCTCCTTTTTTAAAAGCAAAACTTTTCAGTGGTTTTTTGGTATTGATGGATTCGATGAAATGACCTGTTTCAGAATCGTAGAGGTGGACATTGCCATTTTGATAAGCCACGGCTAGATACAGTCCGTCGGCGGAAAATCCGCTGCCTGCGATCAGGTATTGTGGCACGGTTTTGGACTGCAGGTCATTGAGTTTTTTTAGCTTTTCTTCGAGGCTTTTGACCAGGGCTTCGGTGGCCTTTTTATCATTCTGGGTGGTGGCTAAATCCTGATTGGCTTTTTTCTGCATTTGCAAGGCCCGGTCCTTGCCATTTTTTATCGAAACCAGACGGGTTTTGCTTTTTTGGATTTCCTCGCTGGCCAACTTGATAGCCTCTTGATGTTTTTGGGTTTCATCGGCGACCTTTTTGATTTCCTTGGCATCTTTGGATTTGGCTTTGACGATTTTTTTAGCAGACAAGTCGCTTAACTTTTTCTCCTGTGTTTTTAATTCGGCATTGAGCGTTTCCAATTGTTTGGGAACACTGTTGGCGGACTCCAATTCTTTTTTTGCGGTTTCTTGCAGAATTTTGATTCGCGCGTCGTGGCGGGTGATGTTTCTTTTGGCGACATTTTTGTCCGAGGTGAGTTGTTGGATTTCGAAATCGATATTGGGGTCGCGGGCGAGGCTGATTAGATATTTTGCAGGGTTTTTCAGATCCCAAAGTAAAACCCGCCCTTTGTCATTGGTGGTGATCAGGCGATTGGCTTTTGAGTGCAAGGCGATGTGTTTGAGCGCTCCGCCGTGATTAAAAGTAGCTTTGGCTTTTTTCTGTTTCAGATCCCAGATAATGACTTTGCCGGAGCTGTCGGCGCTGACCAGCGGGTAGAGCGTATCGCTGAAAAAATGCTGCACGGGTTTGGCGTGAGCTTTCAGATCAAAATATAATTTTTTGTCGAGAGCAGGGGGCGTGGCAGCGGCAACCGTTTTGACGGGTTTGGCATCTTTTTTAACTGGGGTAGGTTTTGCCGCTGTCGCTTGGGCGAAGGCTTCGATTTTGAGGATACGCAGGGTGCCGTTATCAAAAGCGAGCGTGATTTGTTTTTGATCGTCGAGGATGGCGATGCTGGATATTTTGTCAGCAAACTTGAGTGGCTGGGTGACTTCCCCTTTCTGCATCAAGCGGCTCACTTGGTCCCGTGTTTTATTCAGCGAGATGCTCCAGGATTGGTCTTTGCTGGTCAGTAGGTAGGCTTTGCTTGGAGTCGTTGTAACTTTTTCCCCTGCCATCGAGGATGGTTGCCACAGTTTGATCACCCGGTAGCCGCCACTGGCCAGGGTGCCGTCCTGGTCAAAAGCCAGTGAACGCACCAGATCGAGGTGGGCGGCTGATTTTAAAGCGGGATCGATCAGGCGGGTCAAAAATGTCTTTAGTTTGATATCGTAGATGTCAATATTCTGTCCATGCCCCGCTGCGGCATAACGCCCATCCGGTGAAACCGTCAAGGCATACACGGGTTGTTTGCTTTTGAATTTCAGCCATTTTTCGGGAGCTTCGGCGATCACGGTGCCACTTCCTTTGACTCCTTGATCGATCCATAATTTGAGCAAAGCCAGCTCATGAGGAGTCAGGTTTTTTGCCTTTGACTTGTTGTTCTTCGGTGGCATGACATCCTCTTCGATATGGGCCGAAGTGGTGAATAATAAACTTTCTTCGGCTTTGCCCGCGACCACTACCGGGCCATCTGAACTGCCTTTGCGAATGTCATCCGGTGTTTCCAGAATGAGCTTGGCCTTGGCTTTGGAATGGTTGTGGCAAGCCAGGCAGTTCCTTTTGAAAAAAGGGTAAATTTCCTTATTGAAATTCACTTCAGACTTTCTATCCAACTTGGCCAGCTTCAAGCCTTCGGCCTGAACGGTGCCCAAGAGAAAAAAGCTGAATATCGCCGTTAGTTTTGTCGATGTTTTGAATGAAAACATTATTTGGCCTTCTTTTCTTCCACCACAATTTTGTAACGCACTGGCAGAGAGAAAAATCCGGCGCGAAATTTGGTTTCTTTGGTGACTTTATCTATTTGTGTCAATTGCAACTGGACTTCTTTTTCAATGCTTTTGATCTCTTTGAAATGGGTCTGTGCGACTTTGAGCGATGCATCGGCAGTTTTCATGGTCTGGGTCAGCTGGGTAACTTTCGTTTTGCCTGCATTGACCAGCGCTTGTTTAGCGGCGCCGGCTTTGGCCAGGGTTTGTTTGGCAATGTTTTCCTTGTCGGTGGCCTGCTTGACGGTTGCCGCGTTGGCGGCGGTCAGTTTGGCCAAAGTTTGTTTGGCAGTGCTTTCTTTCGCTGTGCTTTGTTTGACGAGTTGGTCCTTGTTGCCGACTGCTTTTTGCGCAGCGGCATGGGCGGCCGTTGCTTTGCTCAAGGTGTCTTTTGCCGCTTTTGAAGCATCGGGTTTGGCGACGGTCACCTTGGCGGCGGTAGTTTTGGCCGCGCTTTCTTTGGCCAGTTTGCTCAGAGCCTGTTGGGCGCTGCTTACCTTAGCAGCCGTTGTTTTAGCGAGGGCTCGTTGTTTGTCCGCTGCTTTTTCAGCCACTTGTTTGGCTGAGGTCAATTTGGCCAGTGCTTGTTTAGCGACATTTTCTTTTACCGAGGCTTGTTTGGTCGCGGCAACCCGGGCGGCGCTTAGTTTGGTGAGAGCATTTTTTGCCGCCAGTTCCTTGGCGGTGGCGGATTTGGCAGCGGCGAGGTTGGCTGCATTTTGTTTGTCCAAGGTTTGTTTGGCTTTTTTATACACCCCGTCTGCCTTGGTTTGCACCAGAGTGATCTCTTTCACCTTACCCTCAATTTTTGTTTTCAGATTTTTGGTCAACTCCGTGCCCTTGCGGTAAGTGCTGTAGTTGATATCCGCCCAGCCCCGGAGAATGAAGGCGCCTTCGCCCGGCAGATCCAGATTGGTGCTGTTGGGGCGATAGGTTACACTGAGATCAGTGGATTTGCCGCCGTTGACAAAGATGCGGAAAGGGAAGCCCAATTTGTGACCGGCACCAAATTCCATCACTGTCACTGCGCCTTTCAAGCTGTCGCTACGACTGGAAACCAAGGGGATTTTGACTGTGGCATTCTTTTTGAATTCCCATACTTTGGCGGGTTCTTTTTGTGCCAGGGTGATCGGGACGGCTTGCTCCTCGGCCAATAGCGCGAGAGGGATGTGGTGGGTTCTTCTCGCTCTCAGCCTTTGAGTGTAACCATAGGTGATCTCCGTTCCACTCCAGTTGAGAGTCGCGCCGACGGCTTCGTGTTCGACTTTGTTTTTGCCATCAGAGAGGCTGCCAAAAATGCGGATATTTCCTGTCCAATTAGCGATTTTTTTATCAGCGGTCAAAACGATGTAAGCTTCTTCTTCTCCGGGAAAGATCTCAGCGGGCAGTGCTTTGACGCCTTTGGGTAAACCTTCCACTCTGAGAGCGATGGGGAACTCACGTCCTCCTTTGCGGTAAGCGCGAACGCGAATCGGCAGGATGCCTTCCGGTCGCAACTGCAGCGCGCCAGGATAGACCGTGGTGCGGCGGTCACCGAAAAAATGGAACTGCTCGACAAAGGTCATCAGTTGAAAGGCCGGCTTGGACTGCGATAGCCGGATGCGGTAATGGTGCAGCGCTCCTTGTTTGGAAAAGTTATCCCCAACTACGATGCGGTATTCGCCATCGGCAGCGATGTCGAGTTCGATACCGTCGTCATAAGTGTGCACGTCATACATGCCCTGGGTTTTGACTTTCACAAAATCATCCAGGCTCTTGAGCTCGGTTGCTACGATTTTGTTGTCTTTGTCTTGAGTGAGTTTTTCGATCACCATGAAGGGATCTGACTTAGTGAACTGGCGATCGGAGAAAATCTCCAACCACAAGCGTTCGCCTTTTTTGGCTTTGAACACGTATTGGTCGATGTCTTCCTGCTGATCAAAACGCCCGTTGATTTCACTGGGGACCGTGACGGGGATATCTGCATCCTGTTCTTTTTCGATCACGCTAGCGAAGTCGGATAAGGCCAGGCGGAAGACGTTGGAGTCTTTTATTTGGTAGTTGAGGCCGTCATAAAACCCGAGCAGCGGACGCTGTCCGTCGAGCAAGAGCGCATCACTTTTAGCCGGAGCTTTGATGGATACATTTAAGGATTCGATGCTGCCCCCATTGAGAGTTTCACCGGTTTTTTTACCGCCGGGGATATTGCGTCCATAGAGGGTGTGTTGGCTGGTTTTGCCTTTTTGCACCACCGCGGGGTAGATGGTTTCGATGTAGGGTTTGCCCGATACCTTCAAGCGGTAAAGGTAGCCGGTCGAACCGAGCCAGGTTTGATCTGAAACGGATACGTAGTAGTCGCCGTCTTTGGGGGCGGTGAAGTCCAGCATTGGATCGCGACCGATGTAATCGTTGTTATTGATGATCTCGTTTCCCTCGGGATCAAACAGAGTGAGTTTGGCATCGAGCTTGGAACCGAGGCGAACTGCCCAGCAGTGAGCCAGCACCCGCTGCCCTTTTTTCATCGATACTTTGTAGTAGTCCGCGTTTTGCTTGCTGATTTTCCCATTGGCGATGCCTTCGAGGCTGAGGGACTTGGCGGTTTCGACCGTGTTGTTTTTGTTTTCCAGTTCGGAATCGAGCTCGGCGGGTTCGTTAGCGGAGCTGACTTGAAAAATCCGCGGTGAAGACAGACCGTAATAGCCCAATACACGCACATCATAAGAATCGGCTTTGATGTCTTTTGGAATGCTGATGCGAAATTTTTGTCCGTCCGGGCGGGCTTCATCCCACAGTTTGCTTTTAGCTAGATAGATTCTCTCGGCTTTGATGCCAGGATGGGAAAACTTCAATGATTTGATATCGAGCAAGTCTTCACCGCTGATGGTGACGGTCACCTGGGTGCCCGCTTGCCCTCCGGCAGGGTAAATCTCCTGTAATTCGGGGGAGGGGAATTTGGCCACAGCGGGCAGAGCGGTGCAGGCGAGAGCACAAAGAGGGATGAGAATTTTTTTCATAAATACGACCGGCTAGTTATTAAACATGAATTCCTTGGTATTGATCAGTGCCCAGAGCAGGTCTTCGATGCCTTCTTTTTTGTTACTGGTTTGAAGTGAGGCATTTTTCCCCGCGAGATCGATTTTTGATTGGATATACTTAAGCGCCCGTTGTTTTTCATCTTTGCGGGGGTAACGCGCAAAAGCCTGCAGGAAAAGTTCGTCGATCTGGCTGTTGATATCGTCTTTGCTTTTGGCCATCCGTGCGGCCCGGCCACCGGAATAACTGATACGTCTGAGGATCTCGGAGGAATTGATCATTGCCAGGCTCTGGTTCACTGTGGCTTCGGTTTTGCGGGCAGAGTCAGAGGCGCTGTCCATTTTCGGGCGGCCAAAAGTCTGCAGAAACGGGATGCGGGCATTGTATTGATCGTCGGGCAAATAGAGCACGCGCGTCGTTCCGGTCTCTTGATTATCAAAACTCTCGTGCATTTCGGTGACGTCGTTGATCGAATCCAGAAAGATTTCGGCGGGCAGTCTTCTTGGAATGAAACGTGAGTAGTTTTGTTGATCGCCTGCGTTATGTTTGTTGGGCGTCGAGCTGAATTGGTAGGTCTGGCTGTTGCAGATGAGTCTGATGGTGGACTTCATATCAAAATGGTTTTTGATAAAGTGTTCGGCCAACTGGTCAAGCAGTTCGGGGTGACTGGGGGGATTGGTCACACGCATGTCATCGATCGGATCGACCAGGCCGCGACCAAAAAACTGTTTCCAGTAGCGATTGACAAAGGACTTGGCAAAGTAGGGGTTGTCATTTTTGCTGATCCAATTAGCCAGGGAAAAACGGGGATCTTTGTATTTGGATATTTCCAATTCTTCGCCGCCCAAGGCAGCAGGTGCGGTGTTGTTGAATTGATTTTGTTTTTTTGCCCGCACCAAAACCAATTCGTCTTTGGCCGCTCCGGGTTTGATATTCAATCCAGAGAAAAAGGCGGTGAGCGCGCTGTAGTCTTTCTGGCTCCATTGATCAAAGGGGTGATGATGGCACTGGGCGCAGGCGATGCGTATGCCTAGGAAAATCTGGGCAAAGTCTTCACTCTTTTCTTTGGGTTCGACGACGAAGTCCCGGTCATTTTTAAAGGAGCGGTACCAAAGCACCGAGGGGTTGGCATTGGATTCGCCCGAAGCGGTGATGATGGATTTAACAAACTCATCATAGGGCATGTTTTGTTTGATCGCGTTGTGCACCCAGTCGTAAAAAGCAAAAGTCACCCGGGCTCCGTCGTATCGGGAGCGTTTGTTTCTCAAGAGGCTGGTCCACTTGTTGGCAAAGTTGTGGGCATAACCGGGATCATCCAGTAGACGTTCGACGGCCTGGGATCTTTTTTTCGGATTTTTGTCGACAAGAAAGCTTTTGATTTCATCCACGGTAGGCAGGCGGCCGGCTACGTCGAGGCTCACCCGTCGCAGGAAGGTCGAGTCATCACAGGGCGCTGAGGGAGGCAGTCCAAGCAGCTTTAATTTTTTGAAAACCTGCTCGTCGATGAAGTTTTTTGCAGGTGGGGTGTTGACCATTTCACCGAGGGTAATGTTACCAAAAAAAGTAGCGACGTGTTCCTTGAAACGTACCAAAACAGAGGTTGATCCCCACAGGTTTTTGAATTCCACATGGCCGTTTTCATCGACTTCGGCCATGTCTTCCTGGTTGGCTTCATATTGCGCCATGTGGGTCACATCCTGACGTGTGCCATCGGTAAAAATCGCAGTCACTACCAGTTGTTGGCTGGCTTTGGGTTGGTAAGTGCGACCGGTGGGGAAAAGTTCGATGCGCTCGACTTTGTGCGGAGACTCCGGGTCGTAGGGCAAACCCTGGGCGATCCAGCGGCGCACTGCGTTGTAGGGTTCGGAACCGATTTCCCAGCGCACACCTCCTTCGTGAGGGATCTCACCAGTGGCTTTTAGCAGCAGCAAGCTTTGGTCGGGAGCGGCCGGGGAGGCACGTCGTCCCCGGTTTTCGTAAACGATGTAGCGGAAATCTTTTTCTGGTTCGTAACCCAATAGGGATAGCCTGAAGCCGTTGCGTCCGCCCGCTTTGCCATGACAGGCTCCGCTGTTGCAACTGGAGCGGGTCAGGATGGGGATAACTTCATTGGCGAAGTCCGCAGCACTTTCTTTTTCTGTGCCACTGACTTCAAAAGGGATACTGACAGGAGCTGCACCGGTCAGTTGCACGGTGATGGTTCCCTTGCCGTTTTTTATCGGTTTGACCAGTCCGCTTGGCTGGCAAATGACGATGCCTGCCGGTTTAACCTGGTAGGTCACTTTGTGGGTGGCGTCCCAAAGTTTGGCCCCATCTTTGGCCGTCACCACCAGTTGCTGGCTCGACGTTTTGCCGCTGAGGACAATCGTTTGGGCTTCACCCATTCGGGCGGCGATGCTGATTTCGGTGTTGGCCCGGGCGTGGGCGCAAACTAACCCAAGCAGCAGGGCGGGTATCAGACGTTTTAGCATATCGGCTACTCGGCTAC
>JASFYY010000002.1:0-104188 GCA_045046875.1 Verrucomicrobiota bacterium | reverse complement strand
ACGCACCGGATTTAGATCAATATAAGCCGCCACCATCCGTAACGCATCGCTGCTCTCTCCACGCTCACCATCCGGCTCTCCTGACCGCCGAAGCCCCTTGTTCGCCGTAGATTTAGCGAAGGAGAATGCCGAAGGAGGTTGCAACAGCACACTCTTAAACGGCCCCTCCCACAGAGTCCCCACCCGGCCGTGTTTCCGGTTGTAAGCCAATGTCATTTTCAGCTTCAACTCCTTCATAAACATCGACAGATCAAACAACCGCGCCTTCACCGATTCCGCAATCTCGCTCACCTTTTCATCCGCTCCGTTCTCCCTAAACATTTCCACCTCATCCAACACCAACTTACTCGACCACTCATTCTTAAACACCTCCAGTCGCTTGATATAATCCTCATCCGTCCACCCCTCCGTCGCCAGCTCTCGATCCGGCACCTCCAACAAAAGATGAAAGTGATTCCCCATGAAACACCACGCCAGCGCCCGCAGCCCACTGAATTTCAACTGCTTAAGCATCAAAATTCGAAAAGTTTCCTTCTCATCATCCTCAAACAAGATATCCCTCCCCGTCGTCCGACTCACCACATGATAATAATTCGTCTGCCCCTCCGGCCCCAACAAAAACTCCCGTATTTTACTCATAACAAATCTCCCTTCAGATAAATTGAATGCGCCAAAGTCATTCCCCACCCCCAGCATATCTTCCCAAACCGCCCAACACAAGAACTTTTTTGCATGAGAAGTCTTCTCTAACTGTATTTTACAAATTTAGCGGTGCCGCAGGTATTTGCAACACCGCTATGCTGCGATTTGGATCTAGGCAGCCTCCGATTTTTTCAAACGCTGATATAAACTCTCCATTTCACGAATCGCTTTCCAAAGAAACAAACTCCCGCCCGCAGTAAAAATCACTGCTCCGCTCAGGAAACCGAACCCACTGAAAAAACCCGAATCAAACAGCAGGCCGAAAAGCATGCTGACTGCCATCAGAGCCAAACCTGAGCCTGCAAGCCCAAGTATGAGTCCGTAACTGAAAAGCGAAACCATAGGTCCACCCCACTTGATAATAACCTGACTGATTTTGGCACTGTATTTTTCTTTATTTTGTTCATTCATAACACTGCAGACCATGGCAGCCGTAAATGAACATTTGATGAAGTTTGAGTGAAAAATTGATGAATTATTTCACCCACAATAAAGGGCTGATGCCCATCACAAAAGGTTTCCAATCCTTTGATGTTGGTTGGTAGGGTTGCATTCCGGGCCACCACGCCCCAGTGATCCCTGGCCCACTGGCGACTGCACAAAGGAAATCACCGCTTTTTGCCCCTAGCTCAGACAAACTGAATTCGATCGCCAATTTCTCACCAGCTTTGCTGCCCGCCGACTCTTGAATGGTGATATTTTTGACTTCCTGACCATTGCAAAAAATTCGTAAATCACTCGCCTGCGTCCAATCCGGCCCCAACACGCTGACTTTAATCCCGCCCGACGCGCTCTTTTCCAAACGCGTCAGCAAACCAAAACTGACCCATGTTCGCTGATTCTGAAACGAATCCAGCGCAGCATTCACATCGATCTTGCTTGCATCGCTATCCACGCATTCCACATAAGTTCGCGCTTGCCCGGATATGGCAAAGTTCACGGTGTGACTATCGCTGCTGCCAATACCCGCCAACCGATGCCCACTGCGAGTGAGCGCAAACCAATCGTACACGATCTGCATGGGATCACTGAGGTGCGCCCCAGAGTTGATCAATTCCATCGCATTGGCCTTGAGTTCACGACCGTCCAGGAAAATGCCGCGTTTTGCATCGAAATTCTTCGGTCCCAAAGGAATCAATTTGCCATGCAAATCGCGGCCATGATTCAAAATGCACACCTTCACATCCGCCGTAGCGTAAATATTTTTGAATACGTCCTGCCAGGCAAGTCCTTTGTGCTGTGCTGGCTTCACCTCTGCGTTGGCGATTGGGAAAACATTAAAATGCCCCTGCTGAGTCGTAACTTCACAGCCTAGCACTGGAGTTAACCATTGCGATACTCCCAAACGATCCGACTCTCTACGGTAGTCGATATGTTTGTCATGCCCAGTCGATACCGGCAACTCGATGCCCTCACCCGCAATACTAATCAGTCGTTCACTCAAATCACAATCCCCGTGACGATCAAACTCAAAAGTATGCAAATGAGTATCGCAAGCTACTAAACCGGGGGTTTCCACTTCACGACGGATTTTCAGCTCCACCACTTGCGTTTTTGCACTTGATGCCATCACCTCAGCAGTGGCGAGTCCATATTCAAACCCACGTCCGGCATAGATTTTGTATTTACGTTTGCCAGCCACTTTAAAGCTGGCCTTTCCGTTGATAGAATAGATCACCCCGGCTCGCACTGCCTGTTGATCGTTGGACTCCGCCCCTAACAATGCTAAAGCTCCCGTCTCAGCATCAACTATAGTGAAGCGGCATGGCATGGCATGGCCACTATCCGCATCTACACAACTTAGGCTCAACTCAGCGTCGTAGTCCGGGCTAGGCGAACTGTAACCCCTTTTTTTAACCAAAACTTCGACATCCGGTGAACCTTCATATTGGTTTTCTATAGTAGTATGTAAAACCAAATCACCTACCCATATGTCATCCGCTTTTGGAGCACTGCTTTCAATCACCAACTGGTTGCCCGCATTTTTCAACAAATTCTCAGGAATCTCAATGCCATGCTGCAAATGATTATGATCTCGAATCAAATTGCCGATTTTTTGCCCATTCAAAGTAAGCGTCCATACCCACTTGGTTTCTTGTTGCCTTAAAGTGAGCAACTTGAAATTTTCTGCTCCCGCCAAACCAAAATCCACCACTAATTTCGAGGCTTCAGCTTTGTCTGGGAAATGCGACCATTCCCGTGGTTCTACATTTCGAATATGATGCATTTTTACATCAATGACATGGGCGACATCCGGACCTCCTGCAGACAAGGGCAACTGGAAACCCAAACAAAGGAATATCACCGCAAAAAATCCGAGCACTATTTTCATAAGCGCAAACAAGGGTGAAATGATTAACAAGTCAAGCTCAAGCCGGCATGCGCTCAATACAAGTCAACAAGTACGGCAGCAGTTGTTTTTTGCGTGAAACCACCCCGCTCAACCGCCAAGCCTGTTGGGTTATAACAGGGTAATCGATGGTTTTCAAAAAATCCTCAT
The DNA here is from genome assembly GCA_045046875.1 of Verrucomicrobiota bacterium. Taxonomy (GTDB): domain Bacteria; phylum Verrucomicrobiota; class Verrucomicrobiia; order Verrucomicrobiales; family DEV007; genus JAADHD01. The sequence continues at coordinate 100,986 of JASFYY010000002.1, read as the reverse complement.
CTCCACTCGCCAGCAATACGGAGGTTTTGGTATTGATGTCGGTAACTAATAAAGTAGAAAATAAATAACCGTTTTTCTTACAATATTCATCCAAGGTTGCCAACAAAGCTTGTTGTTTTTCAGCCAAGTGAGAAAAAGAAATCTCTTCAATCTGCGCTACCGAAAAGCGCGCGCCATCTTCTTCATACTCCTTGCAATCTGCAGTGATCGCACCTTCTGCTGACATGGTTAACAAAGGGGAACCCACAGAGAAAATCTCTGCTGCCAGTTCAGCTGGATCTTCGCCGGTGATGGTAGCAAGTTTTTGCATAATATCACGATCCGTTTTAGTCGTGGTAGGCGAAGTCAAATTCAGTGTATCCGTCAACAAACCCGCCATCATCAACCCGGCCATGGAACGAGGAATTTCCACTCCCGCCTGCTCATAAGCCAATGCAACAATGGTCGAAGTCGAACCCACTGGGTTGTTCCAAAATAAAATCGGCGTGCTGCTGTGAAAACCGCCCAAACGGTGATGATCCAGGATTTCAACAATCGGCACCTTCGCTGCTCCCTTGACCGCCTGCGACAATTCATTGTGATCCACCAATATCAATTGGCGCGGCACCGGTTTGATAAAATCACTTTTCGAAAGCACCCCAACCAAACCGCCTGCGGTATCAAGAATCGGAAAAACCGCCGCATTCACATCCCTGACTTTTTCTCTCGCTTCCGCCAAAGTCGTCTCCGGAAAAAAAGTAGTGTATTCCGTATCAATCATCAGACCGGCATCCACCCCTCCACGTGCCAACAGCACTGTTGACGCCGTATCAAAAGGTGAACTGATCAAACTCACCCCCGCTTGAATCGCGTCGTCGATCATGTCTTCATCGGGAGACAAACCTCCTGTCACTACCACTGCGCGCACGCCATGTTTGATCGCCTTCCACTGGATATTGGTTCGATCACCGACAAATACAACCAGACTCTCAGCAGGGTAAGATTGCAGTCTTTCATTAAATGCTGCTTGCCCCATAGCTCCCACCATCAGCTTAAGATCCACTCTTTCTGTATCTAGCTCACCCGTCAGCGAACGCCCTTGGAACGTACGCACAATCGACTCCAAAGAAGCGTGAACCTCACGCGCTCTCCCAGACTCCTCACGTGGGGGGAACAGATAATGACTGATTTTATAATATGAAAGCAGTCCCAAAAATCGCTGATTGTCATCCAGCAGCGGCAACGCACGCAGGCGTTCTCTTTCCATCAAAGCCAAAGCGTCATAGAGAGAGGTCACCTGAGGCACGGAAATCACGTCCCGTTGCATCACATCGCCCACCCGCGGCGAAAGATCACTGAAAAACAACGGCGGCTCCACTTCAAATTTTTCCAACACATGATCGATGCGCGCATTGGTGGTTCCCGCCCTACCGGCCACGACATTGTCAGTGCCGGTCTCACGTTTGAGATGGGCATAAGCCAAAGCCGCACAAATAGAGTCCATGTCCGGATTTTTGTGACCAATAACAATCGTCTGCATAAATGGAAGAATAATTAAACTAAAAAGTAGTGCAAGCATGGCGGAGTCCACGACCTTTGCAAGTGAACAAATATGATGGCCATAACCTCCCGTCTGTTCAAAAACAACAATTCAAAATTTTCACAATCGCTACTGAAAGCGCACCTCACCCAGCCCAAAATATAGCTCGTAATAGCCTTTCCCATTTGGCTTGATTTCCTTACCCTGCTGAAACACTCTTTTCCCCAAAAGACCCTTTATCAAAACCGTTACCTTCACCTGCTCAGGAAAAGGTGACGGTATTTTCCATTGCATAAACTTTTCCTGTCCGGCGTTTTGCGCGACCTGTTTGGATAATATAAAGCTCGCTTTCAAATAGGCCCCTATTTGAGAATAGGTGTCCACCCAGACATCCTTCGATTTTAAAAAATCCAGAGTAGCCCTGAACTCCTCAATTGCAAAGCCTCCCCAGGGCCCAGCAATACTATGAAAATAATAGGTGATCCACTTCCCCGAGGAAAGCGCAGTATTAACCTCATGCTCAATGGTTTGATACGATATTCCTGTGGTACTTCTCGCTTCTATTCGAAACCAGTCGACGGGCTCTTTATCAAAAGGGATCAAAAAATTGCCGCCACACTCCCGTCCAATGAAATGCTCGTCATCGATCACTTCCACCGCATATTCAGGGCTGTTACAGTAGGGGTGAGCGTATGACCTTACCTGTGTATGCAGATCCTTTTCCAGGCTATTTTTCCACTCACTAATATCCGCCACCCATTCTGACTGTGATCTGTCCGGTTTTAGCTTAGGATCCAAATGATCGCGTGAATGATTTCCTATTTCATGACCTGATTGAGCCGCCTTTGCCCAGTCGGATATTCGTTTTTTATACCAGTCATTGTTCACTAGGTAAAAAGTTCCTTTCATAGATCTGGCGTTTAATTCCGGAATTGCCTTGTCGAGATGATCCTCGTAGGCGTCATCAAAAGTCAGTGCAACTGCCGCTGAATGCCCCCTCCATGCGATGGGTTTGATTTTGATCGGCTCTGCAGTTTTTTTGCACGGCGGATTTTGTGATATCGGCGTGCCATCCTCATATCGATTGCACTCATAAACAAGCGGGCTATTTTTCGGATACACCGGACTGCCCTGCCACTGCCATGAACCCTTCTCTATAATGTTATTTTTGAAGCGAACATCCGTTCCTCCGACATTATAAAATACGTAAGCCCCCCCCGACATAAAGTTACCTTCTATCATAACTTCCGAAATCGCACCTATATCATTTTTTAATATCACCACGGATGTTTGAGCCTTCCACCTAGCCAACAAGGTGTTATTGCGAATTTTAATATTCTTACCTTGCATGACCTGTATGCAATCACTGTGGTATTCCGGATCCCCGGCGAGGTCATGAATGTAGTTGAACTCAATCAGAGTATCGTTACCCGCCTTGATCCCATCTCCAAATCCACTGATGTCACAATATTTCAACGTGTAGTTGTTTTCCGCTTTGTAATTACTGATATTTTCACCAGCCACATTACCCGCGCTTTCCAATTTACAGTATGCGATAGAAAGGTTTTTGCCCTCATGACGAATCGAAAAACCCTGGGTGCCACGTATCCAACAGTTTTTGATTGTCACATTATCCGCTTTCACAAAAACGCTGCCGGTCAGTTTTTTGTTCTGTAAAACAAAACCATCCTCCGTGATATAAAGTCTATCCTGCTCAATCGATTCCAATTGTTTTTCCGTAGTGCCCCCTGCCACAAAACCGGTATTTTTTTCATTGGGAAAACCCGCTGGCGGATCTGACCTGGCTTGCAGCAAAGGATTTATTAACAACAGCAGCCCAAACAAGCTGTATTTTAAAATTTTATATACGGAAACCTTCATTTCATAGTCCTGTGTTTTGCCAACCGCAATACCCTACACCCATGCCCAAAATTATCCCGAGTTATGATTTCCGTCCTGCCGCTCGATAGCATAAGCCAATACATCCACCCCTTCCGAATAGTGAGCATGCACAGGTTCACCCGACACATCCTCAAAACCAGCTTGTTTGATCGGGTTAAGCGAAAAACTCGAAACCTCAGCCTGCTGTAAAGGGTAGGATGGATGAAAAACCCGACCGGAATACAAATTCCCCTTCTGAGAATCCACCGCGTAAAGCAGATAACGCTCAACCAAAAAGTATTCGAGTGTGCCCGGATCAGCCAAAGTCACCGCTCCCGTGCCACGGTAAATGTAATCCGCCTTTTCTTCATTCGATCTCCCAGTACGCAAACACTGATAATGAATTTCTCCTTCATTGGAGCGAGACGCTTGCATTTCAGCTGTGGTATAAGGCATGTTAAAAAAACGTCGCCCCAAATAAGCAGCCAAAGTCTTGTTGGTATCCAATGAAAAAAACCAAACTCCGGGCACCCCCTTGGCATCATGCACATAAGTCCTGACGTTCAGTTCAAGAAAATACGAGACCCCTGGCAAGGCCGGTAGGAATCGAGGGCGAATATTCCACATGTAAAACGGCACAAGGCCGAGATAAGCATGGCCATCAAAAGTATCCACAAACAAATCCTGAGGTAGCTTTTTCTGAATCTCAGCTGCATCCACCACCCAGTGAAGAAAAAGCAGCTTCTGCCAGGATTGATACATCACATGCTGTTTGCCGACCGGTTGCTGGCACAGCATTTTTCGGGTTTCAAGGCTAGGAATTTGGCAATCCATAGAATTTAACTCTCCCCAATTTCCTTTCGGATCTTTGCTTGCACCATCTTCGCCTGACCATAACTGACCCGCTCCCCGCTTCTTTTGAAAATCGGCCCCAGGGCTTCCAATCCATGTTTGGCAAACAGCTCACGAGCTTCGGATTCCACTTCTTCGCTAACAAATTGTCTCAGCTTAATTTTTTCACCCTCCCCAATCCAACGCGCGATGTGACCCTCTATAGTACCCGTCACCACTCCCCGCTGCCTGGCAATTTCTTCAACTCCCAAGCCTTGTTTGAGCAGCTGCAAAGTGCTATGAAAAGTTTCACTCAAACCCTTTTTCACCTCAGCCCCTACTTTTCCTACCCGCGCTGGCAAGCTTTGCCTGCCTTGTGCAATCTCCGCATGTGCTTTTAAATAGCCCGCCACTTCCCCAATAAACCGCGCACCATATTTTTTAAGTTTATTATCTCCGACACCATGCAGCTGAACAAATTCACTTTCGTTTTCCGGCATATAAGCCGCCATTTCTTTCAGGCTGCGATCAGAAAACACCACATAAGGCGGCACCTGATCGGCATCAGCCACCTGTTTGCGGATTTGACGCAAATGCTCAAACAAACCTTGATCACAAACCACATCCACCGCCCCACTGCTGCGACTTTGTTTTTGCGGTTCAATGCGTTTATCCGTGTTGATACTGAACTGAGCCTTGCCCATCAACACATCAGTTCCCTCTTGAGTCATTTGCGGCACCGGATATTGATCATTCGACAAACTGAGTTTTCCCGCAGACAACAACGCATCGAGAATTCCCCGCCAATAACTCTTTGGTCGATCCCTTCCCACTCCATAGGTTTTCAACTCATCATGCCTGAATTGTTTGATTTTAGCCGTCTGAGCTCCGGCCACCACATCACAAACATGAACCGCACCAAATCTGCCGCCGGTTCTAACTATAGCTGATAGTACCATCTGGGCATCACGAGTGGCATCGATACGCTCAAAACTGCCAAGACAAAAATCACAACAACCGCAAGAATCCGCTGCATAGACCTCATTAAAATAACCCAATAAATTGATCCTGCGACAGGCAGGCACCGAAGCAAAACGCTCCATGGAACGTAACAAATCCGTCAGCCTGCTTTTTTCATCGGCATCCCCGACGTCATCAAAAAAACGCCGGATTTTAACCGCATCGCCCGGCGAATATAATAATAAACAATGTGAAGCTTCGCCATCACGCCCCGCACGACCGGTTTCCTGATAATAACTCTCAATATTTTTTGGCAGATCACCATGCACCACAAAACGCACATCCGCTTTGTCCACCCCCATGCCAAAAGCCACCGTAGCTACCATCACCGTGATGTCATCACGGATGAAATCATCCTGTGTCTGGCTGCGCAGTGAAGAATCCAAGCCTGCATGATAAGCCGCAGCGTTGATCCCGTTTGCCTTGAGTAATTCAGCCGTCGCTTCGACACTCTTGCGCGAGGTACGATAGATGATACCGCTCTTGTCAGGCCGCTCACGCACAAACTCGACCAATTGTCTTTCCCAGTCACTTTTCCGCCGCACTTCATAAAACAAATTTTTGCGATCAAACGAAGCGCGGATTTTAACCGCAGCTTTCAAAACCAAGCGCGCTTCGATATCCAAAGCCACCTTCTCGGTTGCTGTCGCGGTAAAAGCCCCAATCGGCACATCCGGAAACAAAGATTTTAGCTGGCTCAAAAACAGATAATCCGGACGGAAATCATGCCCCCATTCAGAAATACAATGCGCCTCATCAATTGCAAAAAAACTCAAGCCGCCCGAATTCCCCTCGCTGCTTGCGTTGGTTTGACGCAAAAAATCCACAAAGCCCGGCAAAGCCAGTCGCTCCGGAGCCACATACAATAAATCCAAATTTCCCGTACGATAAGCCTCTTGCACCTCCTGGACTTGCTGATAAGTCAAAGTGCTGTTCAAGTATTCCGCACGTATGCCCTGCGCCCTCGCCCCATCCACCTGATCTTTCATCAGAGCAATCAAAGGACTCACCACCACAGCTGTGCCTTTGAGCATTTTTGCCGGTAACTGGTAACAGAGCGACTTGCCGCCGCCGGTGGGCATCACCCCAAAAGCATCACGACCGGATAACAAAGCTTCTACCAAAACCCGCTGATGCTGCCGGAACTCACTAAAACCAAACACCTGTTGCAAAGACTTTAACAAATCTTGTTCGTTTATCTCAAGTCCTCCTGTTGTATCCATTGTTTTGTTTGTTAAGATTTTATAATGATAAAAAGTCTAACGAAGGTCAAGTGCTATAAACAATCGTTGGATTCATTTTAATCCTTAACGCGTCTTACCCACATGTCGCATCAAGTCTGGGAAAAAACATGCGAAGTCCTCTTCCAAATTTTGAAACTGCTCTTTTAACGATGGCATGAATTCTACCAATCGTCCCCGCCGCAAAGCTCTCTCGGAAAGGTGGGTATCAATTCGTTCATAGGCCCAGCTCAATTCCTGCATATCCCCGTAACGACCCAGGCGATCACTTTCCACCAAACTTTGCACAAATTCTTGGGCAAGTTCTGGATAGCCAGTGCTCGCCGCAAGAGCCTGTTCGTAAAATGTATCCAAATGCTCTCGCATCGAAACATCACAGTAATCTTGCCAGTGCAAGGTCAGCAAATGGTCATAAAACACATCCACCACAATCCCCCGCAGACGAGGGTTGCCCTTGAGTCGGGCTTTACTGCGTTCGACCACCTTATGGCGGTCGGTGTAAGCATCTATTTTATGGTGACAATCAATGCCTCTGAGAAAATCATCACTCATGCTAGGCCAGCGATGCCCCTTCAGAATATCCGTCATCACGTTACCCAGTTGAAACTCCGTTTGCGGCTCGGATAAATATAAATGCGCCAACCAATTCATCGTATTTTTAGCAGTTTTAAAACACGAACCTCTCAGCTCAATTGCCCGCTCGTCTGCTCTTCATTCGTCCCACTTAGCAGTTCAATCAACTGACGATTACGTTCTCTTTTTATATCCGGATCATCTTGCAAAATTTCCCTGGCCAAATCCCGTGCTTCACGAAGCAAGTCGGCATCGGTCACCAAATCTCCCATTTTTAGATCCGGTAACCCACTTTGAGCGGTGCCCAACACTTCTCCAGGGCCGCGTAATTTGAGATCTTCTTCCGCAATGCGAAAACCATCACGACTCTCTTCCAAAACCTTCAATTTATCCGCTGATTCAGACGCATTTTTCAAATCCACCATCAAAATACAATAACTCTTGTGCTCTCCTCGACCAATACGCCCGCGCAACTGATGCAGTTGAGCCAAACCAAATCGTTCGGCATTAAATACCAACATGATATTGGCATTAGGGACATCCACTCCTACTTCAATCACCGTTGTCGAAACCAGCACCTGAATCCCGCCACTGCGGAATTCGCTCATCACCTGTTCTTTTTCCTCACCATTCAAACGACCATGCAACAGGCCGCAACGAAAACTCTTAAAACGTTTTTCCCACTTCTCAAATTCCACCGTGACCGCCAGCGACTTCTGTTTGTCCGATTCTTCAATTAGAGGATAGACAATGTAAGCCTGACGCCCCTTTTCCAATTGCTCACGCACAAAATCCGCTGCGGCTTTGGTTTTTTTCAAATCCCGCACCCCGGTGATAATCGCCCCTCGTCCGGCTGGCATTTCATCCACCAGCGAAACATCCAAATCTCCATACACCGTCAGGGTCAAAGTTCGCGGAATCGGAGTAGCCGTCATCACCAGAACATCCGGCATGTCGCCCTGCTCGATCAGCTTACTGCGCTGATCCACACCGAACTTGTGTTGCTCATCAATCACCGCCAAACCCAGATTGGACAATTCCGACTGGTTGGCAATCAAGGCATGGGTACCAACTAATATCTGCGCCTCCCCACCTCCGCTCATCAAAGGCAAAAATCCATCCTCCTTGCGCGCGGCGGTTCGCAGACCCACTCGAATCCCCAGAGGTTCGAGCCATTTCTGCAGCACCAAATAATGCTGCTCGGCCAAAATCTGAGTCGGGGCCATCAAGGCCGCTTGATAACCATCTTCCACCACCAACAACATCGCCGCTATCGCGACCAAGGTTTTTCCAGAACCCACGTCGCCTTGCAACAAACGATTCATCGGCCGTAGAGAAGACAAATCCTCTCGAATTTCATTGATCGATCGCTGCTGCGCCCCGGTAGCTTCAAAAGGCAGTTTACTTAAAAATTGCTCTAACAGATCTCCCGGACCACAATGGACTTTGCCACCACGGTCCACATAATCCCTGCGCTGTTTTAATACCTTCAACTGCAAGGCCGTGAATTCCTGCAATGCCAAGTAACGTCTCGCCTGCTGCAGATCGTCAAAATTATCCGGGAAATGAGCCTCACGAATAGCCCGCGCACGGCACCACGAAGGCACCTGATCCGGTGGCAACAAATCCGGCATGGTTTCATCAAACAGTTGCTCCAACACCACATACATCGTAGCACGCAAAACCAACTGGCTGATGCCTGAACTCAAAGCATAAACAGGGGTGATGCGCTCCACATGAGGCGATTCGAGATCACCCTCAAAATCCTCGTCTATGATCTCATACTCCGGATGATCCATCACCAGACGACTGCCACTGAGTTTGGGTTTGCCATACAAAACCACCACTTGGTCCGCAGCAAAAACCTTCTGCATATAAGGAGAGTTAAACCAGCGGCAGGTGATCACCGCCGTTAGTGCGGAATCCAGATCCTCAACCCGCATTTCAAAAAATCGTCGTCGCCCCGCAAAACGCACCGAGGTATCCGTCACTGTCCCTCTTAAACAAAGTGCTTCGCTGCTCGGTTGATTTGGAAAACCATCAAATCGCGTTCGATCTTCGTAACGGCGAGGGTAGTGAGTGATTAAATCTCCCACCGTTTTAATCCCCAGATTTTCCAGTGCTTTTAAAGCTTTGGGGTTCAAACCCGACAAAGCCAGATCTTGCAAAGCACTGTTTAGTTGCAATTCGATACTATCGCTCTGCTCCATGACAGCTAAGAAAACAAAGACAACTGCGGCTCCTCCTGTGACTCATCCGAATCCCCTTCTTTGACCCGCCCATTTCCAGACTTCGCTTTTTTGCGCTTGGCTCTTTTTTTCTTCGGCAAAGCCTCATTACTAGCCTGCACATGAGTCGGCACATGATTTTCAGATTCCAATTGCTCCAGAATCTCACGAGCCCGAGCAATGATCTCTGTAGGCAAACCCGCCAGGCGCGCCACCTGAATCCCGTAACTTTTATCCGCACTGCCAGGCACGATTTTGCGCAGGAATATGATCTGGTCATTCCACTCCCTCACCGCCACATTGTAATTTTGCACCCCTGCACGACTCTGGGAAAGTTCGGTCAATTCGTGATAGTGCGTAGCAAAAAGAGAACGCGCACCAATCTCATCATGCAAATGTTCGGCTACACTCCAAGCAATCGACAGACCATCAAAAGTCGCTGTGCCACGACCAATCTCATCCAGGATCACCAGGCTTTTCTCGGTTGCTGTATTCACAATCACCGCCGTTTCGGTCATCTCAACCATGAAGGTTGATTGCCCCTTGGCCAAATCATCACTAGCTCCCACCCGGGTGTAAATACGATCCACCAATCCTATCTCGGCACTTTCTGCTGGAACATAACTTCCAATCTGCGCCATCAGAGTGATCAACGCCACTTGGCGAATATAAGTCGATTTACCCGCCATGTTCGGCCCGGTGAGTAAAATCAATCGGTTTTTCTCGGGCTCCATCGCCGTATCATTAGGAACAAATTTTTCCTCGGCGATATTTTGATCCAACACCGGATGACGGCCCTCCTTGATATAAAGATTACGTGACTCGTTCAACAGCGGTCGACAATAATTATAAAGCTGAGCCGTTTCCGCCAAACCCGCAAGAGTATCTACCTCGGCCAGCGCCGCAGCGGTGTCCTGAATCTCCTCCAAATACTCAAGCACGGTCTCTCTTAAATTAAGAAACTCCTCATACTCCAATGTCCTAAGTCGCTCGTCCGCGCCAAGGATTTTATTCTCCACCTCCTTCAACTCCGGAGTGATGAATCGCTCGGCGTTGGCCAGCGTCTGTTTGCGGATATAATCATCCGGCACCGCAGCGAGGTTGGATTTGGTGAGCTCGATAAAATAACCAAACACCGCATTGAATTTGACCTTCAAGGATTTGACCCCGGTGCGTGCGATTTCATCCTGCTGCAACTTGGCCACCCATTGTTTGCCCTCGGTGGATGCGCTACGGATCTCGTCGATCATTTGGCTGTAACCATCGCGGAAAATCCCGCCGTCCTTCAAAGCCGGCGGCGGTTCATCGACAATCGCTTTTTCCAATAAATCAACCAAATCTCCAAAATCACGCAAGCGCGCACGCAAACGCCCCCCCAAACCCGGATCCTGCTCCTTCTCAAGCGCAGTCAGATGACTCTTCACATCGGGAATTTTCGCCAACGATACCGCCAGCGCCTTGAGATCCCGCGCATTACCCGAACCCTGACTCAAACGACTGATGGTGCGCTCGATATCCCGCACTTCTTTCAGCGCAGCCTGAATCTGGCTCAACAAAAAAGACTGTTGCAAAAATTGCGCAATCAAATCCTGCCGCGCCACCAATTGATCGTAATCACGCAATGGATGCAAAACCCAGTCACGCAATTTACGTGCCCCCATCGGCGTCGAAGTGCGATCCAAAGCACCCAGCAGAGAATGTTTCTGCCCCCCCGACGCACTGTTGATCAAATCCAAATTGCGCTGACTCGACGCGTCGATAAGCACGAAGCTTTCGCTATCACAAACCTGCAATCGCCGGATGTGATCCACCTTACGCCGCATCTGAGTCTGCAAATAATGCAACACCGCGCCCGCCGCGCCGACCGCAGCATTCAAAGCCGCGCAACCAAATCCATCCAGCGATTGAACCTTAAAATGTTCCTTTAGCAAAAACTCCGCCTGATCTGGTAAAAAAGCATAAGCGTCATAATCAATCGCCTGAGTCAAAGTATCAAAATCCTCCGCCTGCTCATCGCTGAACAACAACTCTGCCGGACGAATCCGTGCCAATTCATCCACCAGGCCATCCCGCTGCGAAAACTCCATCAATCTGAAATCCCCGGTGCTGAGATCGACAAAAGCCAAACCCCAGCGCCCCGATACCCGGCAAGCCGCCGCCAGATAATTCGACTGGGTCGACTCCAATAAATTAAAATCATCTATGGTGCCCGCAGAAATAATTTGTGCGATTTCCCTCTGCACGATCTTACCTGGCTGAGGTTCACTGGTCTGCTCGGCAATCGCCACCCGCCGCCCCGCTTTCACCAACTTGGCAATATAACCCTGCGCCGCGTGATGCGGCACGCCGCACATCGGAATCGCATTGCGGCGTGTCAAAGCCACCCCCAGAATCGGTGCCGCCTGCACCGCATCGTCAAAAAACATCTCGTAAAAATCACCCAGACGATAAAGCAGCAAAACATCCTTGGGCAAACCATTGCGCATCGAGTGATACTGCTGCATCATCGGTGTCATGCCTTTCTCTTTTTTCTTGCCCGCCATTAGATGAGATTAGACCGCTCCACAAAATCCTGCAAGGAATCACTTCAGTGTAATTTTCAAAAACCTTCCTTTAATACAAAGCCATTGCACCCATACCTCACGAGGCGCACCTCGTAGTTTCGGCTCCAGCCCATGATGATTCACGCTGAACATCCCCTACGAAACACTCTTCCAGTGTCCTCCTCCCGGGTGCCTTGACTCAAACCTATTTTTATGTTCGAGTCCTTCTCATGAACACGAAATTTTACCATTTCGCCCCTTTCCCATCCAATCCCAAACGAGCCGACGCCTCTATAAAAATCCTTAAAAAAAGTAAACTTCGATCAATTAATAAATAATTATGGCGATCTACGGAACTGCACTGTTATCCATCTGCTTATTGGCAGGTTTGTCTTTGGGACGAATTCTAGGGTGGGCCGTGGGACTGGATAAAAATATTGGAGGTGTCGGGATTGCGATGCTATTCCTTATTCTGATCTGCGACCACTTACATAAATCTGACAAGATTAAGGTTGCTACGGAAAGCGGGATCGCGTTTTGGAGCGCAATCTATATTCCCATCGTGGTCGCAATGGCGGCCAGCCAAAATGTGCTGGCTGCTGTGACGAGCGGTTGGGTTGCTATTGTCGCCGGGGTGTTATCCGTACTGGCTTGTTTTGCCTTAGTTCCGATTTTGAGTCGGATGGGTGATGACAAGGTGGATCCCGAACTATGAAGATGTATGAGTTCCTCCAGAAGGATGTCTTGATTAAATACAACTTGGTTACGGCTTTCGCGGTAATCGGGATAGTGATCTGGCTTTCCTACTTGGTTTCGAAACATCTCACCAAAGGAAGGATTCATGGCTCGGCGATTGCGATATTTCTGGGCCTTGTGTTGGCTTGGTTTGGGGGACGCTGGATGGGGGGAAACAAAGGCATTGCCGATGTTCCGGCTCTCGCGGGGGTCGGCCTGATGGGAGGCGCAATGCTGCGAGATCTCGCTATTGTGGCGACTGCTTTTGGCGTGCGGATGGAGGAATTTCTAAAGACGGGGTTTTCGGGGATTCTATCCCTCTTTGCCGGAATTTTGGTATCATTTTTCGTTGGTGGCTGTGTGGCCTGGGCATTCGGCTACCGGGATGCGATAAGTATAACAACGATTGGTGCCGGTGCTGCTACCTACATCGTAGGACCAGTAACCGGGGGAGCACTAGGGGCTTCTTCTGATGTGATGGCACTCAGTGTTGCCGCAGGTTTAGTGAAATCGATTCTGGTTATGATAGGCACTCCATTTGTTGCAAAATATATCGGCCTCGATAATCCCCGATCCGCTATGATTTTCGGGGGGCTCATGGGAACGACCAGCGGCGTTGCCGGTGGTCTCGCTGCGACTGATCCCCGCTTAGTGCCTTACGGGGCAATGACCGCGACATTTTATACTGGATTAGGCTGCTTGCTGGGGCCTTCTGTCATATTCCTTTTCGTTAGACTTCTGACTGAACAATAAACACATGAACGAACTTGAAATAATTTCCCGAGCTCGTCTGTTTGAGAGCAAGGTAGCCCTTAGAACTGAAAAAAATGAGCACAGTTACCAGGATTTATTGTCCCGTTCCGCGCAGATTGCCTCGGCATTGCTGGATAAGTCGGACGATTTAAGAGAAGCCAGAGTTGCATTTTTGATTCCTGCAGGATTTGATTATGTGGCGACTCAATGGGGTATCTGGCGTTCGGGTGGAGTCACGGTTCCACTCTGCATATCGGCCGCAGAACCGGAACTCGAGTACGCCCTGTCCGATTCGGGATCAACGATAGTTGTAGTGCCCTCGGCCTACCGTGACAAGTTGGCTGGCCTCTGTCAAAGACTGGATCTACAACTATTGGTGATCGAAGAAGTATCTGTATCGTTTCCCGATAAAAATCTGCCTGAGATTTCGGCGCAAAGGCGCGCTATGATTCTATACACCAGCGGAACGACCAGTAAGCCGAAAGGCGTGGTAACGACCCATTTGAATATCCAGGCTCAGATAGAGAGTCTGGTTGGGGCCTGGGAATGGTCGCCGGATGACCGGATACCTTTATTTCTGCCACTACATCATATTCACGGGATCATCAACATTTGTAGCTGCGCACTTTGGAGCGGGGCGACGATAGAACCGTTTCCGAACTTTGATTTGAATACTGTTTTCGAACGGGTCAAATCGGGCGCGTATAGTGTATTTATGGCAGTGCCTACCATCTATGTAAAATTGATCCAGAGTCTGGAGTCAATGGGCGTTGATGAAAAAAATGTGCTGACCCGTTGTTTTGCTGAGATGAGATTGATGATTTCCGGTTCAGCGGCTCTTCCCGCCAGTATTCATGAAAAATGGACTGAATTAACCGGGCAAAAACTGCTGGAACGATATGGAATGACTGAAATAGGTATGGCCTTGTCCAATCCTTTCCATGGTGAACGCCGGCCGGGTTCGGTAGGGATCGCTCTTCCTAAAGTAGAGGTAAGGCTTAAGAACGAGCAGGGCGATCTGGTATTAGATGAAGACGAACCAGGTGAAATCCAGATAAAGGGGCCAGGTGTGTTTCATGAATATTGGAACTTAGCCGACATTACTAACGAGTCATTTGATGACGGGTGGTTTCTAACAGGTGATATGGCAGTGATAGAGTCCGGGTACTATAGAATTATGGGTCGGCTTTCTGTAGATATTATCAAAAGTGGAGGATACAAACTATCCGCCCTCGAGATTGAAGCGGCTCTGTTGCAGCACCCCGATATTTCCGAGTGTGCCGTGATCGGCCTTCCGGATGATACCTGGGGCGAAATGGTCGCAGTGGCGGCTATTCTTGAGTCTGATAAAGAACTCGTAATCGACGAATTACGTAAATGGTGTCGTGATCGCATGTCTACTTATAAGATCCCGAAGCGTTTGATTTTACTAGAAAGTTTGCCACGAAATGTCATGGGGAAAGTAACAAAACCCTCCCTTCGTGAGCTTTTCTGATCAAAATTTGAGCGATTTATTTGCCCATATTTTCGGAGCAATGAACGATTGGGCCATCAGGGGCAATAACTTTATTACTCCCCCACCTTACCACAAAAGCACCGTTTTATCACTCATAGAAGCTCACCTACGGGAATCGACCTGAGCAAAACGGCTGGATTTTTTCAGCCCCTGTTTTAGATGATTATTCATGGGCAAGATGCCCATGCTACGCAGCATCGTGCCTTGACATCTGCCCCTGTCGAAAAGACAGTCAGACCATTCATGCGTATTCTATCTGGCATCCAACCATCTGGGCGACTTCATCTTGGCAATTATTTTGGCATGATGGAGCCTGCCATCCGTCTCCAAGACGAAGGCGAAGCCTATTATTTCATAGCGGACTATCACTCGCTGACCTCGATCCACGATCCCAGCCAGTTGCGTGACAATGTGCGCGATGTGGCTATCGATTTCCTCGCTTGTGGCCTCGATCCTGAAAAAGCAGTTTTTTTTCGTCAGTCTGACGTACCGGAAGTCACCGAACTCACCTGGATTCTCAGCACCCTGACCCCGATGGGCCTGCTTGAGCGCTGTCATTCCTACAAAGACAAGATTGCCCAAGGCGTTTCCCCGTCCCACGGTCTGTTTGCTTACCCAGTTCTAATGGCATCCGACATTCTGATTTACAACAGTGACCTTGTTCCCGTCGGTAAAGATCAAAAGCAGCATATCGAAGTCACCCGTGACATCGCCCAAAAATTTAATGATCGTTACGGCGAAGGCGAACAGTTGTTAAAAATACCCGAACCGCGCATTCGCAAAGATCTGGCAGCCGTTCCCGGTCTCGATGGACGCAAAATGAGCAAAAGCTACGATAATACCATTGCTCTGTTCGAAGACGAAAAAGCGCTTAAGAAAAAAATCATGCGCATCACCACGGATTCCACTCCAGTGGAAGATCCAAAAAACCCCGACGACTCCTACATCGTCATGCTCTACAAATTGATCGCGTCCGCAAATGAAGTGCAGGAGATGGAAGATGCCTTCCGCCGCGGCGGTGAGGGTTATGGGCACTTCAAAAAACAACTGCTGAAAAAACTGCTCGAACACTTCGCTCCCATGCGAGTCAAACGCGCTGAACTCGAGCAAGATCCGGCTTTTGTCGAAGATGTGCTACATAATGGAGCCCAACAAGCACGCCTGATTGCACAAGAAACCTTGCACCGGATTCGTAAAGCTGTTGGACTTTAGAAAAATCCGTGCTTTTTTACCGCGCCCATAAGGAACGGTGTGGCAAAGTCTTATGGACTCTATTGCCCGCACCAGGCCGGCTTGGGTGGCGCTGAGTGTTTCATAACAAGCACGCAGCGTTGATCTCCGGAGAAGGAGGAAGGAAAAACACACGCTACCGAAAGTTATTTTCGGCTGGCGTTTAACTAAAAACAGAGAAGAGAGGTACGTAGATCCATGATTGAATACGAAGAAGATCAAAGACAAGATAACCGCAGACGTGATGATGAACCCACGCATTCCGAAAAAATATTTTCGGATCGCAAAATTTTCTTTCTCGACTTGAAAGAAAATGACCGCGGTAGTTTTGTGAAGATTACAGAAGATGTGCGCGGACGCAGAGACACCATTATGGTGCCTTGTGAAGTGCTGGAAGACTTCATCAACGCCCTGCAAAACATAGCCGACGCCGATCAACAGGATTGATCGCGCAACCATCCGAATCTCAATCGAGAATAACGGATAACACTTATAACCTGCCCCTGGTTCCAGGCGGCAGGTTCCCCCTTCCCCTTCAATTTCATCAAGTCACCGTCTAGAAGTATTACTTTTAATCGTTTTCTTTGAGCTCGGCGAAAATCAAACGCCCGGCGCTGGTTTGCACCGCTCCTGCAACCACCACCCACTGCAACGAGCCAATCAAAGCCACTGCGCGATTGACCACGATCATGGTGCCATCCGGCAAATAACCAACGGCTTGATGCTCGTCACGGCCTTCTTTCACCAGATTAAGCTCCACTTCATCACCAGGTGCAACCACTGGTCGCATCGCCAAAGCCAGCTCACTGAGCAATAAAACATTCACTTTCTGCAATCGTGCCACTTTTGCCAAACCACTGTCATTGGTCAAAAGACGAGCCCCTAGCCTCTGAGCTAATTCAACCAGTTTACTATCCACTTCATCCTTCGTTGATACCAGATCATCATTGATGATGACCTCCAATTCGGGAGCATCCTGCATCTGACGCAAACAATCCAAACCGCGTTTACCGCGCCCCCTTTTGGCCTCATCCGCCGAATCGCTCAAAGCCTGTAATTCATCCAAAACAAACTGCGGCACAATCAACGAACCACTCAAAAATCCCGTCGCGCACAATTTCAACAAACGACCGTCTATAATCACGTTGGTGTCCACCAACATCGATTCGTCATGCACCGAATCCTGACGAAATCGCACGTAAGGAATGATCAGGGAAAACTCGTCTCGCTTGGTACGCAAAGCCAACATCATGCCCAAATAACCAAAACCGATAAAAAGTCCCAAACCAAATATGTGGCTGCCTAAAGCGTACTTATCCATCCACGGGCCCTCAAACACTCTGGTCCAAACAATCAACTGCGCACAAAGCATGCCCACCAACAAACCAAAAGTGCCTGCCGAAAATCCCCTAATGGTGAAATTCCGCAAAATGAAATCGAGCAATAATACGGATAACGCAAAAACCGCACCGTAAATCGCACCAGTCCAAGATTGTGCCAATTGCTGATCATCGGCTATCACAATTCCCAATAATACACACAGCATTAAAAACGTGCTTCTTATGGTATTGGTTGTAGAAGAAATTTTCATTGGGAGATTTTGTATTATTTATATATTAGTGAAACAAGCTTTACTAAGGTCACATCAAACAAATACTGTTTAATGCAACATAGGTTTATTTATAGATTATAGTCCAGCCAGAAGTCACTAGATCCAGTTTGCTGACCTCAAGCCAGACTTCATTATACAGACAGGCAATCACAAAATCCAGCGATTCTCTTCTGCAAGATCCGCTGAAGGAATCCTATCAGAATCTCATACCGATACTCAAGCGGCCTTTTCCCCTTTTTCCTTATCCACTGCAGGCGGCAGCGGCTTCTTTTTCACTGGATTTGAAGGTTTAGGGATCGTCTGTGAAACGGGGGGCTCTTGTGTTTCAAACTTACGCAGGCGATCCACAAATTCCTTATTAGCAGAATCCAAATCGAGCGCCTTGCGCATGTGCTGCAAGGCTTCTTCTTTCATGCCTAATTGAAAATAGGTCCGCGCCAAATGATCAAATACGGTAGGATCGGGTTCTTGCATCAACTCCATCGCTTTATTCAACTCAAGCCGAGCTTCCTTGAATCGTTTTTTCTTAAAATAAAACCAACCGAGGCTGTCTCGAATCGCACCCGATTCGGGAGTCAAATCAAATGCTGTTTTGATCAACTCACCCGCTTCATCAATATGCATGTCATTTTCCAACCACATATAACCCAGATAGTTATAAAGTTGTGCCGCAAAAGCCTTGCTCTCTTCATCTTCAGCTCCGCTTTTCGCCAAAATACTCATTGATTTGCGAAACAAGGTCGCTGCTTGCTCAAGCTTGCCTGCGCGTTCTGCAGCAGCTCCATACTGAAAATAAAATTGTTCATTCAACAAACCCGGCCGGGTTTCTTTGCCTAATAATATCGCCCGCTCGAAAGCTGATAATGAATCTTCATATTGCTCGGCACGCGAACGTGCGACCGCCAGCAAAAATGCCACAAACGGTTCTTCCGGATAATAATAGGCGGCACGCTCCAGAACCGGCACCGCTTCTTCCGGCTTTCTAGCAGAAAGCAAAAGCTGGGCCAGATCCATGTACTCCGACTCGCTGCCTTTGCTTATCTTCAAAGCTTGCTGCAAAAAATGCGCCGCATTCACCGGATCCTTACGAGCACGATACACTTCCGCCAGCAATCGGTTGGTCTGCGCGTCACGAGGGTCGATTTGCACCACATCACGTAATATCTCTATCACTTTCTCCTGCTGGCCTAGCACCTGATAAACCGAAGCAAGTTTTTTGCGAAGATCGAGCCGCTCAGGATGTTCAAGGATAATTTCCTCATACAGCTCCCGCGCTTTTTGAGCTTGATGAGATGAGCTATAAAAACCTGCAACCGCTACCTGTGGTTCCACCTGATCCTTGGAATGGTCCAAAACTTTCTGATAAATACCATTTAATAGTATCGGTTTTTGTCCGGCACTGGTAGTCAACGGCCAGACACGTTGCGCGATCATCGCTATTTTCAGCCAGAAATCAGGTTCTGCTGACTCTTGTTTTAATGCCCGGTCAATCGCGGCTTTGGCTTTATCCGTTTGCCGACTGACTAAATACAAGCGGATCAGGTGATCGTAAACCACCGCATCATCCGCAAATTTCTGTTCAGCGTCTTCCGCCAGCAGCATGGCCTTTTTTCTATCCTCGGCAGAATCTGCATAATAGGTGAGCAAAAACTCGGAATAAGACAAATACGCTTGTGCCACCAGCGGATTGAGCTGCAGGGATTTTTCTAATATCTCCCGCGCTTCTTTCAAACGGCCACCGGATGCCTGCAGATAAGCAACCTTTCGTGCCAATACCACGTTAGCCGGTGTCAGGCGCAAGACCTCGCTATAGGCTTTCAAAGCCGCATCAAAGTTTTTCTCCTTTTCAAAAGCAAGAGCCCTGGAATAATGCGCCAAAGCGTCCGCTCGCAACTGTCCCGCTCCAAGCAGGGACAAACGGGGGTTTGGTGGAAAAAACCGATCCACATACACCTCGGCACGATCATCCAAGCCATCGTCCTTTTGCACCGAGCTACTCAATGGCTTGGCTGCACTCAAAGGAGTGATGCAGGCACAAAAAATAGCGAAGCCTGTAAAAGCTCCACCAAATTTATTATTGATCAAAAACCCTGCGCTTTGAAAAGCCTGCCAACGATTGATCTTAATAGATTGATCGTTGGTCTTAGCAGGGTTCATAGCAAAAGCTTAGCCCCTAGGACTTGTAACGCAAACGCTTCTTATGGCGATTGCGTTTGCTCAACTTCCGCCTCTTGTGCTTGTTGATCTTAGTTTTACGTCTTTTTTTGAGCGAACCCATAGCTTATGTTTCGTGTTTAAGTTGTCCGGCCTTCCTGCTAATTTCCTCTCGCTCCCGAGAGAAAAGCACTGACGGCACCTTGATAGCCTTTAATTGACTACTTTGTTGAGAGTATATTCTATAATCCCCTCTGCCCCCAGTTCCTTTAATTCAGGAATGATATCACGCACAGTTTTTTCAGAAATCACTGTTTCTACAGCGACCCATCCATCCTGCGTCAAGTGCGATACCGTTGGCTGACGCAGCGACGGTAGAGTTTCTATTAGCTTTTGCAACTTGTTTTCGGGCAGATTGAGCTTCAAACCCACCATATCCCGCGCCAACAAGGCTGCTTCCAGTAAAAGCGAGAGCCGTTTCATCTTCTCCTGCTTCCATTTGTCCTTAAAACTTTCTGTATTGGAAATAAACTGCGGATAAGACTCCATCAGGGTATCCATGATGCGTAAGTTGTTAGCCTTCAAGGAAGAACCGGTCTCGGTGATATCCACGATCGCATCCACCAACTCAGGAACTTTTACCTCTGTAGCACCCCAGGAAAACTCCACTTCCGCTTCCACTCCATTCTCTTCAAGGTAGCGCTCTACCAAACCCGTCGCTTCCGTGGCAATGCGTTTGCCCTGCAAATCTTTGACACTTTTATAGGGAGAATCTTCGGGAACCGCCAATACCCAACGCGTCGGGTTGGACGTCGCTCGCGAATACTGTAAATCACACAGCACTTCTACTTCCGCTTGGTTTTCCGCCACCCAATCCCGGCCGGTGATACCACAATCCAAAAAACCGTGATCCACATAACGCCCGATTTCCTGAGCGCGAAGCAGGCGGATCTCGATTTCCGGATCATCAATCATCGGACGATACGAACGCGAAGCGCCACTGATTTGATACCCGGCTTTATCGAATAATTCGAGAGTGGGCTCTTGCAAGCTTCCTTTGGGAAGCCCGATTTTCAATTTTCTTGCTGCAGTGTTATCTGACATACGCGACGAAGTTATGATTTTCCCTTGCTGCCCACATGATATCATCGGTTTTCCAATTTATTACCAATGAAGGAGCAAGGTTGGTATGATGCTGACTTTTCCGCCGCTGTCACCTTAGAATTTCAAGCAAATGCGCCATTTGACTCAATGATCAGTGTTTTTTCGCTCAAATTCATGATTAAGAGCCCGCACAGGGGCACTTTCCCTTGAAAGATGACACGCTTTCTTTTATCGGTGCAGCGCTCGAATTACGGTCACATTTATCACTAGCGCCGGATTCAAAACTTCAACGCACCATACGATGATCGATAATCAGGAAATTTTAGCAGAATCAGCAGCCACCGCACGAGGGCTCGCCATCGACGCCATACACGCATGCAGCTCAGGCCATCTTGGTCTGCCTTTGGGAGCTGCGGATGTCGGAGCGGTGCTATTCGGCCAGGCACTGCAATTCAATCCTTCGGTTCCCAAATGGGTCAATCGCGACCGCTTCATCCTCTCAGCCGGCCATGGCAGCATGTTCCTATACTCCTGGTTGCACCTCGCCGGTTACGATTTGTCGCTGGATGAAGTGAAAAATTTCCGCCAGATGGGCAGCAAAACCCCCGGCCATCCTGAATTTAATGAAACTCCAGGTGTCGAAGCCACCACCGGACCACTCGGTCAGGGCATCGGCAATGCTGTCGGTTACGCAGTCTCCGCCAAAATGGCAGCGGCCAAGTTCAATACCGATGAACACACCATCCTTGATTACCATATCGTGGTTTTGGCGGGTGACGGTTGTTTGCAGGAAGGCATCTCAGCGGAAGCCGCCTCTTATGCCGGCCACATTGGCCTGGACAACCTGGTTTTGATCTATGATTCAAACGACGTCACTCTCGACGCCATGGCAGATCGTTCACAAAGCGAGGATACGGCCAAACGTTTTGACGCCTATGGCTGGGACGTGGTGACCATTGACGGCCACGACATGGAAGCTTTTGCCCAGGCATTCGCTAAAGCCAAAAACGATAACAACGGCAAACCCAAGCTGATCGAAATCAAAACTGAAATCGGTCGTGGCATTCCCGAAGTCGCAGGCACGGCTGCCGGACATGGTGAAAGCGGCGCCAACTACGCAGATAGCGCTCGTGCTGGTCTTGGACTGCCCGCCGACCAGTTATTTTATGTGTCTGATGGAGTGAAAACATTTTTTGCCCAACGCCAGGAAAACCAGGCCAACAACTACGCTGAATGGGAATCACTCTTCGCTAACTGGAGCGAGAGCAACCCTGCACTCGCTGAAAGCCTGACTCAAGCCCTGGCCAACTCGATTCCTACCGACCTTGATCAGCAAATCCCGGAATTTGACCAGGACTACACGGATGCCACTCGTGGAGCCGGTGGAGTCGTGATGCAATCACTTGCCAAAATGGTACCCAATCTTGTCACCGGCAGTGCGGACCTTTACGGTTCAACCAAAAACTACATCAAAGAAGCGGGCGACTTCGGCCGTGACAACTACTCGGGGCGCAACATCTGGTTCGGAATCCGCGAGCATGCGATGGGTGCCATCTGCAACGGCATGGCTTACGACGGATTGTTCCGACCCTCCGGAGCGACCTTTGCCGTTTTTGCCGACTACCTGCGCCCCTCGATCCGGATTGCGGCGCTCGCTAATCTACCCGTCATCTACATCCTCACTCACGACTCAGTCGGTGTAGGAGAAGACGGACCCACTCACCAACCAGTGGAAACCGTCAGTGGTCTGCGGGTCATTCCCGGCCTCGACGTCATCCGCCCCGCTGACCCGGAAGAAACCGCTGGCGCATTTGCCATGGCGCTGCAACGCACCGACGGACCTACCGCGCTTTTTCTCACCCGACAAAAAGTCCGCACCCTAAATGAGATTTCCGTCAGCGAACGCCGCAACGGAGTGCGCCGTGGCGCTTACATTGCACGTCAGGAAAGCACTGAGCTCGAAACCCTCATCATTGCCACCGGCAGCGAAGTTGAACTGGCCATCCAAGCCGCTGAACAACTCGGCGGCGGGGCCCGTGTCGTATCCATGCCTTGCATGGAGCGTTTCGACCGCATGCCGGACGACTACCGCGAATCCGTCTTGCCAGCATCCTGCACTCAACGTGTTGCGATCGAAGCCGGCGTCAGCGGGCTGTGGTATAAATACGTAGGAACCGCCGGCAAAGTGGTCGGCATCGACCGATTTGGAATCAGCGCTCCGGCAACCCAGGTGATGGAAAAACTAGGCCTCACCGTTGAAGCTATCGTCTCTGCGGTCAAAGCGGACTGAGCTTGAGTTATAAAAATTAACCACTAAATTAATCTTATGAGTACTTTGAACCAACAAATCGGTGAAGACCTGAAAAACGCCATGCGAGCCAAGGACTCGAATGCCTTGATGGTATTGAGAGCTTTGAAATCAGCGATCAAATACGCCGCTATTGAAAAAGGCGGGGCAGATGCCGAGTTGGACGAAGTCGAAGCCCTGGCAGTGATCCGCAAGCAAATCAAACAGCGTCAGGACTCCGTCGAAGAATACAAAAAGGGCGGACGTGATGAGCTGGTGGAAAAAGAAAGTGCGGAAATTGCCGTACTCGAAAACTATCTTCCCACAGCTCTGGCTGAAGAAGAAGTGAATGCCATGATCGATGCCTCGATCGCAGAGATCGGCGCCACTTCCCGTAAGGACATGGGGGCCGTGATGAAAGTCTTACAGGAAAAAATCGCCGGACGAGCTGACAACAAATCTCTCTCCCAGGGAGTGATGCAACGCCTTTCCTAAATCCTTCAAATGAGCACGGTGGCGATCATTGTAGCTGCAGGTAACAGTCGCCGCATGGGTTTCGACAAACTAACCGCCCCGCTGGCCGGACTTCCTGTTTTAGCTCATTCCCTCTTGGCTTTCCAAAACTGCCAAAAAGTGGATCATATCATAGTGGTCGCTGCTGACTCCCGCACAGAGGAGTTTCATACACTTGCTGAGCAGCACGGCATCGATAAACTTAATACCGTGGTTAAAGGTGGTGCCGAGCGCTGTGAATCTGTATCAAATGGAATTCAAACGGCGCTGAAAAAAATCGCCGGCGCTAAAACTATTCTTGTTCATGATGGAGCGCGTCCATTAATCAAAGATGAGGCCATCTGCCAATGCATCAACGGCGCTGAAAAGTATGGTGCTGCCAGTTTGGCCCAACGGGTGAGTGATACCCTCAAACGAACGGATGAATCCGCTATCGTCACAGACAGTGTAGAACGGGAAAACCTCTGGCGCATGGAGACCCCCCAGGCTTTTGCCGCAGACTTGATTGCCCAGGCCAGTCGCGCAGCTACGCATGATTCTGTGATCGTTACAGACGAGGTGTCAGCTGTGCAACGCTTTGATCCATCACAGGCTATTCATCTGATTGAAAATGAATCCGCCAATCCCAAAATCACCTTGGCTGATGACCTGCCACTGGCAGAGGCACTGATCAAAAACCGATCCCGACCATGAGTTCCTCTTACGCAACATCCCGCGATACACTTTCCGCCGACTATCCCTGCCAGCGTTTGCAGATATCAGCAAACGTCGTTTATCAAATCAGCGAATTGCCTAACGGCTTGCGAATCGCCACCGCTGAAATGCCCCACATGGCGAGCGCCTCGCTGGGTTTTTGGGCCGCTGTCGGCAGTCGCCATGAAAGTGCCAGCGAACATGGCGCAGCTCACTTTGTCGAACACCTGCTCTTCAAAGGAACGCAAACCCGTTCAGCCAGTGCCATCGCACGGGAAATCGAGGGTGCCGGAGGCAGCCTCGACGCTTATACCAGTGAAGACCATACCTGTTATTACGCCCGTGGCCCTGCCGAATTATTTGAATCGATGGCCGATGTCATAGCGGACATGTATCAACACCCCGCGCTGAAACCCGCCGATATCGATAACGAAAGATCCGTGATCAAAGAAGAGATTGCCATGGTTTTTGACCAGCCATCCCAGTATCTCGATGATCTGCTCAGCGGCGCTGCCTGGGGAGAACAAAACCCCCTTGGCAGACCCATCACCGGAACCACCAAAAGTACCAGCGCCCTTGGCCAAAGCGAATTAAGACACTTTTTTGACCGCCACTACGTCGGCTGTCAAAGCATTATCGCCGCTGCGGGCAACATCACCCATCAGCAAACCCTCGACGCAGTCGCCTCTCGAATGGCAGATTTACCTGCGGGAACATTGCCTATTCTAGAAAAACCCTGTTTGCAGAAGTCCCCAGCCGCCTTCTCTGTAGCCACTAGGGAAACCGAACAAATACACTTTTCGATCGCATTCCACGCCTTTGATCGCAAGGACGACCACCGTTACTCACAAAAATTGCTCAGTGTCTTATTGGGTGAAAACATGAGCTCCTTGTTATTTCAAAAATTGCGCGAAGAAGAAGCTGTCTGTTACAGCATCCAAAGCGACGTCACCACCTTTGAAGATGCCGGCATGTTCCACATCTATTGTGCTTTGGATCCGCAACACCTCACGCGTGCGCTGGAAGTGATCACCCACACCCTCATTGACCTGCGCCATAACCTAGCCGATGCCCAGATGCTGGCAGAAGCCAAATCCTACGCCATCGGCCAAAGCCAAATCGCACTAGAGAGCACTTCTTCACAAATGACCTGGCTCGGAGAAAGCATCATGGCCTACGGAAAATTGATCGACCCCGCAAAATCCCAACAGCGCCTCGAAGCCGTCCATCTTGAGCAAATACGCCACGTAGCCAACGAACTTTTCACGCCAGAACGCCTGATAATCGCAGCCGTAGGCCCCAAAGGAGTCGAGTCCACATTAGCCAAATGGCAAGCGGAATACAGCACAACAAATAAATAGATGCAAAAAGCCCAAGTCTGCACTACTATCCGACCCGTTTTTAAAACACTTTCAGCTTTGAATCGATGAATATTACTTTGGAAAAACAAGCCAATTGCCAGGTCGCTGCCCATATCGAAGTCCCTGCGGACACCGTTAACAGTGAGCGTAAGGAGATTATCTCTTCATTTGCCAACCAAGCCAAAGTGCCTGGTTACCGTCCGGGTAAAATACCGCGCAGCATTATCGAAAAACGCTTTGCCAAAGGAATCGAAGAAGAACTGAGAGACCGCTTGGTCCGCAACGGCTGCACCAGTGCAGCTGAAAAAGAGGAATCCGACGTTATCGGACTTGGAAAAACGGAAGACGCCACTTTCCACCCCGACCAGACTTTCACCTTTAAAACCCAACTAATCACCGCTCCGGATTTCAGCTTGCCTGATTACAACGAAATCCCAGTTGAACTTGAGATCGTAGCTGTAAGCGACCAGGAAGTAAATGAAACCATCAACAATCTGCGCGAACGCTTTGCCGAATTCAACGAAGTTGACGGCCCCGTAGCTGAAGGTGATTTTGCGATTGTCGACTACAAGGCCACTCTTGATGGCAAACCTCTTGCTGAAGCTGATTTTGAAGTGGGTGCCCTGGCGGAAAACGAAGGTTTCTGGGTCAAAATAGACGAAGAAAGCTTTTTGCCCGGTTTTACGGCTCAACTGATCGGCATGAAACCCGAGGAAAACAAAGAAGTGAAAATCACCCTCAACGATGATTTTGCTTTTGAAGATCTACGCGGCAAAGAACTGGTTTACGATGTGGTAGTCAAAAAAATCCAGCAACAGGAGCTGCCTGAGTTGAATGACGAACTCGCCGAAAAAATCCAGCCCGGCAAAACACTGGAGGAAATACGCACTCTCATCGAAGAGAACATGAAAAGCGAAAAGGAAACTCGTCGCACCGATTCGATGACTGACCAGATTCTGACTCACTTGACCAAAGACCTGGCTTTTGACTTACCCGAACACCTGGTGCAAACCGAAACCCAGCGCATGGTCAATACCATGGTGCAACAAGGCCAGCAAAATGGCATCGCCGATGAGCAGATCATGGAACAACAGGAACAGATCATGGACACCGCTGCTACGCAGGGTCGCTCCAATGTGAAAACCACTTTTGTGCTTGAGCAAATCGCCAAAAAAGAAAACATCGAGGCCAATGACGAGGACATTCGCCAACAAGTGGCCATGATGGCAGCCCAATCAGGACGCCCGATCAAAAAACTGGTGCGCGAACTGCGTGATTCCAATGGTTTCGGAGATATCCAACACCGCATCACCATCGGCAGAACTCTTGATTTCCTCAGGGCGAATGCTAAAATCACCGATGTTGAAGCCAAAGCAGCAACCAGTGAAGATTCCTGATTTTCCCGTTGGCTTTAATTACGGAGCGACCGTGTAAGTTTCTCCCCCCAGTTCCGCCTCACTCTTTAAGCCACTTTATTTCAGTTTCCACATCTCAACTATCATGAACTATTCCTCTGCAATCTCCCCCCTTATTCCAGCCGAACTGCAACAGCGCGCCGCCACCGTTCAAGGTGTCAGCGTGATCGAAAAAGAAGGCGGCACCTTGATCCAGTTCGACCTTTTGTCGCGCTTGATGAAAGATCGCATTATCTTCATCGGCGAACCGATCAGTGACCCACTGGCCAACTACGTGATTGCCCAGATGCTCTACCTACAGATGCAGGATCCCAACAAGGACATCAACATTTACATCAACTCCCCCGGCGGCTCCGTCACCGCGGGCTTGGCGATCTACGACACAATGCAATTTGTCACCTGCAATGTGAATACCTATTGCATGGGCATGGCCGCCAGCATGGGCTCTGTTCTACTTTGCGCCGGAACAAAAGGCAACCGTTTCGCTCTTCCTAATTCACACGTCATGATCCACCAGGTCTCAGGCGGCGCCCAAGGCACCGCAAGTGACGTGGAACGCACCGTGGAGTTCATGTACAGCCTCAAAAAGCGCCTCAATGACATCATTGCCAAGCACACCGGCAAAACCGTCAAACAAGTGGAAAAAGACGCTGACCGCGATTATTACATGACTGCCGAAGAAGCCTGCGCTTACGGTCTGGTCGATAAAGTCATGGATAACAAAGTCGATGCTCCCGCTGCGGATAAAAAGAAGAAATCCTAAACTCCCGGATTTCCAACCCAATCCAAAACCAAAAAAGCCGGACTTTCAGCCCGGCTTTTTTGTGTCCACCACTAATTTATAAGTTTATTAAGGGCCAAGTTTATTAAGGGCCAGACCCTTAACAATTTTTGTTCTTGCGGACTTTGTATGAAAAATCGCGGCTAAATAGCCGCGCAAGGAAAAGGCTCCGGGTCAATGCGCGTGACAGAACTCTTCGAAGCGATCCAGACCTGTTTTGATCACATCCAAACCCGTTGCGTAACTCAAACGCAAAGAAGCTTCGAAACCAAAGGCTTCACCTGGGACGGCAGCCACCTGATAACGGCTAAGCAATTTCTCGGTCAGATTCATTGAAGTCAAACCGATCGCCTCGGTGCCCACCAAAAAGTAAAAGGCTCCTTCAGGCTCAACCACTGTGATGTTATTGATTTTTTGCAGACGGCTCAGCATGTACTGACGACGCATGTCATACTCTTCCACCATGTCCGTCACAAAAGCTTGATTGCCCGTCAAGGCTGCCAATGCACCATACTGGGCAAAAGAAGTTGGATTCGAGGTCGTGTGACTTTGAATCGTAGCGATCGAATTGGCGATGTCATAAGGAGCGGCAATATATCCAATTCTCCAGCCGGTCATTGAATAGACTTTACTGAAACCATTGACGGTGATGGTCAGCTTTTTGATCTCCTCACTGATCGAAGCCATGCTCACGTGTTTTTTCTCATTGTAGATGAGTTTTTCATAAATCTCATCAGACAGGATCAAAATGTCCTCGGTCAGCGCTACTTCAGCCAGAGCTTCGAGTTCCTCACGGCTATAAACAGCCCCTGTAGGGTTGTTGGGAGAGTTGAGAATCAGCATCTTGGTACGACCACTGATCGCGCCCTCAAATTCTTCTGGTGTCAGTTTCCAGCCATTTTCTGGTTTGGTTTCCACCACATAAGGCTCTGCACCAGCGATTTTCACCATTTCTGGATAACTGGTCCAGTAAGGAGAAGGAATGATCACTTCATCACCCGGTTCGCAACAGGCTTGAATCGCCAAAAAACAGGAATGTTTGGCACCACAATTCACCACCACCTGTTTGGGTTTGTATTCCAAATCGTTTTCGAGCAGCAATTTTTCCGCAATGCCCTCGCGAAGCTCCATGATACCGGAACTCGGTGTGTATTTGGTTTTGCCATCACGCAAAGCCTGAATCGCAGCTTCTTTGATAAAATCAGGAGTATCAAAGTCGGGTTCACCAGCTCCAAAGCTGCACACATCCACCCCTTCAGCCTTCAATTTGTTTGCTTCGCTGGTGATGGCCAAAGTGACCGAGGGACTAAGTTCCGAGATATTTGAGGCTATAAAATCCATGATTGTGATCGGTAAAATACTTGTTTCCCGCCCATTCGAGGAACAAGCAGCATATACGGCATTCCCTGAAATCGCGGTCTGTTTGTGATAACCGAAATCACCCCGGATTCAAGCTAAATCGGTCGCTGCTTAAAGATCCTTTGTGTTTTTGCAATAAAAAACCAAGCTGAGGATCAAGGCTTTTTGGAAAACCATTTTTTCAAACCCGTGCGTGAGCTCCCTGTTGTGGGTTTTTTAGTGGTCGCATTTTTATCTTTCTTGTCGTTTTTATAACGAAGAATCCCATGCTCATTGAGGTTCGAAATGAAACTCTCAAGATTTTCCTTCAATTCTTTATCTGAAATCAACGCTGCAGTGGTCCCGTCCCCTTCTGTAAGTTTATCAATCGCCGCATTGGCTTTTGCCAGGGTTTCCTTCAACTCAGAAATAGTGGGATCGAGCTTCTCCAGCGCTGGGCCAGCTTTTTTGACCAGCTCTTTGGTGGTATCAAAGGTTTCCCCGACTTTTTTAAAGGCAACTTTTGCCTCAACTACTGCCTCTTTACTTTTATCAAACAAAGGGCCCAATTTTTCGCTGGCTACCTTAAAATTCTCTCCAGTCTTTTTTAAATCAGCCAGCGTATCCTTGAAATTAGCCAGATTATCTTCACTCAACATGCCTTCATCGATCTTCTTCAAAGTTTTATCCAAAGTTTTCACCGCCAGACGAATATCCTCCATCATCAACTTGGCTCGACCCGACAACTCACCTGCTTCCGCCTGAATCTCATCCAGACCTGTCGCCGCGTCGCCATCAATTTCGCTGTCTGGTTTTATATACTCACCAGTGAGTTTTTCCGGACTTTTTACTCGAATATAAAGATCTCCCATCAACCCACTCGAAGCGATAATAAAACGCGAACCTGCAGGGATTTTTTTGTTGCTGTGAATTTCCAGGGGAACACGCACACTGGCATAATCCTCATTCAACTGGGGAGCATCTGCCACCACCCCCACCTTTGCTCCGCCCAGTCGCACCGGAGCCCCTCGAACCAAGCTGCCGGCATCAGGGTAGGTCACATACAAAAAATAACTTTCTCTCAAACGGTCACTGAACCTGCCAAATTGAACCACCAAGGCTCCCATGATCGCCAAACCCATGAACACAAACAAACCCACCCATAAATCTGTGCGTTGTTTTCGTAAGGCTGTTTTATCGTAGGAATTACTCATCTGATTCTTAATTTATAAATTTACATCGCTTGGATAACTCGGCAAGCACGTGCTATTTCATGCATCTTCCTTCTCAACCGGCCTGCCTTCCACAAAACTCCTCACATATCGATCCTTACTGTCGCGTAATTCCTGCGGAGTACCCAGAAAATATATTTTCCCCTCGCGCAAATACGCCACACGATCGGCTATGCGAAACACGCTGTTCATATCATGCGTCACCACCAAAGAGGTCACACACAAATCCTTTTGCATACGACGAATCAAACGGTCAATACTTTCAGACACCACTGGGTCCAAACCGGAAGTCGGCTCGTCATATAATATACACTGCGGCTCCGCTATGATCGCTCGCGCCAAAGATACTCGTTTACGCATCCCCCCGGAGATGTTGATCGGCATTTTAGCCATATGTGGCACCAATTCCACCTTCTCCAGAGCCTCGCCCACCCGTTGTAATAAAATTTCACGATCCTTAATTCCCAACTCGATCAAAGGAAAAGCCACATTCTCAGCCACTGTCATCGAATCAAACAAAGCCCCATCCTGAAACAAAATCCCCACCTTGCGCCGTATATCACGCATTTGCCTTTCTTTTAAACCCACCAACTCTTTCCCTTCCACTAAAATACTGCCCGCACTAGGTGTCATCAGACCTATCAGATGTTTCAAAAACACGCTTTTCCCCTCTCCACTGCGCCCAATGACCACCATCGTTTCTCCTTTGCGGATATTCAGATTTACACCGCGCAAAATCTCCTGATCCCCAATGCTTTTGTACAAATCTCTCACCTCAAAGAAGTTTTTTCCCTGCAACCTGTCCGCACACGGTTTTTCAGGAAGCTGCTCTTTATTCATAGAATTGGAAATTGGAACACTCATCGTCATCCACTCGGGCCCAAAGGTGACATATAATTTAAAATCAAAGTAAGGAAAAAATTAAATACCAAAAGAGCTAACGAAGAAACCACCACAGCAGCCGTTGTTCCCTTGCCCACCCCCACCGCCCCATTGCTGGCTCTCAAACCCTGGTGACAGGAAACCATCACAATCAAAATACTGAAAACAAAACCTTTGATCATGCCAATGGAAATATCAATCAACTCGGTATGCTCCACCACATGGTGCATGTACCAAGCGCCTGGCACTTTAAAGCCATATACAACGGTAATATGCGACGCCACCATGCCAAAGCCAATCGCCTCAGCCACCAACAAGGGCATTGACACCATAATCGCAATCGTTCGCGGAACCACCAGGTAATCAATCGGATGAACCCCCATCGCCCGTAGCGCATCAACCTGCTCGGTCACTTTCATCGTACCAATCTCCGCTGCCATCGAAGCTCCCACTCGACCAGCTACCATCAAACCAGTCAGCACAGGCCCCAATTCCCGGCACATCGAAATTGAAACCACGGCACCCACTGCCGAATCCATACCAAATTCACTGAACTTAAAGTAACTTTGCGCTGCAAAAACCGCCCCGGTAAATGCTCCGGTAACGATCACCACCAACTGCGAACCAAAACCAATGGATACCACCTGCTGGCCCACCAGACGCCAGCGAACTTTACCCAATACCAAGGCTTTTGCCGTTTCTACCATCAGGAGCGCAACTTCCCCCTGATAACGTAAAAAACGAGTCACCAGTGACCCTGTCATTTCTATTAATCTGACCATTTCAAACGTCTATTCAATGCTCGTGTCGCTTTATGTCGCTGTTGTATCTCAATTCTTACAAGAATAGCGTTTGGCATACATTACGCAAAGGCAAAGAAATGCTTTTCTCTCCTCCTTCCTGCTTTACAAAAGCACAGGGTAATGCGAGTGAACGGTTTTCATTTTCGTCACTATGCCACGCGACGAATCGATCAAAAAAATACTTCTCATTGGATCCGGACCTATTGTCATCGGACAAGGCTGCGAATTTGACTATTCCGGGGTACAAGCTTGCAAAGCCCTACAAGAAGAAGGTTACACAGTAGTATTGGTTAATTCCAATCCGGCCACCATCATGACCGATCCTGAGTTTGCAGCTCGGACCTATATCGAGCCGATCACCCCGGAAATGATCAAAAAGATCATCGACGTGGAAAAACCCGACGCCTTGTTGCCCACCTTGGGAGGCCAAACCGCGCTCAATGCCGCGATGGACCTGGTGCGAGATGGATTCCTCGACAAAGCAGGGGTAAAACTCATCGGAGCCAATGCCGAAGCGATCGAGAAAGGTGAAGATCGCCTTCTATTTAAAGAAGCCATGCTCAAAATCGGTTTGGACTTACCACAATCTGGAGTGGCACACACCATGACCGAAGCCAATGTGATTGCTAAAGAAATTGGCAACTTTCCAATGATCATCCGGCCTGCTTACACCTTGGGTGGTGCAGGAGGTGGCATCGCATACAATCGTGAAGAGTTTGAAGAAATTGTCACCCGCGGCATTGACCTCTCCCCTGTCAGTGAAGTCCTAGTCGAAGAATCTCTACTAGGATGGAAGGAATTTGAAATCGAAGTCATGCGCGACTGCAATGACAACTGCGTGGTCATCTGTTCGATTGAAAACCTCGACCCGATGGGCGTACACACCGGCGATTCCATCACCGTAGCACCTATCCAAACTCTCACCGATCGCGAATACCAAATCATGCGCGACGCCTCTTTTGCCTGTATTCGTGAGATTGGCGTAGAGACCGGCGGCTCCAATATCCAATTTGCCGTAGAACCCAACACCGGACGTATGATCGTCATCGAGATGAACCCACGGGTCTCCCGTTCTTCTGCTCTCGCTTCCAAGGCAACCGGTTTCCCCATAGCTAAAATTGCCGCCAAACTGGCTGTTGGTTATACCCTGGACGAAATACGCAACGACATCACCCGTGAAACCCCGGCTAGTTTCGAGCCCACCATCGACTACTGCGTAGTCAAACTGCCGCGCTTCACCTTCGAAAAATTTCCCGATGCGGATCCCACTCTCACCACCCAGATGAAAAGTGTCGGCGAGGCCATGGCCATTGGACGTACTTTCAAAGAATCAATGCAAAAAGCCCTGCGCTCCCTCGAAATCGGGCGTTTTGGTTTTGGTGCCGACGGCAAAGATCCTAAAAACCTAGACCGGGAAGCCATCACCGCCAAGCTCACCACCCCCAACGAACATCGTATTTTTTATCTGCGATATGCTTTTGATGCCGGCTTCACCATTGAAGAAGTATTTGAACTCACTAAAATTGACCGCTGGTTCCTTGGCCACCTACAGCAAATCTGCCTGGCTGATGATGAATTTAAAGGCAAATCTCTCGAAACACTCGACTTCAAAAAAGCCAAAAAACTAGGCTACTCAGACCCGCAAATTGCCTACCTGACCCAACAAAGCAACGATGACGTGCGCGCCGCACGCAAAAAAGCAGGCGTGGTGCCCACCTACCGACTCGTCGATACTTGCGCTGCAGAATTCGAAGCTTACACCCCCTATTATTACTCCACATATGGAGATGAAAACGAAGCTCGCGGAGGTGACAAACGACGGGTAATGATCCTCGGTGGTGGCCCTAACCGTATCGGACAAGGCATCGAATTTGATTACTGCTGCGTGCACGCCTCCTTCGCACTAAAAGAACAAGGTTTCGAGACCATCATGGTCAACTCAAACCCGGAAACTGTTTCCACCGACTACGATACCAGTGACAAGTTGTATTTTGAACCTCTCACGCTCGAGGATGTACTCAATATTTACGAGCAAGAAGACTGCTGGGGAATCATTGTCCAGTTTGGTGGACAAACACCACTCAACCTGGCCGCCGACCTCAAGCGACATGGAGCCAACATCATCGGAACCTCACCCGAAAGCATCGAATTAGCCGAAGACCGTAAATATTTCAGTGCTCTGCTGGATAAACTAGGACTGCGACAAGCCGAAGCTGGAACCGCCACCTCGGAAGAAGAAGCTGTAGTTGTCGCTCAAAGAATATCCTACCCTGTACTTGTTAGGCCATCATTTGTTTTAGGCGGACGCGCAATGATGATCGTTCACAACGATGAAGAACTGCGCCATTACATGCGCACTGCCGTCGAAGCCAGCCCGGAACGTCCCGTGCTAGTCGATCGCTTCCTCGAAGATGCCACCGAAATAGACGTCGATTGCATATCCGATGGCGAAACCTCTGTGATCGGAGCCATCATGGAACACATCGAGCAAGCGGGTATTCACAGCGGTGACAGCGCTTGTGTCATTCCCCCATTCTCCATCGATGACTCGATGAAAGATAAAATTTTCCAAGCTACCAAAGCTTTGGCAAAAGAACTCAAAGTCTGCGGATTGATGAATATCCAATTCGCCGTTAAAGACAATGAACTCTATGTCATTGAAGTTAATCCCCGGGCGTCACGTACCGTTCCCTTTGTCAGCAAAGCACTAGGAATTCCTTTAGCCAAATACGCCGCCCGGGTTATGGCGGGAGAAAGTTTGAAAGAGATCGGATTTACCGAAGAAATCTATCCTCCCCATTACTCAGTTAAAGAAGCCGTTTTTCCCTTTAGCAAATTTCCTGGCATCGACATTGTTCTTGGCCCTGAAATGAAGTCCACCGGTGAAGTGATGGGCATCGATAAAGATTTTGGTATCGCTTATGCCAAATCACAAATGGCCGCTTCTGCTTCACTGCCTCTCAAGGGCAATATATTTGTTAGTGTTAAGGATTCTGACAAATCTGATGTCCTCGACATTGCCCGCGAGTTTTCTGAAGCCGGTTTTACCATCTATTCTACCTCAGGCACTGCCCATGCACTCAATGAAGCCAATATACCGGTTAATAAATTATTCAAATTGTCCGAAGGTCGACCCAACGTTCTAGACATGATCAAGAACGAGGAGATTTCCTTCATCATCAACACTCCGAGTGGACGCATCCCACGCCAGGACGAAGTGCGTATCCGCAGTGGCGCGATCACTCACCGCATCCCCATCATGACCACCCTACGCGGTGCTCGAGCCAGCATCGCCGCTATTCGTTCCGTGCAAAAAAGTGGTGTCAACGTAACCGCCCTTCAAGATCATCACCAGATGTGACGTGACTGTATTAAATTTCTAAACAAGTAACTAGCGTCTCAACTCTAGTTTCACCTTAAGAGGAAATTGACGACTTTACGGCCCTGATGTATGCCGCTGTGCATCATCTTGCTCCCAATACTGGACTCTGCGTAACCCTCCCCCGCGCTTTTTTGATATTCAAACCACTCTATGCTCGCGTTTGCACAAACTAACTCACACGTCATCCAGTTCTCTCCAAAAAATGGAATTTGCAACTCAATTCCGCCGCTTCGCAAAATAATTTAAAAAACAGTTCTGATTAATAAGCATCTCTCGAACTGTGTATAGACCCATCAAGCATCAATATATGCGCTCCTTTTTTGTGCAAATCACCCCGTTCTAATAACCACGGTTGTGCCGCCCAGCGATAAGGTGTGTGATGATGTGCATCGAATTTAGTAGGCAAATATGAGCCATTATACTCATCTTCAGATTCCTTTCGCACCTTATCCGAAGGGCATAGCCAAATTTGCTCACCTGCTCCGTAAGGCTCAAGAGTCAAAATCCACCACTTCCAAAAATCCGACTCATTATCTGATTCAAATATACCAGTAGGTATTTGTGGCCAATGGTTATTTTCTGTTATGTAATTATCCAAAGCCACATGGATCGTACGCATTTGAGACATACAGACAGCTCTTTCAGCACTCCGTTTTTGCGACTGGTAACTTGGCACACCAATAGAAACTAGAACAGCAATGACGACCATTACGACTAAAAGCTCTATTAAAGTAAAAGCTCTACGGTTCTTAGCTGTTCCCAGTTTCATAGCCCTGATCTCACCGTTAAGTCAATTTCAGTTCTACAAGCCTTATACGAAAAAGCCCAGCGGTAATATCAACCACTGAGCCATATCTTCTATTAGTTGCTGTAGGACTAAATGTTATGGCAATACTTGCGTAGACACTTGCGTTCCAATCACTTTGAACTTACGCACATGCCCCCTTTGAGGAAAGCTTGAATCTTCTCCTCCTGTCGAAAGTATCGTTTCACTAATAGCACTGCCGGAAGGTACGGTTGTGCCCGTAAATGTAAAAGATCTACTCACATTATCAGGAACTCCTGAAAAAGTAATTGTCCCTGAACCACTGAATCTTTTTACGGGAGCTTTTGTTTTTATTTTTGCCATGAAAGTTGAATTAGCAAAGCCTATATTTTGCTGAGCCAAGCCTCCTGCAGGAACCACTACTACACTTCCGGGTGTAGGTGCAATTGGCGGAGTGGCAGTCGGGTCACCTGGTGTGCCTGGGGTTACGATGACATTTGGAGAAGAATCTCCGCCTGCTGGTGGCCCCGCTAATGCTGTGCTATTGAAAGTATTCTCTGCACCCGAAAATGCCTGTGTATCCGTATTTGTAGCGGCATTTGCTACTGCTGTTACTATGCCCATTGCAGAATTTACTACACCAAAAACAGGCCCATAATAGACCACGCCTCTGTAATACCAAACATTTGAAGATTGCGCCCCTAATATCCCCCCACCGAATAATACATTAGAAGATTGAGGTGCAGTAGGACTTGATACTGTACTTTGATTAGAAGTAGACGATATTGAATTATTTCTCACTGCCCAGCGATACAAGCCGGTACCATTTGTCATTGTCGCAACCGCTTCATAAATCCCATCGTCTCCCGATTGAGAAGAATTATTACCCGACCAAGGTCCCCCTACCCAAGCGTGAGCGTTCAAGCTTGGCATTAAAATTATAGCTGTAAATACGGCAAATGCTTTTTTCATCATAGAAATTTTAAAATTTTTACTACCCCAAACATCATTAAAGGTCTGGAACTATGCATTTCACCCTTTTTTTGCCTATCTTGCAAGCAAAAACTACTCTTTAGTAAAAATTTATTTAATTCCAAATATTCCTATTCTTCGTTGCCTTTTTTCATGATTCCACCAAATACAAATCACTCTCCCGCTGATTACCACTTGCACACCCCTCTGTGCAAACACGCTGAAGGCTGGCCCGATGCCTATGCTAAAGCGGCTATCAAACGCGGTTTAGTAGAAATAGGCTTCTCCGACCACAACCCAATGGCTGAACAATTCGACGACTGGCGTATGGCATATGACGAATTTCCACGCTACCTGGATCTAATTAAAGCAAGCCAACAGCAATTTTCCGATAAACTCATCATCCGGCTCGGTTTGGAATGTGATTTTATCCCTGGTCAGGAAAACTGGATTGATAAACTCTCCCAACAAGCAAATTTCGATTATTTAATTGGCAGCGTTCACTACCTTGAACCTGACTGGGCTGTAGATGACCCTGATCCCAAGTGGAAGAAGCGCTGGAAGGGCTGTATAGATGAGATTTGGGAGAAATATTGGCACTTATACCGCCAATGTGCTTCTTCAGGTCTTTTTGACTTCCTCGCCCATCCTGATCTGGTCAAAAAATTTGGCCACCGTCCAAAAGGCGACCTCAAACGCTTTTACGAACCCACCATCGAAGTCATCGCAGCAAACAACCTGGCTATAGAAGTCAGCACTGCAGGACTGCGTAAAGCCTGTAAAGAAATCTATCCTTCCCGTGAATTTATTGAACTCGCTTTTCAAGCTAACATTCCCATTGTCATCAGCTCTGACGCCCATCGACCTGAAGAAGTCGGAGTAGATTTTGATCTAGCCATCGATTTAGTCAAAAAAGTTGGCTATAAACAGACCGCACATTTTTCAAGGCGTGAAAGAACATTAGTAGATTTCCACTGATTCGGTTATCCGTTCACCCTTTTTTATTTTTCCATCATTTGATTGGTGTAGGTACGAACAATCTCTATAAAACGCTCTCCCACAGGCTGCAATTTACCTGTATGCATCAAACCTATTTCCAAGCTGGGAAACTTATCCAAAGGCTGGCTAATCACATTAGCTGGTAATTTCATCTGGGGCATCGCCACCGACAGACCATATCCAAAACCCTGTGCCACATAAGACATCACTAACTCTAAAGTAGTGACCTCAACTGCCGGATTCCAAATCAAACTTCGATCTTCCAAACCCTTTTGAAATAATCGAGCTACGGTTTCTCCTGGCAATAGAGAGACCAGCGGCTGATCAATTCTATAATCCCCATCTTTGGCTTTTTTTTCTAATTCTTGAAAACTTCTGGGGGAATATTTTTTATTACCCTTCTGCACCAACAAAATAAGCGGCAATTGGATTAGTTTTTCTATCTGCACACTCGCTGACACTTTTTCATCACAAAGAGTGACCGCAATATCCGCTTCTTGTTTTAATAGAGCTGATTCCGCGCCCGGAGCTGGAAGTTCACGTAAAGTCAATCGTAATGCCGGGTATTCCTTGCGTAACTGCCCTAAAACTCCCGGTAAGTGATTTGCCAATACAGAAGTCGGAGCTGCTAAGCGCAAATGATCCGTGCCTTCCCCACAGACTTGACTGCGCACTTCTTCCATTCGTGAGAAAAAGGGATAAACATAATTATACAGTTGTTCACCCGCTGCAGTTAAAACAAAAGGTCGACGATGAAACAACGGCGTTCCCAGTGAGCGTTCAAGGTTCAACATCTGGCCACTCACCGCTGGTTGCTGAATCCCATAGGGCATGCGCCTCACAGCTGGTGTGATACCTTCGTATTTTGCCACATAATAAAAAAGCTCAAGATGATGTACATTCATAATGTCCTGTTAAAATTAAA
Source organism: Verrucomicrobiota bacterium (assembly GCA_045046875.1). Classification (GTDB taxonomy): domain Bacteria; phylum Verrucomicrobiota; class Verrucomicrobiia; order Verrucomicrobiales; family DEV007; genus JAADHD01. The sequence goes on along the minus strand of JASFYY010000002.1, from coordinate 61,697 downwards.
AAATATCTAACACATTTCTTACTGTGCGATATTTTTTTAATTATGAATATAACCACTGAAAACCCAGATAAACACCGGTTTTTACACTTCCTTTTTCTATCTTTTCTGTGTTTGCCTCCGAATCAATGATCATGATATTGTTCTTCTCTAAGGCAGTATCTAATTATATTTAATCAATAGCGTTAAAAATTAAATTATTACTAATTTACCTTAATGATCAGCTAAGGACTTCAAGCAAACTTAAAAAGTTGAGTTGCCTCTAAGCTCTCACCTTCGTATAAGGGTGCTGATCATCGCCAACATTGATCCTACCAGCGAAAATACCAAACCTAAAGGCAGTTGCCAGGTCCATGTGCCTGTCAAACACACAGCTACCAGCACCCAACCCATTAACACTGCCATCGGTGCAACCAAAACAAAAAAACATAAAGTGCGGTTATCAATTTTTATTGAATCTACAGATTTTGAGTTATGCGTTTTCCTGCTTTTCAGGTGCTGTGGATACATACTGGTGGCGTTTGTCATTTTTATGATTTATTTACTGGTTACTATTTTAGTTAGTTCACTGGACGTATTTTTCTAATTATCTGTTTTTAACGATCGACCCTACTTACTCTTGATCGAGGTCGTCCATTTTAGCTTTCACAGCCACCTCTATTTCAGCGTAAAGAATTTCATCTGCTTTTAACGCTTCTTTTGCTGCATCGCGACCTTGTGCCAATTGAGTTCCTTTATAACTGAACCATGAACCACGTTTCTGTAAAATTTCATGCTCAATTGCCAAATCCAACAGCGACCCAACCGCTGAAATACCTTCATTGAACATGATATCAAATTCAGCTTCACCATAAGGCGGTGCTACTTTATTTTTTACCACTTTCACCCGGGTTCGATTACCAATCATAGAACCGTCTGAAGCTTTGATTGCTCCTATGCGACGAATATCACAGCGAACACTGCTATAGAATTTGAGTGCCCGGCCTCCTGGTGTGGTTTCTGGATTACCAAACATCACACCGATTTTTTCACGAATCTGATTAGTAAATATTACAGTGGTTCTAGCTTTAGCTATTAATGAGGTTAGCTTTCTCATTGCAGCACTCATCAATCGAGCTTGAGCCCCAACTGTCGTATCACCAATTTCACCATCTAATTCCTGTTTGGTGACTAAAGCTGCTACCGAATCTAAAACAATCACATCTAAAGCATTGGAACGCACAAGGGTTTCTACGATACGCAAAGCTTCTTCCCCCGAACTTGGCTGTGAAACCAACAATTCATCCAGGTTAACTCCAAGTCTTTTCGAATATTGAGGATCCAGTGCATGTTCAACATCAACAAAACCTGCCAAACCGCCCTGTTTTTGAGCTTGAGCAATCGCAGTCAAACAAAGCGTCGTTTTACCTGAAGATTCCGGTCCATAAACTTCAATAATACGGCCACGGGGAAAACCACCTACTCCAAGAGCCCTATCAATCAACAAATTACCGGTGGGTATCACATCTACATCTACACGGGTGTGTTCACCCAAACGCATGATAGCACCTTCGCCAAAATCTTTTTGAATTTGTGAAATAGCTAAATCCAGGTTTTTACCCCGGGCGGTTGCAAGCCTGCTTTTTTCCGCTGTTACTGCTGCTTTTGCCTTTTTTTCGTTTGCTGCCATTTTCTTAAGATCGTTATTACTTTTTTTAGTCTCTGTGCTCGAACTCGCCTGAGTTTTTTGTTCCTCGTTTTGTGATATTTTAGGAGAACTCATTGCACCTTGCGACAAATCAGACGCTTTTGCAATTGAGTTAGATGATGAGGCCGAACTGCTTTTTTTTGAATTGGGTGTTAGTACTTGTGACATGATTCTCAGTGGTTTTTACTAATCATATCAATTACTGTTCATTTGTCCAGTGTAAAAATGAATACTGTTAATTTTTACGCCTTTTTCCTCTCCAAACGCCTATAGATAAAGCAATAAAACAAAAAAATATTTTGTCCTTATTCCTTATTTCAAAACTGATCACTCCAATTAATATAGTTTTCTAATAAATCGCGATAAGAAATAGCCATTCTGAACACAATAAAAACCACTACAACCAGTACCAACCAATAAAAAAGTCTCGGAACCCACTCAACAAAACGACTCACCGAATCCAGCGCACACTTTCTATAATAGTCCTTCCAGCGCGCAAACTCCTCATCCACAACCCCCGCCAATTCAGCATTCGCAACTGATGTTTTGAAATCCCGAGGGAAAACATTGCCTGCTTCCGTCAATGTGATGGCTAAAGTTTCGCCTTTGCGCAAATTTTCTGCTCCATTTTGACAAACTTGCCAAATTTGTCCGCTTGATGATGACTTACCGGCATTCAAATACACTTGGTCCATTTTTTGCCCTGAACACAGTCCCATGTGAAACACTCCGCAAAAATTAGACATCGCCAAATCTCTACGCATCCTTCCTAAAAAAGGGATCTTTGCTAATAAACGGTCTTTTTCAGCGGAATGTTTAGCCATTTTCAGCCATTTTACAAAAATCGTTACACTAAAAGCTAAAACCGCATACAAAATCACTACGATAGTCAAACCTACTTTGAAACTAGCCCAACCCGCTCCTTTTTCTGCAAGTGGGTTCCAGGCAGCCATTAAAGAAGTCGTAGTCAAACCCATCAATATAGCGGCATGCAATAGCATGATTGGATATACCAGGGCTTTTTTTATTTTCTGTTCGGTTTCTAAAGCTAATCCAAAATGTTTTTCAAGATGCTCAAAACTCTTCTCCAATAATCCCGCTTGCTCGCCTGCGTTGATTATATTTATTTCTAATTCTGAAATTTCCAAGGGCAGCGCCTCAACAGATTGAGCCACCGTTTTTTTGTTTTTTAATCCTTCTAAAACACCCTCACAGAAATTCTTCTGAATTTTTGATGTTGCCGGTTGAGCGACCATACTTTCACAAGCTTTATCAAAACCAAAACCTGAACGTACGAATTTTTCCAATTCATAATACAATTGCTGTTTTTGCTTTTTCGAAAATTTCATTTATTTCTTCAAGAATCACTTTCTCTGAAACATTTATTTCCAGTTTATTTTTTCTGAGCAATTATTACAGTACGTAAAATACTTTTTTACTTTCACTTACTATATTAGGTAACGTGTAGCCACAAAATAGTAATTTCCTCTTTTTTTCTGCTGAACCTACAATATAAATCCTTTTTTATAAATCCATTCAACATACTTATTAATAACGAGTTACTAGATATTTATCTATCAATAAACAGCCTTGTTTTATTGCTTCATGGGCACTAGTCTTATTCAGCTTCATTTTTCATCGATTCAATCTAACTGGTTTTCATTACATATCGTTTATTCATTAATCCAAACTTTTTTTGCCCTATTTTGACCACTCAAGATATTCATTTTATGAAACTCGCCATCAAACAGGCGAAAAAAGGCTTAGGCCTAACCAGTCCGAATCCTCCGGTTGGTGCAATCATTGTCGATAAAAATGGTACCATTATTGGTAAAGGATATCACCACCGTGCCGGTGAAGCGCATGCAGAAATCAACGCTATTCACAATAGCCTGAAAAAGTATCCTGCCTCTGTATTTAAAAATGCCACGCTTTATGTGACTTTGGAACCATGCTCGAGTCATGGTAATACCGGAGCTTGTACCGATGCTATTATTCAGCATCAGTTTTCCCGTGTGGTTTATGCCTGTTCAGACCCGAACCCCCAGCATCAAGGACGTGCCAAACGATGCTTGATGAAAAAAAACATCCCTGTCACCGATGGGATCCTTAATAAAGAAGCTCAACATCTGATTCGTTATTTCACCAAAAGCCTCACCACTGGGTTACCGTGGGTGATTGCCAAATCGGCCATGACTCTTGATGCACGCACCACCCTTCCCCCCGGGCAGGGTCCCTGGATCACCAGTTCACAAGCTCTCGAAGATGTTCAGCGTCTACGTTCACAAATTGATGCCATTCTTATAGGCGGTGCCACTTTGCGCCATGACAACCCTCATCTCACTTTAAGAGGCAAATTCGCCCGAAACAATCATCCACAACCCGCGCGCATCATTAGTACACTAAGCGGTGATTTTCCTCAGGATTCACATGTTTTTACCGACCCATACCGTGATAAAACACAAGTTTTCACTAAAAAATCACTGCGTTTCATTCTCAAAAAACTGGCTAAACAAGGAATTCAATCTGTAATGATTGAATCCGGAGGGAAACTATTAGCTAATGCTCTAAAAAACGATCTGATTGATGAAGTCGTTTTTTATTATGCACCGATCATCGGCGGGGGCTGTACCCAGGCAATACAAAGCAACGACATTTCTAAAAAACTTAGCTCTATTCAAATGAAAAAACTCGGCCCGGACATACGAATCAGCGGCCTGATCCAGCGATCTTAGAATACATTCTTCCATTTTCATGTCTCTTTCCAAACCCCTACCCTTACCCAGACGATGCCTTTTTTTTGATCGTGACGGAGTCATCAACCAATCACCTGGTAAAGGTTATGTTTTAAGCTGGAAGCAATTTGTATTCAATCCAGGCATCATTGATCTGCTCTCCTGGATAAAAAAACAGAACATTCTATTGGTCCTAGTGACCAGCCAACGAGGAGTTGGCAAAGGTTTGATGTCCCAAGCAGACTTGGATCAGATACATGATCAAATGCAGTCCAAACTGGCTCAGCAATCCGCCAAATTTGACGCTATTTATTCCTACACACAAAGCGAAGACTGTTTTCACTTACCGAAGCCTGATCCTGAAATGTTATTCAGTGCGGCTCAAGATTTCAATATAGATCTCTACCAATCCTGGATGATTGGAGATTCCGACCGGGATATCACGATGGGACGTGCTGCCAATTTAAAAGGATGCATCCGCTTTTTATCTGACAAATTACCTGAAGTAGAGTCAGACCACAGTGTGAAAAATGCTGCTCAATTACAAGAATTGTTGCGCTCCATATTATAGCGCTACATTTCTTAATGGCTGTTTTTTTCCAACCAAACAGCCAACATTCCTATATCAGCAGGGGTAATCCCACTCACCCTACCAGCTTGACCCAAGGTGCCTGGCTGTATATCCGCCAATCTCTGCTGGGCCTCCTTTTTTAAACCTTTCACCTCACTGTAATCCAGGTTTTTAGGGATCTCCCTATTTTCAAGTTTCTGGGTACGTTTGATCATCATCTCCTGACGCTTGATGTATCCCGCGTATTTGGCATCAATTTCGACCATTTCCCAACTGCTTTCCGGCAATTGAGATTTTATCTCCTCATCCAAACTTTTCCATGTGACATCTTGTCTTCTCAGGATCTTTTCTATCGACTCCCCATTCACTTTGTTTTTTGCAATAAACAATCTTGCTTCATGCAGTGCTGTAACAACTGTCTCTGCTCTCTGAGACCGCTCTGAGCTCACCAGTCCCTTTTCTGCTGCAAGTGGCGTCAACCGCTGATCCGCATTGTCCTGACGCAAGAGTAGGCGATATTCTGCCCTACTTGTGAACATACGGTAGGGTTCGATAGTGCCCTTAGTGACCAAATCATCAATCATCACCCCGATGTAAGCTTCTTCTCTACCCAAAATAAAGGCCTGCTCCCCTTTCACTTTCAGTGCCGCATTTGCACCCGCCATCAAACCCTGAGCGGCCGCTTCTTCATAACCACTGGTACCATTAATCTGACCTGCAAAGTATAAACCTTCTATGCTTTTAGTTTCCAAAGTTTTATTCAACTGAGTCGGATCACAAGCATCATATTCAACCGCATATCCCGCTCTTAGAATTTGAGCATTTTCCAAACCAGATATCGTTTTGATAAATTCATACTGCACTTCAAAAGGTAAACTGGTGGATATGCCGTTCACATAATACTCCTGAGTTTGCCGACCTTCTGGCTCCAAAAATAACTGATGCCTTTCTTTATCAGCAAATCGCACCACCTTATCTTCTATCGAAGGACAATACCGCGGCCCCACACCCTCAATAATACCCGAGTACATCGGTGATTGATCCAATCCTCCTCGAATCACATCATGCGTTTTTTGATTGGTATGAGTGATCCAACATGGCAATTGTTCCATGTGGAACATTTTATCTCCCCAAGGATTCAAAGTAAAAATGTCATTATCTCCCCGAGTCAAAGTATCGGACATGAAGGAGAATTTTGGTATATCCACATCACCTTCTTGTTTCTCACACTTCGAAAAATCAATAGTCCGACCATTAATTCTACACGGTGTCCCCGTTTTCATACGCTCTATTCGGAAGCCTAATTCCGCTAGTATATCGCTAAGGGTAGACATAGCGTCACCCATTCTTCCCCCCTTCTGATTTTGCAATCCAACATGCAAAAGCCCGCGCATGAATGTCCCCGTTGTTATTATTACAGACTTAGCAGCATAACGCATACCGAGACTGGTTTCGATGCCGTTGATCTTATCATTTTTCACTAAAAGGTCAGCCACGTTACCCTGATGCAAATCCAAATTGGGTTCTGCTTCCAACACAGCTTTCATGCGAAATTGATAAGCTTTTTTATCACACTGAGCTCTAGGAGCTCTAACACTTGGTCCTTTAGTGCGATTTAATAAACGAAATTGAATTCCTGTTGCGTCTGTATTGAGAGCCATCTCGCCGCCCAGAGCGTCAATCTCCCTTACCATGTGCCCCTTGGCCAAGCCCCCTATTGCAGGATTACAAGACATCTGTCCGATCGTATCCAAATTCTGTGTCAGCATAGCCACCTGACATCCCACCCGGGTAGCCGCCAAAGCAGCTTCAATACCTGCATGTCCCGCGCCTATTATCAACACGTCATAGTTCTTTGGATAAGTAAACATAAGTCTTACAAGTAAATCTTACAGACCAAATGTAATTATCACATTGGCGTAAGTCTTTCACTTTACTCGCTTCGAGCAATCATCTCAAGTGTTGTGAATCAATCGATTCTCAAAGCTAAAAGACATGTTCCACGTGGAACTATATTTCGCTTGGTGATCCAAAACCGAGACCCTAAAGCTTATTTTTCTAACATCGATTTTTGTTGCTGAATAAAAGCACTAGCCAATTCGTTCACAGTATCAGGGTGTGCTGAAGCCAAGTTATTACTTTCTCCAATATCCATCGACAAGTCATAAAGCTGCCACGCTTCATTATTTTTTGTTCTAATAATTTTCCACTTTCCTCTCCTGAAAGCGGCTTGTTTTCCGTATTCAAAGTAAAATTCCTTATGCGGTGATTCCTTACTTTGAGCAGTCAAAACCGGCATGATATCCTTTCCATCTAAAATTCGATCTGTAGGCAATACCCCCGCACTGAGTTTAGCACTGGTCACTAATAAATCAGGCGACCACATTGGCACATCTATCACTGCAGCTTTCCTAATCTTGCCCGGCCATCTGGCAAAAGCGGCAACCCTCAAGCCTCCTTCCCAACAAGTCACCCCCCCACTTCGCAAAGGCGCATTGGTTGAAATATCCAAACCTTTACGATTCAGCATAAAAGTGCCATTGTCTGAATACAAAAATACAAATGTTTTGTCAGAGATTGATAAATCATCCAAAGACTTAAAAACCCGACCAATCGCTCGATCCAAAGCTGTAACCACTGCCCCATATCTTTTTTCTGGATCCTCCTCACTTTGAGACAAACCATACTCCTTAAATGCCCAATCTGGTGCCTGCCATTGCGTAAGCTGACCAGGTGCCTTGTTGGCCTTATTCGGAAAATGCGGAGAATTAAACGGTAAATAAACAAACCAGGGTTTTTGAGCTTTAGTTTTGGATTTAATAAATTCAATAGCCGAATCAGCAAATAAATCAGTGCTATATTCACCATCACGATCTATCTCGGTCGTATTATAAAACAAATCGTGTTTACCATTATAAACGTGATGATAATAATCAATATTCCCCGAAGCAAAACCTAGAAACTCATCAAACCCTCTTTCCGTCGGCCTTGAACCAGGGGCGAAACCTATGTTCCATTTACCAAAAGCTCCCGTTTCATAACCAAAAGAACTAGATTTAATTATCGCTGGTAACAGGATTTCCGACGATCTTAGACCCACACCGAAATTACCTTTTATGCCAGCTAGCTGTTTAGTTAGTTTATGGCGTTGAGGGATTCTCCCCGTCATCAAACAAGCTCGTGATACCGTGCACGTAGGTGAAGCTGTATAGAAACTCGTTAATCGAGCACTTTGAGTAGCAAAATGATCCAGTGCCGGAGTTTTGATTCGACTATCCGGATTATAACTTTTTAAATCTGCATAGCCTAAATTATCAATAGTGATAATTAATATATTAGGTTTTTGTTCCGAAGAAAAAACTAAACAAGAATGAAAAACAAAAAAATACAACAAAAATGCTAAGGCTTTTTTTAAGCTAAAAAGATTTGAGATATGCATCGATTAAACGGGGGGGTTCAAAAAAGAGAATTCTTTCAGTTGAGAGTCAGTTTTTAAGGCAATATCATCTATAAGAAGAATTATTTATTTAAAAAGCAAAAATATTAGTATTATAGCGGTCAATGGAGTTAATATTTAACCATAACTGTTTTAAAATAAATGAGTTATAATATTTAGAACCTTGTGAATAAGTTGAGAATCATTATTGATAAAAGGGCAAATTTGAGAATAAGTTCAAATTGTTCACAGTTGTTCTTCACTTCTCACAAGTTCTTCACACCTTACTCAAGGGTCATTCTTAAGAGTGAGCCAAAGTTCGTCGTTGAGCGCCTGGGTGGCGGCGTCAAATTCAGCTTCTTTCTTGCTGCATCCCTTTCCACAGCCTAGTAAGGTTTTTTTCCATTCTACACAGACCTCGAATATTTTAGCATGGTCAGGTCCCTCTTGTTGGATAATACGGTAGCTGGGGCTGGTTTGAGAAATAGATTGAAGCAGTTCTTGTAATCGGCCTTTGGGATTCGCTTCATCAGGTTCATGGGCAGCTTCAGCTATGGCGGAGACGCATTGTGACAAAACGAAGGATTTGGCAGCTTCCTGGCCACCGTCGAGATAAATGGCACCGATGAGAGCTTCGTAAGCATCAGCAAGGTTAGAAGCGCGTTGTTTTCCCCCGGATGATTCTTCGCCTTTGCCGAGAAGTAAAAAATTACAAAGCTTGATTTGACGGGCAAATTTCCATAATGCATCCCGTGAAACCAAACGGGATCTCACTTTGGTGAGGCGACCTTCTCCATAAGCAGGAAAACGACGATAGAGTTCATCAGTCAAAATCAGCTGTAAAACAGCATCGCCTAGATATTCCAAGCGTTGATTGTCAAAATGCGGACGTTGGGTTTCATACGCTAAACTTGGGTGGGTGAGAGCCTCTGCCAATAATAAAGAATTGGTAAACTTGTAATTGATTATTATTTCTAACGATTCAGGCATTCAACAGATACTGACACACAAGTCCGCAAAAGGTTTAAATCTAATCAAAACAAATTAAAACCCATCCTTGAGGGAAAGATGGGGTGGATGACGGGACTCGAACCCGCGACAACCGGAATCACAATCCGGGGCTCTACCAACTGAGCTACAACCACCATATAAGGTAATTTTTACCAACAATCAGATGTTGCAGGTAAGGGTCGGGAAAGTAGGGGAGAAATTATGATTTTGCCAGTTTTTTTTAGCATAAGAAAAAGACAGGAGTATTTTATTCAAAAAGGGGTTATTTTGGCTGAAATGGCTGAAAGTCAGATTTGAAAATTACTTACTGGAAGCCCATTGTCTTAAAAAATATAAAACCATGAAAAAGAACTTCATATTCATCGTCCTATTGAGTTTCTGTTTGTTTCCTTTGGTCGCTCAGGAAAAAAGCGTAAAACCGGGGATTAATGATTCTTTTAAAGATCCCAGTGTGGGAAAATTCGAAAAACGTTTTGAAAAAGAAGGGCGGGAGGTTTTTGACAAAAAACAGCAAATTATAAAAGAGCTAGGTTTGAAACCGGGAATGACAGTAGCAGATATTGGAGCAGGCACGGGTTTGTTTACCCGTTTATTGGCTCCGGCTGTAGGTAAAGAAGGTAAAATTTATGCTGTGGATATAGCCAAAAGTTTTGTAGATCATACGGTGAAAAGTGCCAAAGAGCAGGGCTGGGATAATGTGCAAGGAGTTGTGTGTGAAACAGATAATGCATTATTGCCAAAAGCTTCTGTAGATGTGGTATTTATTTGTGCGACTTATCATCATTTTGAATTTCCAGCAAAAACGATGGCTACCATTTTGAAAGCGTTGCGTCCGGGTGGCAAACTGGTGGTGATTGACTTCGAACGTATTGAAGGCAAATCGCGTGAATGGTTGTTAAAACATGTACGCGCTGATAAGGCATTGGTTAAAAAAGAGATTATGGCAAGTGGTTTTGATTTTGTGGAGGAAGTGCCGATGTTTAAGGAAAATTATTTACTGAAATTCAAAGTGCCGAAAAAATAGAATATTCGTTACGATGGAGATGTGGAAGTGCGATCATTTTCTAATTGATCGCACATTTGAACTCTTTAAGGGATTCAATAAATATGTTAGGTTTTTTACTGGTTGGTGCACAATTGGCATTGATTGCCATATTGTTGATTTATTCTGGATCGGTTTTACATTCTTCCTGGTCGATCACAGGTTTGATGATCTCCGGTTTATGGCTGCTGTGGGCGATTTGGTCGATGCCGCGTAAAACCTTGAAAATTCATCCTACTCCTGCGAAAGAAGGGGTTTTGTGTCAACAGCGAGCCTATCACTGGGTACGTCATCCGATGTATGGTGCGGTATTATTAGGAACCTTGATGGTGGCTTGGACTGCTGCTACTTGGATTGCACTTACATTGTGGTTAGTTTTGGTGGTTGTTTTGTGGTTAAAGAGTTCATTGGAAGAGAAGTGTTTGAGTGAGCGCTACAAAGAATATAAAAATTACAAAATACATACGCCTAGATGGGTACCTTTTGGACCTGTTAAAAGTGGGTCGATTGGATTACGTTGGATAGGTCTGTTACAGTATTTTAGTTATATTATTCTAATAGCTTATTTGTATTGGCAAGTGTTTGAAAATTCCTGGGATCAAAGGATTTTTAAAGCTAAAAAAAATATAAATATCCGGGCAGTGCAAGCAGCCGAATTGATTCAGTCAAACACAGATCTATTGATATTGGATGTACGCAGTCCGTGGGAATATTCGGGTCAGCGGTTACCGGGGGCGATGAATATATCGATCAGCGACGAGGAATTTGATAAAAAAGTTGAACAAGCTTTAAAAGGCAAATCGTCTATACTGATTTATTGTGCGGGTGGTTATCGCAGTCGGCAGGCAGTGGAAAGATTAAATAAGCAAAAAAATCTAAAACCTGTTTATCACCTCCATCGTGGCATGTTGGAGTGGTGGTGGCGTTGATTCCAGGGAGTTGTAAGTAACTAAAAGCAGCGTAGAAAACGTGCTGTTGAGATGAAACAAGGGGGGGAACATAAACTCAAAAAAATGGATAATCTCCTGATCAGCAGAATTCTCTACAAGTTTGAGCCAAAATGAGTATTCCGATTACCACCTAAGCCTCAGCGCTTGAATTTTTTAAAGTTTTGTGTATTGGTGTGGGTGCAAAAAATACTGAAAACAAGCTTAATATTTTACGCGTGCTTAATTTGTTTTCATTGGTCTTCCTCGGCTTTGGCTAAAGAGTTGCCTTTGGCAATGATCCCAATTCAAGGAGGGCAGGCGGCTAGTGCCAATCAGATTTTAAGTTACGAGATTAAAAGAAGTGCGTTTTTTTATTTAGCACAAGCACAACCCGGGGCTTTTGTGCTTAAAGCTCGTTTTGTAAAAAAGGGACTTGAGGGTGAGTTGCTACATCCGGATGGTCATCAGCTTTTCAAGCGAGTTTACAATAATGGGGTGTTAAAAACAGACTTGAGACAATTGTCCGATGATGTGGTTCACGCCGCAACGGGACATCCGGGTATCGCCACCAGCCAGATAGCTTTTATAAGTGCTCGTAATGGCAAAGCGGATATTTATGTGTGTGATTATGATGGCAAAAATATTCGCCAAATCACTACAGACGGATTACCCAAACGTCACCCTTGTCTTAGTCCTAATGGTAGATTTGTATATTTTACCGGGATGGAGCCTTCATCCGCGGGAATTTATAGAATAGATCTCAGTAATGATCAACGAAGTCGCATTGCCCTGACCTATGGGAATGCGAGTGAAAAAGCCGTGGTTTCTCCTGATGGCAAACAATTGGTATTGGTTCTTTCCGAACAAGGTAATAGTGATCTTTACATCAGTCGAAATACAGGAAAATCACGGCGACGATTAACAAGTAGCCCAATTGCAGAAATTCAACCATCATGGTCAGGGGATGGTAAATCACTGGTTTACACTGCTGTGGTCGATGCGGGAAAAACCCAATTATTTGTGATCAGTAGTAAAGACGGTAAACACCCTACCGCGTTGGCTATTAAGCTAGCCACACCGGCTCAAGCTTGCTGGTCACCGGATGGAAAAAGAATCGCGTTTGTGAGCGGAGGCTCAAAAAACGCAAGCATCACCATTCACGATTTAGGTGATCGTTCAACCCGGGTGCTCACCCGTGGTCAATCGCCGGTCTGGGGAGCAGATTCCCGCCATTTAATTTATACAGATCGCGGCGCATTATATCGTATAGATGCGAATACCGGGGCAAAGGGGCAAATTTTGAGTGATGGCACACCTGTATATGATCCTTCGTGGACGCGCTGATTATTAACAGAAGGCTTCGATTTTCCTAAGGCTTTATAAAAATATAGTTCTTTTGTAATGGCTTGAAAACAGGCTTCCGTGTAGTTTGCCCTCTAAGGATAAAAAATCATGGATATCATAGATCAACTCAGTATCGCTTTGGGCTTAGCCACACTGGCCGGCCTGAATCTATATTTGACAGTTTTGGTTACGGGTTTGGCGATTCGTTTTCACTGGGTGGTGCTATCGGTGGAACATCAGGATTTGAATATACTTGCTAACCCTGCAATTCTGGTCGCAGCAGGCATATTTTTTCTATTGGAATTTTTCTCGGATAAAATCCCCTGGGTCGATTCATTGTGGGACACGATACACACTCTGATCAGGCCGGTGGGTGGAGCTTTTCTGGCGATCCAGACTCTGGGCACGTCAGATCCGGTTTTTGATGTGATCATCGCTTTGTTGGCTGGCAGCGCCACCTTGGTATCCCATGGATTTAAGGCCAGCACAAGGCTTGCTGTAAATGCTTCGCCGGAACCGGTATCCAATGTGGTGGTGAGTGTGGCTGAGGATGTGGTGGTAATCGGAGCTTTGTCTTTGATGACAATTTCACCAAAACTGGTAGGTGTTATTGCACTTGTTTTTCTGATAGTGGTGATATTTTTTGCTCCTCGTTTGCTGCGCCGGGTCAGAGCATTTTTCTCACTGCTGTATTTCAAACTCACTTCTCCAGCAACAGATGTAGATCTTAGTTTTAAAGAAAACGGTAAACTGACTGCTGATGAAGATGTGGTTTTGACTAAGGTTTTGGATGGTGCGAGGCCGCAGATTCTTTGGGCCTTGCCGTGTTTCACTGGTAGGGTAAAAAAAATAACCGGCTTACGTCCAAATTTCAGAGTGAAAGTGCTTGTTGACTCTTCATCAACAGATCAACTGCAGTTTTTGATTAATCGGCGTGGAGGAATTATAGCTCAGGATCTTTCTTTGCAGGGTTTGCAAGTGGTGCACGAAACACACTTTTTCAGTGAAGACGTGGTATTATACAGTTTATTGGATAATCGTAAGCTGGTGCTGCGTTTTCATCGGGGTGAGAGAAAACTAGCGCAGGAAGTGGTTCGCCGGATTGAAAAACTGATTAGCCAGTGAGCAGCTAGGCACAAAGTAATTAACCAAATTTTCAAAAAGGGACGTAATCGCGGACTTTACACTAAGCGTGCGGCAGATCACATTTTACAGATGATGACTGCAAATCTATTACGCTCATGCCTGCGCCACTTTTTTGTGTTGCTCACAATTCTTTGTAACTTGGCAAGTTTTGCATTCGGCGCGGATCGCCCACCCAATATTGTTTACATCATGGCGGACGAACTCGCCTATTATGAGCTATCCCATATGGGAAACCCTTATATCAAAACGCCGCGCATCGACCAAATGGCGAAGGATGGCATTCGTTTCACCCAAGCGCTCGCAGCATCGCCAGTATGTGCTCCTTTGCGCGGACAAATGATGACTGGCAAACATTCCGGCCACGCTTCGGTACGGGCCAATGATGGTGGCACTCCACTACGCGCTGGCGAAGCTACCATCGCCTCTGCCTTGAAAAGTAAAGGATACGCCACTGGTGGATTCGGTAAATGGGGTGCTGGCGGACGTGATTCCAGTGGTGTGCCGGAAAAACATGGCTTTGATGTGTTTTTCGGCTACTACGATCAAGTGCATGCGCACTCCTATTATCCTCCCTACCTGATCCGCAACAGTGAGGAAGTTCCGCTGCAGGGCAATAAAGGTGGGCGTCATGGGCAGACTTATTCCCACACTGAGATCATCAGGGAAAGCCTAGAGTTCATCCGTGAAAACAAAGATCAGCCCTTTTTTTGTTACCTGCCGATCACACCGCCGCATGGCATGTGGGATATTCCGAAGGACAATCCGGCCTGGAGACATTACAAAAACACAGAATGGATCAAAGATCCCAAGATCGATCAGGATATCAAAAACTATGCTGCCATGGTCAGTATGGTGGATGACAATCTCGGCCAGGTGTTCGACCTGCTAGCTGAGCTTAAACTCGATGATAATACCATTGTGTTTTTCACTGGTGATAATGGCGGGCAGGATTATTTTAATAGTAAAGAACGACCTCGCGGTTTTTTTGGACCGAATGTGAATCCCAAAACCGGTGTCGAGTTTCGTGGCAGCAAAGGTAAGCTCTACGAAGGCGGCTTGCGCATTCCTTTTCTGGTGCAATGGCCAGGCAAGATCAAAGGAGGACAAGTCAGTGATTTGCTTTTTAATCAGATTGATGTTTTTCCAACATTGACTGACATCGCAGGAGCAGAATCACCCGTTGATCTCGATGGATTGTCGATTCTTCCTACTCTTATTGGTGCACATGCTTCAGGCAAAAAACAGCAGCAACACGATATGCTCTACTGGGAGTACCGTAACCAGATCGCGGTACGAAAAAACAAGTGGAAAGCGATCCAACCAAAAAGCAATGCTCCCTGGGAACTTTACAACCTCGACAAGGATATCAGCGAGACCGTCAGCGTTGCTGATCAATACCCAGATTTATTGAAAGAAATGCAGGCTTTTGCGAAACAGGAACACACACCAGTGAAGCCGGGTGTTTATTACGATAAAGAGCGTAAACGCCACGAAGCCGATCGCAGAGCAAAATGGGGAACGAGCGGTGAAGGCCCGGCTCCCAACAAAAAGAAAAAGAAAAAGGGCTGAGAACTATTTTAGTCACTCATTACGCTTTATGCGAGCGTCGATTGACCATGTAATAAAGCACTGGGACTGCGATACGGCTGATTAATAAAGAAGCAATTTCACCAGCCATCAAAGCGATGGCAAGACCCTGGAAAATGGGATCCATCAGGATCACCGATGCGCCCACCACCACAGCCATGGCGGTTAATAACATTGGGCGGAACCTCACCGCACCGGCGTCGATGACGGCATCGTGCAAGGTCATGCCCTGGGCTACTCGCAGTTGGATGAAGTCTACCAGTATGATCGAATTACGTATGACGATACCTCCTCCAGCCATGAATCCGATCATCGAGGTCGCGGAGAAAAAAGCTCCCATCATACCGTGGGCTGGCATAATGCCGATCAGTGAAAAGGGAATGGCTATCATGACGATCATCGGTGTGACGAATGACTTGAACCAGCCGACCATCAGCACATAGATCAAAATCAATACTACTGCAAAAGCTGTACCGAGATCGCGGAAGACTTCGATAGTGATATGCCACTCCCCGTCCCATTTCATTGAAGGTTCCATATCAAGGAAGGGCATTTGTGCATTGAAAATTTTGAGTTTCGCGTCGGTGGCACCAAATTGACGGGCATCAAGTTCAGCGAGTTTTTTATTCATTTCCAAAATCGCATAAACAGGACTTTCTTTTTCCCCGGCGACATCACCGATCACATAAGTGACGGGCATCAGGTTTTTGTGATAAATGCTTTTGTCGATGATGTCTTCTTCTATGGTAACCAATTCCCCGAGTGGCACCAGGGGAGGGATTGTGGCAGCCTGGCCGACTTGTTCAGGCAAAGCATTGGCATCTCCCGAACGCACGCGCAGTCCGAGCAATTGCTCGGCATTGGTACGGTTCTGGCGAGGCAATTTTACCCGTAACATGACGGGTTCTCTTTCGCGGGGCAAATGCACGAGTTCGACATCGACTCCTTCAACCGCCAGCCGCAGGGTTTGGGAAATGGTTTCAGCCGTGATGCCGTTTAAAGCCGCTTTTTCCTTATCGATATGGAAACGCAGTCTTTTTTGATCGTGTTCCTGATACCAATCGACATCAACCACCCCAGGCACGGATTCAAAAATATTTTTTACTTCAAGAGCCAAAGCTTCGCGCTGTGTTCGGTCATGGCCGTAAACTTCAGCAACCAGGGTTTGTAATACCGGTGGGCCGGGCGGCACTTCAGCCACCGCAATGGCGGCTTCATAACGTCTGGATATTTTTTCTAACTTGGGGCGAACCCGTTTAGCGATATCGTGGCTGGAAGCTTTGCGTGCATCTTTGGGTAAAAGGTTCACTTGCAGGTCGGCGACATTAGTTCCATGACGCATAAAATAATGACGCACCAAACCGTTGAAGTTAAAGGGCGATGAGGTGCCTGCGTAAACTTGATAGTTCACCACTTCCGGTTCTGCGGCGATGACCAACGCCATTTCCCGTGCGACTTGAGTGGTTTGTTCGAGCGCAGTGCCTTCGGGCATATCCAGGATCACTTGGAATTCACTTTTATTATCAAAAGGTAGCATTTTGACTTTCACAAAACCGATACCGACCAGAGCCATGCTGCCGAGTAATAACATCACCACGACAATAATAAATCCCCATTGATGCGACGGACTGCCCAATAGAAAACCCATCCAACGTCGGTAAGCGCGAGTCATCCAACCCTCTTTTTCCTCACCCTCATCATGGCCTTCCCCGGCACTGCGGTTTTTGAGCAAACGAATGGATGCCCAAGGCGTGACGATGAAGGCAATCAACAACGAAAAGATCATCGCTGCGCTAGCGCCGATCGGAATAGGGCGCATATAAGGGCCCATCAAACCACCGACAAATGCCATCGGCAGAATAGCGGCGATCACCGCCCAGGTGGCGAGCACAGTTGGATTACCTACTTCACTAACCGCTTCGACCGATACACGAGCCATCGATTTTCCCCGATTTTCCGGCAATCGTAGATGGCGGACAATATTTTCCACCACCACGATGGCGTCATCGACTAGAATGCCAATGGAAAAGATGAGCGCAAAAAGTGTGATTCGGTTGAGAGTGAATCCGTAGAGGTAAAAAGTCAGTAAAGTCAGCGATAAGGTTGACGGGATGGCAATTGCAACGACCAACGATTCCCGCCATCCTAACATAAAAAGAATCAGGATGGAAACACTGAGAACAGCGATGCCCATGTGCAGTAGCAGTTCGTTTGATTTCTCAGCTGCGGTTTCGCCATAGTGACGAGTGATCGATACTCCGATTTCTTCGGGAATCACCCGTCCTTTCAGCGCATCCACTTTAGCCAGTACGGTTTCCGCCAATGAAATAGCGTTGGTACCAGGTCGTTTGGCTACTGTAATGGTCACTGCCAGTTCTTCGCCGTTGGGAGTTTTGTTTTCGTCGCCACGTGCTCCGGCCCCTGCCCCGTAGAGCACGTAGTGCTGGGGGTCATCCCCACCATCAACAATATCCGCGACTTCGCGCAGGTAAATGGGTTTGCCATTATAAGCGCCGAGCACTACATCACCGGCTTCTTTGGCGGAATGCAGAAACGCTCCGCTTTCTATTAAAATCTCTTCATTATAAGCAGTCACATCACCTGCCCGGTATTGGCGATTGGCTTGTTGCAAAACCGGAACGATGCCTGCGAGGCTGAGATTGCGAGCGGCGAGTTTAGCTGGGTCGATCAGTGCCCGGATCACGCGTTGCTGGCCTCCGATCAGACTGGTTTCGGCGACGTCGGGAATAGTCTTGATCGCATCCTCCAACTCAGCGGCCACCCGTCTTAATGTGAGGGCATCATAACGTTGGCTGTGCAAAGTAAGAGCTAGAATAGGGACATCATCGATCGACTTTGATTTGATCAAAGGGTAGGAGACGCCATGGGGAATTTTGTCGTAATTGGATTGCAGTTGTTGATTGAGACTCACTAAAGCCTGTTGTTCGTCTTCACCGACTTCAAAACGGACAATGACCAGGCTTTGTCCGGCTGCTGATATGCTGTAAATGTATTCAACACCGGGGATTTCCCACAATAATTTTTCCATCGGGGTTGTCACCCGTTCTTCGATTTCCTTGGCGGAGGCTCCCGGCATTGCCACCATCACATCAATCATCGGCACCTTGATTTGCGGTTCTTCTTCACGTGGAAGATTGATGATCGCAAAGATTCCCAATAGAATGGAGCTTAGAATCAAAAGCGGAGTCAGCTTTGAATTGATAAAGCTGCTGGCCATGCGTCCGGCCATGCCGTGCACTTCTGGTGAATGGGGTTCACTCATGATTTTTTCTGAGTCGAATCAACCGCCGCTTCCACTTTATCGGTGCTGACGTCCTGGCCATCCCGCAGTTCCGGTGGTGGTGATAATATGACGGTTTCCCCTACCTCCACACCGGATAGAATTTCACGGAACGGTGTTTGGGTGAGTCCGTGGAAATTTTCATCCTTGGTGCGCACAATACGCAAACGAGCCTTGCCGTCAGAGGCCACAAAAACATAATCCATCTGCCCTCGTTCGATCAGGGCTTGTGCTGGAACTTTAAGGGCCTTGCGTTGGGTTCTGGGTATGTAAGCGCGACCAAATTGTCCTGCGCGCAGATTTTTATCAGCTTGCAAATCAAGTTTAACCAAAAAGGTACGACTGCCAGTGTCCCCCGCCGGAGCGATCTCGGCAACGTTGCCCATAAGCTCGGCAGTACTTGCTCCTGAAACCACCACGCGAAATTTTTGATCCAGCACTACCTGGTTGGCTAACGACTGTGCGACATGGATCTCCAAACGCAGCAAGGACGAATCCTCTATACTGAACAAAGGCCGGCCTGGGGTGGCCAGATCTCCCGTATCCATAAACTTGCGTGTGATGGTGCCATCAAAGGGGGCTTGGACGCTGGCGTTGGAGATCAAAACTTCAGTTTCTTTCACCGTGGCGTTTGCCATCAGTTGACGGGATTGCACCGCATCAAATTCTGCCTGGGTGGCTGCTCCCGAGGACAATAATTTGCGGTAGCGTTGCAGGTCGCTATTGGCATTTTCTTTTGCCGCCTGAGCGCGTTCCAAAGCCGCCTTCATTTCCTCTACAGCGATTTCTGCCATCACTTCGCCTTTTTTCACCTTCATGCCAGGCACTGCAGAAATGTGTAGAATAGCTCCGGTTACTTTAGCCGAAACCTGTGCCTCCATGTGAGGGCGTACGGTTCCCACCACTTCTTCAAAAACGGGCACCTGCTGACTTTTTAAAACCGCGGTTTTGACGGCAATGCTGGGTCCGCTTGATGGTACAGAGGAACTTTCCGGATGTGAAGGTTTACACGATACAGCAAGCCAGCTTACAGTGATAAGCCAAAACGCAGGGTGGGTGATATTAAGTTTCCAAGCAGAATTTGTCATTTCGATGTTTCTTCACTGAGTTCACGGATCGGCAAACCCAAGGCGCTGCGCAGTGCGGCCTGAGCGAGCTGCTCTTCGGCCTGGGCTTTGGCCAGTCCTACCCGCGCATTAGTCAGAGCCGTTTCGCCGTCGATCAGTTGAGTGCTGAGGGCCAAACCTTCTTTGAAACGGCGACGGGTGAGTTGCAAACTTTCCCCAGCACTATGAATCCCTTTGTTAGCCAGAGTGATGCGCTTGCGGGCGGTGATTAAATTGAGTTGAGCGGTTTTCACCTGCAGTGAGATCGCCAGCATTTGTTTGCGTTGTGCTTGGTTGAGCAGATCAGCGTCTTTCTGAGCGCTTTCGATTTTTGCTTTGGTTTCCCCCCCGCTCCATATCTTCAAACGAACCATCACGCCGACCATCCAACTGTCTCCAGCACCCCGGTCGATAAAACCTTCATCGTGACGTCCGGATGCAAAACCGGCCACGGTGGGAAGGCGTTCGGCTTTGGCGCGGGTCACACCTGTTTGTGCCTGCTGGGCTCTTTTTTTCAAAGCGCTCAGTTCTGGGCGCTCCATTTGAGCGTCACCTGCTGCGGCAATTTTTGTCAGACCACCGGCTACCACAAAAGGAAGGTTGCCTTCGATTCCCAACAGTGACTGCAAAAAAGCGGTGGCAATTTGTTTGGAATTATCTGCATAAGCAAGATTGGCTTCCGCTTCGGCGACTTTGGTTTCTATATCCAACACGGCGGTTTGCAAGGCAGTGGCGGCATCAACCCGGTTGCGGGCTAATTGCAAGTTGGACTGTTGGTTTTTTAGCAAAGCTTGAGCTGCTTTGACGATTTCACTGCTTTGGTAGATCTGGAACCAGGCCCGGGCTACTTCCAACTCCAGCTGGGACAAGGTCGCTTTTTGCTCGTGTTCGCTTGCCTCGAGACCTAAACGAGCGCCATTGATAGCCGCGCGGCGAGCCCCGCCAGTGTAAAAAGGGTATTCAACACGCAATTCGCTGACCCAGTTATCAGTGGTATCAGGATCATTAAAGTCGGAGCCGAAGCCAAATTGCCGCTGGTTGAGCTGCATCATGAAAGCATTAACCGGATTGTCCGTTGCGCTGTATCCCGTTTCAGCAAGAACCTTGGGCCAAAGTTGGGCTCTGGCCTGATCCAGTTGCGCGCGTGCTTTTTCGATCCGGATGGCAGCTGAGCGAGCATCAGGATTGCTTTTGCGAAGCTGTAACAGGGCGCGATCAAGCGTCCACGAAGAATTATTGGCATCGCCGGCTAGTGCGCTCTGGACTAGAGCAAAAAGGGATAAAACTGCAATCAGGCGCATAAACATGGGAAAAATGGACCCAACTTGAATTAATTTCACTTGGGTATAATATAAAAACTCTGGTATGTGTATCACAATAGTGTAGTGTAGTAATATAGCTAGTCAAATAACAACTTCACCAGCTAAATTAGCGTGACTCATAATCGATATGAATAATTCCGGATTACAAACTTGTGCAAATAACTCTCAAGGGCTAGGATGTTCTTCATCCTTATACAACGATATGCCTAATACCACCAGCCCCCAGAAACTTGACCGTGCTTCGTTGCAGAAAATTGCCGAGTTGTTCCGGGTTTTTTCCGAACCGACGCGTTTGGGTATTTTACAGTTTCTCAAAGGACGTTCGACTTCTGTAAATGAGATTGTCGAAGCATTGGAAACATCGCAAGCAAATATTTCCAAACAACTGCGTATTTTGTATGATGCCGATTTGTTGACTCGTGAGCAAAAAGGGAATCAGGTTTTTTATTCGATCAAAGAAGACATGGTTTTTGACTTGTGTTGCATTGTTTGTGATAAGCTCAATCGAAGTGCGCAAGCAGGCGCAGAAAGCTTTTATCAGATTTGAGCCAGGCGATTCTGTAATTACGCTAAGTTCGTCTTACTCAAGACGTCGGGGTTTTTATCCATGACCAGCCCTAATATCGGGGTAATTGTCAGCGAATTGGTGCTCTCGAAAGAGATAAATGCCAGTCAAGTCAGGGAAAGCACTTGAATAAGGCTCTTTTCACACGGACTAATAGCCTATTAATGGCCAAAGCAAAAAAGACCAGCTCATCAGACGCGGAGAATTCCAATACGGATTCGACGGCGGCGCCATCATCTGATAACAGCACGTTTGAGCAAAGTCTGGGAGAACTGGAAAGCTTGGTGGAAGCGATGGAGAGCGACCAGGCCCCGCTGGGTGAATTGATAGAGAATTACGAAAAGGGCACCCACCTTTATGAAAAGTGCCAGCGTCATTTGGATGATGCCCAGCGACGGGTGGAACTGATCCGCGATGGTGGCAAAGAAAAAGAATTGCAGGATTTTGATAAAAACAGCGAATCGCTTGAAAGAAAATCAGAATCCCAAGCGAATAATCAAACAGACGATGGCGAACTTTTCTGACAGCGATAATAAATTCGAGCAAAGTGACGAAGAGGAAATGAAAAATTCTGACCGCACTTTACCTAAAGCACAATCAGGTGCGGAGTTGAAAGCTCTTACGGACGAGCAACTTCCCCTGTTGGCGGAGAACATTCGTCGCACCCTGATTGATAGTTTGTCCAAAACAGGTGGTCATCTAGGGCCCAATCTGGGAGTGGTCGAGCTGAGCATTGCTATGCATCGGGTATTCGAGACCCCACAGGACAAGTTCCTCTTTGATGTCAGTCATCAAGGTTATGTACACAAAATGCTAACCGGACGTTGGGATTCGATAAAAACCATTCGTCAGTATGAAGGTCTGAACGGTTTTTTACTACGTACCGAAAGTGAACACGATGCTTTTGGAGCGGGCCATGCAGGCACGGCATTGTCGGCAGCCCTGGGAATGGCCGCTGCACGGGATTTAAAAGGCGAGGATAATCATGTGATCGCTGTGGCGGGAGATGCGGCTTTCACCTGCGGAGTGAGTTACGAGGCCTTGAATAATATTGCCACGACGACCAACAAGCTCATCGTGGTGCTGAATGATAATGAGTGGTCCATCGATCGCAACGTGGGGGCGATTGCCAATATTTTTAATGCCCTGCAAACCAGTCCGACCTATTCGCACTTACACGATAAAGCGGCCGAGTTTGTAGAAAGAATCGCAGGACAAACCGTTAGACGTCTGGCGAGCAAAGTAGAAGAAGGAGCAAAAAACCTGTTGCTGCCCAGTGTGATTTTTGAAGAATTCGGTTTGCGTTATTATGGCCCCATTGACGGGCATGATGTGAATTTGCTGGTGCGTACTTTTGAACACCTGAAAAATGAAGAGGTGCCGGTGATTTTGCACATCATCACTGAAAAAGGCCGAGGCTATGAGCCGGCCTTGCATAACCCGCAGAAATTCCATGGACTCGGACCTTACGCTAGCAAAACAGGGGAAACCGCTGCCGCGTCGTCACCGACTTATTCGCAAGTGTTTGGCGAGAGCTTGACCAAGTTTGCCCAGGATGATAAAAAAATCACTGCGATCACCGCTGCGATGCCAACTGGAACGGGTCTGGTGCCTTTTCAACAAGGTGTGCCGGATCGCTATTTTGATGTAGGCATTGCCGAGGAACATGCGGCAGTGTTTGCTTGTGGATTGGCAACGCAGGGTCTGAAACCTTTCCTGGCGATTTATTCTACTTTTTTCCAACGTGCTTACGACATGGCGGTTCACGACGCAGGCATCCAGAATTTGCCGCTGCGTTTGTGCATGGATCGGGCGGGTTTGAGTGGCGATGACGGGCCGACCCACCATGGCCTGTTTGATATTGGTTACATGCGGGTGGTTCCAAATTGGGTATTGATGCAAGCCAAGGATGAAGACGAATTTGTCGACATGCTGTGGACGATGTCACAATACGAAGGTGGCCCGATAGCGATACGTTACCCTCGCGGAGCAGGCAGCGGTGCAAGCATAAAGGAGCAGCCGGAAGTTTTGGAAATTGGTAAAGCTGAAGTGGTGCAGGACGGAACGGATGTAGCGCTGTTTGGTTTGGGTAATTTGTTTGAAATGGCGGAAGAGGCCAAGGGGCAATTGGAGCAATTAGGTTATTCTGTAGCGTTGATCAATCCACGCTGGATCAAACCGATGGATACCGCTTGTCTGGAACAGTATGCGAATCAGTGCAAGGTGATCTGCACCCTGGAGGATCATGTGCTGACCAATGGTTTTGGTTGTGGCGTGATGGAGCATCTTTACAGTCAGGGAATTCATACACCGGTCGAGCGCATTGGCTGGCCCGATGCTTTTGTTGAACATGGCAGTGTGCCGATTTTACGGGCGAAGCATGGCATCACCGCTGACGACCTTGTTAAGAAAGTTTTGCCGCACCTCAAGGCAAAAAAACCATCCAGAACGGCGAAGAAAAAAGCGCCGGCGCGTTGAAGCATAGCGCGTGACCTTTAGAGTCACGGCGATTATTTTACGGGCGGGAAATCCCGCATCAGCTGAGCCGCAGCTTTTTGGGTCGCCTTCCAATCACCGCTTTCATTAAGCACGGCTTTGACCACTACGGTGAAGTCTAGTTTTTCTCCTTTGCTGAATTTTTGCCCTTTGTTCTGGCGGAGATAGTATTTGTGATAACGATCCAGATCCCAAATCATGCTGGCACTTTGATTACCAGTGATTATTTTGGGAGTGTAACACAAATAGGCTTGTTGCTCGGCCGGGTTGAACTGCGCCACCCAACGGGTGTTTTTTTGAATCTGATGATTACCCGCGTGTTTGAGGGGTCCGGTATTAGTAGTGCCATCAGGAAATTCAGCGATCCAACGCGTGGTGGTGGTGGGGAAGATGTGCATGAAATAATACATCACATCCAGTTCGCAGTCTTCGAGCGCTTGCATTTGAGTGTGCTCATAGATGAGCTCATCCGTAATCACAATTTCGACCCGCACCTTGAATTTCCAGATCGTAGAGTTTTTGATCAGTTCGATACGTTTGCCTGAAATGGTTTTATCGATAGCAATAGGCATGGGTTTCCCATCTACCGTCAAATTCAGTTGATGGACCACTTCACGTCCACCCTCCGTGTGGCCGGTTCCCCACCATTTGCCACCTTTTGGAGTGAGCACAGTTCCATAATGACCATTGCTGAGACCAAACGGGTATCCACCAAAGAGCATTTTTTCTATTGTCCATCCGCTGGCAGCATCGATGGGAACCGTGTAATTGGCAGTTTTCAAGGTGAGGAAACCTTTTTCCGGGATGCCGTTATCGTAAAGGGGTTTGGCCTTTGCGGTTTTTTCTGGGTTTATTTGATCAGCTCTGGATTTGCCGATTGCAGAACAAAAGATGGCTGAGATTAGCAACAGGAATAGGGGGATGTGACGGTTGTTCATTAGAAAAAGGGTACGTATCTTACATTTTGATTAAACACAAGTTCCCTTTCGTATTGACTTACCATTTTGGATGCGTAGTTTTTTGATAAGCTAACAGGTGCTGTAGATTGTCAAAAAATTTAAATATTTCACACAAAACACTATGGCAACCTTAGGATTAATTTTAGTTATAGCAGCAGGAATTGGCACATTGATTTGTTGGGTAAAAATGTTGATTGCTGCTTTTCAGCAAGGAGATACTTTATGGGGCGTTTTGGGTATTATTTTCCCAATATTGGGGTTGATTTGGTTATTTCTGAATGATGAAAAGCGTTTAGGGTTTTATTGGGTCGGAGCGACAGTTCTCGTATATGTTGGATTAGCAATGTCGGCAGGATGAGCTATTTTAATCGGTGGTTAGGAGCTGAACGCCTTACTCCGGATCCGCGGTTTCTACACAATTTATATTGATTGAAGATTTAGATACTATCGAGCATAACTATGAAAAACCGGATTCTTACTTTTTTCTTTTGTATCAGCACAGTGATATTGCCAACTGTGTCGCAAGCTCGGAATGTTGGTGCCAAACTACCTATTGTGGCCGTTGGCGGGATGGGCCCGGCAAAGGCGGTGGAGGCGGTGGGGGATTATGCTTACGCGATTGGTAATGGAGCTTTGCAGGTATTGGATATCAGCAATGCGAAAAAACCGCGCATTCTGGGTAAGTTGTCAGGTTTGGGCAGTGTGCGGCAGATTGAAGTGAGTGAGGGTATCGCTTACATCACTTCGCGCCAGGATGGTTTGTTCATTGTTGATGTGAAGAACCCAGCTGAACCTCGTTTGCTCAATCACTATGATACGGTGGAATTTGCCACCGGGGTGGCTTTGTCGGGAGATGTTCTTTTTGTCGCTTGTCGTAATTATGGAGTGGAGTTGATTGACGTGAGCGATCCGGGAAAACCTGCGCATCTCAGTTTGGTACGCACCGGCGAGGCCCAATCGGTGGTGACTCGTAATGGGTTTTTGTATGTGGGGGTGTGGGCGACATCAGAGTTGGTGGTGGTGGATGTGCGGGATCCACGTCATCCGAAAATCACAGACAAAGTAGAGCTTGATGGTTATGGTGATGGAGTGGATGTGGCGGGGGACTATGTTTATGTGGCTACCGGCCATCATTCGCGAGCGATGCCACGAAAAAATCCAGGCGATCCTGGATTTGGCAAAGGGCATGGTTTGGAAGTGTTTAAGATTTCCGATCCTGCTCATCCCACGTTTGTATCGCGGATCAAATTCCCCCCGCTTTATGAAATTGGCAATGATATGTGGGAGGTCACTATTGCCAATGGTCATGCTTTTGTAGCGGATACCTGGAACGGGATTTTTGTGGTGGATGTGGCCGATGCGGCAAAAATGAAATTAGTGGCTCATTGTGAAGCGCCGGAACAGGACGGAAAAAAGAATTTTATCGGAGGCCTGGCACTGGTTAAAGATCACATTTTGATGGCGGGTGGCTTCAGCGATTTGCATGTGGTGGAGGCACCAAATTTGGCGGTTGCGGTGGAAAAGGAAACGGATCAGGCAGCGGTAATTGCTGCCGGGCGGAATGAAGCGGGTGAGTTTCGCAAGGGTTGGCGCAGCTACCGTCCGGCGGGACAAGTTTATGGCGTGGATTTTCTCCCGGATGACCGCGCGGTGGTCGCCTGCGGCAGCGCAGGAGTGCATATCGTGAAGTTGTGGCCGCAGATTGAACGACTTGAGTTGCTTGCCACCGATGGATTTGCCACGGATGTCAGCGTTTTTAATGAGCGCATTTTTGTCGCGGAAAGCGCCGGCGGTCTATCCATTTGGGAGGACAAGGCTGGAGACGGATATAAAAAAGTAGGAGCTTTCAAACTGCGGGGCAAAGCTGTGCGTCAGGTCGAAACACCAGGCTCTGGCAATCGGGTGATGATCCAGGCAGGGGCGAATCAATTTTATATTCTGGATGTGGGCGATGCAGCTAATCCCAAACAAATATTTGAAGACAAACGCCATGGACTTCTTTACGGCGACCAGATGATGCGGGGATTGGTGGAGGATCGTTACACCGCGGTTTTCTGGCATGTGACGGGCACTTATTGGTTTGATCTCATGGCACAACCTGCCCCGGTATATAGTGGGGATAACTTTGCCCGCCGAACCGGTTCGTCCAATGGCATGATTGCGTTTGGGGACAAAACGTTGATCACCCTGAGGGGTGGATATATTTTAGTGGATCGCAGTGAACGGCGGGAGCTTAAGGAGTTGAATATTTACCCGCTTGGGAAAACCCGTGCCAACCCGGGGGTTCCTAATATTTCAGGGAATCGACTTTATACCGCTAATCGTTCGAGCGGCCTGGTTACTATCACTGACATTTCAGATCCTTCAAAACCAAAGCTTATCGAACAATTTTTGACTCCCGGTAATCCTACTCGCATTGGTATACGCAATGGACGAGCAGTGATCCCTGATGGTTATCATGGACTATTGGTGGAAGGGGATTGAGTTGAATGCTTGTCAAAAAGAGGGGGATCCTTAGTGAGCTTGATGGGCGTTATAAAAATGCATCTCACTTATAATTGCTGAAGGCTTGCCTGAATTGTAAAATTCCAGAGTAAAGCTTGTTGGGCAAGCGCAACTAAGAATTTGCGATGAAAACGGAGAGAATTGCTTTTACAGAAGATCCAAAAGTATTGGATAAACTGGGGCGTGATATTTTGGACAAACTGGAAAAACGGGAGCCATTAATCCGGCAGGATTTGGTGAATTTTTGTAGGATTGGTAAATTGAGGGAAAGGAAAGGTTTTTGTGTAGTGGGCCTAGCACTGTTGTTCATGCTTGTGTTGATCATACTTGTTCAATTGCACGAGGTGTTAGGGTGGGTTACAGAAAATCAAATTTCTTGTTTTACTTTTGCGAGTGTGATTGCAGCATATATCGTGCTGTTATTTCAAGGCGGAGACTATTTTGAAAAAATTGGTGACCGATTGTACTGTCGCCATTGCAATAGCTCATTTGGTTTAAAAGATGTGGAGGCAGTTTTGCGAAATCAAAGCTGCCCATATTGCGTAGGAGCGAAACCCATCATTGTGATGGGTTTTGAGAAACAGGGTTCCGTTGAATCTACTCATTTGGACATTGGTGGGTCAAAAAAAGAGAACTCTACAGAACAATTGTCCGAGCACGAGTTTCACCAACAAATTAAGAATTTACAGGAGCTATACTGGAAGCGTGCAGGATGGAACATCTATTTTTTTCTCGCTGTTTGGATCATCGTTCCGATTGCATTTGTACACCTGGCAAATAATTTTCAGTTAAAGGGTTGGGAATTAACAGGATCAATGTTAGTAATGATTTCTATTTGTGGCTATGCATTCTGGAGGCTATACCGTTTAGAGAGCAAGCATTTCAATCAAGTGGCGTTGAGGTGTCCTACCTGTGACCAGTCAATCCCTCTATCGGTCGCAGAGCGCGGCAATATCTGTCATCATTGTGGCTGTAATTTGTCAGGCGACTAGGTGTTTTCCCAGGATCACAATCCTAATTCTTATCCGCGTAAATTCGTGCCATCCGCGGGCAAACTCTTTTTTGGAGAGGTCTGGGTCTACCATGAATAGTTATGGTGCGCTAGTATTTCACAGAGTGAATCGTTCGTGAATCTTTTGAAGGTTTAATTTCCGAAAATAGTTATTTTGCGTAAATTGAAACAAGGATTCGGCAAATAGTTTAGGATAAATAGGGCCGTCTGACAAAGCGTAGTCCTCTTGAATGTGCTCGCTGTCAATATTGAGCAATGAGAGTATCGCTCCTATAATGACACCAGTTCGGTCTTTGCCTGCGGCGCAGTGAATAAAAAAGGGAGCTTGCGCATCCGCTGAGGCGAGAATCGTTAAAACCGAAATGATCCATTTGCGGTTGAAGCCACTGGCTACGGAATAAACATCTACACTGTCAGGTGCAGGACAGTGGTAAACTGTGGCATCCTGAAAGTTAGGATCGCTTCCCTTGCGAAGGTTGATGATGGATTTGGGACTTTGGATGGGAGTCAGGTCTTTTACGAAGTCAACTTCGCCCCCTCGAAATAAAACGGTTTCTCGTAATAAGGTTTTGCCAGACAGGTCATTTATAGTTTTACCAACATCCCTGAAATTAGGCACCAAAAGTGAACTGGGGCCTGGTATTTTCCAGTTAGCATTCATGCTAGAGTTTGTGATGTGTTTAGGTTTATCCATTATAATTCTTATCCGCTTTGATCAGGTTTTTTACAGTCGGCCATGCCATGTGCGGTAAAAAATTCTTCAGAGTTAAACGTGGATGGCATGGGTAAAGTAGGAGTAAAAAATTTATTTCCGAAGCGATTTTTTCACGACATGAAAATATTAGTAGAGAAAAAATAGTTAGGAGGTCTGGAAAAGTAGTTTCGAGAGATTGTGTGTAGAGGCAGGTGTTCATTTCAATCAGAAACAAGAGTAAAGGGACTACCAGAAAAGAGGAAATATTGGTTGCTCATTTACTAATAATTTAGCAACGTTTGTTTGAAGTTTGTCTATTCTGTTCATTTTTTAACCAGTTCTCAAATCGAATTTCTCATTGATTTTCTGTTAGCCAAAAATTGTCATCCTCCTCACTAGACCAAGTTTGACTTAGATTGAAGAGGAACTTTAGATTGTCAATTTCGACTTGAGAGATGTGCCTAATAAGATCACATGGAAAATCAATAGATACTTCTCCGATCATAGCCGCCCATAGATAAAACTCTATATCAGTTGGTCGGTAAGCCGCAGTGTGATCCCATGATGTTTCTTCTATCAAGGCTAGAAGCAAATTTTTAAAGGTCGAATCAAGCTCTTCGATGATAGAAGCATCATGTTGAAGAAAGGTTAAAAGCACGGGTAATTTACCGGATGCTTGAACAAGTTCGATAGGGGAAAGACCGGATACAGATTTGATTTCTCTCCAACTGGCGTTGGTAGAAAGAATAGAGCCAATCTCTGCGGTATCGGCATTGAGAATGGCGAGCGGGAGATCCATGTCGATGTTCGAAGGATTGACTTCATCCTTCCACCGCTTTTAACAGATCCTCTTTGGTTATCTCTGCGGTGCCGAGTTTTCCTACGACGACGCCACTGGCGCGGTTGGAGAGATCGGCGGCAGTGAGGGCGTTGGCCCCGGCGCAGAGCGCCATGGTGAAAACGGCGATGGCGGTATCGCCGGCGCCGGAGACATCGAAGACTTCGCGCGCGCGGGTAGGGATGTGGTAGGGTTGCCCTCTATCTGAGAATAAAATCATGCCTTGTTCGCCAAGGGTGATCAGTACGTATTGACTGTCCCAGCGTTTGAGCAAGTGATTGCCGACTTGTAACAGGTCGCCGTCTTCGAGTGGTGGCAGGTGGGCACTGCTGTCCTGCATGCCGGCTTCGTGGAAAGCTTCGCTGCGGTTGGGTTTGACGGTTGATACGCCTTTCCAATCAATTGGGTTTTTAGGATTGGGGTCGACGGTGACCACCACATCTCCGGCAGTGGCGATCTCAACCACGGAGCTTACTAGTTCATTGTCGATCAGACCTTTGCCATAGTCCTCTATGATGATGCCATCAACTTCGCCGACCACATTGCGCAACTGGTTGAGCACTAGATTCCGGGCATTGTCAGTAAGCGCCTGTTTTTTCTCGCGGTCGATCCGAACCACCTGTTGGTGCTGGGCGACCACCCGGGTTTTGGTGATGGTGGAAAAGCTTTTTTCCACCAACATATGATCGATGCCGATGTGGCAATCTTCCAAGGTTTTGGCAAGCACTTCTCCTTCGCTATCGGAGCCGATCAGACCGATCAGCTCAACTTTACCGCCAAAAGGGGTGATGTTGCGGGCGACGTTGGCGGCTCCGCCGGGATAGACGGATTCGCGATTCACTTCGACCACGGGAACTGGGGCTTCAGGAGAAATACGGGTGACGTTTCCCCAGATGAAACGATCCAGCATGACATCGCCGATGACTACCAGACGTAGTTTGCTGAACGATTCGATCAATGAACTTATATCTTGTTGTGACATTTTAAATATTCGGAAATTTTCAGTTTTCTTTCAACCAAACGGAAAGTTCACGTTTGAGTTCTTCGCTGCCGTCCACGCAGTAATTACCAGAAGCAGCGAGCAAAAGGTGACGCCCGTCTGCACGGCTCATGTGAAGTCGCAAGGGGCAGGAACCGGGAAATTTAGACGCGACGTGTTTGATGTAGAGCAGGTCTTCGGGGGTATCACGTTCACAGGACAAGTGCACCACAAAAGGAGTGGCCGGGGGCCTACTACTAGCACCTCCGTTAGAGTGGTCGTTGCTGCCGTTCTGTGTGCTTCCATTGCTGTGGGTTACCTGCAAGGGTTTGAAGTTCACCGAAGTCAGGCGTTTGGTTTCGGTTCGTTCATCCATTTCGACCTTGGCTTCGACGATCAGCACTTTGCCCTTCTCGAACATCGCATTGCATTTGACGTAAACCTCGTTCCACACCATAACGTCGGTGTGGCCGGAAAAGTCCTCCAGACCGAGGATGGCAAAAGGTTTGCCGGCGCGTTTGGTGTAACGCACTTGCACCGCGTCGAGGATGCCGGCGAAGCTGTGGGTTTTCTTTTCCCTGAGGTCAGGGATCTCACTGATTTGTTGAAATTTGCCTGATTGGATCGTTGCCCGGTAGGGATCCAGGGGATGTCCGGAGACATAAAATCCCAGCAGCTCTTTTTCCTGAGTCAGCATTTCTTCTGCGGACCAAATCACCCGTTCTTCGCCATCGAGAGAGGGCATGGGCGCAGCCGCAGCGACTTCGGTCATGTCAAAGAGGGAAACCTGACCACTGGCGCGATCCTTGGCGGCAGCATTGGAGGCGGCGAGCACTTGGCTGAGGCGAGAGAACATTTCATCCCTGCGGTAATTGCTGAAATCAAAAGCGCCTGCTTTGATCAAGCTTTCCATGATCTTTTTGTTGACCGTCTTGCTATCGAGACGGGTAGCGAAGTCCTCGAGGGATTCAAAAGAGCCTTTTTGACTTCTGTTTTCTATGGCGGTTTCCATCGCCGCTCCACCGACGTTTTTGACCGCCGCCAGTCCAAATCGGATCGCCTTGGCGGATGCGGTTTTGGCTTCTTCATCAGCCCACTCGGGGGCGAACTTCAAGGAGCTGCGATTGACATCCGGGGCAAATATATCGATGCCCATGTTTTTGCACTCGGCCACAAAAACAGAAATTTTCTCGGTATTATTGATCTCGTTGCTTAACAAGGCCGCCATGAACTCGACCGGGTAGTTGGCCTTCAGATAAGCGGTCTGGTAAGAGATCAGTCCGTAAGCTGCAGAGTGTGATTTGTTAAACCCATAACCGGCAAATTTTTCCAACAAATCAAAGATGTCATTGGCTTTTTTCTCCGGAATCTGGTTGACCCTCGCGCAGCCTTCAACAAACTTCAGCCGTTGTTTCTGCATCTCGGAGACTTTCTTTTTCCCCATCGCCCGACGCAGCATATCAGCTTCTCCGAGTGAGTAACCGGCGAGCACGTTGGCGGCTTTCTGCACCTGCTCCTGATAGATCAAAATACCAAAAGTTTCCGCGCTGACGTCCTCCAAGAGGGGGTGCAGGTACTCGACTTTTTTCTTGCCCTTTTTACGATCAATGAAGTCGGGGATCAGCTCCATCGGCCCCGGTCGATAGAGCGCGATCAGGGCAATGATGTCCTCGATGCGGTCCACTCCAAAACGTCGACAGAGGCTCATCATGCCGCCAGACTCCAGCTGGAACACGCCGATGGTCTCTCCCCGGTTGAGCAGGTCAAAGGCGGCTTTGTCATTGAGTTCGGTGACATCGAGCTTGAAATCCGGTTCGCGGATGTGGATCAAGTCCACGGCGTCCTGAATCACGGTTAGGGTTTTCAGGCCAAGGAAATCCATTTTCAGCATGCCCAGCTCGGTGAGCGGAGACATGGCGTATTGGGTGACCACCTCGTCTTCTTTTCCCCGGGTCAGGGCGATGTATTCTGACAGGTCGCGGTCGCCGATGACGATGCCGGCGGCGTGAATGCCGGTGCCACGGGTCAGCCCTTCCAAGAACATCGAATAATCCCAGACTTTTTTGCTGGCGGCCTCGGTATCGAGCGCTTCTTTCAGATCAGGGTTTTTCTTTTTGGCATCCTTGAGCGTGATGTTCAGCTCGTTGGGAATCATCTTGGCGAGGCGGTCGCCGTCACCGTAGCTGAGACCCATCACCCGGGCCACATCGCGCACCACGCTTTTGGCCCCCAGAGTGCCGAAGGTGACGATGTGCGACACCGCGCGGTCACCGTATTTTTGCCGTACATATTCGATCACTTCTCCACGGCGTGACTGACAGAAATCGACGTCGATATCGGGAGGGGATACACGTTCGGGATTGAGGAAACGTTCGAAAATCAGGCCAAAACGCATCGGGCACAAATCAGTGATCCACAAAACGTAAGCGACCAGCGAGCCGGCGGCCGAACCACGGCCGGGGCCGACGGGAATGCCGTTGTCCCGTGCCCATTTGATGAAATCCCAAGTGATGAGGAAGTAGGAGAGGAAACCCATTTTCTCCATGATGCCGATTTCATAATCGAGCCGGGTTTTCAGTTCTTGATCGGTATCCGCTCGAGCGCCGTAACGCGCGCGCAGGCCTTCGAGACACAGTTCGCGAAAGTAATCTTCACGACTGAGTTCGCCGGGCGGGTCAAACTGGGGGTATTTTTCTGAATTGGTCGGATCCAGTTTCATTGTCACGTCGCAGCGATCAGCGATGGCAAAGGTATTGCTGATCGCCCCTGGCACGTCCTTGAACAGCGCCATCATCTCGCGCCCGGTCTTGAAATAGACTTCGGGTGAGTAGCGTGGACGGTTTTCATCCATCTGCAACGAACCACTGCCGATGCAGATCATCACATCGTGAGCCTCGTGGTGCTTGCGATCGAGGAAATGCACGTCGTTGGCGGCAACCAGACCGAGATCGTATTCGTTGCTGAACTTGATCATCTGCTCGGTGCAGCGGTGCTGCTGATCCAGGCCGTGATCGTGCACTTCGAGGAAAAAATTCTCTTTACCAAAAATATCGCTGAATTCTCCGATGCTCTTACGAGCCGCATCGAGCTGCTCATCGAGGATCATCTGGTTGATCTCGCCATTAAGGCAACCGCTCAGACAGATCAGTCCCTCGCTGTACTCGGCAAGAGCCTCCTTATCGATGCGAGGTTTGTAATAATTGCCATCCAGATGCCCTTTGGTGACTAGTTTGGTCAGATTATACCAGCCCTTGTTATTGGTGGCTAAGAGGGTCAGGTGCGAATTACCGCGTTTTTTTGGATCGGGGTCGCGGGAGGTCAGGCTCACGCCGGGTGGGGTGAGATAGGCTTCGCAGCCGATGAGAGGTTTGATCCCGGCACTGGTGGTTTTTTGATAAAAATCGATTGCGCCGAAAATATTGCCATGATCGGTCATCGCCACTGCCGGCATCTTGCAGCGCTCGGCTTTTTTGACCAAATCTGAGATCCGCACCGCCCCATCGAGCAGGGAATACTCAGTGTGTAAATGAAGATGTATAAAAGGGTCGGCGGCCATCAGAAAACTATTTCATGCACCTTAAAGATAGAGCCACCCACCTTGCAAGCAAGATTGGCTCGAAGATGAAAGATATTAAGTGAATGGTGGGGGGAAGAAGGTCGCTTGGCATATAAAAAGCCGTTGTGGTGCAGCCGGGGCTCGGCATACTGCTAGAAGTATGAAAAATCTCCATTTACTGCTGCTCACGACGATTTGCCTTACAAGCCCGATTGGGCTTCATGCCCATGGGGATAAAAAGCAGGACGCGCACCAGTTG
Source organism: Verrucomicrobiota bacterium (assembly GCA_045046875.1). Lineage (GTDB taxonomy): Bacteria > Verrucomicrobiota > Verrucomicrobiia > Verrucomicrobiales > DEV007 > JAADHD01. The sequence goes on along the minus strand of JASFYY010000002.1, from coordinate 26,620 downwards.
TCAGCGTCAGGACAAGATAATCTACTGAAACAAAAAATCACTTTGGGACAGGCATCCTATAGTTTTGAGTTGATTCCGGATGGTATCAGCTTGCCAAAAAAACAGGCTGATAACGCCCAGCACTATCACGGGGTCAAATTTGACTCCAATGGCCGTTGTTATGTGATCTACACTACCTATGAGGACAAACGCAGTGAAGCCACCCGGGCGATGGCGCGGTGGTCGTCCGATTTCTCTCAAGTTGATTTATTGGGCGAACGCTCGTGGGCGGAAGGCGAGATTCACGGCATTAATTTGTGGACCGACGGTGATGAAAAAAAATGGATCCTGTTTGCCAATACCCACGGCAGCGTGACCCAGACCAATTCCCAGGGTGCTGCTTCAAACAAGGCTGGCGATTTTCTCTGGACCCAGAACGATCATCCCTACCCCGAAGCTTACAAACCCACCAGCGCGGTAGGCATTGCTACGGGGGGTAATGTGTTTGTCAGTGATGGTTACGGCAGCAGTCGGGTGCATTTGCGGCGTAAGAACAGCGGGGCTCTGCTGGGGAAAAATTTTGCCTCCAAAGGGAAGGGAGCTAATCAATTCCGCACACCACACGGAGTGAATTATGATCCCGTGCGTAAGTTGCTGTTATTTGCCGACCGCAGCAACCAGCGTTTGGTGTATTACAATCTCGACATGAGCCCGCATTACCGCGAAGAAGGCGGCAAAAAGATGCTCGATCAGATTGTGCTGAAAGGGTATTCGCCCTGCAATGTGCGTTTTCACAAGGATGTGATCGTAGTTCCTTGTCTCAATGCGCGAGTGGCTTTTGTAAAAAGAAACGGAGAGATCGTTTCTACGCTGAAAATGCCCAAGGATTATATCGAAGCGGGGCTTGATGGTATTCATGACGCCGATATCAGTCCCGATGGGGAGTCTTTGGTGATAGGGGTCTGGCAACGGAAGGGAAGACCGAGTGGAACGTTGACGCGATGGAAACGCATCCGCTAATGGCAGGGTAAAAAAAGATTGGATCTGACAAGATTTAAAGTTAAATAGTCAGTGAGTTGTCAGGTCAATAGAGCCTTCCCGGGAGGGCGCGTGATTGGTTTTTTCGCATTGCTTTTATTAAGGTTTTACTAGCTTGACATCAATATGTTTACCTACATTATTATCTCATGATCTTTGCAGAACAGTTTTCCTGATTTGTAGGTCAAACGAATGAGTCGCCTTTGTGACTCGCGTTTGACTAGGCTAGCTATGTCCTAGCCTATCCCACCTCCATCCCATTCGGGCAAAGACACATTCCGCCTTACGGAATCTGCATGTCTGTCCGCTGGGTAATATCAGGAATTAAAACTATTTTAGTGATGAATACTATCCTTCCGCCGAAGGCAGTGTTCCGCTCGGTTACCCGCTCGATATTGACGGGGAAACCGTGGTCAGGAAGCTGGATCGGCAACCCTTATCTCAGGCAACATACCCGAATATTAGCTAAAATGTTCCGGGCAGAAAATCGATGGACTCGTCGCCTTCAAGCGCCTTGTCTCAGGCTCTTACCTGTGGTAGAAGCCCGCACGACTCTGCTCACGCAGGTTGATCGCAACAACTTGAATGTGATCCCTGTTTTGCTGCGCTTGGCTGAATATCAGGAAGATTGGATCCGTGATCCGGAAAGCTGGCAACCGAACAAACAGCTGGAGCCACGATCTTTGTTAATATCATTGATTCAACATTTGTTGAATCGCTATGAACTGCCTGACTTTTGCAATAGGGCCTGGTTTATTGATGGTGCTTTGAATCACATTGAGCGGGATTGGTATTGTCATCTGGCAAGAGGAGGCAGTATCCGTCGTTTCCCGGGCTGGTTGCCAAAACTAACTCGTCAGGGAAGCAAGTATTTTCTGTCTGCAGCGAATGATATGTCTATGCGTGATGCCGTGAGGTATGGCCAAGTAATGGCGATATTTCATGACGAAAAAAAGGCAGCCTATTTACTGACAACTCGAATTGGGCTGAATTTTTCGCATGATGCGGTTTGGCTTCCGTTGCTGGAAATGTTGGCTTCCGACCCCAAGCCGATGGATTTTATGGAGCTGGTGATAGACTATTTATGGGCTAAATGCGAACTTCATGGAACACGGTCTGTTCGTCTTCGGGGCAGAACATTGGAAACTCTGTATAGTTCGGCAAGCAACTTTTTTAAAAATCTGGGCGAACAATCCGGGTTCGATTCTACTATTGATAAATTTGATATCACGTCTGCTGATAATCGATCCAGATTACTGCAGTTTTGCGCCGACCAATGGCAACCCATGGAGAGCATAAAACCTTTTGAAGAGTCTATGGAAGGTTGGTTCTGGCAGATGGTTGAACTTAATCGCCAAGATGATTTGCAAGAAGAAGCTCGGGATATGCAACACTGCGTAGCGGATTATGGCTGGGATTGCAAAAATGGGAAGGTTTCTATTTTTAGTCTGCGTAGCAGGAGGCTGGAAGACGGCGCACTGGATCGGGATGTCACTTTGGAAGTGAACTGCAACAGCAGAAAATTGCAGCAGGTGAAAGCCTGGAGAAATCGACGACCGTCGAATCTTACTCGCAAAATGGTGCTGCGCTGGTGCGCGAATAATCAAATCAATCCAGGCGCTTACACCATGTGGTAAAACTACCTATTCTGCTGCAGGGCGCTTGGGTTTTTGACCGCTTCCATCAACAGCATCCTCGGGTCTTTTTTTGCCCCTCTTCATGCTCTTTTCATCTCCTGGTCGGCCTTTTCCTCTGCCTGCACGATGTCGTTTCATCATTTCTTCCAGTTCTTCAGCAGTGATTTTGTCATCTCCGCCGGAAATGAATTGGAATGAGCGCTCAGCTCGCTCTTTTGCGGTTTTAAGGTGAAACGCTGTCCATTCGGTTTGGGAGATGTCACCACTGCCATCGGTATCGATGTCTTCGAATTTTGGCAGACCACCACCTGGGCCTCCAGGACCACCCGGGCCGTGGGGAGGACGTCCTTCGGGGTGCCCTTTTCCAGCTTGGGGACGGCCCCTTTCTTTACCTTTTTTGGCATCGTCCTCCTCTGCGTAGGAGAAACATAAAGGAAGCATGACAAGAGCGGATATGATTACTTTGGTAGTTATTTTTTTCATGATATTCAAATTTGATTATTGAAGGTTTATTCAAAGCATCGAACACCCGGCAGTAGGAAGAGTTGCGCAGAAAAATAAAAAAATAATTAAAATATTAATGCGCAACCACAATCAAGTAGTGGAGTTCTATCCCGCTGAACGGGAAATCGTTCTCCACTAAATAAATATAGATCGCCCATATGAAAAACTTAGCTGCCTTGTTAATCCCTCTGATTCTTTCTAGCAATACTTCATTGTTTGCTCAAGAGGCAAAACTTAACGACGAGCAAGTGGCATTTTTTGAATCGAAAATACGCCCGGTTTTGGTGGATGCTTGTTACGAGTGCCACTCTAATGAAGGAGGAAAAATCAAAAGTGGACTGGCTCTTGATTCCCGTGAAGCTTTGCGATTGGGCGGTGATTCAGGACCCTCCATTGTTGCCGGAAACCCACTGGATAGTCTGCTTTGGACTTCGATCGCTTACAGCGACCCTGACTACGAAATGCCCCCGAAAAAACGTTTACCGGCAAATATTGTGGCCGACTTTAAAAAGTGGATTGAAATGGGTGCGCCCGATCCACGAAGAACAAAAAAGATCATCGTAAAATCGCAGATCGACATTGAAGAAGGAAAAGAATTCTGGTCCTTCCAAAAACCAGAAAACGGGGATCTGCCAAAAGTGGAAGATGAAAACTGGGTTAAAGCAGAGCTTGACCGTTTTGTGCTCGCCAAGTTAGAACAGGAGAAAATGAAACCTGCGCAAGCCGCAGATGCGACCACCTTGGTTCGGCGTTTGTATTTTGATTTGATTGGCCTGCCGCCCTCATCTGCCAATGTGAAGAGATTTTACGCTGCGTGGAAAAAGGATCCTGATTCAGCGGTGGCTGATATCGTAGAGAAACTATTGGCCAGCAGACAGTTCGGCGAGCGTTGGGGCAGGCATTGGTTGGATGTAGCCCGTTATGCGGAATCGAGTGGTAAAGAGACTAATATGCTCTTTCCCAATGCTTGGCGTTATCGCGATTATGTGATCGATTCCTTTAATGCAGATAAACCCTATGATCGTTTTGTCACCGAGCAAATTGCGGGGGATCTGTTACCGGTCAAAAGTGATCAAGAATGGCAGCAAAATCTGATTGCAACCGGGTTTCTGGCCATCGGCACCAAGGGTTTGAACCAGCAGAGTGCGCGTCAGTTCAAGATGGACGTGGTGGATGAGCAAATTGATACACTGTCCCAGGCGATCCTTGGATTGACTGTATCTTGTGCGCGTTGCCATGATCACAAATTTGATCCCATTCCGATCACCGATTATTACGCCATGGCGGGTCTATTTACGAGCACGGATACCTACTTTGGAACTTTTGCTTTTGCGCAGAATAAACGACCTTCCGAATTGTTATTGTTGCCGGTCTCGGATCCTGTGGGTGAAAAGATTTCAACCGAAGAGCTCGCTTCGATGCAGGAAAGGCTGGATGGAATGCGTCAGGAGATGCTGGCCTTGCGTCAACAGCGTGGGAAAAACAAAGGAGAGGCTGCTACCAATGCCTTACGAAAAGCGCTCAGAACTAGAACACTAATGAGTCAGCTTGAGTTGAAGGTGAATGGATATCAAAAGAGTGGTATTGCCAAGACTTTTGCGATGGGGGTACAGGACAATGGTTCACCGGCTGATGCGGCAGTGTTGCTGCGTGGAGAGATTGACAAACCGGCGCAAGTGGTCGAGCGGGGGTTTCTTCAAGTGCTGGATCACGGGCGAAGTCTGGAGATCAATTCCACATCAAGTGGTCGTCTCGAATTGGCACAGTGGCTGACTTCTGAGGAAAATGCCCTGACTGCCCGGGTGATGGTTAATCGAATCTGGCAGCACCTATTTGGCAATGGCATCGTAGAATCGTCAGACAACTTTGGCACCACCGGGAAAGCTCCAACTCATCCTGAATTGCTCGATTACCTGGCTATCCGGTTCATGGACAGTGGCTGGTCGGTCAAGTCATTGATCCGCGACATTGTCAAATCGCGTAGCTACCAAATGAGCTCAAAATTTGATCCTGAAAATTACACCCAGGATCCGGATAATCATTTCCTTTGGCGCGCCAATCAACGCCGCCTCGACGCTGAATCGATTCGCGACGCGATGTTGGCAGCTAGCGGGCAACTGGATCTCAAGCGTCCACGAGCTTCATTGGTGGCCCAAACTGGCAATGTGCGTGTTGGCATTAGAGTTGGCGAAGAGGCCTTTAACCAACCCAGTGTGAATCGATCCATTTATTTGCCTATTGTTCGTGACATGCTGCCGGAGTCCCTGGCTTTGTTTGATTATGCCGAACCGGGCATGGTGCACGGCACTCGCGAGTCCACCAACGTGCCTTTGCAGGCGCTCTACATGATGAATAATTCTTTCGTGAGCGAACAGGCAAAAGCGATGGCCATTTCCTTGTGGAAAAATTACGATGATCCCAAGCAGCGTCTGCAGCATGCTTTTTTACGTACTTACGGACGTTATCCGAATGCGGAGGAAATTCGTATCAGTATGGAATTTTTCAAAAAATTCGTATCGACGGCTGAAGGCAGCAATGAAAGCCGGAAGAAAATCCAACAACTGGCGATCGCAACTTTTTGCCAGGGTTTGTTTTCATCCGCAGAATTTCGCTACATCAACTAATTTTAATACTCACCCAATACTTAGATGACTATGAAAAATCCACTTCCATTTTCAAGAAGATCCGCTTTAAAATCCCTTTCCAGCGGTTTTGGCTATTTGGCGTTTTCTGCCTTGGCTGCAGAACAATCCCGTGCCGCTGGCGGTAATGTGTTGTCACCAAAAAAACCACATTTCGAGGGGCGGGCCAAGCGGGTTATTTTCTTAAATATGCGCGGCGCACCTTCGCACGTAGACACCTTTGATTACAAACCGCGTTTGGCCAAGGATGATGGTAAGGCCGGTAAATTCGGCAGTACACGAGGCGCGATGTTGATGAAATCACCTTGGGATTTTAATCAACACGGCAAAAGCGGTTTGTGGATTTCCGACCTTTTTCCCAATCTTGCGAAACAGGCTGACGAACTTTGTTTGTTGCGCAGTATGCAGACCGATCAGCCCAATCATCCGCAAGCTGCGTTGCAAATGCATACCGGTAGTTTTCAGTTTGTCAGACCTTCGATGGGAGCCTGGAGTTTATATGGCTTGGGTTCGGAGAACTCAAATCTGCCGGGTTTCATTACACTCAATCCAGTGAGCAGCGCGCAAAATTACGGCAGTTCGTTTTTGCCGGCGATCTATCAGGGAACTAAAATCAACTCCAGATTACGTCGACGGGGACGGGGACGGGGAGGTTCAGCAGCAGGCGGTGATGATGTGGTGAAAATTCCGAATATCAAAAGTCCGAACCTTAATGATGAACAACAGAAGGTTTACCTCGATCTTGTCCAGAAACTGAATAAAAACAAACTCGACCATGATATCCACCAACCGGAGGTTGAGGGTATTATCGAGTCGTTTGAGCTGGGTTATCGGATGCAGGATGAATTACCCAAAAAAATGGATCTCAGCGAAGAATCGGCAGCGACGCTCAAATTGTATGGCATTGGTGGTGGTGCTACGGATGCTTTTGGTAAACAATGCCTTTTGGCGCGTCGTTTTGTCGAAGCGGGCGTTCGTTTTGTCGAGATCACGCATGGCAGTGGATGGGATCAGCATCGTAATCTCAAAAATGATCTGGAGCGCAACTGCGGCCAGATCGATCAACCGATTGCGGGTTTGCTGGCGGATCTCAAGCGCCGTGATATGCTAAAGGATACCCTGGTGATCTGGGCAGGGGAGTTTGGTCGTACTCCACACGGTCAAGGTGGTGACGGACGGGATCATAACAACAAAGGTTTCACCACCTGGATGGCTGGCGGAGGGGTGAAAGGGGGATTCAGTTATGGCGCGACTGATGAACACGGCTATGAAGCGGTGGAGAACAAAATGCACATTCACGACTGGCATGCCACGATTCTGCATTTAATGGGGCTCGATCATGAGCGACTGACATATAAATACGCAGGGCGCGATTTTCGTCTGACGGATGTGCATGGCAATGTAGCAAAAGAAATCCTCGCTTGAGCTTATGGCGTCAGCAAATCAAAGCGTTTGACAGTTTGGCAAAACTTGCCAAAGCTGAAGGTCATGAAAATCCCATATTTTGTTTACATCAGCGCCATTGTAAGTCTTGTCCTTCCTGCGGTCGCGCAAGACGCTACTAAAAATCTCGCGCTTTCCCCAGCACCTCATCCGGGTAAGGAAAAGTCGCATCAGAATTTTAATAAGGTTTCTAAGTTGGGTGAGGCTCCTTTGGTTTTTCTTGGAGATTCGATCACCGCTGGCTGGAACGGCAGGGGCAAAGAAGCATGGAAGAAATACTGGGCTCCACTTAAAGCGGTGAACTTTGGTATCGGCGGCGATCGCACCGAGCACATCCTGTGGCGCTTGCAAAACGGCAACTACGACGGGTTGAAACCCAAACTCACCGTATTGATGATCGGCACCAATAACACGGGCCATCAGGGGCGAGCGATGGCGGAGCATCAAGGTGCTGTTTACCCCAGCAGTTCTGAACAAACCGCACAAGGAGTTGAGGCGATTGTAAAATTGCTTAAGAAAAAACAACCGCAGATGAAGATTTTGGTACTGGCCATTTTCCCTCGCGGAGCGAATACAGAAAATAAAATGAGGCAACAGAATGAAGCCGCCAATAAAATCATAGCAAAATTAGCTGATGACAAAACCGTTTTCTATATGGACATCAATAAGGATTTTCTTGAGGCAGACGGTACGCTTTCCAAAGAAATCATGCCCGACTTATTGCACCCCAACGCTGCTGGTTACGAAATCTGGTCCAAAGCGATCATGGACAAGGTCAAAGCGTTGATGGCTGACTAAGAGACCTGCCTAGCAGCTACCCAGGCCTTTTATGTAAGGTCTGCGGATTGATAGGATTGTCACAAAACACGAATGGTTCATCAGTGCCATCAGTGGTTATAATATTTGTTAACCATTGATTTACACTGATGGGCACTGATTTTTTAAGGATTTTTCATCAGTGCTTTTAATTCGTTAAGTGGTAGGGCGCGTTGGTAAATACGGACATCTTTGATTTTGCCGTTGAAATAGTCGTATTGGCCGTAGCCGATCAATAAGGGTGAGTTATTCGACAGGTCGAATTCCCCGGCGGCAAATTGATCGGACTGGGCTACTTGTTTGCCATCTACAAAAAGTTTCAGCTGGTCAGCTGATTTCACTGCAGCGATGTGGCGCCACCCGCTTTGCAGTTCACTATCGTAGCTGATACATTTGCCCGCCTCAAAGGAGCGCACGTGACCCGAAGGGAAAGTTCCGGAAAATAGCCGGCCTTTGAAGACCGCCAGCGAAAAAGCCCGCCGGTAGATGACGTCTTTGGTGAAGTCCACTCTGCCGACTGAGTTCCAATGATTGTCTCCATCATAACGAAAAATTTCAGCCATGGGTAATGAGCCGGCATACAGTTTGCCGTTGTAGTGATTGCTCCCCATGATTTCCTGTTCCTCGCCCAGGCGCCCGGTGGATGTCCATTTTTTCCCGCCTTCATAGCGGTAAACTTTCCCTTCCGGCCAAGTTCCAGCCATCAGCTTTCCCTGATGAATCCCAAGACTGTAAACCTGGGTGCCGGTTTTATCCCCTTTCAAGCCTGTCGCCACCCATTTTTTACCATCATAATAAGCCTGCGTGCGACTGGCAGTGCCAAGTGAGCCGGTGCGGTTCCAGTTGTTGCCGTCAAAAACAAAAACCGTGCCTTCATCATAGGTGGTAGCGTAGATGGAGCCGTTATGGACACATAAAGCCTCGGTGCGCAGATCATCAGGGGTGCCCATTGATTTCCATTGAGTGCCGCCTTCATAGCGGAAAAATCCTGGCTGATAGAATCCGGTTGCATAGAGTTTGCCCTTGAAATTGACCAAGCCATTAACACCATCCAATCCCAGCAATTGCCCGAGGTCGGTCCACTTGCCATCATCCCAACGAAAAACTTTTCCTCCAATATGATGGGACAAGGTAGGAGCCAAGCCAGAATAGTGCAGCAATACCCGCGATACCCCAACGTAGAGTTTGCCGTTAAAGGAGGCCATCGAAGTGACGCCGTTGCTTTTCCACGGAGCGCCGAGATCCTCCCATTCGCCGCTTTTTTTGTAGAGATAGACATGACCCTGATCGGTATTGGTCCGCCCTTCGACGGTGCCCACATAAAGACCACCGTCATGCACCGCCATGCTGTGAATAAATATCGATTTGCCGGGCCTACCTTCGTCACGCCATGCTGAGGGAGTCCTACCGTCATCGATACCAAATTGAAGATTACGATAATTGGCCTGACTGCCGGTGACTCCTGCGTGGTTGATGATGCTGAGATTAAATCCTTTGCGGCTGACCGGATCGTATTTGCTGATCAAGGTGCCAAGATTGTCATTCAGATTTTTTGCCGTGTGAATCCATAAAGAAAGAGTGAAATCACTCTTGCCGAGAGATAAGGAAGGCTGATGGGGGCTCTCAAGGTAACTTTTAATTCCATCAAAACGTGCGTTTGCATCGATGACCGTATGGTGATTCCTGAGTTTAAGAGAATTTTTCGAATGATCGATCAGGTCTTCTTCAAGCGACCAATGGGCGAGCGGATTCTCGTTCTCTGCGATCAGGGTGGAGGTAAATGGGGGCGTTAGGCAAAGACTCAAAAACAGCGTGCAGATTTTTATATCATTGATGGCCATAAAGGTAAGTTTCGCTGTAGAAAAATATTTAGCAAGCTGAAGACAGGGAGACGGTTGGTGGCAGAGGAAGTTGATACCATGAAACATGGCAGCTTATTCACTTGTAACTTTGTTTAGTCGGGTGACGTCTTGTTGAAGTAGTTCAATAACCTGATTTTTTTGCTTATGAAATTCCCCCGGTGTCAGCTGGCATTATTTTTACTCCTGATATCAGGGCTAGTGGTTCCATCTTTTGCCCAGCAAGGGCGGGGTCGGAAAAGCCCGACAGGAGTGCGACATTCTTTCGAACATGATGGCATCCAGCGGGCTTATCGTATTCATCTCCCAAGCAGCTATGATGGAAACAAACCGTTGCCTTTACTATTTTGTTTTCACGGAGGGGGAGGTAATGCGGAGGTCGCCTCAGTGATGGGGTTTACGCCTGTCTCGGAGAAAGAAGGTTTCATCGTGGTTTATCCGGAGGGTTTGAATAAACATTGGAACGACGGCAGGAATTCAAAGAAATTTGCTGCGCAGGATGCTAAAACTGATGATGTGGCTTTTGTCAGTGCTTTGCTGGTTTCGCTGCAAAAAAAATATAAAATCGATGCGCAACGCATTTATACCACCGGGGCTTCCAATGGCGGTTTTTTTAGTCAGCGACTGGCGTTGGAGGCCTCGGATATCTTTGCCGCGGCAGCGATCATGATTGCTACTCTGCCAAAGCCTTTTGAAGCAAACTTTCGCCCCTTGCAGCCAATATCTATTCTTTACATGAACGGAACGGCAGATCCTTTTGTTCCCTATAAGGGAGGACCTATCACCCCGGAATTTTTTCCTATTCAGCGAAAACTTAATCCCAACAAAGATTACCAACGTGGGGAATGCAGTTCGACCAGTAAGAGTATCGAACTGTGGTGCGCTTACAACGGCGTTAATAAAAAACCAGTGGTCGAAGCCCTGGCAGATAAGGATCCTGATGACGCCTGCACGGTTGAGGTGTCAACTTGGTCGGGTGGTCAAGCGGGAACGTCCGTGGTGCTTTACCGTATCAAAGGAGGAGGTCATACCATCCCCGGGGGCAGTTCTTATCTTCCAGAACGTATTATTGGCAAAGTCTGCAAGGATTTTGATGGTATCGGAGCGGTGTGGGAATTTCTCGAAAAGCAGCGACGGGCCGTTAAAGCCGCTGAGTAGCGTAGCTATTACGGATGGCTGCCGACGTAGTCATTAGTGGCGGCGATATTTTTGCAAAATTCTCGAATCACAGCCAGACGCATGGCGGAACCTACCGCATCGTTTTGCTTGAAAAGTTTTTCCCAAGTTTCACGATGCAAACTGAAAGTGAGGACGTCTGATGCTACAATGCAATCCGCGCTGCACCCTTGATGGTCGGCCAAGTCCATCAACCCCAGCACTGCGCCCGCACCGACCGATGCGATTTTCACAGGCCCGTCTGTGTTGCCCAGTGACATCTTGATGTTTATCTGGCCATTTATAATGAAATAAAGTCTGTCTCCAGCTGTGCCTTGCCGGCACAGGTATGAGCCGGCCGGGTAGTTGTCAGCCCGGACCAGTTCACTTAGTGCCGTTAATACCTTGTCCGTTTCATGTTCAAACAAATCGCTCTGACGCAATACCTGTTCTGCGGGTAAATCAGCACTCTGCGGTTTTTGCGGAGCAGAGACCAAACAGGATTTGATACGCGATAATAGGGAAGGTTGGGAAACTTGATTTCGATCGTTGTCGGCCTGGGTGTTTGGCTTCATTTCCTCTTTGATACGATCCACCATGACGCGCATTCGTCGTGATAATGACTGTGAAATGGCACGTTCCAGACGCCAGGCAAGAATACTACCGGCCTCACGCAGAGCAATAAAATCTATGTTTTGCAAGTGAAGCAATTCTGTATCTACGACCGCAGTGATACTTGCACTGCGTGCTCGCTTGATGAACAGCGCCATTTCACCGACCACATTGCCAGCGGCGATTTCCCCATGTTCGATACCATCGGATTCCACCTTGACCCGGCCTTTGACGATGTACATCAAGGCATCACCTGGTTCCCCTTGTCGATAAAGTGTATCACCCGCTGATATGGATAGAGGATGGAACAATTGATCCGCTAGCTGCAGGTCTTGTTCGTTTAGGTTTGCAAAAACAGTTCCGTCCAGGTGAAGATGATTTTGTAATAAATCTCGACAGGTAATATTTTCCTTGCGGTCGGAAAGCGTTTCACTATGGGGCGGGTTGGTATTATTCATCATGATCCGGGCCTGAATCAGCCTGTTGGGATTGTCATCTTGTTATTAACAGGATGCAAGGCTTGGAACTGGGGAAAGCATATTGTCAGATCACATTCTGCCGCGATCAAAAATAATCAGGAGGGGTATTTCATCGGCGATATTAGAAACTGTGATTCGGTTTGGGGAGAATCTAATATTGGAATATACTGTAGATCTAATTTATCGTCGCTAAAAACTTTCACGCAAATGCATCCACCCAAGGGAAAACCAATGTACAAACCTATTATTTTACTCGCCATATTAAGCTTGATGATCAGCAACGTTGTTGCTCAATCTCCGCAAGTGATTAAAGAGACGTTTGATAGTGAGCTCTCCAAAGAATGGTTTTGGGGGTTGGGAACTTGGACGGCAAAGGATGGTATTTTATTGGGTTATGAAAGTGGCCCGCGTCGTCATGGGCCGGTTAAGATGCGCCGCCTGGCTTTTCAAAATGGTTCACTCGAATGTGATTTCCGTTTGTCAGGTAAAGCGAGTTTTGCCGGCATTATTTTTAACGGTTCGCAGGAGCGCGGGCATTTGGTGCATCTTGTCATGAGCAAGGATTTTGTACGTATTCTCGCTCATCCTAAAGAGGGTGGTCATGTTGATCTTATCAAAAAAGAGCAGAAAAATTTGCTCGATGAATGGCATCACGTGAAGGTCACTTTTAAAGGAGAACAAATGACTGCTGTGGTAGATGGCAAAAGTTATACCGTCAAACATCCTTGCATCGGAGAAAAGAAAATCACTTTTGGTCTCGGTGGTGACTCTGGTGGGCCCGAAGGAAAAAAAGCGGGTACTTTGGAGTTCCGAAAACTTGAGATCATGACCACCGCAACTTCCGAGTAATGGAGACCGGTGCGATTTGTTGATGAGTGTGGCGCAGCTGGGGAAGAGTGCTGATGGGATTGTAACGGATGTCGGTGGCTTCACGTGCTGGGCCATGTTTGAGCCGGTAACATCCATGGCGTGGCTGTGACTGTTCTTGAGATTGCGGGTCAATCCTTCGGCGACACCGTTGAAGACAAAAATGGGATGGGTGCGCTTTTTGGTCGCAAGATTCTGATCGTATTGATCGATCCAGCCTGCAATGTCGCGTTATTTGGGCTTAAGAGCGCAGGCGGGCAATAATACCTTCTCCGACTTGTTTGGGGTTGGCTTTACCTCGCGATAATTTCATCACTTGTCCGGTAAGAAAATTGATCGCCTTGTCGTTGCCCTCACTCACTTCACCGGCAGGCCCAGGGTTGGCGGCGATGGCTTGATCGATGAAGGCATCGATCTCACCGGAGTCGGCGGGCTCAAAACCTTTTTCTTTGGCGATTTCAGCTGGGCTTTTGTCGCCGGTTTCAAATAGGGCGATGAAAACTTCTTTGCCCTGACTGTTGGAAATCTGACCGACTTCGATCAGGTCGACCAATTCGCGTAAACTTTGTGCGCTGAGTGGGCAGTCTGCTATAAATAGGCTCTTTTCATTGAGCGCGGCCAAGAGATTATTGATCACCCAGTTGGCGACTTTTTTCGCCGATGAGGCTCCGACAGCGGCCTGCTCATAATAATCAGCCAGGCTCTGGTCGGAGGCAAGCACACAAGCGTCATAATGAGTGATGCCAAAGTCTTTTTCAAATCGAGCTACTTTGGTGTGCGGCAATTCGGGTAAGTCCAGCTTGGCTTCGGCCACTAGGTCCGGCGTGTGCAAGGGCAATAAGTCGGGGTCAGGAAGGTAACGATAATCATGGGCATCCTCCTTGGTGCGCATCAAACGGGTTTCTTCAATCGAGTCATCCCAGCGGCGGGTGGATTGGATGATGGTTTCGTTATTATCGAGAGCTTCTCCCTGACGTTCGATTTCGTAATAGAGTGAACGACGCACCGCCGACATCGAATTGAGATTCTTCAGCTCGACTTTGGATCCGAGTTCTTTCTGACCTACAGGACGCAGGGAAACGTTCACATCACAGCGCATCTGACCTTTTTCCATATCAGCATCTGAGACCCCGGCATAAACCAGGATCTGGCGCAGTGAGTTCAAATAAGCAAAAGCTTCATCAGGGGTGGTGAGGTCAGGTTCGGAGACGATCTCCATCAGGGGAGTTCCGGCGCGGTTGAAATCGATGCTGGAAAAGCTGGCGTGATGAGTGGATTTCGCAACATCTTCCTCAAGGTGGATGCGGGTAAGGGCGATACTTTTGCCAGGTTCGGTGATGTTTTTTTGCACTTCCTTGGGGTAGGCGAGATCATAGAGCGGCACTTTACCTCCCTCGCACAAAGGCAGATCAAACTGGGTGATCTGGTAGTTTTTGGGCATGTCGGGGTAGAAATAACTTTTGCGATCCCATTTGACGATTGGTGGGGTTTCGCAGCCAAGCATCAGGCCGGAGCGGATGGTGCGTTTGATAGCTCCGAGATTGAGCACGGGCATTGCGCCGGGCAGGCCTAGGCAAACCGGACAAGTGAGGGTATTGGGTTCGTCACCATAACGAACGGGACAGGCACAGAACATTTTGCTGTTGGTCTTAAGCTGCACATGCACTTCAAGGCCGATGGATACGAGGTATTTGTTAGCGGTAGCTGTGCTCATGGAAATTGGATGGGAAAACTCTGGTTCATTACGACGGTTTCGGTTTTGAGGCGTTGCTGTCGTTCAGGTGAGAGCATAAATCCATCTATCAGAGGCTGCAATTCAAGATCTGCCAAAGCTTTGGCCGCACCAGGGTCTTCGGCAGCCTGGCGAATCAAAGCATGTTGGATTAAAGTGACGTGTTGGAATTTTGCCAACAATGTGATGATATCATCAGATGCCAGCGCGTCCTGCATACCTTTGGAGGAAAAAATAGTAGCCGTTTCAGGGGCGCTGCGCAGGAAGGTCAGCAATTCGGGTTTTTTGCTGGCGACCAGTAAATCAACCACCCGGCGTTCGTTCACCCGGCTGATGGGATCCAGGGGTTTGAGGGTATTCACCAGAAAAGGAATGCTTTCTACCGAATCACGCCATGTGGCCCATACCGGCCAGCTAGGATATTTTTTAGTAGAAAAATTAACTTTGGGGCGGCAAATGTTTTCAAGGTGTTTCAGTTCCAATAAAGTGCCACCGGCCCGGATGCCCGAGGCGATGATCAACACAGTGATGAGGCTTGGCAACAAACTGAGAATGGCTCCGCGCAGACCTTCTGTCCAGCCATTCAGGATACTGTCTTCTCCAAATAGAGAGCAGAGGATGGATTTGATGAAACCTCGCACAATGAAATACACCGCTAGGCCGATCACGCTGCTGGTGATCACATTGGGGATCAGTGGCAGATAATATTCGGGAGCCAGACGTTCGAGCAGAATCGCGGAGTTTTGGAAAAAAAGATAACCGGCAGCGATGCCGGCAGCGAGCCCCAGAATGCCCCAATATTGAACCAAAACACCGTGCAACCACGCCTGACGCGCAAAGGTCAGGATGAGCAGTGCAAAGAAAAGTGCAAAAAGGAAGGCCATGGCAATGAAATATTAGCAGAATGTAATCAGCCGTTTTGGGCGCTTTGGCGCAAAGCGTGGTCACAGAGCACAAGGGCGGCCATGGCCTCTACCATAGGAACTGCCCGAGGCAATACACAGGGATCATGGCGGCCACGTCCGGTGAGTTCGGTGTCTTGATGATCGCTGGATACCGTTTGTTGGGCGCTCATGATGGTGGCGGTAGGTTTGAAGGCCAGACGGAAAATGATGTTTTCGCCGTTTGATATACCTCCTTGAATGCCACCGGATCGGTTGCTGCGGGTTCTCACCCGGTCATCTTCCATATAATAAGGGTCGTTGTGTTCACGCCCGGTCATCAGGCATCCGGCAAAACCCGAGCCTACTTCGAATCCCTTGCAGGCAGGCAGGCTGAGCATGGCCTTGCCAAGGTCGGCTTCGAGTTTGTCGAATACCGGTTCGCCGAGCCCGGGCGGTACTTGGCGGATCACGCACTCCACCACTCCACCAACAGAATTGCCTTCACCGCGCATGGTTTTGATCAGCTCGATCATTTTATCGGCAGTTTGAAGATCACCGGTTCTTACGATATTGGATTCGACCGTGTCAAAGTCCACCGTATCGGGATCCACATCGGCAACGATGTCGCTTACGGACTTTACCCAGGCAATGATCTCCAGGTCGGGTGCAAAGCGGGCTTGCAGGATTTTTTTGGCGACTGTTGCCGCAGCGACCCGGCCAATGGTTTCGCGAGCTGAAGCGCGTCCGCCACCCTGCCAGTTACGGATACCGTATTTGGCTTGATAGGTGTAGTCAGCATGTGAGGGGCGGAATTTGTCCTTCATCTCACTGTAAGCTTCAGGACGAGCGTCTTTATTTCGCACTAGGATCGCAATAGGTGTACCCAGGGTTTTGCCCTCGAATACACCTGATAAAATTTCGCATTGGTCGGCTTCATCACGCGGAGTGACGATTTCTGATTGACCGGGCTTGCGTCGATCCAAGTCAACCTGGATGTCGGCTTCATTCAGATCAATATTGGGCGGACAGCCATCAATGACCACGCCTACTCCACCTCCGTGGGATTCACCCCAAGTGGATATACGAAAAAGATTGCCGAAAGAAGAACTCATATTGTCTGGCCAATAGACGGAAAATGAAAGCCACCGCAACCCGCTTCTTTAAAAGGAAGTGAAAGCTTATTTTGGCAGGCTGTAGTCTGTGCAATTTAATTAAAATTGCCCGGTGCGCAGTAAAACCAGGGTGCAAGCTTGTTCGACAGCAATTCCCTGATTCTCCAAGCGAGCGGCCAGGCTTGGGTTTTCTGCACCGGGATTAAAAATAACCCGTCCTGGTTTTAAATCGCTAATTGCTTCACTGAGTTGAGAAGACACACCTTCGGACACATAAACCGTCAAGGTATCGATTTTTTCCTGCTTAGGGATATCTCCAAGCTTTGCCACCACATCGAGCTCTTCGATCTGTTTTAAGGCAGGGTGCACCGGAATGACGTGATGGCCGTGCTCTAGCAGGAGCTTGACGGCCTGATTGGAGTAGCGCTCCGGATGGTTGCTGGCTCCCAGGACGACAACACTTTCTATTTTATCTGGCATAGGAAAAATGAGAGTAGTTCATTATTTCACCGGGGTGAGAACCAGCTTGCGGATGTCCATTACCGCTGCTCCGGGTTTACTCAGAGGCTGGATGGCCACACGGTGAGAGCCCTCTTCGTTAAAGCTGATAGTTCCGAGTTCCAGGGTTTCCCATTTTTGGAAACCTCCGGTTTCTTTCACATTAAACTTCAAAATCTGGTCATCCGTGGTGAGCAGAGCCACTTCACTGCCGCCGCTTTTATCCCCACAGCCATGCACCAGGGAAACTTTGAATTTGCCGGGCATGGAGATGTGAAAATTCCATTCCGCCCAGTCCTGCGGATGAACCCAGACACCGAGACAATCTTTTTCAGCTTTTTGCTCGTACTGCATCTTTTCGGAATGGGTGATTGCATCCCTGGCATGCAGTTCGATGGCTCCATTCAGGCCCTGGCCAAGTTGTTCTTCGCTTTCTTGAACTGGAACCAGTTTGACTCCTTTGATGGAAAAGGGAGGTGCTTGGGATTTATCAGCGGTTAACAGGGTGATGTGGTGCTTGCCTTTGCCGGGGATCCGGGCACGACCGACCACATATTCATCGGCGGCATCGGGTTTACGGCTGCGGTAAATATAGGCTTTCAATACGGTGCTGTCATCGAGGCGGAATTGCAGACCCATTTTTTTGAGCCGGACAGAAGTGTAGATGATGCGCACTTCATAGGTACCGGGCCTCTGCGTTTCAAAGTCCCAGTTCCAATAGGCAAAGTGGTTTTTTTCTTCATATTTCCCGCTAGCGGCATTTAGAACGATGGTGCCACGTTTAGTGTCTGGGTTGATTTCGGCTGGGGCGGCAACAAGTTCTGTAGTAGGTGCTTTTTTGTTGGTGTCTTCCGCTCTCGAAGGGCAAAGCGATAGAAAAAAGAGGGTCACAAGCAGTGCGCTAGTAGATCGAAGGGGCGAAATTTGTGTATTTATCATAGCAGGACTGAGACTATGCTAAGAGCTTCCCTTGGGATCAAGCCTTAAAATTTGCCGGTTTATTACGGTTGCGATTCAGTTACGGCTCATTTTCAATTATGAAGTCCTGCTTGACAAGCTTTGGATTTTCGCTAATTTCCCGCCCGCTGCCAAAGGAGCAGTGAGCATTTACCTAAAGAATTATGGCCAATATCGCATCAGCTGCAAAACGTGCTCGTCAATCAGTACGCATAACAGAACGTAACCGCGCACTAAAAACGAAAGTAAAAACCATTCGTAAACAAGTGCAGGATGCTGTTGAAGCGGGTGATAAAAGTGTAGCCACTGCTACCCTGAATGCCTTTAACTCTACGGTAGATAAAGCAGCAAAAACCAATGTGCTCCATCCTAACGCGGCAGCCAGAAGCAAAAGCAAATTGCACAAACAAGTCAGCACGCTGGCTTAAGCTCAGTTGCTAGCGGCTTCAAATAAAGCTGACTTTCAAGGCTGCGTGAAAACAGCCTTTCGTAAGAGACTTCTATTAGAAGTCTCTTTTTTTGTGTCCAAGCAGGGCTTTTGAGGAAGTTTGAATCAAAAACCAGGTAGATTCTCAACTCTGACAGGAGAAAATGACCACAGCCATTTTTCGTTCTTGCGGCAATCGGCACTTTTTGATAGATTTCTTTTCTGTATGGAACAGGAAGATCCTACATTGATAGAAAGAGCTAAACGCGCTCGCCGAATTGTCCGTAACCCGGCGCAATACAAGGTGTGCTGCGGATGTGATTCTATCGTTGCGGCCAAAGTTCACTTGTGTCCCAATTGCCATGCCTATCACTTTGAGGCTGATCGTGAATTGGTCGTAAAACAGGCCAAAGCTCTTTCCAAGACAGAGCAACAGACTGTTCTAAGCGAAGATTTGCTTTAAAGCAGATCACGGTTCTTAATATTCTCAATCGATGATGCCTTCACGGCTTTTCAAATTGTACAAGGTAGTGATCCTACCGCCACTTTGTTTGTTTGGGTACCGGATGCAGGCGTGGGATATCCAGAAAATTTACTAAAAGTAGAAAGTATTTTAAATTATGGAAATTTAAAATACTTCATTTTTAATTTGACTAACTAGCTAGAATGCACTTAAGGTCACGTACTGCGCTCCTTTTAGTTTATAAAAGAGGTGCCTAACCATTACCAAAACATTAAAAACTAACTAAGGAGAAAACAATTGATGAAAATCAAAACTCTAATCATTACAGCTATCGGGGCCTTCACACTAGTGAATGCCAACGCAGGAGACAAAGCAGTCATCGAAGAGGTGATCGTTGTTGAAGAAGATAACGCATCAGTTGCAGTTGGATACAACACCAGCTACATCTTCAGAGGTGTTAACTACGGCGACAATCAAGTCACTGCACAAATTGACTACGCCATTGAAGGCACACCATTGGCGATCGGAGCATGGTACGGCAACCCAACAAGCGGACGCGGACAAAACCAGCTGCATACGGATGAGCTGGACTTGTATGCTACCGTGAGTCACTCTTTTGGATCAATTGATGCGTGGTTGGGATACACCGCTTATCTTTTCCCTGAAACAGGTGGTGGTCGTTTGGGCAACAGTTCTACTAACGAAATTGGAACCGGAGTCGGAATGGCTGCAGGTCCTATTGACTTGGCAATTGCTGGTTACTATGACTTCAACATCGAAGGTTTCTACTTTGACATCACTGCTGGACATTCTTTCCAAATCAGTGATATGGTGAGCCTGGACTTGTCTGCAGGTATCTCATACCAAGTTGATTATTTCAGCGCAGGTGGAGATTTCAACAGCATCTTGCTTGTAGCTGCATTGCCAATCGCACTGACAGACTCAGCAACCTTGCGACCTTACGTTGCAGGGAACTTTGCTCTTGATGCTATCAACAATTATCAGGACGACCAAATCTTTGGTGGAATCAGCCTGAGAGTAACATTCTAAGCTTACTTTTAAGCTTAACTTTAAAAAGCCTTCCAGTGAAAGCTGGAAGGCTTTTTTGTTGACTTCACCAAGCGAGGGGATTAGAGCAGGCACTTGCTTACAGGCAAATAATTTCATTAAAAATTATGAAATTTGGCATAACAAGTGCTTTATGACAATATCGTAAACTGCTCTTGACCGATTGTTAAAGAAAAGTTAAACACCTATTAGGAAGATAAATCCATTACCATGAAACTAAAAACATTATTGATCACTACTATCGGAGCGTTTGCCATTGCGGGCGCAAATACTACGGCAACTGCCGGCGATACAGCGCCTGCAGTTGACCCAAAAGCTGTTGTAGAAGAAGCTGAAAGCACATTCTCAGGCGAGCTTTCCGTTGGATATGATACACGTTACATCTTCCGCGGACTCTGGTTCGGAGACAATACAGCTTGGGGCAACCTTGCTGTGGCCAAAGAAATCACGTCTAAATTGACCTGGTCGGCTAATGTCTTTTATACCGACGTCATGGATAATGATCTGGACTATTCTGAAGGTAACCTTGGTACCGCGCTTTCGTATGAAAGCAATGTTGGTACTTTTGGTTTGGGCATGACTTATTACCGCTTCTTTGATGGCTTTGCTGGTGATAATCAAACCGGGCCTGCAGGTCAGAGAGACACAACCGAGATTTATATCAGCTACAGCCGTGAGCTTTTCTACGGAATTACGGGTACGTTTCTAGCAGCGTACGATTTCCGCATTCATGCTGAGTACTTGGAAGCTGGCTTGGGGAAAAGCTGGGAATTATGTGATATAGTTAGCCTCGACACTGCATTTGCTGTGGGTTATGGCCTTAACGATTATTATTCAGAAGCTCTTTCCGGTGATGATGCTAATGCTTTCACTCACATTTTAGTGAGCGTGGGATTGCCTATCAAAGTGACGGAAAACTCGGTTTTACGCCCCCACGTGAGCGCTAACTTCTCGGGCGACGCACGTAGTAAAGGCAACGCTGCTTCTATCGGCGACGAAGAAGTATTCTACGGCGTTAGTTTTGCAGTGAGTTTCTAAATTGAAGCTCTTTTAAACTTCAAAAGGCCTTCTGGAGAGATCCGGGAGGCCTTTTTCTTTTGTTCCCAAAAAGTTGACTGGAACTCATCTGGCAACATATTCAGCATTCCTGTTGCACCGAGGCGAGCAGGTGAAAATCAGCTGAATAAATCATTTAATCCAATCTAATTGTGTCCGAACAGCAAATCCAAAACGATTCACCCACCTTGCGCAAAGTACTTGTCACCGGCGCGGCAGGTTTTATCGCCTCGCGCGTGACTGCGCAACTTATTGCTGCCGGAGTAGAAGTGGTCGCGATCGACAACTTTAATGACGCTTATGATACGCGCTTGAAACGCTTACGCGTTAAAGAGTTTGATGGGCAGAAAAAATTACAACTCATTGAGGGCAGTATAGAAGATGAAACCCTGGTGAACCAGGTGTTTGCGGACAATCAATTTGATTGCGTATTTAATCTGGCCGCCCGCGCAGGAGTGCGCTACAGCCTGGTGGATCCGCATGTGTATTTTTCAACTAATGTTACCGGCTCGCTGAACATCGTCCAAGCGATGCGCGCCAATGAGGTGAAGAAGCTGGTGATAGCGTCGACATCGTCTCTTTATGCAGGGCTGCCGATGCCGTTTAAAGAAGACCTGCCGGTTAATGAACCTCTGTCTCCTTACGCCGCTTCAAAAAAGGCGGCTGAGGTGTTGGCTTTTACCTATCATCATTTGTTCGACTTGGATGTATCCGTATTACGTTATTTTACTGTCTATGGTCCGGCCAGTCGTCCGGACATGGCGGTATTTCGTTTTATTCGCTGGATCGATGAAGGCACTCCGATCGAGATGTTTGGCGACGGCAGTCAGGCACGGGATTTTACTTTCGTGGAAGACATCGCGCGTGGCACCATTTTGGCGGCCAAACCGCTGGGCTATGAAGTGATCAATCTTGGCGGAGGCAATCAACCGACTTCGATGAACACACTGATCGAAGGTATGGAGAAACGTTTAGGGAAAAAAGCGGTGATTGAAAACAAACCTTTTCATGCCGCTGATATGAAAGACACCTGGGCGGATATTTCAAAAGCGAAACAACTGCTGGACTGGCAACCTCAAGTGAGTCTTGAAGACGGACTTGATCAGGCGGTAGAATGGTACTTACAGAATCGCGAGTTCGCTCAAGCTCTGGTGATCTGACTAGAGCCATAACTTACGAGTGCTACGCGTTTTGGGTGTAGGAATTTCGAGTCGTAAGCCTCTCACTGAGGGTTGGAACCTGATTGAAGGCAGTCAGTGTTTTATGCCGTTACGTTCAGGTTTAATTTTTTCGGCGTATTAGATATCTAACAAAAGACATGATCCCAGAAAATTTAAAACTGGGATCAATGTATTTTTCGATCACATAAAACATGAAATAATACAACCTGGCAGAGGACCAAATTAGCAGCAGCAGTAGAAATAAGGTGGACCACTTTTGCGATTCACAAAAAATTAAAGATGTGGATGCAAGTATGATGACAAGGAATAGCGCACCCTTCAGATAAATCCATTTGGGAGACTGCAAATCACTCATTATATATTACTGCGATTTTAAACCGAGGGTATTCACAGCGATCACGCGGTACTGATGTTGTTTTCCTTTTTTGGCGGTTGCGTCGATAAATTCAAATTTGATCAGGGGAAGCACCGGGGTATCACCATAGCTCATTCCCTGATATAAAGAGCGGCCAAAACGCTTGTTTTCCTTCTCTGGCAAACGCGCGATCTCTTTACCGTCACGCTCAATGATGAAAGCCTGTAATCCGCTTTCAAAGTCAATCGCCGCTTGCCACGTGATCGTACCACTACTCCGATCCACTTTGATAGCCGTCGGTGACGGAGGTGGAGTATTGTCATTCACTCCCCCCGTTTTCACAAACTGTTGCCACACCTGAGCCACCTTTTCGCTTGGCAACCACACAGCCTGGTTGATATCGCCTTTATATTCCGTAGCCAACTGGGGCATCTCAGTGCTCTGCAATGGGGCGAGCCAACCTTTGCCCATGGATATCTCCTTGAGCGTATCACCATCCTTATCTGGTAGCCGCAAAGTCAGACAAGCATCAAAAAAAGGAATTGCCAAATAGCGGGAGTCCCGGGTTTCATGGCCTGACGCCGGATCCGGCGCGAATGCTATCGGCGCGCCTTTGGCTCTGTAGGCCTTGAACATATCCAAGCTACCGCCCCAAGCGCCTTTAGCAGGTTTGCCCTCCCGCTCTTTTTCACCAGGATTGGCAATCATCGGAATTTTCATCGCTGCCGCTGGAATTTTCGGCACTTCGATATCACCGACCTTCCAATACCCAAATGCAGTGCCTGACTGAAACCAGATCGCAACGATCCGCTCCGGGTAAGCCATTTGCATCAGACTAGCCCAAAATCCCCCGCCTGAATGCCCCCACAAGCACCAGGGAGCTGTGGCCACTTCTGGATGCCCTGATTTTTTCGCAAGCTTTGCGAGTGAATCGACAAATACCTGTGCTGAACCATTACGGGGGTCACACCACAAACGACAGTTTTGCTGTTTGGCTTGGTGAAAACTGGGTCCAAGCAAAGCACAGCCATTTTTGCGTGCCAACTCCTGCCAGTGGAGATCGTGTGCGGCGGTGACACTACCGGTGCAAGAACCCGAACCACAACCGTGCTGATGCACAATGATACCGCGCACTTTTTTCAAGCCCTCGGGTATCCACAGGGTATAAGTCACTCCAATCTGAAGTTGCCCTTCTTTGGGCTCATCCGGCTGCTGGTAAGTTGTGCTGTAGTAGGGCGGCTGTGAGGATGCTGTCACCTCGGGCAATTTTAATGCGGCTATTTTGTCCGCTGATTTTGCCAGAGAAGCAGAAAACAAAAAAACAACGTAACAACAAGTTAGGATATAAGTTAATTTATGGTTTTTCATAGGGTTATTGGTTTGATGTTTACTGAGACTCACGAATTTCAACCCTCGTCGTCGTATAGCGTATTTTCAACTTCACGGAATGGCTGTATAAGGTTTTGCTATTGCTGGATCAAGGAGACATTAAAACGCGATTCGATCAGCAGCAATCCTTCCGCTTCAAGCTCAACCGTGTACATGCCCTCATAGGGAAAAGTCAGATTCATCAGCTCAAATTGAATTTCGATCACTTGGTTGGGATTGACAAAATCAACTTCGCCGCCAGTTTGGAAAACGACTTCGTCGTCTTGCAAGGATTGACAGCGCACATCAATAACCTGTTTACCTCGACCATTAGTCAATTGAGCAAATACGCAGAACCTCGCATGCACCGACGGCAAGGTGGTGCAATTGATGTTGTTGAACAATCCAATCAAGGAGTTTTTTCCAGTCTTAGCATCCGTGATAATTGAATCACAGAGGATCAAGGCTATGCCTATAGGAGTTTCTGTCATAGATAAATTAGGTCAAAGGTCAATGTCCTTCAGAGAGTGCTTCTGCATCGCTGACTTCTGAATCATCGCTTTCATCATGATAATATTCCCGAGGTTTGTATAATACTGCAACCCCTACAAAAAGCACCGCTGCTGCAAACATCAATCCAGTAAAAAACCAAAAATAATGCGCTCCCTCCAATTTGACCTGTCCCCCGACAAAATATTCGCGCGAAATTGTCGTTTTAGAAGAATTTTTATCTTTGCCGCTAATTCCTAGTTCCTCTTTACGTCTTTCTAACCAGGAGCGTTTCGGGCGAAATTTTTCCATAAATTTTGATAATCCCGACTCCGCCAGGTTCTGCGAACGCTTCACGCTTATCATAGCACCTTGATCCCATTTAGTTTTTGTTTTGCCATCGGGCCCCAAGCTCCAGATCCGCGCAACATTGCGATTCACAATGCGGTACTGATAAACATTGCCCCACGGATCTTTGACAGTCGAACATAGTTTTTCACCTACCTTCTTTGCAAGAAGCTGAAAACTATTCGTTGTCACCGCTTGATCAAATTCATCAAGCAAAACATCCAAAGACGCCTTATCTGCAAAATCGATTTGAACCAATTCTGATTGCTCGTTATAGCTAAGCCTAATATCATCAACGCTACCTATTACTTGATCAAAGCCCTTCAGTTTCACATGCCCAGCTTTCACCTCAATGCCCGCAATAGGGCTCGGCACTTGAATAAAATGATTTATCTGCGCAGTCACAATATTGCCAAGTGATACGGCAAACAAAAAAAGTGCCATGACGAGCGACTTCATCGATTTGGGTGCCTGAGTATAACTGAATTCGAGACACACAATAGAAACCATTATCTCCGAAGCGGTGAGGGCAACAAAAGCAATTAATTGCCAAGAGATCGAGGGGCTGCCTCCAGCATCTATTTTCTCCTGCGCGATAGAAACCAAGGCAAATGATATAACCATCAAAAACAGTCCAATGCTGATTTTTCTCAAAGCCGTTAAAGGGAAAACTTTATCGATCAAGGGATAAACGACATAAGAAAACAAAGGAATAAAGGTAAGTATCAGAATCGGATTAAGGGCTTGGATCTGACTCGGCAACCACACGATCCCCAAAAATTGGCGATCCATGTTTTCCGCCTGCAGCACCCAGGAAGATCCGCTTTGGTCAAAGAGTGACCAGAATACCGCCACAAAGGCATAGATAGTGCAAAGTTTGAGGATAGCTTTTATGCTAGCCCAAGTGAACAGTTCCCTAATAAAATGAACACCCTTGGCGGGTATATGAACGAATTTCCAACGTCCTACCCAAAACAATATCGTGGCAAGTGCCATCAACACACCGGGAACCCCAAAAGCCCAATGCGGTCCATACCATTCAAGCAGCCAAGGCGTTAATAAAGTCGAGAGAAATGCGCCCAAGTTGATTGACCAATAAAACCAATTAAAAATCTGCGGCACAAGATGGCGATTTTGACTGCCAAACTGATCTCCCACATGAGCAGAAACGCAGGGCTTGATCCCGCCTGATCCCAGTGCGATCAACCACAATCCCATAGCCAGCCACATGGTAGCTTCACCCGCCATTCCCATCAGCGCGAGAGATGCATGTCCCAGACAATATACAATCGACAGAACAACAATGACTCGGTACTTTCCAAAAAACACATCTGCAAGCAAGGCGCCGAGCAAAGGTGTTAAATATACCAAGGAAACAAAGTGATGAAATTTCTCTGTAGCTTCCACATCGCTCATCCGATTGCCTGGTGTGTCTCCCATCAACCAAAGGTAGTTCACCATAAAAATAGTGAGGATAGTTCGCATCCCATAAAAACTAAAACGCTCTGCTGCCTCGTTGCCGATGATGTGAGGTATGCCTGTCGGCATGCCGGTTGTGGCTTTGGGGGAAGTGCGGTAATCGGAACTCATGATCTTAGAATCAACTGTGATAGCGTTTTAAAGCATCGCAATCAACCCTCTTCTAAAAACC
>JASFYY010000001.1:0-20722 GCA_045046875.1 Verrucomicrobiota bacterium | reverse complement strand
CTGACCCAACTCTCCCCCGAACAATTCCCCGGCAAAGTGATCAAAGCCCGGCAGATTTTTGTTTACCGTTTCCCCGCCGCTGATCACCAATTCGAAGTGATTGCCGATCGCATCCAACCCGAAGTCAACATTTCCGAACTGGTGCTCTACCAACTCGCTGCAACCGACCGGGTGATCAATGCCGACGTCGAACTCGACATCCGCGAAGCGCCGATCCGCGAATGGGATTTCGGCATCCCTGCCGATTATTCAGTCGTCGCTGTCACCGGCGCCGGAGTAGCCGACTACATCACCGCTTCCGAGGTCAAGGATGGCAGGCGTAATCTGAAAGTCATTTTTGCCAATGACGTGGCGGGCCGACAACTGATCAATTTGCAGCTGGAGAAAAATGCCGCCGCCGTCGCTGGTGACTGGGTGCTGCCGCGCATCGAATACCCCGGAGCCAAAACCGTGCGTGGCAACATCGGCATCGTCGGCGCTCCCGGTTTCCGCATTGCGGTCGGCGAAACCGATTTGTTAGTCGAAAAACCCCTGTCCTATTTTCCCAAACCCACCCCCAATCTCCAGCAGTCCTTCCGCATTCGCGAACCTGGCTGGTCGGCCACAATGAAAATCGAAGTGCTCGACCGCAGTGTGCAGGCCGACGTTTTCCACCTCTACTCACTCAGCGACCGCACCATCTACGCCAGCGCCTTGCTTAACTACTTCGTCACCGGCGCACCGGTTTCCGAATGGAAAATCAACCTACCCAGCCACCTCGGCAATGTAATGGTGGACGGACGGGATGTGCGCACCTGGCGCAGGGAAGAAGACACCCTGATCGTTTCCCTGCATCAAGCGGTGATGGGGCCCTACACCCTATTGGTGACCTTCGAGGAAAAACCCGATCAAAACGAAGGCGGAGCTTTCAAAGTCGGACAAGTCGCCCCACTCGAAGTGCAAGGCGAACGCGGATACATCCAAATCGTCAGCCCGACTCAGGTGAAAACAGAAACGGTGTCCATTTCCGACGACTTACTGAAACTCGATCCTCTGGAACTGCCGGCAGAGTTCCGCCTGCTCAGCGCCGCTCCTCCGCTGGGAACCTGGCAGTACACCGAGCGCCCATTTGATCTCAATCTACGCGTCACTTGGTTCGCACCAGGCACCACCGTCGGGCAAGTGGTCGAATTTTCCGAAGTCAGCAGTCGCGTCTCAAAGGACGGCGAACAAGTCACCCAACTACTCTATTATGTGAAGTCCCGAGGACAGCGCACACTCAAAATCAAGCTACCCGATGCTCCCGTGCGCTTGTGGGAAGTCTCTGTCGCAGGCAAAGCCGTCACCGCACGCAAGGCCGATGACGGAAGCACCCTGATCCCCCTGCCCGGCGGCAGCGATCCCAACATCCCGGTCGAAGTGCGCCTGCGTCTTGGCAAAGCGGCCGTTGACGCCTCCCACCCCCTGCTGACTTTACCCATCGTCTTCGCCCCTGTGCTCAAAACAGAATGGTTGATCAGCGGCGATGAAAATCGTGTGCTTGTGCCTGGCAAGGGAACCGTGCAACCACCTTTACCAGTGCAACGTCCCAGCGGTTTTCATTGGCTGGCACAAAAAGGACTCGGCAACCTGCTGGTGATCGCATTTTTCACCGCCATCGGAATCATCGCCAGCGGCAAATCAGGTGTGCTGCGTGCGATTGGATTTTTAGCCATAGGCATCGCCATTTTTGCCGCTTTCTCCGCCGCTCTGGTAGCGCATCGCCAGACGGGATTGCCCGCCCCGCTCCAACTCAGCCTGCCGATTCTCTCGGCAGAAGAAGTGGTTCAAATCCAGGTGAAAAACATGCCGCTGTGGCGGGTCAATATCTCTTGGTTTGGCTGGGGCATCTTCCTGCTTGGCGGCTTGGGCATCGTCAGTTCCCTGATCACAAAAAAAACTGAAGTCCGCGGCGGCGGTATGCTGCTGATTGCCTTGGGAACCCTGATGCAAGGTGACAGCGCTCCCTGGTTTTTTGCCCTGCTCACCATCGCCCTGTTTTTTTTACTGCTGGTGCCGCAAATAAACAATTGGCGTAATGACCGCGATCAAGGACAAGCTAAATCCAAAGCGGGAACCGCCGCCACCGCATTGATCGCGCTCACCACCCTGCTGCTTTCCTCCACGATCAGTTCAGCCCAAACGGCTAACTCAGAGGAATTCAAAGCGGCTGACTCGATCAAACAGCAATGGGACATTCAGCACAAAGACCAGCGTCTCAAAGCCAGCGGAACCCTCACCCTGTCCGGACGCCCCGGCGACCGCTTTCTGCTGCTGCGAGCCCCCGCCACCCTCACCCAATTTCAAGGCAAGGGACTGCGTCTGACTAAAAGACAAGTTTCTGGAATCGGCCTGACTTACATCATCAGCATTCCGCATATTGAAAAACAAACCAATACTGATAATCCTTTTGCCGACGATCCTTTCAGTGAGATCGGCGATGATAATCAGAAACCCGAAGGTGCCGTGATCAAATATCAGGCAAACTTTGAGTTCCAACTCGAAGCGGTGCAAAAAAATAAAGAAATCCCCGTGCTGACCGGCAACGCCGCTGTCCAGGAAATCCATCTCACCTACGATGAAGCGGGTTGGGATGTGGTCAGCTCCAGCGCGGTTCGTATTGAGCCACTGAAAGCGGCGGCAGGCAGCACACAGGTCAAAGTTCTGCTCGGACCCGGAAAAGCGAGTCTCACCCTCACTCCCAAAGCGCGCGACGTCAGTATGGAGGATACCCAGTTTTTTGTCGAAGCCTCCAATCTCTACCTGCCCGGCCCCGGTGTGGTGGATGGCCGTCATCGCATCCATGTCCGCACCGCCCAGGGGCAAGTCAGCGATCTGCAAGTGCTCGTGCCCAGCGGCTTGACCGTTAGCGAAGTGAGTGGACCGATCGGCTCCTGGCAATTCGACGCCGACAGCGGCCAGTTAAAATTAGAAATCGAACCCGCCCAATCCACCGCCTTCGATATCATGATCCATACCCAGCGCGGACTGGACCCCCTACCTGCTGACCTCACCCTATCCCCACTCAAAGTCCTGTCGGCCAACGGTGAACTCGGCCTGGTCGCCATTGCTTTTGGCCCGGACGCGCAACCGGAAAAATCCAGCTCCGACACCCTGTCCGCGGTCAACCTCGGCGACTTCGACTCCAGCCTCTTGCCTGACAAACAAGCCGTTCTGCATCGTGTTTATCGTTATGGCGCACAAGGCGGAGAACTTACGCTGCGGGTCGCAGCCGTTGATTCAGAAGTTCGTGTCACCAGCAAACAAGTGCTTTCACTCGGTGACGAACGTGTGGTTCTCGGAGTCAACTTCGCCGTGGAAATCACTCGCGCCGGGTTATTCCAACTGAGCTTCCCCCTGCCCGACGGACTCGAAGTCGAGTCGCTCACCGGAGCAGCTCTACACCACTGGGCAGAACTCAGTGAAGGCAAACAACGCCGCATCATTCTCCATCTCAATGGCAAAACCATCGGCACGCAGAATTTTGCCCTCACCCTCACCGGAGCCGCCCCCAGTGACGCCGGTGACTGGGAAATCCCACACTTTGAACTGCAGGAAGCCAAACGCCAAACCGGCGAACTGGTGGTCAAACCCACCACCGGCATTCGCTTGCGAACCGTATCCCGGCAGAACATCTCTGAAACCGATCCCCGCACCATGGGCGGCAAAGCGCAGGGTGCGCTGGCTTTCCGTTTGTTGCAACGCGACTGGAATCTGGTTCTCGGCATCGAAAAACTCGACCCATGGATCACTGGCCAGCTGCTGCACGAAATCACCCTGCGTGAGGGGCAGACCCGCAGCGCTCTGATCGCCAACTTCAACGTCAAAAATGCCTCCATCCGTACCTTGCAAATCGCGCTCCCGATTTCCAGCGAAGACGAAATCAAAACCCTGCGCGCCAGCGGTGCGATCATCAGTGACCTGATCCGTAGTGCCCCCGATTCCAACATCTGGGAAATTCAGTTCAAACGCCGGGTGGTCGGCAAGATCCAATTCCAAATCGAATACGAACGCCGCGGGGATCGAGAGAACAACAAAGAGATCCTCAGCCCGGCATCCTTCCCCCAGGCACGTCAGTTAGCTTATTATTTCGCCGTGCGTGCCGGAGGACGGCTCGAAGTCACTGCACAAAACTTTCCCCAGAACTGGCAAAGCGCTGACTGGAACACCGTTCCCCAGGCCCTGCGCGCCGCAGGCAATCACAATGCCCCCACCCTGTCCCTGCGCACGGTCGCGCCCAGCACTTCGCTCGCCTTGCTCGTCACCCGCCATTCGCTGGCTGACGCGCTCAAACTGCGCGTGGCAGCAGGTTCGCTGACCACCGTGCTCTCACCCACCGGCGATCAACTCACCGCCGTGGATGTGACGATGGACGTCATCCAGCGCAGCAGCCTCAATGTCAAACTGCCGACTGGTGGAGAACTGTTCAGTATATTTGTTAACGGAGAAAGCGTTCACTTTGTGCGTCAGGACGACCACTGGCAATTCTACATCCTGCCCGGCTCGGACGATCGCACCGCCAATGTGCGTTTTGTTTATTCCGTGCCCGGCGAGCGTTTGAATAAGATCAAACTCATCAGCCCGCTGCTGAATGTGCCCTTGGAAAACATTGTCTGGAATGTGATCGCCCCCAAAGGTTTTCAACTAACCGACAATCACGGCAATCTCGAACTCAAACAACAGAGCTACCGCCAGAACTACGATCGCAGCTCTTACCTTTCCATCACCAAAGGCAAGCGGGAAACGAAAGCCCAACAAGCCGCCCAACTACTGGAACAAGCCAACCAATTACTTCAATCCGGTCAGCAGAAAAAAGCCGGCTGGGCCTTGAACAGTGTCGCTAACCGCTACGCGCTCGACGCCGCCTCCAACGAAGACGCACGGGTGCAATTGGAAAACCTGCAAACGCAACAGGCCATCGTCGGACTCAACACCCGCCGTCAGCGCCTCTACCTCGACAACAACCGCAATGACCTCGATCTGCCAGCCAACCAACAACTCAAAACCGCCGCCGACCAGAATCAGATCTTGCAACAAGGCCAACTCAACTTCCGCCCGCAACAGCTCAGTCAATTGCTGATGGGCAACACCCCCGAAGACAACGCCATGCTCCAGCAAATCGCCGCACGGCTGGTGCAACACCAGCGCAGCACCGAGCCCGCCCCCCAAGCGATCACCATCACCCTGCCCGAAGAAGGCACGGTTTACACCTTCACCCGCAGCGTGCAAGTCGCCGAGAATGCCCCACTCGAACTCAAGTTGCGCTTCGGCTCACAAGCCAGCCTGAATCTCTGGCAGAGTGTTTTGGTATTGTTTTTACTGCTAGCCATAACAGGAGCTCTGACCTTTTCTGCCGCCCGCAAAATACTTGTTTAGCTCTAGTCCGATTTAAATAACACTCGCACGCCTCCTTCCTCCAAACTTCCACCTGGAGGAGTGAGTTGACGGCGGTGCCGCATGAAGAGCTGTGAAAACTACATCTATCTCGATCACTGACCAAGGCAAAATCTAAGTGGGCAAGCGGGGCGCTCGCCCTACAACAATTTTAGCATTCGAGGCATCATTTGTAGGGCGGGTGCTCCACCTGCCTCGATTAACTAATTTATTGATCTCCCCCCTTTCTTATCCGCGACCAGCTGGGTCATCCGCGGTAAAACTTCCCCTATCCCCCTACTTCAACCCCACCTCCAAAAACTTCCCAGCCTCTACAGTAAAACTGGTTTCAGTCACTTTTTTCTCATCACCGACTTTCCTGGCAAACACCGCCACATAATCCCCGACTGGTAGATAATATTTCTGCTTGTTACCATAATCCCTGACGACTTTCTCGCGCTCATCGCCCTTAATCGAATCCACCCGTACGCTCGCTTCCTTTTTCCCTTCTCCAGTCAAAGCCACAGTGCCTGCGTTCAAAACGAAACGATCACTTGTCACCTTGGCAGCCACCACCTCAATCTCTTGCTCCACCTTGGCAGCTCCCCGCTTAAGGTGCACAAGGTAACGTCCTGCTGATAGGGTGAACGTCGAATTGCCATAACTGTGGCTCACCTTGTGACGCTCACCTTCACTGTCCGCCTGAGAATACACCGTCCAACTGGTATCTTTACTGATCACCTCGGAAGCTTCACTCATCACTGCCTCTCCCTTCCAAATGCCCGCATTCAACGACACTTGAATCACGGTTTTTTCACCTGACAAAACTTCCACTTCTTTTTCAACCTTTGCTTGCCCTCTCTTAAGCGTCAATAAATACATGCCCGCCGGCACTTTAAATGCAGTAACCGCACCATAAGTATGAGAAACCTTCTTCCTATCACCTTCTCCGTCAACTTGACTGTATAAAGTCCACGACAAGCCTTTATCGACCTGCTCCCCTCCATCGACAAAAAACGCCTTGGCCTCAAGAGTGCCTGAGCCAAAGGTCAATAATACTTCGGTTTTCTCCCCAGCCTTCACTTCAATCTCCTTCTTGGTAATAGAATCCCCGTACTTCACCTGCAACAGGTACTTGCCTCCCGCCACCACCAGATTTGGCTGCGCGTTGTAGGAATGAGCAGCCTTGCGCAAATCACCTTCACTGTCACGCTCTGCATGATACAAAGTCCATGATAAACCCTTCTTCAGCACCTCCGACTTTTCATCCATTTTTACGCTAGGTAAAAGAGTGCCTGAGCCCAATACCAAGGTCAGTTCATTAGCTTTGCCCTCGACCATTTCCACCGCCTTTTCTACCGTCGATTCTTCATAGCCCACCCACACCACATATTTACCCGGCTCGAGGTCAAACAGTGGCTCTGCCTTATAGGAACTATCAAACGGCTTGCTGCTGCGATCACTGCCCTCGCGATAAATCTTCCACGAAAGCCCTTTATCAAGCGGCTCCTCCCCTACCACCATGAGCGCCCGCAACTTCAAACCCACCGCCTTGAAAATCATTTCGTGAATACCCGTTTTCCCCTCGGGAACTTGCAGCGTGCTCTCCGCTTTCATTTTACCAAACTGACCGGTCACCGTGTACTCACCCGCAGCCAAATCGGTTTTAAATTCCCCACCGCTCCCTTTATACACCGGCTCCCCCTTCACCTCGTCTCCTTTGTAAATAGCAAACTCCACTCCTTTAGCCAGTATCTTGCCCGCTCCATCTTTACCTCGCAAAACCAAATAGGTTTTTTTCATCATCACCGGTTTTTTTACCGTCGCTTTCACCACCTGACTGAGAGCACTCTTCAAACTAGCCGCATCCCTGGCCTCCAAATAAAGTCCGCCGGTTTTATTAGCCAGACAATCCAGCCCGGCATTTTTTTCCCGACTGATATCAAAAGCCACCACGTGACAGACAAAATCAATCCCCTTGGCCTCTAGTTGAGCTCCCACCTGACAAGGATCCTTGCCACAAGTTTCGATACCGTCAGAGATCAAAATAACCGTGGCTTTGCTCTCTTCGAACTTCAATGAATCGGCCGCCATCAACACCGCGTCACACAAAGGAGTTTTTCCCTTCGGCACAATGCCCTCCACCGCTCTCAAAATCGCCGCGCGATTCCCTGCAGCAGGAGGCACCAACAACTCGATATCCGAGCAATCTCCCTTTTTCCGATGACCGTAAGCAATCAGACCGATTTGCTGCCCGACTTCAATCGTTGGTAATAACTCAGTGATCGCTTTTTTTGCGATATCGATCTTCACTCCACCACTCACCTCGCCCCACATCGAACCCGATGCATCAAAAACGATAATGGTCTTACCTCTGCCTCCCTCGCCTCCCGCTTGCTGCGCCTGCAGCTTTGGCATAACTGAGGTAAAAAATAACGTCGCTATGAAAGCCAACAAACCCCCGTTATAAAAGCTATTTCGTAAAATATTCATAACCCCTATTCTATATTTCATTTTTTAAAAACCAAGTTTTTTAAAGTAGACAAGCCGTCTGCCGGAATCAGGAATCAGGAATCAGGAATCAGGAAAACATAAACGGGACTCCTCTTCATTTGTCAAGAATTGTTGCCTGACCCCATTTTGCAGCAGAATGCCGCTCACGCTTCCCGTGGGAATACAGAGCGCAGGTATTTCTCATTCGCTCGATAACTTTCCAGCATCGCTTGCCCGCGAGGGATCGCCGATTCGATCTGCATCCAGCCGCTGTAATCAATATCATCGATAGCAGCCCTTACTTTCTGAAAATCAACTTTCCCCTGACCTAATAAAAAGCCATTCTCCTTCATGTGAAATTCACAAATCTGCTTTTGTTTTCCCAACCAGCGAATTTCTTCATAAATGTCGTAACCCATCTTATTCGAATTGGCCACGTCATAATAAACCTGCACCGCACGGGAGCCCACTCGATCAATGATATCCATGTGCTCTTCGGCGCTCAGCCAACTCTCGATGCCAAGAATCACCCCTGCTTTTTCCGCTTTGGACGCCACTTCCTTCAAACGTCTCACCACTTCATCGGTGCCTTTTTTATCACCCTTGAGATCCCCCTTGGAAAAAAAAGCTAACAACACCACCTTGCACCCCATGGCCTGACACACGTCGATGCTATCACTCACCCATTCAATCGCACGCGCATCACTCTTGTAAGGAATACGATTAAGCTCACCAATAGCCAAAGCCGAAACCTGAACTCCTGTCTTTTTGGCCGCCTGACGATAAAGCTGCTGAACCTCGGGACGACGCAGTTTCATGCCGTCTTTCTCCGTCCCCAAACTGACCTGAATCCCATCAAGGCCAATCTGTTTGGCGAGTTCAAAGGCTCCCACATCAGCTAGTTTACCTATCGACCAATCACAGGCACCTATCTTAAACCGCCGCGACTGGGGTTCTGCAAAAAGTTTGTGAAAAAACGAGGCACTGGAAAATATCGACGCTCCCGCTACGCTCTGTGACAACATTCTACGTCTTGATAGGGTTTTCATAATTTATTAAAAACTGGCTGAACTTAACTCTCTTTCGAATTCATCGGAAGCTGAACAGGTGCGCTGGATTTTTGATGAAAATATCATCGTAATATTTTTCTAATCCCATCTGCTGCAAGTCCTCTTTGAAATCCGTCAGCAAAAAATCAAGCCCCGGGCTTCCTCCATAGGATTTCCAATAACTGTGTTTGGCGGCATCCATTCCCATGGTGATTTGCTCTGGAAACTCAGGCAGTAGAACCTTCAATAGTTCATACGTATTATTCTCCTGCCCTTGCTTCCAACGAAACGCACTGTCATACTCCACTCTCACTCCCGTCTGCAACAATTCACGGTGGAAGCCCAAGTCTGTTTCTTTATCCACATGAGAGATCACCACATGCGGCAGATCCGCGCCTAACCGGTCGAACAAGGCCACTTGCTCAAGAGCATTTGTCGCGCCCTTGCTGTGGGTCAAAATCGAAACACCCGTTTCCAGATGAGTCGACACCACCGCTCGAAAGATTTTTTCCTGATGAACAGTGAAATTCCCACCTTCTGTCGCCAACTTCACCAGACCTGCTTTGTGCGACGTCCTTTGCACCAGCGGCCCGCTGTAATCAAAAGCATCAATCCCAAGCGTGACATCATCGATGAATAATTGGCTTAGCTGATCTTCTGAATAATGAAACTGCCAATGATTCGCAGGGTAGTAAATGGCCAAATGAAGACCTGTTGGAGCAATAAGATGCAGCTTGCTGCGTCGTGAAACTTCCGCCAACTTCAGGACATTTCTGCCCGCTGCTGCAGGCATGGTATCCACCATCGTCCGCCCTCCTTCTTCATAAACTCCCTGCAATTCCTGCGAAATTTTATCCGCGTCATTTAATAGAAAAAGATCGTTTTTCTCCGTCACATAGCCCTCTTCAATAACGACATGTTCATGACTGTAGCAAAACCCCATTTCTGCCACATCCACATCTCCTAGAACTGTCCTGATAAATGCCATCTATCCTCCTTTGATTTCAAAACTCTTAATAGCCCATTCAATCCGCACTCTTCCCCCAGCCCTCTCTGCTGATGTCAGCACACTCTTCCGGCAACTCCAAAACAGCACCGCGTTCAACCAAGCTCTGTCTCAATCTTTTCACATCCAAAGCCTTGGCACTTCCTCCCTCTCGCAATGACTGCACCGCAGCCAAACCCACCGCCTGCCCCATCGCCATAGTCTGAGCCATCGAACGACAGGAAGCGTGAGCCTCATGGGTTGCCGAAAAACATCGTCCTGCTACCCATACCTGCTCACTATCTATAGGAACCGTGGTCTGGTACGAAACCCCATACACACCACTCTCAGGAATATACTGCCAATAGGTTTCATCCTCCCCATTTACCCCCTGTCGATGATCTTCTACCGGCGCGCCACAGAGAAAAATGCTGTCATCTGTCACCCGCCCACTCATGCAGTGCGCCTTGTTCAAACGCCCTTCTCCATAAACTCGCCGCGTCTCCCTGACCCCTATTTGGTGCGAAAGACCTATAATACTAGCGCCTTCATAACCAGGGACATCATCCTGAAAAAACTTCTCAAAAATAAAAGCCTGTCTGCGCCCCTGCTCTTCCGCACGAGACATCTCAAACACATCCAGAGGATCCAATTGCCCTACTTTCACCGCCACCGTTGATATACAGCCGCTCTGACACATCGCGTGAGCCGAGCCCTCCTTACGCGGCAACGGGTGCCGCCCCTGTTCCACTGCCAAGGTCATCTTCTGCTTCAACATCTTTTTACCCCCGGCCAACTCAAATCGCTCCAGATCCACATTGCTCATTCTAAACGTCGTGGTCATGCTCTGCGCGGCTTCCGTTTCCCCCGCTTTTTCATAAGCGTAACCCGCCAGATGACAAAAATCCGCATCCCCGGAAGCATCGATCACCCGTTTGGCTTTCACCTTGTAAAAACCCGACTTGTGCCAGATCACACACACGATCCCCTCTTCCTCCACCTTCTCTACCGCCACCAGAGAAGAGTGCAAAGCCACCTTCACCCCTGCCTGCGCCAGCAACTGATCCCAAAGCAACTTGAGCCGCTCGGGATTATAATTAACTCCCGTGCCAGCTCCGTAGGTGTTCGCTCGAAGAAAAATATCGCCGCTTGCATCGAGAGCATCCACCACCTGCCCCGGCAAACCTGCCACCACTTTTCGAGGTTTTTCACCCGGAGTAAAAAACCCATAAAAAGTGTCCAACATCTGAGTGGATGAACCTCCGAGAAAACCATAACGCTCGATCAAGAGCACTGAAGGCTCGCTCTGTTGCCCTGCCGATATCGCAGCCAGACAACCGGCCGAACCTCCGCCAATAACTAGAATATCAACCTCCGTCAAAAGAGGGATATCCATCTGTTTGAATATTTCAGTCATTGTGCTCTCCCACCTTTTGATAAAGTTTAGCCAGACGGTGAGCATGTTCGTCATAAGCTGATTCAAAAAGCTCGACCGCCCTCTCCCTCCCTACCACCACCGCCGCGCTCAGCACCGTGGGAGGCTCTCCGGCTTCGGTCATGATCCTGGCTATTTCCGCTTTGATACAATTCACCACCATCACCCCGCCCACCGTAGATCCCGGCGCGACCGGCGTATCCAAATCGGGCACCTTCACCATGGCGTCACCTGCTGGGGCACCCGTATCCAGAACCAAATCGGCAAAATCAGTGAGCTTCAAGCCATCCTCACGCTTGCTGGTGCTGGCATCAACGTGTTGCTGGGAAACCAACGCCACCACCTTCACCCCACGTTTTTGGAAATTCTCAGCCATCTCTATCGGCACCACATTGCAGCCACTGGAAGAAACCACCAACGCGCAATCCAGCGTGCTCAGATCAAAATTCCGCAATATCCTTTCCGCCAAACCAGGCACATTCTCCAAAAACATCGCCTGTCGCTGACCATTCGCACCAACCACCAGATTATGAAAGGTCAGCGACAATTCCACAATCGGATTGAAGCCGGGAAATGAACCATAACGCGGCCACATTTCCTCCACAAAAATACGGCTATGCCCCGAACCAAACAGATGTACCATCCTGCCTGCCAAGATCGATTCCGCAAACCAACCAGCAGCTTGTTGAATCGCCTCTTCCTGAGCGCCCACCGTATCCACCAGCCCCCTACATTTTTCCAAGTATTCTTTTACCATCTCAAACGCATTAAACTTTTAACTTCTATCTCCACTATCTTTAAATGCAAAAGCGGCCGCACCTATCGCGCCGGCAAACTCATTGAGTTCTGCTTTTTTGATCACAGTTTCTAATCCCTGCGGACGCCACTCATAAAGCTCCATGAACTCAGCCAAGGGCTTGAACAACGCCTCTCCTGCCAGCGCAATGCCGCCACCCAAAATAACCAAGTGCGGAGAAATCACATTGCACAGAGAACAAATCCCCACCGCCAACTTGCGCACCGATTCCAACCAGACACGCGCCGCCTCTTGGTCTCCACTTTCATAAGCTTTCACCAAATTCTCAGTGCTTTTAAACTTCCCCTGCGAACGCACCTCGAGCGTAGCATTGCCAATCGCGTCCTCAAGACTACCCGGCGTACGGGTGATCCCCGGCTGCTCAGTTGAATCAATCACCATGTGCCCCAAATGTCCCGCACGTTGCCCATGACCCTGATAAACTTCCCCACCAATCATAATGCCCCCGCCTACCCCGGTTCCCAGAGTAAGCATGATCACATTCTGCATGCCCTTGCCCACGCCAAAACTACATTCCGCCATCAGCGCCGACAGCGCATCATTGAGCACCGTTACTCGCTGCTTGTTTAAATAATCCCCCCAATGCAATCCCTCCAACCCCAACAAACGCCCCGGCATCGTCACAATTTTTTCATTGTTTTTATCCGGCAGTCCAGGAGCGGACAACCCCACCACCTCGACCCTGCGACCACCCTCCAGATCGGCCAGCATTTGCCTCACCACCTGCTTCCAATGATCTGCCGGCTCCTTACCACCCACCAATCTATCCTGCATCGGCATTTGCAGTGATTGCAACAGCTCGCCGTCCTCCCGAATCAACACGCCTTTCACATTGGTGCCGCCGAGATCAATGCCTATGGCCAGATTACCCTTCATACTGTCCCTCTGAAACCGTCCACCCACCGTCCACCGTCAAAACCTGCCCCGTTATAAAATCCGCCTGATCCGACAGCAACAGCGAGACCATTCCATCCAAATCCGCGGGCTGGCCTATGCGTCCGCCCCGCAAAGGTTGTTTGCTTTTGATGAATTTCAAAATCGTATCATCTTCAGCTGCCCGCTGCGCCATTGGCGTTTCCACCAGCGCCGGAGCGATCACATTAACCCTGATATCATCACCAGCGTAATAAGCCGCTATCGATTTGCTGAACCCAATGATAGCCGCCTTGGCCGCCGCGTAGGCATGGGTTGAAAAGAATTTAGGTGAAGGAGAATAAGCCAACACCGAGCCCATGTTTAGGATCGCCCCCCCTTCGCCCCGCTCTATGAATGCCTTCACCGCCGCCCTGTTGGACAACATGATGGAGCTCAAATTAAGTTCCAAAGTTTTATTCCAACCCTCCAGAGTCAATTCATGCAAAGGGCCGTCCCCTGCCTTGCGCCCACTGCCACCAGCCACATGATACAGACCCGTAAACCCGCCAAACTTCTCACGACACAACTCGATCGCCTTGCTTGCGGTTTTTTCATCAGTGGCATCACCGACAATCGCGAGTCCAGCACCACTCAACTGTGCTTGCGCCGCCGCACAGCTTTCCGAGCTCCTGCCAACCACCACCACCCTTGCCTTGCGCTCGGTAAACGCCAATGCAGCCGACAATCCTAAGCCGGTCGTACCTCCCACAATCACAATTTTTTTATCTGTCAGCATATTTTACCAAATCAAAAGATAGAATGAATTCATGTGAAAACTAAACTTTTTCTCACATAAAATCCACCGTCCATGGTTTATCCCATATAGATAAAGTCCTAATCATTTCAATCTAGGTGTTTATTGAGTAAAATTGGTATAATCTGCGCAACGGCCTTTGACTGTCGAAATCACCCCCATTCAAGCTCCTCTCTGACTAAAGAGTCCCATCGGACGCAAAAAACCTCGGATCAACGGAATCGCTTCTGAATGCTTCATTCTGCAAACCCCTCTGCGGAATGACATTCCCGCCGACCATATAGCGACATCCCTCGCGCATATAAAGATCCTCTCTGCTCTAACTGACACGAATAAGACCTCCTGTAATCTGCATCACCAAAAAATTTGTAACGGTTTCCAATAACGTAGCGTCTTTGTTTTTTGACAACACAATCAACCCTGGGTGAAAAATTTTGCCCTACAGAAAAAGGAGAAAATCATGTTATTTGCAGATACTTTCAAAATACTCTTAATCGCCCTCAGTTTTATTATTGCCTACCCGGCTTTCTGGCTAGTCGCTCGAGCCCTCTGGCCAAATAAAGTCCGGCAAGCTTCTGAAAAAACCGCCAATCAGTCATTGAAATGTTTTCTCTGGGGAGTGGTCCCTACAACGATCACAATGACGGTTGGAATCGTACTGCTTCAAGCAGGTGGCCCGGTCGCCTTTCTCGGTGGACTTGTTCTGGGCATCGGCTTCTTTTTCAGCCAGGTTGGCGTGGCCGGTCTGGCAACTTTAATCGGAGAAAGGCTCGGCAAAGAAGGCGAAGATATCTCAGCATTCCGAGTCACTGGTCGAGGTGGCATTGCCCTGGTTATGACATTCCTGTTTCCCATCATTGGTTGGGTTTTGTTACCTCTAATAACCATTGTGATCGGATTCGGTGCAATGCTTCGAAGCATTTTCTCAAAAAAAAGTGCGCTTGAACCTCTAGCAGGAAAGCACACCGTAGCAGAGCCTGAACCAAGCGTTTGAGAGGTAAACCGCCCTACACCAACCCGGTATCAAGATGAAAAAGGTCACTCGGCGAGACAGTCTAAAGGGAGCTGCACTAGCTGGCAGTACGCTGGCCCTGGCGAGTTGTGAAAAAACAATCAGCTCGGTGACTCGGCATTTCGGTCAAAAATTGCCGGGTAAGGTTTTCGTAGCAGAGTCCGCGAACATCGACGACAGCCACCACCTGCTCAACCGGGCGGCCTACGGCCCATGGCCAGGTGACATTTCCCACGTGAAGTCTACCGGCGCCCAATCGTGGATCGAGCAACAATTGCAACCGTCGACCATCGACGATACCGCCTGTGAATTACGTGCACGACGCTTTGAGTCGGTATTTTTCCAACCGGGCAATGCCTATGAATTCAAAAAAACCGTATTAAGAGAAGAGTTATCGCGCCACACCCTACTAAGAGCTATCTACAGCAAACGACAGTTGTTTGAAGTGATGGTCGGGTTTTGGACTGATCACCTGAATATTGATCTGGGCAAGGGTGACTGTGTCTATTTCAAGCCATGGGATGATCTCAACGTGATTCGCAAACATGCCCTGGGGAACTTCCGTGACCTTATCCGGGCATCGGTCACATCGCCTGCCATGCTGGTTTACCTTGATGGCAAAGAGAATAGAAAGCGAAAGGGAACCGATGATGTTCCAAATGAGAATTACTCCCGTGAATTGATGGAATTACACACCATGGGAGTGCATGGCGGATACACTCAAAAAGATGTGAGCGAAGCTGCCCGCTGCTTGACGGGCTGGACCATTAAGAAAAAAAAGTCATTTCTCAACCGTGGCTCGGTTTATTTCAAACCCACACACCACGACGACGGAGAAAAAACAATTCTGGGGAAAACCATCCCTTCAAGAAAAGGCAACGATGGAGAAAAAGATCTCGAAGACCTGATCGACACCGTGTGCGAACACCCTGCTACAGCCCGGTATATTTCGTTAAAACTTTGTCGCCGTTTTGTCAGTTATGAGCCTCCTGAAACCCTGGTTTCACGAGTTACTGCGGATTTCACAAAATCCAAAGGCGATATCAAGACCATGTTGCGAACCATCCTATTGTCGGATGAATTCAAACAATCAAAAGGTCTGCGTTTCAAACGACCCTTCCGTTACATCGTCTCAACCCTGCGAGTGCTTGGTGCCAACACCCATGTCCACAAACCTCTCATCGAATACTTCAACCGCATGGGGCAAACCCCGTTTTCACACCCCACCCCAGATGGTTATCCGGAAGAAGCGATGCCCTGGATGGGAACCTTGCTGTGGCGCTGGAATTTTGCTTTCGGCGTGGTGAACGATGAAATTCCCGATGTGAAACTTCAGTTGGAAAAACTGGCAAAATCGATAAATGCCTTTCACGGAAAAGACATTTCCACCGAAACGATTGCAGCCTATTTATTCGGCAGGCAAGCGACAATAAATGAAATCAAAACGATTGAGGAATACCAGGCGAGCTTTGATAACAAAAACAAACATCCAAAACAACAAGTGGAATTGCTCGCAGTATTAATGGCCTCTCCCGCTTTCCAGAAATGCTAAGAAAATAGGATCATGAACCCAATCGCTGACAGACGAAGTTTTATTCAAAACCTGCTAACAGGGAATGCCATAGTCGCAGCCAGCAATCCGGAGCACACTCTGGTTTGTTTATTTCTCAGGGGCGGAGCCGATACCCTGAACATGTTTATTCCCTATGAGGATGACGAATATTACCGCCAACGTCCAACCATTGGAATAGCTCGACCAAAAAAAACCGGCAAGGACAGCGCTCTGGATCTGGATGGGCACTACGGCTTGAATCCAAAAATGGAAAAGCTCAAAGCGGTTTTTGACGAGGGCCGCCTCGCAGTGATTCAAGGAGTGGGTATGGACAATACCAGCGGCTCGCACTTTGAATGTCAGGATCAGATGGAACATGGAGAGGCCTTTGGCGAAACGATTGGCGGAGGCTGGTTGGGGCGACATTTAAGATCGCGCAGCGGAGGCCTCGCCACTTCCCTGTCGGCTGTTGCCATCGGTTCAATAATGCCTGAATCCTTGCGCGGAGCCCCGGCAGCAAGTGTTTTGCAGTCACTCGAAGATCTGGAATTAAAAACCCGGGCCAGTCAACCCGAGGCGGTTGCTCAGATACTTTCACGCTTATACGGAGCAGAAGCAACCGCGCTAGGAAAACAAGGACGTGAAACCGTTGATCTTTTGCAGCGGGTTCGAGAGATCCGCAAACAAAAATACGTCCCTGAAAATGGAGTAGACTATCCCGACCATAAAATGGCAACCGGTCTCCGGGAGATTGCACGCCTGATCAAAGCAGATGTTGGCTTGGAAGTGGCCTGCGTTGATTTTGGCGGTTGGGACACACATTTTTTCCAAGGAGCACTATCCAGCTTCCACGGCAAAAAAGTCGAAATACTGGCCAATGCACTGGCCGCTTTTGATCAGGATCTGAAGACGGTTCGGCACCGGGTGACCACAGTTGTAATGACGGAATTTGGCCGGCGGCTGTACGAAAATGCTTCGCTGGGAACCGATCACGGCCGTGGTTTTGCGATGATGGTCATGGGAGGGCGCATCAAAGGCGGAACCATACATGGCCCCTGGCCAGCAATGAAAAATGAAGCTGCCGACGGCCCCGGCGGTCTCCGCATCTCCTACGATTATCGCTCTGTACTGGGTGAGGTGCTGGAGGATGTTACCGGAAACTCCCATATC
Source organism: Verrucomicrobiota bacterium (assembly GCA_045046875.1). Classification (GTDB taxonomy): domain Bacteria; phylum Verrucomicrobiota; class Verrucomicrobiia; order Verrucomicrobiales; family DEV007; genus JAADHD01. The sequence continues at coordinate 3,149 of JASFYY010000001.1, read as the reverse complement.
GACGCGGTATTCCCGGGAGCAAAAAGAACGAATCTCGGATTGATTGCCTGACAGACTTCCACTCCCCACAAGCAAGCTTAGGCTTGCGTCAATTAGGCCGAAATATTGCCTCGATTAGATCTTTCGCCCAATCAATACCATTCCAGCCCGACCCCATTTTTGACTATTTTGCTAAGTTTAAACTAAAAATCGGGATTAAAGGTATGCAAAAGCATTGCCCCCGCCACGCTGATCTGCCACCATTTTCAGATCATGTCCAGTCTCACTCGCGTCCATTCCGGCGCTCTCCATGGAGTCGATGCGCTCAGTATCGAGATCGAAGTCAACGAAGGTGATGGGGATCCCAGCATCGTCATCGTCGGCTTGCCTGATGTGGCGGTTAAAGAAAGCCGCGACCGGGTTTGGACCGCCATCGGCAATGCCGCCTACCGCAAACCCAAAGGCCGCACCACCATCAACCTCGCCCCTGCCGATGTGCGCAAGGAAGGCCCCAGTTTTGATCTGCCTATCGCCGTGGGCATCATCGCCCTCGGCGAAGATCTCAAAGCCGGTGCGCTCGAACAATGCTCCATCGTTGGCGAGCTCGCCCTCGATGGCCGGGTGCGACCAGTCAAAGGCATCCTCTCGCTCACTCTCGAAGCCAAAGCCGCAGGACACAAAGCCATCCTGGTGCCGGCAGAAAACGCACGCGAAGCCAGTCTGGTCGCAGGCATCTACGTTTACGCCATCCCTGATCTCCAGGCCGCCATCAACTTACTCAAAGGGGAAGGCAACATCGCTCCAGAGAAAATCGACCGCGAGGATTTTTTTAAACAGCAATCCCGTTATGACATCGATTTCAATGACGTCAAAGGCCAGGCCCACGTCAAACGCGCGCTCGAAGTCGCTGTGGCCGGCGGACACAATGCCCTGATGATCGGCCCTCCTGGTACAGGCAAGTCGATGCTCGCCAAACGCATGGCCACCATCATGCCGCCGATGACCGAAAGCGAAGCCATCGAAACCACCAAGATTCACAGTGTCGCCGGCCTGATCGACAGCCGTCACAGCTTCATCGCCACCCGCCCCTTCCGCTCGCCGCACCACACCATCTCCGATGCCGGACTGCTCGGCGGCACCAGCCACCCATCCCCCGGCGAAGTCAGCCTGGCTCAGAACGGCATCCTTTTTCTCGACGAGCTGCCCGAGTTTCGTCGCTCCACCCTCGAAGTCCTGCGCCAGCCTTTGGAGGACGGGCAAGTCACCATTTCCCGCGCCGCCGGCACCTTCACCTTCCCCAGCGAGTTCATGATGATCGCCGCGATGAACCCCTGTCCCTGTGGTTACCTCGGTGATCCAAAAAAACAATGCCGCTGCTCCGCTGGGCAAATCGAAAAATACCGTCAGCGCATCTCCGGCCCCCTGCTCGACCGCATCGACCTGCACGTCGAAGTGCCCAGCGTTGATTACAAACAGTTGTCCAGCAGCGGTGACAGTGGTGACGACTCTGCAACCATCCGCAGCCGAGTTGAAAAATGCCGCCATATTCAACAACAACGTTTCGACCAAGAGAACGGTGTCACCACCAACAGCATCATGCCCTCCAAGCTCGTCCGCCAGCACTGCCAGCTCGAAGCCGAGTCCCACGCCTTGCTCGAACAAGCGATGAACGAGCTCAACTTTTCCGCCCGCGCCCACGACCGCATTCTCAAAGTATCGCGCACCTTAGCTGATCTCGAAGCCGTAGAGCAGATCCAGCCGCAACACCTGCTCGAAGCGATTCAATACCGCAGTTTGGATCGTAATTTATGGGCGTGAACAAGCGCCAATCACCTTCAGTTGTTCTCTAGGGCTGACCCCACGCGTTGCATGTCCACAGCGATTACTGAATCACATCCGCTTTCAAATCCCTCAATACCCGTAAATCTCCCCACTGCGCTCCCCGCATTTTCCGTCCACCATCCTTACGCCGCGCGCCGAACTGATCCCTCTTGCTCTCAAAAAACTCATCCACATAGCGCTGACTCCCCAACACCGCACCATCGGTGAAATACCTCACTCGGCACCTCAAAACCTCCGCCACCGGTAAACGCCCGCCCAATTCCAACACTTCTTTGATTTTCTCCCGACTGAATCCCCCTTTAGCTTTGTTATAACCGTCCACCGTGACATCCGCCTCCACCTCTTCTCCCTTCGCATACAACAAACAGCGATATTCCTGCGCCACTTTCTTCCACGCCACCCGACTGCGCCCCGTCACAGCATAACACAGCCCTTGACGAGCTCCACGATTACCAGCCACTGCAGCCGCATAGGAACACCACCGGTAGCCCTCCGGCTCCTTCGCCAGCCCCGCTCGAATCGGGTTCAGATCGATGTAAGCCGCCACCATGCGCAACGCATCACTGCTTTCACCCTCGTCCGCTCCCTGTAACAATACGCTTTTAAACGGCCCCTCCCACAAAGTCCCACAACGCCCATGTTTTTTATTGTAGGCCAAAGTCATCTTCAACTTGAATTCCTTCATGAACATCGACAGATCAAACAAACGCCCCTTCACCGACTCAGCGATTTCATCCAAACGACTCTCCGCCCCCATTTCCCGGCAACGCTCCACCTCATCGAGCGCCTGCTTCGTCGTCCACTCGCTCTTAAAAACACTGAGCTTTTGCAAATAATCCTCCCGCGACCACCTAGCCAAAGCCATCTCCTTATCAGGCACCTCCAGCAACAAATGAAAATGATTACCCATAAAACACCACGCCAACGCCCGCAGCCCTGAGAACTTCAACTGCTTGAGCATCAAAATTCGAAAAACCTCCTTCTCATCGTCACCAAACAAGATATCCCGCCCCGCCGTCCGGCTCACCACATGATAATAATTCGTCTGCCCCTCCGCCCCCAACAAAAACTCCCGTATTTTCCTCATAATCGCTTCCCTTTCTACTTGTGATTTCCCATCCTATCAGCTATTTTTCCAAAGACAACTTTTATTATGCTTGGGGAGTCACCCCTAAAACTGCATGGATTGATATACCGGCTCCTTAAGCTCGCGATGATCAACATGGGTTGGGGCATCTGAGGCGCCCTGTGGTTTCTCCGCACTGGCGACGGAAAGCAAACAAATCGAAATACCGAAAAAAATTACGTGTCGCATGGTCGTTGGGCTG